>NZ_JAUYUS010000042.1 GCF_030694575.1 Parvibaculum sp.
GCGAACGCCAGAAGGAATTGCAGGCGCAATCGGCCGCCGCACAGAAGGAAGCGGACGAAATCCGCGACAAGCTCATCGAGGCGGCCGCGCGCGTTCAGGCCTACGAAGCCGATGTCTCCGCCTCGGAAGACCGGCTACAGGGCCTGAAAGGTGCCGAAGCCGTGATCGCGGCGCAGCTCGAACGCCGGCGCGATGAAATGGCCGAGCTTCTGGCGGCGCTGACACGGCTCGACAGGCACCCGCCTCCCGCACTTGCCGTCCGCCCGGACGATGCCCTGGCCTCCATCCGGAGCGCGCTTCTGCTCGGTGCGGTGGTGCCCGAACTTCAGGCGGAAGCGACCGATCTGCGCGACCGGCTGGAGCAACTGGCGGCGCTGCGCAAGGACATACTGGACGAGCGCGAGACGCTGGGAACGGCACAGACCTCGCTTGAAGCCGAGCGCCGCGAACTCGAGACATTGCTCAACCGTAAGCTCGCGGCGCGGGCGAAGCTCGCAAAGGAGGCCGAGGGCGAACAGCAGACGGCCGAACGTCTGTCGCGGCAGGCGACGGACCTGTCCGACCTGATCGCGCGGCTCGAAGCCGGTGCCGCCGCGAGGCTGCCCGCCGTCCGTCCCGAACCGAGACGGGAGCCGGACCCCGAGCCGGTCAGGCCACCACAGGTTGCCGAACCGGCCGAAGAAGGCGCACCAACCCGGATGGCCGTTCTCCGGCCGCCTTCGGCCCCGCCCGCCATGCCCTCTTCCCGTCTTTTTTCGGATGCGAAGGGCCTGATAAGGCCGCCGGCGGCGGGGACGATCACGCAAACCTATGGCAGCCGGGACGCAGCCGGCGCCAGGTCGCAGGGGTTAACGCTCGCAACCCGGCCGAATGCACAAATTGTTGCCCCATTTGACGGCAGAATCTCCTATGCGGGTCCCTTCCGGCACTACGGGCAACTCTTGATAATATCGGTCGGTGAGGGCTACCATGTGCTATTAGCGGGCATGAAAGAAATTGACTGTATTGTGGGTCAAAGCATCCTTGCCGGCGAACCCGTCGGGACGATGGGTACGTCGAGTGCCCCGAACGATCTGGCTGCACAAGATATTTCGCCGCAGCGGGACGGGATTGCGGGCCACGGACCGGCACTCTACATCGAGTTCCGGAAAGACGGCGACCCGATCGATCCTCGCCCCTGGCTGTTGATGAGTGACAAGAAGGCACGTGGTTAAATGAACAAGTCCGTCTTCGCTGGCTTCGCGGTCGGTACGTTCCTGTCCTTTGCCGCCGTCATGGGCGTGAAGCAGGGTTTCCTGGATACGCCTGCCTACGCCGCGGGCGACTCCAATACCTATCGCCAGCTCAACCTCTTCGGCGACGTCTTCGAGCGCGTGCGCGCGGACTACGTCGAACCGACGGATGACGCCAAGCTGGTCGAGAACGCCATCAACGGCATGCTGACCTCGCTCGATCCGCATTCGAGCTACATGACACCGAAGAGCTTCCGCGACATGCAGGTGCAGACGCGCGGCGAATTCGGCGGCCTCGGCATCGAGGTGACGATGGAAAACGGCGTCGTGAAAGTGGTGACGCCGATCGACGACACGCCCGCGAGCCGCGCCAACCTCCGGCCCAACGACTACATCACGCATATCGACGGCACGCAGATCCTCGGCATGACCCTGAGCGACGCGGTCGACAAGATGCGCGGGCCGGTCAACACCGAAGTCACGCTCACCATCGTCCGCAAGGGTGAGGAAGAAGCCTTCGATGTGAAGCTGACGCGCGACGTCATCACCATCAAGTCGGTGAAGTACAATCGCGAGGGCGGTATCGGATATATCCGCATCACGTCGTTCAACGAACAGACGTCCGACCTGCTTGAGCAGGCGATCTCGAACCTCTCGAAGGAAATCGGTCCGTCGCGCCTCAAGGGCTTCATCCTCGACATGCGCAACAACCCGGGCGGCCTGCTCGATCAGGCGATCTCGGTGAGCGACGATTTCATCGACGGCGGCGAGATCGTTTCGACGCGCGGCCGTCATCCCGAGGACACGCAGCGTTACAACGCGCGCTCCGGCGACATCACCAATGGCCGCCCGATCATCGTGCTTGTGAATGGCGGCTCGGCCAGCGCCTCCGAAATCGTCGCCGGCGCACTTCAGGATCATCGCCGCGCGACGGTGCTCGGCACACGGTCCTTCGGCAAGGGCTCCGTCCAGACGATCATTCCGCTCGGCTCGGACGGCGCGCTGCGTCTCACCACGGCGCGCTACTACACGCCGGCCGGCCGCTCGATCCAAGCGAAGGGCATCGACCCCGACATCATCGTCCAGCAGACGGCGCCGGAAGAAAAAAAGAAGAAGGCGAGCGCCGTCGGCGAATCCGCGCTGCCGGGCCACCTCGCGGCCGAAGAAGGCGACGAAATGGCGGGCTCCGACAGCTTCGTTCCGGCGGACAAGAAAGACGACAAGCAGCTGCTTTACGCCATCGATCTGCTGAACGGTGCGCGCAAGGACGCCGCCTATCTTGGCGGCGGCAGGACGTCGAGCGCGATGGCCAACTGAGGCACTCCGCAAGCCCCGCCGGAGACAATTTGCGAGCATGGTGGCGAAGATAGCGGCGACAGGCTCAGGCCCGGACAATAGCGGGCCGGAGGACGACGAGGGACGTTACCGTCCGCGCCTCCTGCTGATTGCGGCCATACTGGTTGCGCTCGCCAGCGGCGGGACGCTGGCATGGCTGCTTCTTTCCGATAACCGGCTTGCAGGCGAACCTGTCGTCCGCATCGCGCTTGTGCCGGAAGAATCGGTCGAAGCGGCTGAGCCCGCAAAAGCGGAAAGCCCGGCCGACCCGGCAACGCCCGCCGCGCCGCCGGAGGAAACGGCCGCACCTGAACCGGCGGACGACGCCGACGACCTCAGCCCCGACGAGAAGGCCCTGCTCGACGCCGCGCGCAATCTCGACAACGGCCTCGACAAGGGCATCGATGACAAGATCGCTGCCGGAGTGAAGATCGTCGGCGCGGAAAGCGTATCGGACGGCAGCGAACCTCAAGCGGCCGAGGCCGCCGTGATCGTGCTCGCCGTCGCTCCGGATCCGGCCCTGGTCGAGAAGACGGCGCAAGGACCGCTGCCGAAAGTCGCGCGCGACGGCCGCAAGGCATGGCAGGTCTATGCGCGACCGCTGCCGAAGGGTACGCAACCAGATCGCCGCATCGCGCTTGTGGTGAGCGGCATGGGCATCAGCGAAAGCGCGACGGCGCATGCAATCGACGTGCTGCCGCCGGAAGTGACGCTGTCATTCGCGCCCTACGGCGCCAAGCTTCAAAGCTGGATCGACAGGGCGCGCGCGGCGGGACATGAAGTGCTGCTCGAATTGCCGATGGAGCCCTTCGGCTATCCGCAGAACGATCCCGGCCCCTACACGCTGCTCACAAGCCTGAAGCCGGACGAAAACCTCACGCGCCTCGAATGGCTGATGAGCCGCTTCACCGGCTATGCGGGTGTGATGAACTATCAGGGCGCGCGCTTCACGACATCGGCGACGGCGTTCAAACCCGTGATGGTCGCGCTCGGCGCGCGCGGACTTCTCTATGTCGACAACGGCGCCTCCGCGCGCAGCCTCGGGCCGCAACTCGCGGGCGAAAGCGGGATGCCGTCCGTGCAGGCGACGCGCATTGTCGATCCGGTGCAGAACCCGGAGGTGATTGCAACTTCGCTCGATACGCTGGAGAAAGTGTCGCGCGAGACGGGAAGCGCCGTCGGTATCGCTTCCGGATTTCCCGTGACCGTGGATGCGCTTGCGGAATGGGCGAAGACGCTGAAGAACGAAGGCTACGTTCTCGTGCCGGTAACCGCGCTCGCCCGCGAATAGAAAGCAAAACAGGAGAGAGAATGCCGCGCCACAGCGACAACAGGGAGCCGGTCGCGCCCGACACGCTGCCCTACCGGCCATGCGTCGGCATCATGCTCATCAATCGCGACGGCCTTGTCTGGGTCGGCAACCGGATCCAGGAAGTGGATACCGGCAGCGCGCTCACCTGGCAGATGCCGCAAGGCGGCATCGACGAAGGCGAAGCGCCGGACGAAGCGGCAATGCGCGAGTTGAAGGAAGAGACGGGTACGGACAAAGCACGCATCATCGGCGAGACGAAGGACTGGCTCACCTATGAACTGCCGCCGCATCTCGTCGGCATCGCATTGAAGGGAAAGTATCGCGGCCAGAAGCAGAAATGGTTCGCGATGCGCTTTACCGGCGACGATGCGGACGTCGATATTGCAGCCGACGCGCACCAGGAATTCAGCGAATGGGCATGGGTGCCGATCGGCGAATTGCTGGAGCTGATCGTGCCTTTCAAGCGCAGCGTTTACGAGCAGCTGGTGAAGGAATTCGGGCCCTTGGCGGTGCCGGAAAAGGGATGATTATTCGCCGTAATGACAGGACTGTCATCGAACTGTCACAGAAATGTCATGTGACGCTTTTTACGAACTCCGTGTACGGAGGATAAGCAACTTATCCCCGCCCTCATCGCGCCCCATCGGGCGCACGGCGAAGCCGCCGCAGCGGGGACAAGGCGGCGGGGACAAATAAATTCGGCTCCCGGCGCAAAAATACTTGTCCCCGGCCTCGAAATCCTCATGCCGCCTTTTCCCATTCGGCCGTGATGTCGCGAAGTTTTTCCGCGAGCGGCACGGTGCGCGTCTGGAACGCATAATCGGCATAGTCCCAACGCTGGCTCGCGCGGAGAGCGAAAATCCGTTCGAGCTTCTTCTCGGCGGTGTCGACCAGGAAAGCGAGCCTGTCGATCTTCGGCTGAACGGCGGCGGGCGCGGTGCGCCGGACATTGCCGATCGTTTCGAGAAGCGTGGCGAAGTTGGCGGCGCTCGCGGTGGCCGGTTGCGCGGTCTCGCCGCTGGCGGCGATGTACTTCGTCAGCGCGGCGCGAAGATCGTCGAGATCGCCGCGCAGGCGCGCGACGGGATCGATGGCGACGGCATCCTCAGGCGATGAGTCCGCGAGCATCGCGGTCAGCACTTCGGCGCAGATTGCCTGCGCCTCGTCGAGGGCCGGACGCACATCCTCGTTGAAGAGCTGCAGGCCCGGATAGCGGTTCGGCGTGCCGACGATGGCGGCGACCGCGCTTTGCTCGGCGAGAAGCCGGCCGACGATCCGCTGCATCTCCACGAGTTGAACGAGCTTGCGTCCGTCGGTCCATGTCGCCGACTGGCGCCCGATTGCATCCGTCGCCGATTGCAGCCGCACGGTCGCTTCGAGCCACTCGGCCCGGAAGCCCTCGCCGTCGGTCAGGAGATAGCCGTCGAGCGCGATCAGGCTCGCCTCGCGCGCCGCCGCGAACTCACCGAGCAGCGCGGCGAAATCAGGCTCGGCCGCCTGTCCCGCAATGCCTGCGCCGCCTGCATAAGAGCCTGTCGCGGTTTCGGCGGCACCGGCGGCAACTGGCTCATCGATGTCGCGAAAGGCCAGATAGGCGACGGCCGCTCCACCGGCGGCAAGGGCGAAAGCCGCGAGCCAGACGCGCCGGCGCGGACTCCAGGGCGAGAAAATGCCGCCCACGGACCGAAATAGAAGAGGGTTTCTGCGGCGAGGGCGGGCACCGGAGGCGGGCCGGCTGTCCTCGCCCGGCGGAAGGCCATAGCGGCTGCGCCAATATGTTTCCGCGTCCCGAGTTGCTGAGAAAGGCATAACACCACCTGAACCGTGCCGTGCCCCGGACAACTAAACCTTTATAGAACTAAAGGTTCCATCGGCGAAGCGCGATTTGTGTCTCCAAATGTGACAATTCGTGTAGAGGCGCAATTTTTACTTGGCGGCACCGGCTGTTGCGCCGCAGAATGCGTTGCAGCGGGGTACGCCGTCCGAGGCCGCAAACAGCGCGGCCGGACGACAGATCGGGCATCCGAAGGATGTGAGGTCCCCCATGCGCCGCAGTTTCCGCATCCTGATCCTTTCCGTCGTCGCGCTCGTCGCGCTTGACGATGACGCACGCATGATGACGGGCACGCTTTTCCATGACGGATATTTTCTTGTCGCCGGACATCCGACGCCGATGCCGCTGGAGCGGCCGCCCTTCCTCGCGGTCGCCGACCTGCATGACTGCCTGCGCGGCACCGGCGCACCGGTGAGCGGCGGCGCCTTCGCCGAATTCTGTGCCGACCTCGCGAGCTTCGCCTCGCCGGCGGCCGTGGCGGAAGAAGCGGCGGAGCCGGTCGCGGTCGCGCAGCAAAACGTGCTGCCGATGCAGCGCATCAAGCAGCGCACGCGGCAGGACAAGAACCGCGACGGCAACAGCGACAAGGACACCATGATCGGCCATGCGGCGGAACCGGCCGGACCGCAATGCACGATCGACGGGAAGGGCGCGGCAAGCCTGCGCGTCGGCGGCGTCTGGGTGAAGTCGCTGCCGAAATATGTCGGCGGGTCGCGCGATACGAAAGCAGGCGAGGCAAGCCGCATCGTCGCCGTGCCGCCGCGCTGCGAGGTGCAAAGCCCGGCCGACGCGAAGGTGCTCTATGCCGGCACGTTCAAGGGCTATCTCGGCGTGGTTATACTGGAGACGGGCAAGGTGGACCGGCTGACGGTCGCGGGGCTCGGCAATGTCGCGGTTGCGCGCGGCGACACGGTGAAGCGCGGCGCGGCACTCGGCTCGACATCGGCGGCATCGGCACCCGCGCTCGAAAACACAGGCGCGGCGGGCGAAACCACGCTGCTCTATGTCGGCGGCGTCGACATGGGTGAGGTCGCGGCGGCGGCGGGCCCGGCGTCCTGAAGATCAGACGGCGGCGCGGGCGAGTTTCCAGTTGCGGAAGCGCCAATAGGTCCAGGCGAGGGACGAGACCGCGCGCATCAGCGCGCTATGCGGCTTGAGCCCGGCGGCCTTGCCGACCATCGAGATCAGACGCTCGACATGCTGGCGGCGGTAGAGGCCGAGCGCGCGCTTCTCATAGGCCATGGCGAACAGCTCGCGCTCGTAAGGCACGCTGCCGTCTGTGGGCGTGTTGGCCGCGTAATAGGCGCAGGCGAGTTCGTCGTCGTCGGCTTCCGAGACACGGCCGAGCGCGACGCGGATGCGGTCGAGGATCGAGGGCGGCGTTTCGCCGAGATCGTTGAACTGATCGTAGAAGAGCTTGTAGTGGCGGAACTCGTCCGCCGCGATGTTGGTCGCGATCTGTTTCAGCACCGGCTCGTCGGTCGCATCCTTGATGGCAGTGTAATAGGAGGAGGTCCCGCTCTCGACGACGCAGCGCGCGATCAGCTCGCCGCCGCGGCTGCCGCGCACGCTTTCGATCGCGTCGGTCGGAATGGAATAGCCTTCGCGGAAACGCCTGAAAGCCTCGTCGAAGACGAAGCCCGGATCGGCAAGCTCGGCCCAGCGCGCAAGCGCCTGTCCGTGCTGCACTTCTTCCGCGCCCCAGACATGGATCGCTTCCTTGACGTCCGGCCGGTCCGAAAAGACGTTGCAGAGATAGGTCACGTAATCGGGCGCGTTGAACTCGACCATCGCGGCCGCCTTGACGGCGCGCAGGATGTCGGCATCGACCTTCGAGGGATCGAAGTCCTGCCATCTGATGTCGTCGAGCGTCCAGTGACGGCTCATGAGCAAATCCCGTTCTCGGACCGAAGGCCGGGCGCCCCGGCATTTATGACACTAGCAATATAATCGGGAAGCGCGGCAGGTTTAAGGCCCGGCAAAGGGCCGATTGCCGCAGCGGGAAGCGACGAATTCAGAAGACTTGTGGGAGTTCTGCCCCCCTTTGGGAGAGGGCGAGCCGCAAGGTCCAGCCCCCGCCCCGAAAAATTCTTCGCTATCGCTCGAATTTTGTCGACCCGCCCCCAGGGGCGGGTGGGGAGAGTGGGCTGCCCCGGCCGCTCAGAGCGCCTGGCGGAGCTGCTTCAGGTGGTCGAGCTTTTCCTGCGCGGCCTGACGCTTGGCGTCGGTCTTCGCGTCCGCCACATCTTCATTGGCGTGAGCGATTTCGCGGTCGAGCGCCGCGGCGTCGAGTTCGGCGAGCGGCACCGTGAATTCGGCCAGCACCGTGAGGCCGGCCGGCGTCACCTCGGCGAAGCCGCCGCGCACGAAAATGCGCTGCTGCGGCTGGCCGGCATTGTCGACATTGATGATGCCGGGACGAAGGGTCGACATGACGGGCGCGTGGCCCGCCATGATGCCCATCTCGCCTTCCGAGCCGGGTATCACCACCATGTCGACCTGCCCCGAAAAGAGCAGCCGCTCGGGCGATACGAGGTCGAAATTCAGCTTCTCAGCCATCTTGTCTCACCTTACCCGGTCGAAATCCGAAGCGGCTTACGCCGCTTCCTTGGCGAGGCGTTCGGCCTTCGCGACCGCGTCCTCGATCGTGCCGACCATGTAGAAGGCCGCTTCCGGCAGATGATCGTAGTCGCCGTTGCACAGACCCTTGAAGCCCTTGATCGTGTCCTTGATGTCGACGAGGACGCCGGGCGTGCCGGTGAAGACTTCGGCGACGAAGAAGGGCTGCGAAAGGAAGCGCTCGATCTTGCGGGCGCGGGCGACGACGAGCTTGTCTTCTTCCGAGAGTTCATCCATGCCGAGAATGGCGATGATGTCCTGGAGCGACTTGTAGCGCTGCAGGATTTCCTGCACCTGACGCGCGGTGTCGTAATGCTCCTGGCCGACGACGCGCGGCTCGAGAATACGGCTGGTCGAGTCGAGCGGGTCCACGGCGGGATAGATGCCCTTTTCCGAGATCGCGCGGTTGAGCACGGTGGTCGCGTCCAAGTGAGCGAACGAGGCGGCGGGCGCCGGGTCGGTCAAGTCGTCGGCGGGCACGTAAATGGCCTGCACCGAGGTGATCGAACCCTTGGTCGTCGTCGTGATGCGTTCCTGGAGCTGACCCATGTCGGTGGCGAGTGTCGGCTGATAGCCCACCGCCGAAGGAATACGGCCGAGAAGGGCCGACACTTCGGAACCCGCCTGCGTGAAGCGGAAGATGTTGTCCACGAAGAACAGCACGTCCTGGCCCTTGTCGCGGAAATGCTCGGCGACGGTGAGGCCCGTCAGCGCGACACGGGCGCGGGCTCCCGGCGGCTCGTTCATCTGGCCGAACACGAGGGCGCACTTCGAACCGGTCGTGTCGCCGTTGTTCTCGTTCGGGTCCTTGTTCACGCCGGACTCGATCATCTCGTGATAGAGATCGTTGCCCTCGCGCGTACGCTCGCCGACGCCGGCGAACACCGAGTAGCCGCCATGCGCTTTCGCGATGTTGTTGATGAGTTCCTGGATGAGCACCGTCTTGCCGACGCCGGCGCCGCCAAACAGGCCGATCTTGCCGCCGCGCGCGTAGGGCGCGAGCAGGTCGACGACCTTGATGCCGGTGACGAGCATCTGCGCTTCCGTCGACTGCTCGACGAAGGAGGGCGCTTCCTGGTGGATTTCGCGGCGCGCTTCGTGCTTCACGGGGCCGGCTTCGTCCACCGGCTCGCCGATGACGTTGATGATGCGGCCGAGCGTACCGTCGCCGACCGGCACCGAGATCGCGGCGCCCGTGTCGCGGACTTCCTGACCGCGGGTCAGCCCCTCGGTGGTGTCCATCGCGATGGTGCGGACCGTGTTCTCGCCAAGATGCTGCGCGACCTCGAGGACGAGGCGGTTGCCGCCATTGGTCGTCTCGAGCGCGTTCAGAATGGCGGGCAGGTTGTCGGTGAACGTGACGTCCACGACGGCGCCGATGACTTGGGCGATCTTTCCGACTGCGTTGCTCATGGTCTTTCCTTGACTCGTCCCGTGCGGACGTCCTAGAGGGCTTCCGCGCCCGAAATGATTTCGATCAGTTCCTTGGTGATCATCGCCTGCCGCGAACGGTTATAGGTGATGTTCAGCTTCTTAATCATGTCGCCCGCATTGCGCGTGGCGTTGTCCATCGCCGACATCTTGGCGCCGAATTCGCCCGCCACGTTTTCAAGCAGGGCGCGGAAAATCTGCACCGAGAGATTGCGCGGCAGAATGTCCTTCAGGATTTCGGCTTCGTCGGGCTCGTATTCGTAGACCGCGCCGCCGAGATCGACGCTGCTGCCCGCATCCGCCGGTACGCTGGCCGGAATGAGCTGCTGCGCGGTGGGTATCTGGCTCACGACGTTCACGAACTTCGAATAGAAGATCGTGGCGACATCGAATTCGCCCGCCTCGAAAAGCTCGAGCACGTTGCGCGAAATATCTTCCGCCTGCTGAAAGCCGATCTGGCGGATGCCCGTGAATTCGTAGGACTTCACGATGCGGTTCGCGAAATCGCGCTTCAGCGCGTCGCGGCCCTTGCGGCCGACGGTGAGGATCTTCACCGTCTTGCCCTGCCCGATCAGCTTGTTGATGTGCTGGCGGGCGAGACGCGAAATCGACGAGTTGAAACCGCCGCACAGGCCGCGATCGGCGGTGGCGACGATCACGAGATGGACGTTGTCGCTGCCCGTGCCGGCGAGAAGGGCCGGCGCGTCGGACCGTCCGGCCATGCCGGCCGACAGGTTCGCAAGCACGCGGTCCATGCGCTCCGCATAGGGCCGCGCGGCCTCCGCCGCTTCCTGCGCGCGGCGCAGCTTCGCGGCGGCGACCATCTGCATCGCCTTCGTGATCTTCTGCGTCGCCTTCACGCTGGCGATGCGATTTCTCAGGTCCTTGAGGCTAGCCATTCGCCTTTACCTTTTCGCCGTTCTCTTGTCGATCAGGCGAACGCCTTGGAGAAATTCTCGACCACCGACTTCAGCTTGGCTTCCGTGTCGCCGGAAATCTGCTTCTCGCTGCGGATCGCATCGAGAATGCCGGCATGGTTCGAACGGATGTTGCGGAGCAGTTCCTGCTCGTAACGGCCGACCGAGGAAACCGGCAGCTTGTCGAGATAGCCGTTGACGCCGGCATAGATCACGACGACCTGCTCTTCGACCTTGAGCGGCGAGAACTGGCCCTGCTTCAGAAGTTCGGTGAGGCGCGCGCCGCGATTGAGAAGGCGCTGCGTCGCGGCGTCGAGGTCGGAACCGAATTGCGCGAAGGCCGCCATTTCGCGGTACTGCGCAAGCTCGCCCTTGATCTTGCCGGCAACCTGCTTCATCGCCTTGATCTGCGCCGACGAACCCACGCGGGAAACCGACAGGCCGACGTTCACGGCCGGACGGATGCCCTGATAGAAGAGGTCCGTTTCGAGGAAGATCTGGCCGTCCGTGATCGAGATCACGTTGGTCGGGATGTAGGCCGACACGTCGTTCGCCTGCGTCTCGATGATCGGCAGAGCGGTCAGCGAACCGTTGCCATTCTCTTCATTGAGCTTCGCGGCGCGTTCGAGCAGGCGGGAATGGAGATAGAAGACGTCGCCCGGATAGGCTTCGCGGCCCGGCGGACGGCGCAGCAGCAGCGACATCTGGCGATAGGCGACGGCCTGCTTGCTGAGATCGTCATACACCACGAGCGCGTGCATGCCGTTGTCGCGGAAATATTCGCCGAAGGTGCAGCCGGCGAAGGGCGCCAGGAACTGCAGCGGCGCCGGATCGGACGCGGTGGCGGCGACGATGATCGAATATTCGAGGGCGCCGTTTTCTTCCAGCGTCTTCGCGATCTGCGCGACCGTCGAGCGCTTCTGGCCGATGGCGACGTAGATGCAGTAGAGCTTCTGGTTTTCGTCGTCGCCCTGGTTGAGCGGCTTCTGGTTGAGGATCGCGTCGATGGCGATGGCGGTCTTGCCGGTCTGGCGGTCGCCGATGATGAGCTCGCGCTGGCCGCGGCCGATCGGGATCAGCGCGTCGATGGCCTTGAGGCCGGTCTGCATGGGCTCATGCACCGATTTCCGGGGGATAATGCCCGGCGCCTTGACGTCCACGCGACGGCGCTCCACGCCCACGATGGGGCCCTTGCCGTCGATCGGATTGCCGAGCGGATCGACGACGCGGCCGAGCAGGCCCTTGCCGACGGGAACGTCCACGATGGAGCCCGTCCGCTTGACGGTGTCGCCTTCCTTGATGTTCCGGTCGGAACCGAAAATCACGACGCCGACATTGTCGGCTTCGAGGTTGAGCGCCATGCCGCGCACGCCGCCCGGGAACTCGACCATTTCGCCGGCTTCGACGTTGTCGAGACCGTAGACGCGGGCGATACCGTCACCGACGGAAAGCACCTGGCCGATTTCGGAAACCTGCGCTTCCGCGCCGAAATCCTTGATCTGCTGCTTGAGGATGGCGGAAATTTCCGCAGCCTGAATGTCCATCAGGAGGCCTCTTTCATGGCAATCTTGAGAGAATTGAGTTTGGTCCGCAGGGATGAGTCGATCATCCGGCTGCCGACCGTGACGACGAGCCCGCCGAGAAGGGCCGCATCGACCTTGGTAACGATACGAACGTCGCGGCCCGTGGCGGCCTTGAGCGCCGCCTTGAGGCTGTCGATCTGCGCCGCCTGGAGCGGGTGCGCGGAAAGGACATCGGCCGTCATCTCGCCGCGCTTCTGCGCGAGGAGCGTCGTGTAGGCGCCGATCATGCCCGGAAGCGCGAAGAGGCGCCGGTTCCTGATGACGAGACCGACGAAATTCTTGACGAGGCCCGACGCGCCGGCCTTGTCGAGCACGGCGCCGAAGGCGCGGCTCTGTTCCTCGGCGCTGAAGATCGGGCTGCGGACGAGACGCGTGAGGTCGCTGCTCTCGTTCAGCATCTTCACGATGCTCTCGAGGTCGCCGGCGACGGCATCGAGCGCGCCCTGAGCTTCCGCAAGCTCAAAAAGGGCCGTCGCATAACGGCCGGCCACACCGGAGACGGGATGATCTGATGACACGTGCGGCGCTCGCCTGTGCTTTTCGTGGAAACCGGCGCGGCGGCTTCGGAGCCTCGCGCCATCCATTTGAAATCATTAGCTAATTTTGGCTCCAAGAGGCGGTGAAAAACACCCCGCCCCCGAGGCCGCGCGTTAGGTAACACATGGTCTTGCGCTGCGCAACATGCAGGCCTCCGAAATGGGCGCGCCTGCGGCATTTTGGGCAAAGCGGGGACACGCCGCGCCGAAGGTGACGCAGCGGAACCCGCTGTCGGGCGGAAATCCCTTATCCGGGAGGTAAGGGCTAGGCGACGCGGGTGAGCGGCGCGGCGGCGGCGGCCTCGTCCAGCATGGCCTCGGCGGCCGGGATCAGCAGCTCGGCACGGTCGTCCGCCCAGAGGATGTGACAGCCGGGGCGGGGAAGCTGCTCGCCCTTCGGCATGCCCTGGGTGGCGAAATAGGCGGCCTGCGTGCAGGGCGCGTCCGCCGTCTCCATCTTGCTGTTGAGGAGCGCGACGTTGCCCGACAGCATGGCGAGCGCCGTCGGGCCGTTATTCACGAAGAGATTGAGCCGGGCGGTCTCGTAGAGCGCGAGCCGCGACTGGAGCGAGATCGCGGCGTCGGAATCGATCCGGAAGCCCGGCAGGGCCTTGGTGGCGAATTCCGTGTCGCGCACGAAAACGACGTCGTAGCCCTTGTTCAGGAAATGACGGCCGACCTTCTGCCATTCGGGAAGGTTGCTGTTGCGGCTCGGCCAGTAGCGGGCCTCACGCAGCGTGATCGCGATCAGGCGGTCGTTCTTCGTCACCGGCTGGTCGGCGCGGAAAGGCAGGCAGCCCGCCCGGATCGCATCGGTAATGAGCTTCGTGCCGTAGCTCATGACCGGGTGCGTTTCGTCATAGCCGACCGGGAAGACATGACCCGTCTTGAAGGCGACCGCGTCCGCCCGGGTCTCGCAATGCACCACCTCCTCGACGGAGGGAAGGAGCTTGCAGAGCTTGAAGACCACCTTCTTCAGCATCCGCATGCGGATCTTCGGGTCGCGCGGCGGCAGGTTGTCCTTCCGGAAACCGTTGTCCGGGCCCGGCACGATGACGATGCGGAGCGACGGCTCGCCGAGCTCGATGCGCTTCCTCTCGGCGGTCGCGAGGAAACCCAGCGCGTCGAAAGTCGGCGGCGAAACGGCAAGATCGTAGAAGGCGGTCAGCATGAGGCGCTCCGGGAGAGGGTCGGCCCATGTTCCCGGCATTCTGGTTAATGCCGCGCTAACGCCACTCCGGGAAAGCGGCCTAGAGAAAG
This sequence comes from Parvibaculum sp., assembly GCF_030694575.1. Taxonomy (GTDB): domain Bacteria; phylum Pseudomonadota; class Alphaproteobacteria; order Parvibaculales; family Parvibaculaceae; genus Parvibaculum. The sequence continues at coordinate 14,060 of NZ_JAUYUS010000042.1, forward strand.
CTGTAGGGATCGATATCGACCGAGACGCGGACCGCGTTCGGGATTTTCATGTCGGCGAGCCAGGCCTGCATATAGGCCTGCACATTGACGTTCCGCCCCGCCTTGACGAGGAAGCGGAGCCGCGTGCGGCCCCTGAGCAGCGCCATCGGCGCGGGCGCGGGCCCGAGCACCGCGACATTGTCCGCCCGCGGAGCACGCCGCGACATCTCGCGCGCGACCTTGCGGGCAAGTTCGGCATCGGGCGAGGAGACGACGACACCGACGAGGCGGCCGTAAGGCGGCAGCGACACGCGCTCGCGCGCGGCGGCCTCGCGGACGAGAAACTCGTCGCGCCGCCCGGAGACGAGCGCGCGCATGACGCTGTGTTCCGGCATCCATGATTGCAGGAAGACACGGCCCGGCCGCTCCGCCCTGCCCGCACGGCCCGCCACCTGCTGCAGCAACTGGAAGGTGCGCTCGCCCGCGCGCAGATCGCCGTTCTCGAGCCCAAGATCGGCATCGACCACGCCGACCACGGTGAGCCAGGGAAAGTGATGACCCTTGGCGACGATCTGCGTGCCGATGACGATATCGACCTCGCGCGCCTCGATGGCGGCGAAGACCGCTTCATGCGCGGCGGGACCGCGCAGATTATCCGACGAGACGACAGCGACGCGCGCCTCCGGGAAAAGCTCGGTCACTTCCTCCGCGATCCGCTCGACCCCCGGCCCGCAGGCGATCAGCGTATCCTCCGCGCCGCAGGACGGGCACGCCTTCGGCACCGGCGCGCTGTAGCCGCAATGATGACAGACGAGTTCGCGCCGGAAGCGATGCTCGACGAGCCATGCCGAACATTGCGGACACTCGATGCGATGGCCGCAGGTACGGCAGAGCGTGAGCGGCGCATAACCGCGCCGGTTGAGAAAGAGCATCGCCTGTTCGCCCGCCTCCATCGCGCGCGCGATCTCGGTGACGAGGACGGGCGAGAGCCAGCGGCCGCGCTCGGGCGGATGGGCGCGCATGTCGATGGCCGTGACATGCGGCAGCTCGGCTTCGCCGTACCGCGCATCGAGACGGACGGCGGCATAGCGGCCCTGCTCGACATTGACCACGGTTTCGAGCGAGGGCGTCGCCGAACTCAGCACGACAGGGAAGTGCCCGAGCGACGCGCGCACCACCGCCATGTCGCGCGCGTGATAGGCAACGCCGTCTTCCTGCTTGAAGGCGGCGTCGTGCTCTTCGTCGACGACGATGAGGCCGAGATCGGGAAAGGGAAGAAAGAGCGCCGAGCGCGCGCCGACGACGACGGAGACGCTGCCCTCCGCGACGGCGCGCCAGACGCGGCGGCGCTCGCGCGACGGCACGTCGGAATGCCATTCCGCCGGGCGGCAGCCGAAGCGGCGCTCGAAGCGGTCGAGGAACTGGCTGGTGAGCGCGATCTCCGGGAGGAGGATCAGCACCTGCTTCTTGCGGCGGAGCGCGGCGGCGACGGCCTCGAAATAAACTTCCGTCTTGCCGGAACCCGTGATGCCGTCGAGCAGCACGGCCGCGAAACGTTCCGCCTCGACATGGCCGGCGAGAAGCGCGGCGGCTTCGGCCTGTTGCGGCGAGAGGTCGACGCCATCCGCGTCCGGGTTCGGCGCGGGGAAAGGCGCTTCGGTGGGAATGTCGACCGGCTGCAGCGTGCCCGCATCGACGAGACCGCGCACCACGCCGTCCGAGACGCCGGCTTCTTCCGCCAGCTCGCGCACCGTGCGCGCGAAACCGTCGGACGCCGTTTCGACCACGCGGAGGCGGGCCGGCGTCATCCGGCCGGGGCGCGTGTCGCAAAGGCGATAGGCGGTCCGCATCCGCTGCGGCTCCAACGCGCCGGGCGCGCGGATGGTGAGGCGGAGGACGGAGCCGGCGGGCGAGAGCGTGTAGCCCGCGACCCAGTCGACAAAGCGCCGTGACACTTCCGGCATCGGCGGCGCGTCGAGCACCTCGACAATCGCCTTCAACCTGTTATGGCCGACTTCGCCCGTGCCCTCGCCCCAGACGACGCCGAGAAGCTCCTGCGGGCCCAGCGGCACGACGACATAATCCCCCGGCCGCACGGTCATGCCGGCGGGGACCTTGTAGTCGTAAGGCTTTGGAAGGGCGAGCGGAATGAGAACGCTGACCGTTCCGGAAGCTGATGTGGGGCCTGTGGATATTTCGGATGCCATTCGAAATCCGGGTGAGGTCGTTCCAAAGCGACGCGATACCGTAACGCCCCGTAAAGCACACGGTGCGACGGACCTTGCGCGATCCATCGTCCCCGGTCAAAAGAGCGGTTACAAAAATGCGCAAAAACGGAAGCGTTCGGCGCCGCTCTCGACTACACTCCCCGAGAGCCGAAAAGAAGCCAAGAGATACAAAGAACAACGTCCACGCGTTCACCGAAAAGATCCCGCCTTATGAAATTCTTCGTCGACACCGCCGATATCGCCGAAATCCGCGAACTGGCCGATACCGGCCTTCTGGACGGCGTAACCACCAACCCGTCCCTGATCGCGAAATCCGGCCGTAATTTCCTCGAAGTGGTGGAGGAAATCTGCGGCACGGTCGAGGGGCCGGTGAGCGCGGAAGTGACCGCGCTCGACGCGCCAACCATGATCGCGGAAGGGCGCAAGCTGGCGAAGATCGCGAAGAACATCGCGGTCAAGGTGCCGCTCACCTGGGACGGGCTGAAGGCCTGCAAGGTGCTGACGGGCGAAGGCACAATGGTAAACGTGACGCTCTGCTTTTCCGCGAACCAGGCGCTGCTGGCGGCGAAGGCCGGCGCCACCTTCATCTCGCCCTTCATCGGCAGGCTCGACGACATCAACCTCGACGGCATGGAACTCATTCACGAGATAAGGGAAATTTACGACAATTACCCCGCGCTCGAGACCGAGATCCTGGCGGCCTCGATTCGCTCCGCCAACCATGTGAAGGATGCCGCCCTTGCGGGCGCGGACGTCGCGACCGTTCCGCCCGCCGTGCTGAAGGGGCTGGCGGCACATCCGCTGACCGACAAGGGGCTCGAAATGTTCATGGCGGACTGGAAAAAGACCGGCCAGAAAATTTTGTAGGGCAAATATTCCGAAGCCAATACTTTAGAAAGCTTCATGGGGGATGCTGCAGCAATGAGCCAGCAAAACGACAGCACCGAAGCGAAACGATTGGACGACACCGACGCCACGCTGGCCGCGGAAGAAGTGCGCGCCTATCTGCGCCGCAATCCCGACCTGCTCGCCAACGACCCCGACCTGATCGCGGCGCTGATCCCGCCGTCGCAGTCGACCGGCCGCAACGTCGTTGACATGCAGCACTTCATGATCGGCCGCCTGCAGAACCATGTGCGGATGCTGCGCGACATCCAGTCCGACCTGATCGAGGCTTCGTCGCTGAACAGCCTGGCGCGCGAACAGGTACATGCGGCGACGCTGAAGCTGCTGGACGCGCGCTCCTTCGAGCACATGATCGAATACACGACCTCGCCCGACGGACTTGCCCGCCTGCTCGGCATCCGCGCGGCGACGCTCTGCATTGAAACGGCGACGGGCGTTTCCGGCATCGGCATTCGCGGCGTGCGCGTGCTCGAACCCGGTGGCGTCGACCGCATTCTCGGCGCCGGCGAACGCTGCAAGCTCGTGCCGCATGTGCGCGGCAGCCGCGGGCTCTACGGCAACATGGCCGACGAGGTGCATTCCGAAGCGCTGGTGCGGCTCGACTTCTCGCCCGCCTCGCCGCCCGGATTGCTGGCGCTTGGCGGCTTCGAGCCCGACCAGTTCCATCCCGACCAGGCGGTGGACCTGCTCGAATTCCTCGCCGACGTCGTCGAGCGCTGCGTGCGCCAATGGCTCGACCTGCCGCCCGCGCGATAGGCGGCGCGCCCGCGCCGGACGACGCCGCGAGGACGATCCCCGCGAGCGGGGATGCACGGACCGAAATCCGCAACTGGTATTCCCACCTGATGGGCGAGCGCCGCATGAGCGAGGCGACGCTCATCAACTATCACCGCGACCTGACGCGCTTCTTCGAATTCCTGGCCGACCATCTGGGCGGACCGGCGACGCTCGACGACCTGCGGCGGCTCGAGCTGCGCGACTTCCGCGCCTTTGTGAGCCACCGCCGCAACGAGGGACTGCAAAGCCGCTCGCTGGCGCGGATGTTGTCCAGCATGCGCTCCTTCTTCCGCTTTCTCGACCGCTCGCATGTGCTCTCGAACGCGTCGGCGACGGCGCTGCGCTCGCCGAAGCTGCCGCACGCCATCCCGAAGCCGCTGACGGTGGCGGGTGCGGCGGAGCTTCTGGACGAAGCCGAAATCGCGCATGAGGAACCGTGGGTCGCCGCCCGCGACATCGCCGTGCTGACGCTGCTTTATGGCTGCGGGCTCCGCGTGTCGGAGGCGGTGGGTCTCGACCGCCGCGAGGCGCCGCTGAAGGACGTGCTGCGCATCACCGGCAAGGGTGGCAAGGAACGGATCGTGCCGGTGCTGCCGGCCGCGCGCCAGGCCGTCGACGATTATCTGCTTCTCTGCCCGTACGGGCTTGCGAAGGACGATCCGCTCTTCGTCGGCACGCGGGGCGCAAGGCTCGGCCAGCGGCAGGTGCGCGAAACCATGATCGGCCTGAGAAGGCGGCTCGGCCTGGCCGAAAGCGCGACGCCTCATGCGCTCCGCCACAGCTTCGCGACGCATCTCCTCGCCGGCGGCGGCGACCTCCGCGCGATCCAGGAACTGCTCGGCCATGCGAGCCTGTCGACCACGCAGATGTATACCGAAGTGGACGCGGCGAGATTGCTGGAGGTCTACGACAAGGCGAAGAGAAGGCGGTAGCGAGAAACCGCCCTTCTTCCACCCTCCCCCTGAGGGAGGGTCAAACGGCTGCAAGCCGTTTGGGGAGGGGTTGCGGAAGCAACTCCGGACAAATTCGCCGACATATTCGATTGAGCAAGGCTGCATCCCCTCCCCGAAATTTGCGGTGCAAATTTCGACCCTCCCACAGGGGGAGGGTGGCAGGGAGGGCAGGGTCACATATGGATCGGCAGGCCCGTGACCGCGAGGGCGGCTTCCTTGATCGCTTCCGACATGGTCGGGTGCGCGATGCACATGCGGGCGATGTCTTCGGAGCTCGATGAGAATTCCATCGCGGTGACGGCCTGCGCGATCATCTCGCCCGCGCCGACGCCGACGATATGAATACCGAGGATGCGGTCGGTCTTCTTGTCGGCGAGAATCTTGACGAAGCCTTCGGTGGTCTTGTTGGCCTTGGCGCGGCCGTTCGCCGTGAACGGGAACTTGCCCGCATTGTACTCGATGCCCGCTTCCTTCAACTGCTCTTCCGTGCGGCCGACGGAGGCGACTTCGGGCGAGGTGTAGACGACGCCCGGAATGACGTCGTAGTTCACGGCGCCGTAATGGCCCGCAAGCTGCTCGGCCAGTGCCACGCCTTCTTCCATCGCCTTGTGCGCGAGCATGGGGCCCGCGACGCAATCGCCGATCGCATAGATGCCGTCGACATTGGTCTTGAAGCCCGCATCGATTTCGACGCGGCCGCGCTTGTCCGTCTTCACTCCGATCTTGTCGAGCCCGAGGCCTTGCGTATAGGCGGTGCGGCCGATGGAGACGAGCACGACATCGGCGTCGAGCGTTTCGGCATCGCCGCCCTTGGCGGGCTCGACCGAAACCTTGAGGCCGGATTTCTGCTTCTCGACCTTCGTCACCTTGGCGCCGAGCTTGAAGGTGAAGCCCTGCTTCTTGAGGATGCGCGTGAAATTCTTGACGACCTCGCCATCCATGCCGGGAAGGATGTTGTCGAGGAATTCGACCACGGTGACTTCCGCGCCGAGACGGGACCAGACCGAGCCGAGCTCGAGCCCGATGACGCCGCCGCCGATGACGAGGAGCTTGCCCGGTACTTTTTCGAGCGCGATGGCGCCCGTGGAGGAGACGATCGTCTTCTCGTCGATCTCGATGCCCGGCAGCTTCGCGACATCGGAGCCGGTCGCGATCACGATGCTCTTTGCTTCGAGCACGCGGTCGCCGACCTTCACCTTGCCTTTGGCTTCGATGCGGCCTTCGCCCTTCACCCATTCGATCTTGTTCTTCTTGAACAGAAACTCGACGCCCTTGGTGTTGCCGTCGACGGCATCGTCCTTGAAGGCGAGCATCTGTTTCAGGTTGAGCTTCGGCGTGCCGACCTCGATGCCCATGTCCGGGAAACTGGCGCTGGCCTCGTGGAAAAGTTCCGACGCGTGGAGCAGCGCCTTCGACGGGATGCAGCCGATATTGAGGCAGGTGCCGCCGAGACGGTCGCGCTTTTCGACGACGGCGACCGAAAGGCCGAGCTGTGCCGACTTGATCGCGCATTCATAGCCGCCGGGGCCGGCGCCGATCACCACGAGGTCGAATGAGTCAGCCATGGGAATACCTCAGAGATCGAGCAGCAGGCGTTGCGGGTCTTCAAGCGATTCCTTCACGCGGACGAGGAAGGTGACCGCTTCCTTGCCGTCGACGATCCGGTGATCGTAGGAGAGCGCCAGATACATCATCGGGCGGATTTCGATCTTGCCGCCGACGACCATCGGCCGGTCCTGGATCTTGTGCATGCCGAGAATGCCCGACTGCGGCGCGTTGAGGATCGGCGTCGACATGAGCGAGCCGTAGACGCCGCCATTCGAGATGGTGAAGGTGCCGCCCTGCAATTCCTCGAGTTTCAGCGCGCCATCGCGGGCGCGGCGGCCGAAATCGTTGATGGTCTTTTCGATGCCGGCGAGTGAGAGATCCTGCGCATCGCGCAGCACCGGCACGACGAGGCCGCGATCCGTGCCGACGGCGACGCCGATATTGTAATAGTTCTTGTAGACGAGTTCCTCGCCGTCGATCTCGGCATTGACCGCCGGGATCTCCTGCAGCGCATGGATGCAGGCCTTGACGAAGAAGCCCATGAAGCCGACGCGCACGCCATGCTTCTTCTCGAAGAGATCCTTGTACTGGTTGCGCAGCGCCATGACGTTCGTCATGTCCACCTCGTTGAAGGTGGTGAGCATGGCGGCGGTGTTCTGCGCTTCCTTGAGGCGCGTCGCGATGGTCTTGCGGAGCCGCGTCATCTTCACGCGTTCCTCGCGGGCGCCATTATCCGCGCGGGGGGCGGCAGGCGCCTGAACGGGGGCCGGCGCCTTCGCCTCGCCCTTCGACTGCACGGCGGCTTCCGCGTCTTCCTTGGTCACGCGGCCGCCCTTGCCCGTGCCTTCGACCTTCGAGACATCGAGATCGTTTTCGGCGGCGACGCGGCGCACGGCCGGAGAGGGCGCGGCATCGGCGGGCTTCGCCGGTTCCCTGGACTGGGGCTTCGGCTCTTCCTTTTTCGGCTCGGGCTTCGCCTCGGCCTTTTTGGGTTCTTCCTTTTTGGCGGCGGGCGCGGCGGGTTTGCCGCTGCCTTCGCCGATCGCGCCGAGCAGCGCGCCGACCTCGACCGTCTCGCCATCCTTCGCGACGATCTCGGAGAGAACGCCGGCGGCGGGCGCGGGCACTTCGACCGTCACCTTGTCGGTCTCGAGTTCGACCAGCGGCTCATCCACCGCGACGGTATCGCCGGGCTTCTTGAACCATTGGGCGACAGTGGCCTCCGTTACCGACTCGCCCAGCGCGGGCACGCGAATTTCCGTCGCCATTGGTCTTCTGCCTTTCCGAACGCTTCTCCGCGCCGCGAGATCAATCGATCTTCAGCGCTTCCGAAAGAAGCTGGTTGAGTTCCTGATTGTGCCTGCTCATGAGCCCGGACGCCGTGGCCGCCGATGCCGGACGCCCGGCATAGGTCGCGCGGCTGTAGCGCGTGCCGACATGATCGAGCACCCATTCGATGTTGGGCTCCATGAAGTTCCAGGCGCCCATGTTCTTCGGCTCTTCCTGGCACCACACGAATTCCGCTTCCGGGAAGCGCGCGAGTTCGGTCATCAGCGACTTGGCGGGAACCGGATAGAGCTGTTCCACGCGCATGATGTAGACGTCGTTGATGCCGCGCCGCTCGCGCTCCTCGTAGAGATCGTAATAGACCTTGCCCGAGCAGAGCACGACGCGCTTGATGTCCTTGTCGGGCACCAGCTTGATCTTCTGGTCCGGCAGCAGCTCCGCATCGTCCCACAACACGCGGTGGAAGGACGAACCGGGCCCGAATTCCTCGATCTTCGAGACGACGCGCTTGTGGCGCAGCAGCGACTTCGGCGTCATCAGGATGAGCGGCTTGCGGAACTTGCGGTGCATCTGCCGCCGCAGGACGTGGAAATAGTTCATCGGCGTCGTGCAGTTCACGACCTGCATGTTGTCTTCGGCGCACATCTGGAGATAGCGCTCGAGGCGGGCGGAGGAATGCTCCGGCCCCTGCCCTTCGTAACCGTGCGGCAACAGCATCACGAGACCGGACATGCGCAGCCACTTGCGCTCGCCCGACGAGATGAACTGGTCGATCACCACCTGCGCACCGTTGGCGAAATCGCCGAACTGCGCTTCCCAGAGCACGAGCGCATTCGGCTCGGCGAGGCTGTAGCCATATTCGAAGCCGAGCACGGCGGCTTCCGAGAGCATCGAGTTGATGACCTCGTATTCGGCCTGGCCTTCCGAAATATTGTTGAGCGGCACGTAACGGTCTTCGGTGTGCTGGTCGTTCAGCACCGAATGGCGCTGCACGAAGGTGCCTCGTTCGGAATCCTGGCCCGACAGGCGCACCTTGACGCCCTCTTCCACGAGCGAGCCGAAGGCAAGCGCCTCCGCCGTCGACCAGTCGATGCCCTCGCCCGTCTCGATCGACTTGCGCCGATTGTCCATGAAGCGCTGGATCGTCTTGTGGATGTTGAAGCCTTCCGGCACGTCGGTGATCTTGCGGCCGATCTCGCGCAGCTTGTCGATCTCGACGGCGGTTTCGCCGCGGCGCGCCTCGCCCTCCGCCTTGCTGAGACCGGACCAGCGGCCGTCGAGCCAGTCCGCCTTGTTGGGGCGGAACGTCGTCGCGGCCTCGTAATGACCTTCAAGCTCGGCACGGAACCCGGCGATGCGCTGCTCGACTTCCTCGGCGCTCATCAGCTTCTCGTCGATGAGGCGCTGCGAATAGATCTGCAGCGTCGTCGGATGGTCCTTGATCTTCTCGTACATCAAGGGCTGCGTCATGCTCGGATCGTCGCCTTCGTTGTGACCGAAGCGGCGGTAGCAGAACATGTCGATGACGACGGGCTTGTTGAAGCGCTGGCGGAACTCGGTCGCGATCTTCGCGGCATGGACGACCGCTTCCGGATCGTCGCCGTTCACATGGAAAATCGGCGCCTGCACCATCTTCGCCACATCCGAGGGATAAGGCGAGGAACGGCTGTGGATCGGGCTCGTGGTGAAGCCGATCTGATTGTTGATGATGAAATGGATCGAACCGCCAGTGCGATGGCCCTTGAGGTCGGAGAGACCGAGACATTCGGCGACGATGCCCTGGCCCGCAAAGGCGGCATCGCCGTGAATGAGGAGCGGGATCACCGAACCGCGTTGGCGGTCATGATACTGGTCCTGCTTCGCGCGCGCCTTGCCGAGCACGACGGGATCGACGATTTCGAGATGCGAGGGATTGGCGGTGAGCGAGAGATGCACCTTGTTGCCATCGAACTCGCGGTCCGACGAGGCGCCGAGATGGTACTTCACGTCGCCCGACCCGTCGACGTCTTCCGGCGTCGAGGAGCCGCCCTTGAACTCGTGGAAGACGGCGCGATAGGGCTTCGACATCACGTTGGTGAGGACGTTGAGGCGGCCGCGATGCGCCATGCCGAACACGATTTCCTTCACGCCGAGCGCGCCGCCGCGCTTGATGATCTGTTCGAGCGCCGGGATCATCGCCTCGGCGCCATCGAGGCCGAAACGCTTGGTGCCGACATACTTGACGCCGCAATACTTCTCGAAGCCTTCGGACTGGATGAGCTTGTCGAGGATCGCCGAGCGGCCCATGTCGGTGAAGGCGATTTCCTTGTCCGGCCCTTCGATGCGTTCCTGTATCCACGCCTTCTCTTCCGGGTCGCCGATATGCATGAACTCGACCGCGAGCGTACCGCAATAGGTACGGCGCAGGATGTCGAGCATCTCGCGGACGGTCGCCGTTTCGAGGCCGAGCACATGGTCGATGAAGATCGGGCGGTCGAGATCGTCCGGCCCGAAGCCGTAGCTTTCAGGCTGAAGTTCCGGGTGCTGCGACTTCGGACGGAGCTTCAGGGGATCGATGTCGGCGTCGAGATGGCCGCGAATGCGGTAGGCGCGGATCATCATCAGGGCACGGACGGAATCGAGCGTCGCTGCCCGAATCTCGTCCTCGCTGGCGGCGGGGCGCCGTTCCGCGATCTTTTCCTTGACCTTGCCGGCCTCGAGAGCCGTCGCTCCCCAATTACCGTCGAGCGCGCTGACAAGTTCACCGTTCGCGACGATCGGCCAGTCGGACCGCTTCCAGGAAGCGCCTTTCGCCTCCTTCAGCACGTCTTCCGGCTTGTCGCCGAGACCTTCGAAGAAGGTGCGCCACTCATCGTCGACCGACCGCGGGTCTTCCTGATAGCGCGCATAGAGCTGCTCGACGAAGAGCGCGTTGGCACCATAGAGAAAGGACGTCCGCTCGAAGCGGTCGTTTGAACCGTTACTGGTCATCGGATCGGATCCATTTGGCTTTGGGGAGGCCTGCGCCGTTCCCTGAAGAGCCGCGGCATCGGAAAGAAAATCATTGGGCGTCACCGCGCCGCCCGTCGCCTTGAAAATCGAATCGAGGGTGGGCCATTCCGGCCGCCGCTGACCGTTCATGCAGCGTGTGACCGTGGACACGGAAACGCCAAGCTGCTCGGCGAAGGCGCTCGCCGTCAGATTGTTGGTTTCGAGCCAGTCGGAAAGTTTCATGAGAGGAATTTGCCACAGGGGCAACCAAGCGTCAACGGAGATTGCCTTGGCGGCACATTCTGGAACAAACCCAGATTGTCGCGCAAGTCAGCCGGAAATCAGGGCCTTGGCCCGGTGGACGCCAGATGACATATAGTAAACGGATGACAAATTAACATGCGGGTCGTCAACAAAGGGTTCAAAAAAGGAAGCGGGGCGCCCGGAAAACCGGAAACCCCGCTCGAATCGTTCAAATTGCCGCCGATCCCTATCCTTTGAGGACCTCGACCAGCGTGGTGCCGAGCGCCGAGGGGGACTTGGCGACGGTGATGCCGGCCGAGCGCATCGCCTCCATCTTGTCTTCCGCGCCGCCCTTGCCGCCCGAAATGATCGCGCCGGCATGGCCCATGCGGCGGCCGGGAGGAGCGGTCACGCCCGCGATGAAGCCGACGACGGGCTTCTTCACCTTGGAGGCCTTCAGGAACTCGGCCGCGTCTTCTTCGGCCGAGCCGCCGATCTCGCCGATCATGATGATCGAGGTGGTGGCCGGGTCGCGGAGGAACATGTCGAGGCAGTCGATGAAGTTGGTGCCGTTGACCGGGTCGCCGCCGATGCCGATGCAGGTGGTCTGGCCGAGGCCCGCCGCCGTGGTCTGCGCCACCGCTTCATAGGTGAGCGTGCCCGAGCGCGAGACGATGCCGACCGAGCCCGGCTTGTGGATGTGGCCCGGCATGATGCCGATCTTGCATTCGCCCGGCGTGATGACGCCCGGGCAGTTCGGACCGACGAGGCGCGTCTTCGAGCCGGAAAGCGCGCGCTTCACCTTCACCATG
>NZ_JAUYUS010000036.1 GCF_030694575.1 Parvibaculum sp.
AACGGCATGGGCGGTAGGACAGACGACGGGCGATCCCGCGCGCAAGATGGTGTTGATGGCGCTCGCCAACCGGCACAATCCGGATGACGGGCTCTGCTGCCCGAGCCACGAGCTTCTCGCGGAAGAAGCGGAGATGCATCAGAGCACGCTGCGGCGGCATTTGCGTGCGCTCGAAGAGGCCGGGCTGATCCGCCGCAAGCGCCGCTCCGACGCGCGCGGGCACCGCATTTCCGACGCCTATGAGTTCGTCGGCTTCGTCTTCAGGCCAGCCCGTCAGAGCCGGGCGGAAGCGGAAGCCAAGCGCGCAAAACGCGCGGTAGGAGGCGAGGGCGCCAAGCGCGCAAAACGCGCGGTAGGGATCGACGAGGCCAAGCGCGCGGATTGCGCGGTAGGACCTGTGGAAAACCAGAACCCTAACGCGCAGCCTACCGCGCAACTGTGCGCGCTACATATAGAACCTAAACCTACAGAACCGAATCTCTCTACCGAGAGTCAGAATACCAAGCCGCGCGAAGCACCGACGCTGGGCGACACCGCCCTGGCGCTGCTGCGGCAGGAAATCGGTCTGGCGGTTTTCAATTCCTGGTTCAAGGACGCGTCGCTCGCCGCGCCGGACGACGCATCGGCACCGGCGGCGTTGATCGTGCCGACGACCTTCATCGCGAACTACATCCGCCAGAACTTCGGCGAGAGGCTCGAAAGATTGCTCGGCAGGCGGATCGAGTATGCCGCGCTGGAGCCGCCGCCCTCCGGCGCAGCGGCGCACGGCGTGCGTGTGATCGGAAGCGGAGACGGCGACGGGAGGCGGCAATCGTGAAAACGGAAATCATCGACTGGACGGGCGTGGAAGCGCCGACCGACTTCGCGCTGCCGGTGTGGATCGACCTGCTGACATCCGTGGAGACGACGGGTATTCATCCCGGCGCCTTGCGGCCCGACCTGACGCTCGACCAGCATCGCTCAACGATGCTGCGGGTGAAAATCTCGCGCGCGCGGCTGGCACAGACGGCGCCTGCCTTTCCGGGCTATGCCTCGCAAAAGCCGGAGAAGCGGCGCGGCGCGGTGAAGCGGCCCGGCAAAGGCGGCGGCAAGAACGCCGACAAGGTGGCGCCGGGCGATGACACCGGCACGCCGCAGACGCGCAAGAAACTCAAGGCCGACCAGGTGGACGCGCTCTACCGGCGCGGCACGCTCGACCTCGTGCATGTCGCCGCCGCCGAGCGCATCGCGACGGTGCGGGAGGCATTGGGGCAAGGGCTCACGCCGGGAGCTGTGCAGATCGGCGAGCGGGTGCAGGGCGGCGGCCTCTTCCGCGATCCGCTGCAGCGCATGAGCCAAACTGAAGGGCGCTGGTGGCTCGACGAATACCGGCCCTGGCTCGTCGACCTCGTCTCCGACCCAATCGAGCGCGTGACCGCGACGAAGCGTCAGGTGTTCAACTGTGCCGTCGGTTTCACCATGGCGGTTGTCATCGAGAATTGGTGCGTCGCCGACGCGGAGGATTACTGCCGCATCCCGCGCAATCACGGGCTCGGCACCGTGCTGCTGCGAATCGCCCTCGACAGATACGCGCTGATCGCCGGTTTGCGCAGCGGTGCGAAAGCCAGCGAAACTGCGGCCTTCGCGAAGGCGTCTTGACTTGGCGCCACTTCGACCCTCAAATCGCCACACTGCAAGACGAGCGCCCGACGGATCATCTCCGCCGGGCGTTTCCGTTTCCGGCGGCCTCGCCGGACAAGCGGGGGAGGCGGTTCATGTGAGCTTCGGTGTCACTTTCGATATCCGCTCGCTCGACGCCTTCGGCCGCAAGCTCGAAGGCGTCGCGGCGAAGCAGCTCCCGTTTGCGATGGCGAAGACGCTGACGCAGACGGCCAAACACGCGGCCTCCGAAGACGTGCCCGCCGCGATGAAGCGAGCCTTCGACCGGCCGACGCGCTACACGCTCAACGCCTTCGCCATCCTTCCCGCGACGAAGACGAAGCTCCGGGCCGAAATCCTGCCGCGCGCCTTTGCAGGCAAGGGCAACATCGCCTGGGAATATCTCGATCCCGAAGTCTCCGGCGGCGCGCGCGACGCGAAGCGCGGCGAGAAGCGGCTTTCTGCGACGCTCGGCCAGCGGGTCTATCTCGTGCCGGCCAAGGGAACGAAGCTCGACAAGAGCGGCAATGTCAGCAAGGCGACGATGGTCAAGGTGCTGTCGGGTCTCGGTGCGCTCGGCGACCAGTCGGCGACGAAGGCATCGGCGAAGCGCGCGAAGCGGAAGGTGGTGTCGCATGGCGGCATCAACGGTTCGAAGCGGCGCGGGACGAACTCCGAGTTCTTCGTCGGGCGCTCGAAGTCGGGCCGGAAGCCGATCGCGATCTATCAGTTCAAGGGCAGGGACAAGGTGGTGCCGGTGCTCGCCATCGTGACGAAGCAGCCGAGCTACAAGCCGCGCCTCGCCTTCGGCCCCGTCATCGACAAGTCGGTGCGCACCCACATGCCGCGCTTCTTCGAACGCAACCTCGAAGACGCGATCCGCACCGCGCGGTGATGCGGCGGAACCCAAAAGGGTCCTTCCCGGACCCCCTCCGCCCGCGGGTAATTCGCACCCCGGTAGTTCGCTAGTTTCTGGTTTAGTTTCCGTCTAAACCGCCTAAACAAACTAAACCCGAGGCGTTTAGTCATGGATCAGCCCATCGCCGAGATGAGCAAGTCCGACTACGCGGCACGGGCCGGCGTCAGCAAGGGCCGGATATCCCAACTCACCAAACAGGGCGCTCTTCTCGCGAAGGCCGTCACGCCGACCGGCAAGATCAACGTCGCCGTCGCCGACCGGCTTCGCGGCATCGCTTACGACCCTTCGAACAACCAGTCGCGCCCGCCGCCGAAGCTGCCGTCGCCGGCGGAAGCGACGGACCCGGACGAAGACGACGAAGATCAGGCGCTGCTGCTGCGATCCCGCGCGAGTGCCGCCGAGGCGGATGCCGAGTGGAAGCATCTTCGCAACCACGAGAAAGCCGGCAGGCTCGTCGACCGCGCAGCCTTCGGCGCTCGGCAAGCGGATCGCCTCAAGGTCCTTTTCGACACGCTGCGAGGCAGCAAGAACGCCATCGTCGATCGGCTGATAACCGACCACATCCTGCCGGGCGACAAGCAGATCGAAGCGCGTGCGGCGATCGCGAGCGAAATCGAGAAGCTGATCGAGGATTGGCGCAGCAGCCTGAAGAAGCCAACCGATGCTTGATCTGGCCGACTTCGAGCGCCGCTCTGCCGAGTTGGCCGACGAGCTGCTCTTCGAAGCCTCGGCGCCGCCGGTGCGTCTCGACCTGGTTGAATGGTCGCAAGCGAATGTGCGCGTGCCGGACGGTCCGCGCGAAGGCCAGCTCTTCGACCTGACGCTGACGCCCTACCTCGAACCGATCCTGCGCCGCCTCTCTCCGGAGCATCCGGCACTTCGCATCTACGTCAGAAAATCGGCGCAGCTTGGATACACGACCGCGCTCATCGCATGGATGCTCGCGATCATCGCGCATATCGGCGGCCGCGCGATGGTTGTCATGCCGACACTTGCCGCCGCCGGCGATTTCAACGAGGACAAGTTTCAGCCGGCCCTCGATGCCTGCGACGACGCGAACAGCCGGGTCGCCCCGCAACGCAGCCGATCGGGCGAGGGCTCGAAGGCGAAATACAAGAAATTTCCCGGCGGCTCCGTTCGGCTCACCGGCGCCAATTCCTCGGCGGACCTCAGCTCGAAGACGATCAAATGGATCGCTTGCGACGAGGTCGACCGCTTCCCGAAGGACCTGGACGGGCAAGGTTCGCCCATGGGCATGATCGATGCCCGGCAATTTGCCTTCATCGCGACGGCCGACTTCAAGAAGCTCGTGGGCGGCACGCCGACCATCGAAGGCTCGAGCGAGATCGACGACGGATTCGAGCGCGGCTCGCAATGCTATTGGGAAGTTCCCTGCCCGCATTGCGGCGAGTTTCAGGACCTCGAATGGGAGCAGCTCAAGTGGAAAGAGGAATGGCCGCACGAAGCCGAGATTGAATGCGCCTGCTGCGGCGAGCGCATCGGTCACCACGAAAAGGAGCGGATGGTCCGCGCGGGCCGGGAAAGCCAGCCGCGCAATCCGGGCGCCGGCAAGGACTGGAGCTACAGCCTCAACGCGCTCTACTCGCCCTTCGTCACCTGGGATGCTTTCGTCGCCGCCTATCTCGAAGCGAAGAACGATCCGCTCACGCTGATGGTTTGGACCAATCTCTGGCGCGGCCGCAGCTTCAAGCTGAAGGGCGAGGCGCCCGGCTGGCGCGACCTGATGGAACGCGCACAGCGCGTCAAGGTGTCTCTCAAGGGCGAGATCCCGGACTGGGTTTTGTTCCTGACTGCCGGCGTCGACGTGCAGGGCAACCGCATCGAGATCGTGATCTATGGCTGGGGTCTTGGAAAGACGCGCGTTGCGATCGACCATATCGTCATCGAAGGCGATCCGAACGATCTTGTGATCTGGGGACGCCTCACGGAAATCTGGATGGCCGAGTACCGGACGAAATCCGGCTCGGTGCGCTTCATCGAAATGCTCGCGATCGATGCAGGCTATCTGCCGGACATGGTGCACAACTGGGTGCGCGGCAAGGAAAGCAACGTCCGAGGCCGTCCCCGCGCGATGGCGATCCGGGGCACGCCGCGCGTCACAAACTGGATTCTCGGCGGTGCGACGAAAACATCCTTCACGCTGCCGGGGCAGACGAAGCGCGGCACCGTCATGTCGTGGTGGGTCGGTTCGCATATCGGCAAGGCATCGTTCTACGGATTCCTCGGGCTGCAAGGCCCGAACGACGCCGGCCAATATCCGCCGGGCTTCGTGCATTTCGCCGCCGACCTGCCGGAGACCTTTTTCCAGCAGGCCACGGCCGAAACGCTGAAGCCGGTGAAGAAGAAGAACGGCACCGTCGACTATCAATGGCAGCTGCCCTCCGGCAAGCGCAACGAAGTGCTCGATTGCAGCGTCTATGCGCATGCCGCGGCGATCGCGCTGGGCATGGATCGCATGACGCCCCAGCAATGGGATGCCCTGCACCAGGAGCGCACGGCGTGCGCGCCGGACAAAGGGCAGCTCGATCTTCTTTCGGCGGTGGTCGCACCGCCCGTGAAGGGCGGCGATGAACCGCCGGCGAAACCGCAAGGCTCGCTCGCCAAGCGCCTCGCCTGATCCGAAGGAGTACCGCCATGACGCCTACGGAAATCAAGGCGGTCATCGCGAAACTCGAGCAGGCGAAGATCGATCTCGCGCTCGGCACGAAGACGGCGAGCGTCAGCTATGACGGCAAGTCCGTCAGCTTCACGCAGACGGACATGGGCAAGATCAACGCCCTCATCGCCGAGTTGACGGCGAAGCTCACCGGCCGCCCCGCGCGCCGCGGCTTCCAGTTCCAATTCTGATTTTTCGGGAGCGTCCATGGGCAAGCGCAGCAGGAACCGGCGGGCCGCACGGGCGGCCGCGCCGGCGCACGGCGTGCGCCGCGAGGCGGTCAGCACGGTCATGGGCGAGGGGCAGGTCAGCGCCTACGAGGCCGGCGATCCCGTCAGCCAGGAACTCGGCAACTGGTATCCGGGTCTTTTCTCGGCCGATGCCGAATGGCTCGGCGAGCGCAACCAGGTCACGGCGCGCATCCGCGATCTCGTGCGCAACAATGGCTGGGCGTCTGGCTCGCTGCGCCGCGAACTCGACGCGGTCATCGGCGCCTCGCTGCGTCTCAGCTACAAGCCGGATTACCGAGCCCTTGGGCTCGATCCCGAATGGGCGGATGAGTTCGCCGACCGGATCGAGGGGCGCTGGCGCATCTTCGCGAACGATCCCGACAAATGGGCGGACGCGACACGGCATGACAGCGTGCCGGGCCTGTTCGGGCTCGGCTATCGTCACGCCGCCATGGACGGCGAGGCGGCGGCCGTGCTGCTCTGGATCGAGAACCGCGGTCAGTGGCACACGACTATCCAGATCGTCGACCCCGACCGCCTCTCGAATCCGAACGACATGTTCGATACGGACGAGCTGCGCGGCGGCGTGCAGCTCGACGAATACGGTGCGGCCGTCGGCTACCACATCCGCAAGCGCCACCCGAACGATCGCGGCATGTCGATAACTGCCGACAGCTTCCAGTGGGAATATGTGCCCCGCGAAACGCCGTGGGGCCGGCCGATGTTCATCCACTTCTTCGAGAAGGAGCGCGCCGGGCAGACGCGCGGCATCTCGCGCATGGCGCCCGTCGTCGAGGCGCTCTTCATGGATCACAAGCTCGGCCGCGTCGAGCTGCAGGCAAGCGTGCTGAACGCGATCCTCGCCGCCTTCATCGAAAGCCCTTACGACCCGGAACTGGTCGCGACGGGCCTCGCGCCTGAAACCGGCGACATCGGCGCCTATCAGTCCGCCCGCACGGCGTTCCACAAGGACCGGCGGATCTCCGTCGGCGGCGTGCAGCTCTCCGCTCTCTTTCCCGGCGAAAAGCTCGGCATGACCAACGTGGCGCGCCCGAGCGCGGCGTTCGCGGATTTTCAGGGCGCGGTGCTGCGGAAGGTCGCCTCCGGTCTCGGCGTCTCCTACGAGCAGCTCAGCCAGGACTGGTCGAAGGTCAATTACAGCTCGGCCCGCGCCGCGCTCCTCGAGGTCTGGCGCGGCTTCACCGCGCGGCGCGAGGAGTTCACGCAGAATTTCTGCACGCCGATCTTCGCCGCCTGGCTCGAGGAAGAGCTGGCGCTCGGCGACTACGAGATTCCCGCCGGCGTGCCGTCTTTCTGGGAAGCCAAGGCGGCGTGGACGCGCTGCCGCTGGATCGGCCCCGCGCGCGGCTGGGTCGATCCCGGCAAGGAAATCGACGCCGCCGGCAAGCGCATGGCTTACGGCCTTGCGACGCAGGAAGACGAAGCGGCCGAGCAGGGCAAGGACTGGCAGGAGATCAACGCGCAGCTCGGCAAGGAACGCCGCGCTCGCCTCAAGGAGGGCCTGCCCGATCCTGCATTACCCAACGGCCAGACGCCGATCGTTGTCGACGATGAGACTGAACGTCGCAAGAAAGAGGATGCGTAATGCCGAACGCCAATCCGCATGCCGCGCCCGCGCGCTCCGCTTTCCGCCCGTCGCTCATGCATGGCGGCTTCGCGGCGGATGCCGCCACGGCGCGGCGCATGATCGCCTCCGCGCCGGCGCGCGAGGCATCCGGCGAGATGTCCCATCTCTCCGCCTATTGCACCGGCGGTGCGCGCGAGAAGCGCAAGCCATACGGCTTTCGCGACGGCGTCGCGATCATCGGCGTGCGCGGCTATCTGATGGATGAATATCCGTGGCTCGGCGACAGCTGGGCCACCGGTTATGACAGCCTCCGCTATCAGTCGGAAATGGCGCATGCCGATGAGGAGGTTCGCGGCGTCGCGCTCGACGTGCGTTCCTATGGCGGCTATGTCGCCGGCAGCTTCGATCTCTGCGACGACATGGCGGCGATGCGCAAGGCGAGCGGCAAGCCCGTCGTCGCGATCTGCTCGGAATATGCCTACAGCGCCGCCTACGCGGTCATCGCCGCCGCCGCCGGCAGCATCTCCGTTCCGCGCACCGGCGGTGTCGGCTCGATCGGCGTCATCTGCGAACACTGGAACTATGCCGGCGCCCTGCAGAAGTGGGGCGAAGAAGTCACGCTGATCCATTCGGGCGAACACAAGGCGGACGGCAATCCGTTCGAGGCGCTGCCCGACCAGGTGAAGGCCGACCTGCAGGCCGAACTCGATGCGACGCGCAAGCTGTTCGCCGAAACCGTGTCGCGCGGCCGCATGGCCGCCGGCGCAAAACTCACTGTGGAGCAGGTGCTGGCGACGGAAGCCCGCACCTATGACGGTCCGGCGCGCACGGCGGAAGCCGTGACGCTCGGCCTTGCCGACGCGGTGCTCGCGCCGGCCGCCGCCTTCGCGGCTTTTGTTGCTGCCATCAACGGAAACGAGGACTGAACCGATGAAGAATATTTTTGCGCATCTCGGCATGGGCGGCAAGAAAGCCAAGCCGGGAAAGCCTGCGGCTGCGAAGCCGAAGGCCACCGTCGCGGCGGAGACGGAAGAGGACGAAGACGCACCTGCTGCGGAAGGCGAGGTCGATCCCGACGACGAAGATGAAGAGCCTGCCGCCGAAGGTGAGGTCGATCCCGACGACGAAGAGGAAGAGTCCGCCGCCGAAGGCGAGGACGATCCGGAGAAGGAAAAGGAAGCCGCGCGCAAGGCCGGCTATGCCAAGGGCTACAAAGCGGCTAACGCCCGCGCCCTCAAGATCTTCTCCAGCGAGCATGCTGGTGGCCGAGAAAGCCTCGCCGCGACGCTCGCCTTCACGACCAATCTCGGCGCCGATGCCGTGATCGCCACGCTCAAGGCCACACCGGCCGGCAAGGGCGGCGGCCTCGCCGCCGCGATGGCGACGCAGGCGAACCCCAACCTGCGGAGTGCAGCGACCGCGGACACCGGCAAGAACGCCGCTGCGTCGAAACTGCTTGCGAACGCGAAGGCCCGCGCGGAGGCCGCTGTCAAGCCTCGCCGCTGATTGCGCCCGGCTTTCCTCTCCATCATCTGAACCGAAAGGACCATTGCCATGTCGATACTGGCAGCCTATTCCGCTTCGCGCGCGGCGCTTCTCACGGGCCTTCTCAAGGCGGAAATCAATACCAGCTTCACCCGTCTCGACGGCACGCTGCTCGCCGGTGACGGCGGCGAGCGTTCCGTTGTCATCGGCGAGGTTGCCGGCCGCCGCCTGTTCGGCACGCCGGTCGGCGCCACCGTAGCCGGCGGCACCGGTACCGGCGGGATCGGCTCGATCACGCTCGGTGCCGAAGCCAAGAAGGGCGTCTACGATTTCACCTGCATCGCAACGGCCTCCGGCGGCGGGCGCTTCCAGGTGGTCGATCCGGACGGCTACCGCCTGGCGGACCTTCTGGTCGGCGTCGCCTATGTGCATGCGCAGATCGAATGCACGATCGCGGATGGAGATCCGGACTTCGCGGTCGGCGACCGCCGCACCATCACCGTACCCGAGGGCGATCTGAAGCTTGTGCCGATCGACTTCGATGCGGTCGACGGCTCGCAGCGCTTCGCCGGTTTTTTCGCCAAGAACACCGTCGCGCCGGACGAAGAGGATGCACCGACGCAGATCCTCCACCGCATGTGCCTGGTGGCCGATTCCGCCATCGTCTGGCCCGACGGCGCGACGGACGGCCAGAAGGCGACAGTCCTCGCCGCCGCCGCCGAGCGTCACATCGAGGTGCGTCAGCTCGCCTGACGCACCCGTTCCTTCCTCTCATTCCCATTTGAACGGGCCGCGCTGACGGCTCCAGCAAAAGGTCACTGTCATGCTCACGATCAATACGGCCTCCGGCCCGATCAACTTCGCCTATACCGCTCGCGACCTCACCATGGCGATCGACGTCCTGCCGAACCTTTACGGACGTCTCAACCAGGAGAACCTGTTCCCGAGCGAAGGCGTCCGCACGAAGCTTGTGGAAGTCCGCTTCCGCAATGGCTACATCACGGTGCTGCCGGTCGCCGACCGTGGCGGCGCTCCGTCGGTCGGCAAGGGCCCGGACGAGAACGCGGTCTATCTTGAGATCCCGCACGTCCCGCATCTCGACTATCTGACGCCCGACGACATTCAGGACATGTATGCCTTCGGCGCGAATCCGCTGCGGCTCAAGACGCCGGAAGATGCGCTCAACGAAAAGCTGCAGGCGATCCGCAACAAGCACTCCATCACGCGGGAATATTTCCGCATGGGCGCGCTGAAGGGCGTCGTCAAGGACGGCAACGGCTCCACGCTGCACGATCTGTTCGAGCGTTTCGGCATCGTGAAGAAGACGATCGACTTCGAGCTCGACGACGCCAATACCGATGTGAAGGCGAAGTGCCGGGAGCTGATCCGGTTCACAAAGCGCAACCTCAAGGGAGAGGTCATGGGCAAGGTCCGGATGAAGGTTGACCCGGTATTCTTTGACATGTTCACCGGCCACCCCAACGTCGAAAAGTTCTTCCTCAACTATGTCGAGGCACGTTCCCTGGCCGTCGACGACGTCACCGAGTTTCCCTTCGGTGGCCTCATCCTCGAAGAATACGACGCAACCGTGACGCTGATGGACGGCAGCACCGAGGAGCTGATCGCGGAAGGCTACGGTCACGCCTATCCGACGGGTACGATGAACACCTTCCGCACTTTCGATGGGCCTCCTCACAGCATGAGCATGGCGAATATGCCCGGCGCCGAGATCTATATCTCGCCGAAGCTGCTCGATCACGACGAAGGCATCGAACTCAAGTCGCAGTCGAACCCGCTGCCTGTGGTCTCGCGTCCCGACCTCATCGTCGAGGCCCTCGCGGCCTGACCTCTCCGGCCGTGACAGCGGCCGCCTGACGTCCCGGAGGCGCACGGCGTGCGCCTCCGCCTGGCCTTCCCGCGCTTCCCTTTCCATCTCACCGAAAGCAGACACCATGAAGAAATCCATCTTCCTTGCCTCGCCTGCCACGCATCCCCTGCATGGCAGCTTCTCCGAGGGCTATCACCAGCCGGAAGCCGATGTCGCCGATGCGCTCATCGCCGAATGCGGCGCCGTCGAGAAGGCGCTCGACAAGAAGCCGGCGTCGCTTGCCGCCGATCACGATTTCGGCGACGACGTGCTCAACGCGATCCATGGCCTCGACCGCCGCGACAACGCGCATTTCACGAAGGCCGGCAAGCCGGATTCCGGCGTCCTCTCCGAGCGCCTCGGGCGGACCGTGTCGGCCGCCGAGCGGGACGACGCCTGGGCCGCCTATGAAGCGGCCGTCGCCGAAGCGCTCGCGCAGTAGGCCATGACAAGCTTTCGCGGCCTCGCCGATCTGGTGCTCGTGGCGGCGAACGAGCATCTCGGCGAGGACGCGACCTACACGCCGCTGAAATCGGCGCCGGCCACGGCGCCCTTCGCCGTGCGCGGGCCTTTCGACGAGGCGGCGGAGATCGTCGAAATGGGGAACGAGGCGCCGGTCTCCGGCACCATGCCGGTGCTGGGCGTGCGTCTCGCCGATTTCGCGGTGGAGCCCGCGCAAGGCGACCGCGTCACGGTTCTCGGCGCGCTCTATGAAGTCTGGGACACGCGGCCGGACGGGCAGGGCGGCATGAAGCTGCTGCTGAAACGGAAATCCTGACATGCCGGACATCGAACCCGCGAGCCGCAAGGAAATGCGGCACCGCACCCGCGACCTGCTGATCGCCGGCGCCGTGCTCGGCGGCAACTGGTTCGCCTCTCGCCGCCGCCCGGCAAAGGCGAAGGACCTGCCCGTCGGCCTCGTCTACACGCCCTCGGAATCGATGATCTCGCCGATGGCCGAACAGAGCATTCCGCATTTCGACAACTCCATGCGCCTCGCCGTCGAGGTGCACGCGGGCGAACCGGGCGAGGACGAGGAAGACGCCGACGAGGCGCTCGACGACACACTCGACGCCATCGCCGACGAGATCCGCGAACTGCTGCTCTGCAGCCCGGCCTGGCTCGAAGGCGTCGCCGGCGTCGCCTCCGTCGAGATCGAGAAACAGCCGGAGAGCGGCGGTGAAATTCATTTCGGGGCCGTGCGCCTCGTCTTCCAGCTCGTCATCGGCGAGAGCTACTGGCAGCCGGATCTCGACACGCCGCTCCGCAAGATCGGCCTCAGGCCGGTGGCGGAGCTGGATGGCGAGGGCGAACCCGTGCTCGACGACGAAGGCGAGCCGATGCTGCAGCAATTCGGCTTCGACATGGACGGTGACGGCAAGGCGGATGTCGAGGCCGAATTCGACATCCCGCAAGACTGATCCGGACCCGTCATTTCACGTGAAACATCCATGAAGGGAATTTCCATGGACAAGAAGCTTTACGGCCGTCCCGCGCCGGGCCTCAAGGTGCGCGATCCCGACCACGACAACCGGCACGTGCCGGCCACGGACGCCGAATATCCGCGCACGCCCTATTGGGCGGGGCGCTTCCGCGACGGCGACATGATCGCGTCGGTTGCCCCGGCCTCCGCGAAGCCGGCGGCAAAGACCTCATCCGCCGCCGGCAAGCCCGCCGCCTGATCCCGGCTCTCCCTCACATCTGACACGAGGCTTCCATCATGGTTCCCTTCGACACTATCGATCCGAGCTGGCGCCCGCCGCTCTTCTATATCGAGGTCGGCGTCACCGGCACCTTCTCGCAGGAGCGCCGCTCGCTGCTGGTCGGGCAGATGCTCGATGCCGGGACGGCCGTCGCCGACACGCCCATTCAGGTGTCGAGCGTCGCCCAGGCGAAAGCCCTGTTCGGCGCCGGCTCGATCCTGGCGGAGATGATGGAGATCTATCGCCGCAACGACATCGCGGGCGAGGTCTGGTGTCTGCCGCTCGATGACGACGGCGATGCCGTCGCGGCGACGGGCACAATCACCTTCGGCGGGCCGGCAACGGCGCGCGGAACGCTGTCGATTTGGATCGGCGGGCAAAGGCTTCGCGTCGCCGTTGCCGCCGGCGATGCCGCTGCTGCGATCGCAGCCGCCGTCGCCGCTGCCATCAACGCCGCGACCAACCTGCCCGTCACGGCGGCGGCGGAAGCGGCCGTCGTCACGGTCACCGCGAAACAGGCCGGCCTGCTTGGCAACGATATCGACCTCCGCATGAATTATCGCGGCGCGGCCGGCGGCGAGGAAACGCCCTCGGGCGTCACCGTCGCGATCGTGGCGATGGCAAACGGCGCGACGAACCCCGACATCACGGACGCGCTGGCGGCGCTCGGCGATGCCGAATACGACTATGTCGCCTGCCCCTATACCGACACGGACAATCTCGACGCCGTGAAGCAGGCCTGGGACGGAATCACCGGACGCTGGTCCTGGCTGCGCCAGATCTACGGCCATGTCTTCTCCGCCAAGCGCGCCACGGTCGCCGCGCTCGGCACCTTCGGCAATGGCCGTAACGACCCTCATGTCAGCGTGATGGGCTACAACAAGAGCCCGTCCACGCCCTGGGCATGGTGCTCGGCGTTGTGCGCCCGCGCCGCCGTCGCGCTCTTCGCGCATCCCGCCCGCCCGCTCCAGACCCTGCCGCTTGTCGGCATTCTCGCGCCGGCGGAGGCGGACCGCTTCACGAAGCAGGAACGCAACACGCTCCTCTATGACGGCATCGCGACCTGGTACGCGCAGCGCGACGGGACCGTCACGATCGAGCGGGCCATCACCACCTATCAGCTCAACGCCTTCGGCCAGGCCGACAATGCCTGGCTCGACGTGCAAACGCCGGCGACGATCTGGAACGTGGTGCGGCGTCTGCGCTTCTTCGTCACAACGAAGTATGCGCGGCACATGCTGGTCGACGATGGAACGCGGCTCGGCTTCGGCACGCCGGCTGTCAGCCCGGCCGATATTCGCCGCGATGAGATCGCGGAATACGAGAAGATGGCGACGGAAGGGCTCGTCGAAAACGTCGAGGCTTTCGCGCAGAACCTGATCGTCGAGCGCGACGCGAACGATCCGACCCGCGTCAACATGCTCTACAAGCCGGATCTCGTGAACCAGCTCCGCATCTTCGCCGTGCACGCCGACTTCCAGCTGCAATATCCGCAGGCCGCCTGATCCTCGCGACTGACATGAATGGCCGGCGCACGCCGTGCGCCGGTTCCTGACCCCAATTCGCAATCCGGGAGAAACCGATGGCGAGCAAATTCAATCTCGGCGGCGCGGCCTATGTGAAGGTCGGCGGCCGGCAGATCGCGCTGCGCGGCAACCTCAAGCTGTCGACGGAGATGGAGGAAGAGGAAGGCGTGACCGGACAGGACGGTCCGCACGGCTTCCTGACCAAACCGAAAATGCCCTATTTCGAGGGCGACTATTCCACGGTCGCCGACATCTCGATCGAGGAGCTGCGCGCGCTCAAGGACGAGACCTGGCAGGTCGAGCTGAACAACGGCACGGCCTACATCTTCAGCAATGCCCGCGTGACGACGGCCATGGAAATCGACACCGCCCAGGGTCAGTTCACGATGCGTGTCGACGCGATGAACGCGAGGAAACTCTGATGGACAGCATCACCGTCCCGCTCTCGCAGCCCCTGCAGTCCTTCGGCGAGGAACTGCGCGCGATCACCTTCCGCCGTCCCAAGGGGCAGGATTTCGTCGTCTGCGGCTATCCCCTCATCATCCTCATGCCGTCCGCCGACGGGGAGGAACGCGACGAGGACATGGCGCCGTCCGATGCCGAGGCCGGCGAGATGCGGCCGAACGCTTCCGCCATCTCCAAGCTGATCTCGCGTCTCGGCAACGTCACGAAAGGCGCCGTCGCCGAGATGGACGGCGCCGACTGGAACGCCTGCATGGGGGCGGTACTGTCTTTTTTGGGCGTGGCGGCACCGGCGAAGACATCGTCGATGCCTGTTTCGACCTTGCCTGGAGCTGGAAACGAGAGCCCGGCTATTTCCTCGAGCTGACCATCGAGGAACTGCTGCTCTACCAGACGCAGACGACGCGGCTCATCCGCGAAGAGAACGAAGCGGCCGCGCGCGGCTGACCTGCGGGAGAAGATATCATGGCATCGCCGGTCAATCTTCGCGCCATCGTCGGCATCGTCGACCGCGCCACCGCGCCTTTGCGGGGGATCGGTCGAGGAATCTCCGGCGTCGGCATGCGCGCGCGTCTCGCCCAGGTGCAGATCGCGCAGATGGCCCGCGCGGCCGGCCTGGCGCAGCTGCATCAACGCCTCGGCGCGGCGGGCAACGCCGCCAGGGCGCTCTGGCAGAACGTGAAAGGGGCGGCCATCGGGCTCGCCTCGCTTGCCGGTATCGCGGCGGGGGGAGGGCTCGCCGCCATCATGGGCGGCGCGGCGACACGCGGCGACGAGATCGCGCGCAATGCGAAACGTGTCGGCGTCGGCGTCGTCGCCTATCAGCAGTTGGCCTTCGCCGCGAAACAGGCGGACATCGCGCAGACGGTTCTGGACAAGTCGCTGCAGAAAGTCGCCCAGGGCGCGGCGGATGCGGCGTCGGGAAAGAACAAGGACCTCGCCACGCTTTATGCGCGCATGGGCATCTCCCTGCGCGACCAGAGCGGCCAGCTCCGGACCTCGGCCGACCTGCTGCCCGAACTGGCTGACGGCTTCAAGCGAAACGAAAACCCGACCCTGCGGATGCGCATGGCGATCGCGCTGTTCGGCGACGAAGGCGCGCGCATGATCGACATGCTGGCGGGCGGCTCTGCCGCGCTGCGCGCGCAGATGGACGAGGCCAACAAATATGGCGTGCTGACCGAAGAGCAGGTCGCCGCGCTGTCGAAACTCGACACGGCCTACAAGCATATCGGCAAGGCAGTCGAAGGCGTGACGAACCTGATCGGTGCCCAACTCGCGCCTGTCCTCGCGCCGCTGCTGGAAGACATCGCCGACTGGATCGCCCTCAACCGGGAATGGATCGCGACGAACCTCACCGAAGCGCTGAAGTCCATGGTGACGTGGATCAAGAGCTTTGACGGGGAGGGCTTCAAGCAATGGCTGAAGGATGTGGCGGCGGGCGTGCGCGGCGTCGTCGACTTCATGGGCGGCTGGCGCAATGTGATGATCGCGACGATCGTGGTGCTGAATGCCGGGCTGATCCTCAATGTGATCCGGCTGACCTGGGCGCTCGGCATGGCTGGCTTGGCAACGGCGAAGTTCGCGATCACTCTCGGCATGCTGGCCTTCGCCCAGGTTGCCGGCGCCGTCGGCAATTTCGTCATGGCGCTGCGCGCGGGATATGGCGCGATGGCGGCGCTCAATCTTGTCATGGCATCGAACCCGATCGGGCTGGTCATCATCGGCGTCGCGGCGCTGATCGCCGCCGGCGTGCTGCTCTGGCGGAACTGGGACAAGGTGAAGTCGGTACTCGGCAGCGTTTGGGACTGGATGGTCGACGCTGTGTCGTCGCCGATGAAGGCATTGCAGGCGCTGGCCGACATCATCAAATTCATCATGAAGTGGTCGCCGCTGGGTATCGCCGTGCAGGCCGGCAAGGCGTTGGCAGCCGCCGGCTCCAATGCACAAGGCGAGGGAGTGACCGGCGGCCTGAGGCGCGGCAGGGGCGCCCTCCGTGCCGAGCAGCAACAGCGTCTGGGCTCTGCGCCGGCGCGTATCGATGGCGAGACGACGGTGACCGTCGATTTCAAGGGCGTGCCGCGCGGCGCGACGATCCGCAGCGAGTCGCGCGGCCGTGTGAAACATCGCCAGCGCGTAGGCTATGCCATGGAGCGGCCAGAATGAGCTGGAAAACCCGCCTCCGCCCGGCTTCCTTCCGGGGCGAGCCCTTTCATGTCGGCTCGCTGCGCGGCGCCGGCGGCCGCCGTCTCGCCGTCTTCGAATATCCCGGCCGCGACGACCCCTATGTCGAGGATCTCGGGCGCAAGGGGCGGCGCTACACCTTCTCCGGCTATGTCCTCGATGCCGATTACGAGGCCTCGCGCGACGCGCTGGTGGCGGCCTGCGAGGCAAAGGGCAGCGCCACCCTCGTTCATCCGACGCTGGGCGAGCTGACCGTCGCCTGCGAAACCTACGAATATGAGGAGACGAAGGAAGAGGGCGGCATCTGCCGTTTCACCTTCGGCTTCGTCGAGGCGGGCGAGAATAAATATCCGCGCGGCGAGGCGGACACCGTCACCGCCGTCAATCTGGCCGCGCTCGATGCCGACACGGCCATCGCCGCCGCCTTCGACCGCGCCTTCGAGGTCGCCGGCTGGCCGGGCTTCGTCGCCGAGGCCGCCGCCTCGCGCATCGGCGACGTGGCGGCGCTGGTCGCCGGCCTCGCCCTCGGCCCCGTCGCGGGCCTTGCGCCGGTTGCGGGCCTGCGGGCCTCGCTTGC
>NZ_JAUYUS010000004.1 GCF_030694575.1 Parvibaculum sp.
TCGATCCCCTCCATTTCCGCGTCCAGGCGGCGGACGACCTCGAAGGCGATGCCATAGGCGGCTTCGCGGAGGATTTCGGCCTTGTCGTTGAAATGAGTGTAGAAAGTGCCGTTGGCGAGGCCCGCGGCGGTGGTGATGTCGCTGATTTTCGCGGCTTCCCCGCCTTTTTCGGCGACGACCTCGACAGCGGCGTCCAGAAGCGCGGAGCGGGTGCGCTCGCGTTTGCCCTGGCCTGCCGTCAAATCCTTAAAATGTCCGTGCCGCATGGAGCGAGAATAGCGCAGGCCACGGGTTGACAAAAGTCATTTATGAGATGTATCTCAAATATGAGAGTACTCTCATATTTGAGGCGCGCCATGTCCCGCATTCCCGTCCTGATCGTTGGTGCCGGTCCTGTTGGCCAGCTTTCGGCGCTGCTGCTGGCGCGGCAGGGGATCGCGTCGCGGCTGATCGACAGACGGCCGCAGCCGAGCGAAGCGCCGAAGGCCCATGCGGTGAACCCGCGGACGCTCGAAATCTGCGAAAGCGTGGGCGTGCCGGCGGAGGGACTGCGCCGGGAGGGCGCGAGCGCCAACGATGCCGGATGGGTGCGTTTCATCTGTACACTGACGGGTACGGAGTTCGGCGCGCTGCCTTACGAGCGGCAGGACGACAAGGCGCTGGCGCATACGCCCTACCCGCTCACCAATATTCCGCAGCCGAAATTCGAGGCGGCGCTGGCGAAGGCGATTGACGCCGAGCCGCTCATTACCTTCACGCGCGGCGTCACCTGCGCCGATCTCGCGGAAGTACCTGACGGGGTGACGGCGCAACTGGAGGCGGCAGACGGCACGCGCGATGCCCTCACCTGCGACTATCTCATCGCGGCAGACGGCGCGGGCTCGCGATTGCGCGACACGCTCGGCATCGCGATGGAGGGGCCGGAGGCGCTGCAGCACAATCTGATGATCCATTTCGAGGCCGACCTCAGGGCGCTCACAGATGCGCGGCCCGGCGTTCTCTATTTCCTGTTCCAGCCGGGTACGAGCGGCGTCTTCATCGCCTATGACCGGGGCAGGACATGGGTGCTGATGCACCCGCACGATCCGGCGCGCGAACCTCGCGAAAGTTTCGACGACGCGAGATGCCGGGCACTGATCGAAGCGGCAATCGGTACGGCGGCGCCCGCGCTCCCCGCACTCCATGTCCGCCATGTGAGCCCCTGGACGATGTCGGCGCAGGTGGCGGAACGCTACCGCAAGGGCCGCGTGTTCCTGGCGGGCGATGCGGCGCACCGCTTTCCGCCGACGGGCGGGCTCGGCCTCAACACGGGCGCGGTGGACGCGCAGAACCTTGCCTGGAAACTCGCCGCCGTGCTGAAAGGCGAAGCGGGAGAGGCACTTCTCGACACATACGAGACGGAACGGCGACCCGTGGCGCTGACCAATTGCGAGCAGAGCCTGACCAACGCGTCGAAGATCTTCGAGTTGTTCGGCGCGCTTTACGGGCCCGACCCGGCAAAGCGGCAGGCGCATTACGAGGCCATCGCCGCGAACCCGGCCGCTTCCGCCGAGCTTGCCGCCACCGTGGAAGCGCAGCGGCCGCATTTCGACAGTTTCAACCTGCAGCTCGGCTATCGCTATGCGTCGGCGGCGACCATCGGCGCGCCTGCCCTGCAGGCGGCGGCGGGCGTCGACATCAGCGATTACCGGCCTTCATGGGAGGCGGGCGCGCATGTGCCGCATCGCTGGGTGAAGACAAGGGGAGGCGCGCGCGTGTCGCTGCTGTCTCTCCTTGCCGCCGACCGCTTCGCGATACTGGCCGGGCCGGGGGGCGATGGCTGGCGCGAAGCGGCGGCGGATGCGGGGCTGACGGCGCTGCGCGGCGGACGGGATTTCGAGGACGAGACGGAAGGCTGGACGGAACTTACCGGCCTGCCGAAGGACGGCGCGCTGCTGGTGCGCCCGGATGGACATATCGCCTGCCGTTTCGAGGGCGGGGCCAACGACGCGGCGGCGCTTCTCGGACAAACGCTGGCGGAGGTTCTGGCGTGATGAAGAGCGTCGCCCTTTCTCCGTCATTGCGAGGAGCGGCGAAGCCGGGACGAAGCAATCCAGGAACGGCAAGGACTGAGTGTGCCGCTCCTGGATTGCTTCGTCGCTATCGCTCCTCGCAATGACGAGGTGTGTGGTGGAGAAGCGGCGGTGAAGTTGAGAGGAAACGGCTGATGGATCTTGGGTTAAAGGGACGCAAGGCGATCGTCTGCGCTTCGTCGCGCGGGCTCGGCAAGGCCTGCGCCATGTCGCTGGCGCGCGAAGGCGCCGACGTCGTCATCAACGGGCGGAACGCGGAGGTGCTCGACCTCGCGGCGCATGAGATCGCGGCCGTGGCGAAGGGATCGGTGACGCCCATCGCCGCCGACATCAACACGCCGGAAGGCCGGGAGCGGCTCCTCGCGGCCTGTCCGGCGGCCGACATTCTCGTGAACAACAATGACGGGCCGCCGCCCGGCGCCTTCCAGCAATGGGACGAAAGCCATTGGCAGGCGGCACTCAACGCGAACCTGCTCGCGCCCGTCTTCATGATCAAGGCGCTGATCGAGGGCATGAAGGAGCGGCGCTTCGGGCGGATCGTCAACATCACCTCGGCGATGGTGAAGGCGCCGCGCTCGGCGATGGGGCTTTCGACGACGGCGCGCTCCGGCCTCACCGCGATCAGCAAGGCGCTTTCCGTCGACGCCGCGCCCTTCAACGTGACGATCAACAACATGCTGCCCGAACGCTTCGACACGGACCGGCAGCAGCAGATGGCGAAGCTCGCCATGCAGTTCAAGAAGATCACCTATGAGGAAGCGCGCGCGGAAATCGCCGAGTCGATTGCCGCCAAGCGCATGGGGCAACCTTTCGAATTCGGCGATGCCTGCGCGTTTCTCTGCAGCGCACAGGCGGGCTTCATTTCCGGGCAGAACCTGCAACTGGACGGGGGCTCCTACCCCGGCCTCATCTGAGGAGATAAAAATGGAAACGCTTTACGACGAGCTTCTGGTTCCGCGTCTTCTCTTTTCGCTGGTCGCCTTCATGATCAGCGTCGGGCCGATTTTCGCCGACTTCAACAAAACGCATGCGACGAACCCGCTATGGACGCCGCATGCGCGGTTTCATGTGGTGTGGCAGGTGCTGAGCCAGACGGGCATTTCGCTCGTCATTCTCTATCTGCTGTGGACCCCCGCGACGGACTACGCGACGCATATATGGGTGGCGGCGATCCTCAATTACATCTGGGGCGCGAGCTTCTATACGACGCTGGCGACGATGCCGATCTATGGCGGGGCGCTGAAGGACGTGAACGGCATCAAGCCGTTCCGCTTCAATATTTTCGGCACGATCTATCTCGTGGACACCAATCTCTTCGGCGGGACAATCCTGATGATCGTGAATACAATCGGCGTCTGGTTGCTGGTGAACTGAGGATGGAAGAATGGGCTTTCTGCGCGCGGGCATTTTCGTCATGACGCTGCTCGGTTCGACGGCGGCGGGAGCGGCCGCACAGGCCGAAGGATTCGGCACGGTGGAAATCGCGCCCGTGGCGGAGGCGCTGACCTTCGCGCGCGTGCAGGAAGACGGACATCACCGGCTGCTGCTCGTCTCCGCCTATGAAGAGGGCATGGTGAGCGGCGTCGACGTGACGGCGGCGCTGGGGGCGGACGATCCCATCGACGCCTATGCCGCCCATGGCTACGAAGCGATTGCGGCGCTGGCGGCGGGGCGCGCCGAGCGGATGCCCGCGGGGCGGCTGACGCTGCCCGCGCGGCTGACCGCGTCGCATATCGCGGCGGGGACGAATTTTCCCGAACATGCGGAAGAGGCGACGGTGACGGACGGGCCTTTCCTCTTTCCGAAAGAGGTCGAGCCGACGGCTTTCAACGCGCCCGTGCCGGCGGGAGAGGCGCTGCTCGACTATGAGGTGGAGCTTTGCTTCGTGGCGCTGGCCCCCGTGGACCTCAACGGCGCGCTGGACGGCACGGCGCCGGAGCGGATGGGGCTGATGCTCTGCAATGACGTGACGGACCGGGCGGCGCTGATGCGGAACGTCGATCCCAATGACGTCACTTCCGGCAAGGGCTTCACGACGGGCAAGAGCGCGCCGGGCTTTCTGCCGGTGGGGAACCTGTTCGTCATTCCGCGCGAGCTGCGCCCCTTCGCGGAGGCCGCCGAATTGCGGCTGTGGCGGAACGGCGAGCTGAAGCAGTCGGCGACGCAATCGGAAGCGATATGGGATTTCGACGAGCTGCTGCGGCAGACGAAGGCTCGCGAGGGCATGACCTGGGAGTATCAGGGGCGGCAGGTGGGCCTGCCGGCGCCGGGGGGCACGATCCCGGCGCGGACCGCGATCCTGGCGGGGACGCCGGACGGGACGATCTTCCACGGCGTCAACAAATCGGCCATGGCGCTGGGGCTCTGGGACTTCGTGGCAGGGGGCTGGGACCGGCCCGTCACCGCCCATGTGGTGGAGCGGCATATCGCGCAGGAGAAGGCCTCAGGCGATTACCTCAAGCCCGGAGAGCGGGTGCAGATCGCGGTGCGGTATCTCGGCGAGATCGACAGCACCATCGTGGAATAGCCAGCAAACGCGCGCCTTTTCAGCCTGTGACGCCTGCGGCAACAAAGAAGTTGACGCAGGCGTCATTTTTTGGCGAGGTAGGGGCTCGCGCGCAGGCTTCCGGCCATGTGGCGGACAGCCGGCAAGACCCTGAAAAGAGGGGACAACACCCCCACCGCGTAGTAAAACTCCGCAAAAAATACGGGTATGTTCCGGCGACGGGGAGCCGCCCGCCCGGGCTTCGGGACGCGGTGAGGCCCATGGGCCCCGGCTTTCGCCGGGGTGACACCGTTTTTTTATCGGGCCTTCCGTTCCGAAGGTCATCCGTGAGCGGAAGAAACAACGAGAACAGCGGGGCGACGGGGAGGCATATGGCGGACGACATTCTCATCATCGGGGCGGGCCAGGCGGCGGCGCAGGCCGTGCAGAGCTTGCGCGCGGAAGGCTTCGACGGCGCGATCCGGATTTTCGGCGACGAGCCCTATGCGCCCTATCAGCGGCCGCCGCTGAGCAAGAAATTTCTCGCCGGCGAGATCGGCTTCGACCGCGTGGAGCTGAAGGCGCAGGATTTCTATGCGTCGTCGGGCGTCGAGACCCATTGGGGCACGCGCGTGACCGAAATCGAGCGGCGCGAGAAGCGCATCCTCACCGGCGACGGGCGGAGCTTCGACTATGGCAAGCTGCTGATCGCGACGGGAAGCCGCGTGCGCGAGTTGAACGTGCCGGGCTTCGACCTCGACGGGGTTCATTATCTCCGCAATATCGACGACGTGCATTCGATCCAGGCGCATTTCAGGCCGGGCGCGAAGATGGTCGTGGTGGGCGGCGGCTATATCGGGCTCGAGGTCGCGGCCGTCGCCGTGAAGCGCGGGCTCGACGTCACCGTGCTCGAGACGGCGGACCGCGTAATGGCGCGCGTGGTGGACCCGATCGTGTCGCGCTTCTATGAGCGCGTGCACCGCGAAGAAGGCGTGAAGATCGAAACCGGCGTGACGGTGGCGAGCTTCGAGGGCGAGGACAAGGTGACGTCGGTTGCCTCCGGCGAGGGGCGGCGGTTTCCTTGCGACTTCGTGGTGGTGGGCATCGGCATCATTCCGAACACGGAGCTTGCGGCGGAAGCGGGGCTGCATGTCGAGAACGGCATCGCGGTGGACGAGCTGTGCCGGACGAGCGACCCGGACATCTGCGCGGCGGGCGACTGCACCAGCCATCCGAACGGGATCTACGGACACAGGCTGCGGCTCGAAAGCGTGCATAACGCCATCGAGCAGGGCAAGACGGCGGCGGCGACGCTGACCGGCAAGGAGAAGCCCTACAACCAGGTGCCGTGGTTCTGGTCGGACCAGTACGACCTCAAATTGCAGATCGTGGGGCTCTCCGCCGGCTACACCGAGGCGGTGGTGCGCGGCGAGCCGGAGACGGGGCGCAGCTTCGCGGTTTTCTACCTGAAGGACGGCGTGCTGGTGGCGGTCGACGCGATCAACCGCGCGCCCGAATTCATGATGGCGAAAATGCTGACGGCGAAGCAGGCGCGGCTCGACCCGGCGCGCATCCGCGACGAAAGCATTCCCGTCAAGGAACTTGCCGGCTGAACGGCCGTATACGGAACAATTTTCCCAAAGACAAAAAGAGCGAGTGGAGGCGTTTTACTGAACATGGCGAAAATCACCTATATCGAGCATGACGGCACGGAACACACGATCGAGGTCGCGAACGGCATCACGCTGATGGAAGCGGCGGTGAAGGCGAGCATCCCCGGCATCGACGGCGACTGCGGCGGCGCCTGCGCGTGCGCCACCTGCATGGTCTATGTGCCGGAAGAGTGGAAGGCGAAGCTCCCGGAAATCGAGACGATGGAAGAGACGATGCTCGACTTCTGCGAACACACGGAAGCGAACTCGCGGCTTTCCTGCCAGCTCGTGGCGAGCGACAAGCTGGACGGGATGCGCGTGCAGATGCCGGAGAGCCAGCACTAGATTTTTCTCACGCGGCGAAAAAGAAGGCCCGCTTCCTCGGATCGAGGAGCGGGCTTTTGTTTTGGGGCGCCTTGTTGCCGGTGCGACGCCGGCCGCTGCCCGGAATGCGCCAAAAGCGGTCTTTTCACCTTGCGGGTCGAAGTCTAATCTCTTCCCAGGACAATGGATGGAAGCCATGAGCGACGCAATCGGACCCGGCGATCTTGTTCTTTGCGTCAATGCCGCCCCGAACCATGTGACGGGCAGGCCTGTTCCTCTACAGGCCGGAGAGACCTACCGTGTTCTCGCCGTCATGGAATTTGCCTGCCCATGTGGGCGTTCCGATGCGCTGCTCGATGTAGGCGTCGATTTCGCCTGGTGCCAGAGCCGCTTCCGTCTCCTGCCCAAACCCAAAATGGAGGCCAGGCCCCGGCGCGTTTCGGCGCCCAGGGAGAAAGAGAGAGTCCGGTGAACAGCCGGCCGACTTTTCCCTCTCCCCGAGGGGAGAGGGAGAAGAGGTGACGCTGCTGCCCTGCTCTAATCCGCGGCTTGGGCGAGTTTGCCGGGGGCGGGGGTGAGGTCGTGGTTTTTCAGGGGGAGCTGGCGTATGCGTTTTCCCGTCGCGGCGTAGACGCCGTTGGAGACGGCGGCGGAGACGACGGGGGTTGCCGGTTCGCCGAGGCCGCCGATGGGGGCGCCGCTTTCGACGAAGTGGACGTCGATGACGGGCGTCTCCGAGAGATGCAGCATTTCGTAGTCGGTGAAGTTCGTCTGCGCGACGGCGCCGCCTTCGATCGCGATCTCGCCGTAGAGCGCGGCGGTGAGGCCGTAGATGATGCCACTTTCGACCTGCTGGGCGGCGGTGTCCGGGTGGATCACCTCGCCGCAATCGACGGCGGCCGTGACGCGGTGGACGCGGACGGCGCCCTCCTCCACCGAGATTTCAGCGACTTCCGCGACGATGGAGCCGAAGCTCTGCTGGACCGCGATGCCATGGAAGCGGCCTTCGGCGAGGGGTTTGCCCCAGCCGGCTTTTTTCGCGGCGAGATCGAGCACGGCCTGGTGGCGCGGCTGGCCTTCGAGGAGCGCGCGGCGATATTCATAAGGGTCGGCGCCGGCGCGGTGGGCGAGCTCGTCGATGAAGCTTTCGTTGAAGAAAGTGTGCTGCGTATGCGCGACGGAACGCCAGGGGCCGCGCGGCACGTGGTTTTCGACTTCGACGAAGCGGATCGACTGGTTGGGGATCGCGTAAGGGATGTGCGGGGCTTCGCCGGGCTCGTCCTTGTGGACATAGATGTTTTCCCAGGCGGTGGGCAGACCCTTTTCGTCGAGCGCGACGCGAAGGCGGGAGCTTGAGGCGATGCGGTAGGCATCGTGCTGGATGTCGTCCTCGCGGCTGTAGATGAATTTCACCGGGGCATCGACTTCCTTCGCAACGATGGTGGCGAAGTCGATCTCGCTCGGGAAATTGAAGAAGCCTTCGCGGATCGGGATGCGGCGGCCGAAACCGCCGCCGAGCAGCATCGGATGGACTTTCACGTTTTCGAAGCCGATGCCGGAAATATCCGCGACGCGAGCGCGGGTGCCGAGCGGGTCCTGCACGCCGACCCAGACATCGGCCTTGCCGTCGCGGATCCAGACGGTGCAGTTCATCGGTTCCATGCAGGCATGTGCGAGGTAAGGCACGCGGTAAGAGGCTTCGACGATGTCGGCGCCCTGGGCGGCGAAGACGGAGGCGGCGTCGCCGATCACCTTGTCGTCCTCGCTCTTGCCCGTGGCGATGGCGGCGTCGTGGCCGGCGAAGATGGTTTCGGAGGAGACGGCCTCGCCGCCCTTCGTGTCGAAGGTGACTTCGAGCGCGGCGGCGGCTTCCTTCGCGCGCCAGTAATTGTCGGCGATGACGGCGACACCGCCGGGAAATTCGACGACCTTCTTCACGCCGCGGCGGGAGAGGATTTCGCTCGCATCATAAGAGACGACGGTGGAGCCGAAGACGGGGGCGAGTTTCGGCGCGGCGTAGAGCATGCCGGGGGCCTCGGCGTCGATGCCGTATTTCGCGGTGCCGTTGACCTTGCCCGGAATGTCGAAGCGGGGGCGCGCGGTGCCGACGATGGTGTAGTCCTTTTTCGACTTCAGGACCGGCGCGGCGGAGGGCGCATAGCCGGCGGCGTCGGCGGCGAGTTCGCCATAGGTGGCGGACTGGCCGTTGGGGCCCGTGACGGTGCTGAGGGCGGCCACGCAATCGGATGGCGAGACGCCCCAGCGGGCGGCGGCGGCCTTGACCAGCATGTCTTTCGCGGCGGCGCCCGTGACGCGCATGCCGTGATGTCCGGTGTAGCGGACCGCCATGGAGCCGCCGGTGATCTGCAGGTTCATGAACTGCGCGATCTTGGTCCATGCGGCGGCGTTGAGGCCCTTCAGCATGGGCGGCACGTCTTCGCCGGCGACGAAGCGGTTGCCGAGCGCCTCATTGGCGAAGGCTTTTTCGGCGGGGGCCTGTTCGGCGCGGACGAGCGACCAGTCGGCTTCCAGTTCCTCCGCCGCCATCATGGCGAGCGCGGTGATGGTGCCCTGCCCCATGTCGGCATGGGGAACATAGATGGTGACGATGTTGTCCGGCGAAATTTTCAACCAGGTGGTGACGAAGCGTTCGCCGCCTTGCGCGGCCGCCCCTTCGGCAAGCTCGCGGCGCGAGGGGCCGGAGACGGCATAGCCGAGAAGAAGGCCGCCGCCGACGGCGACGCCGACGCTGCCGCCGATGAGGAACTGGCGGCGTGAGGGCTTCTTGAATTGCATGGCCATGATGCTCTCTCCCTCAGGCTGCGGTGACGGAACGGATGGCGGCGCGGACGCGCGGATAGGTGCCGCAGCGGCAGACATTGGTGATCGCCGCATCGATGTCTTCATCCGTGGGCCGAGGATTTTCCGCGAGGAGCGCGGAGACGGCCATCAACATGCCGGACTGGCAATAGCCGCATTGGGGAACCTGCGCGTCGATCCAGGCCTGCTGGACGGGAGCGAGCATGCCCTCCGCCGCGCCGGACGTGGCGGCAAGGCCCTCGATGGTGGTGATCTCGGCGCCGTCCACGGCCTCTACGGGCGTGACGCAGGTGCGGGTCGCGACGCCGTCGACATGGACCGTGCAGGCCCCGCAGGCGGCGACGCCGCAGCCGAATTTCGTGCCGGTGAGGCCAAGCTCGTCGCGCAGCGCCCAGAGGAGCGGCATTTCGGGCTCGATGTCGAGCGAATGCGTCGTGCCGTTGACTTTGAGGGTAATGGCCATTGGGCGTGCCTCCCTGGGGTTCGCCCCGGGCGGGGCGTGCGGCCTATAGAATGACCAAAAATATCATTTCGGTCAGTCGGTCGCCAGTACGCATTTGGGGGCTCACGGCTTCGTGAACGGCTTGGCCACCCTCCCCCATTCCTTGGTGGCTCGTCCGCCAAGGCGGACAAGCTGGGAGGGTGGGAAGTGAGATGGGCTTTTCTGTCTGAACTTTTGCTCTAGGTTCTGGCGAGAAGGTTTTTCAAGAAGGAGGTTCCCATGTCCGGTTTCCGTCTCGGCGCGCTTGCGGCCGTGTTTTCGCTGGCGGCGCTG
The DNA here is from genome assembly GCF_030694575.1 of Parvibaculum sp. Taxonomy (GTDB): domain Bacteria; phylum Pseudomonadota; class Alphaproteobacteria; order Parvibaculales; family Parvibaculaceae; genus Parvibaculum. The sequence continues at coordinate 10,129 of NZ_JAUYUS010000004.1, forward strand.
CCCGCTTTTGCCGCCGATGCGCCGCTGGCCGCAGGCACGTTCAAGAATGGCGAGCAGGCCGAGATCGGGACCGCCGATCTGTCGGAGGGACCGTCGGGTGTTCTCATACGGGTGAATGTGGAAGGGCTCGAACCCGGCTGGCACGGCATTCATTTCCACCAGACCGGCGATTGCTCCGATGAGGGCTTCAAGAAGTCGGGCGCGCATGTGCATCATGCCGAGAAGGTGCCGCACGGGTTGCTGAACCCGGAAGGGCCGGACGATGGCGACCTGCCGAACCTTTACGTGGCGGTGGACGGCACGGGCCAGGCGGAAATGTTTTCGACGCGCGTGACGCTGACGGGCGAAGACGACGGCCGGGCGCATCTGCTCGACGCGGACGGCTCGGCGATCGTCATCCACGCCAATCCCGACGACCATATGAGCCAGCCGATCGGCGGCGCGGGCGACCGGGTTGCCTGTGCGGTGATCGGGAAAGTGGAGTGAGAAGCGGGTTTAAACGCGACGGCATTCCGCGCGGCAAGGCGGCGCCCCCTCCCCGAAATTTGCAGGGCAAATTTCGACCCGCCCCCCAGGGGCGGGTAGGAAGATAATTCTCCGACTATCTCCGGCACGCTACTTATCCAGCTCCGGATAGTGGCGGAAGATGCCGCTTTCGTTGAAGGGCTGGCGTCTTTCGCTTTCGAGATATGCTTTTATGCGCGGGCGTTTCTTCACCGTCTCGTGCAGCGACGCGACGAGGGGCCGGCTTTTCAGGAGCCGGCCCATTGCTTTGGGGAAGGCGTATTTGAGGCCGTCGACCGTGTGGAAGAGCGAGAGGTCGGCATAGGTGAGCGATTTGCCGACGAGGCGGGGCTTTGCTTCCGTCGTGCCGTTGGCGGCGAGAATGCTTTCGAAGTAATCCAGAAATTTCGGGATGCGGGCGGTGCGGAATTCTTCCGCGCGGCGGGCGGCTTCCATTTTCTGATCCTCGTAATAGAGGCCGACGCCGACGGGATGATGCACGTCATGCGCCTCGGCGACGAGGTCCGTGATCGTGAGTTCGATCTGATGCGTCCAGAGGGCGCCGCTTTCGGATTTCGGCGCGAGGCCGAGACGGGGGCCGAGGTAAAAAAGGATGGCCGCGACCTGACCGATAACGACGCGCCCATCGCGCAGGAAAGGCGGCGCGAAGGAGGGATGCTGCGTGCCCTCCCCTTCGAGCAGCGCCGTCATCTCCGCCATGCCGTTTTCGCGCTCGCGGGCGACATCGATGTAAGCGGCACCCGCCTCCTCCAGCGCGAGGCGGACATACTCACCGCGGCCGGGAATGCCGGGCCAGTAGAAGAGTTCGTAGGGTTTTTTCGGCATGGGGGACCTCCTTTCCCGAGACATTCAGGGTCGTCCGGCCCGCTGAAAAGGCAAGGACATCCGCCAGATTTCGGCTTACAGCAAAGAATGGCGCATTTTTGGATTGATCGATGATGATATTTTGATTATTAAATGGAGACAGGAAGGGCATGGAGCCGGAGGACAGGACATGGCCGAGACGAACGACACTATAGAGACGGGCAAGGACAACGTCGCGACGCGCTACCGGGTCGAGGTGGGCGAGGAATTTCCGCTGTCGGAGCAGGAGCGGCGCGGCAGCTGCGAGATGCATGGGCGCTGGCAGGGCCACGAGTGGAAGGCGGAATGGCGCCACGAGCGGCGCGGAGGCGAGAGACGCGATTGGCATGCGTATGAGTGGCGGCTGCCGCGCGGCGCGAGGTTCGTGCTGGCGCTGGTCGTTCTGGTCGCGCTTGTTTCGGCGGCGGCGAGCTATCCGCTGGCGACGCTTGGCGTGGTCGCGCTGCTTGTGCTGTTCGCCGGCGGGCGCCGCTCGCGGCGGAGCTGGAATTATCGGGACTGGGACAGAAGGGACGCGGCATGAGCGCGCGCGAAGACGAAACGGACGCTGCCTGCGCGCCCGGACGGCGCGGACGCCACAGGCGGCACCGGCGCGAGACGAACGAGCGCGACACGACGCGCGTGCAACTCGAACTGCCGCCCCAGGCGATGGAACGGCTGCAGCAACTGAAGGACAAGACGGAGGCGGCGTCCTATGCGGAGGTGATCCGCAATGCGCTCCGGCTTTACGAGGCGCTGATCCAGGAAGCGGATCGGGGGGCCGAATTCCAGGTCAAGGGGCCGGACGGCGTGGCGGTGCCTTACAGGATTTTCTTGTAGGGCGCGAAGGACCGTTCCTGCATTTAAAAGCATCGTCACCCCCGGGCTTGACCCGGGGGTCCAGGGCGAGAAAGCGCAGCGTGCAACGCGCGCCTATAGCAAGGAAGAGTTTTGCGAAGAGAGACGGCACGTTCCGCGCCTACTGGATTGCCGGGTCAAGCCCGGCAAAGACAGATTATATAATCTGTAGGCAGATAGTACTCCCTATCCCACTTCCAGCTTCGTCGGCACGGGCGAGGTTGACGTTTGCGTGGCCGGCGGGGCGGCGCGGACGGGGAGGTGGCAGGTGACGCGGGTGCCGACGTCGGGGGCGCTTTCGAGCGTTACCCAGCCGCCATGCAATTCCACGAAGGAGCGGACGAGGGAGAGGCCGAGGCCGGCGCCGCGACGGCGGTCGGATGAGGAATGGGCCTCGAAGCGGTCGAAGACGTTGGACTGCAATTCCGGCTTGATGCCGATACCGGTGTCCTCGACATAAAGCTCGACCGAATTGTCGCGGCGGGCGGCACCGATGACGATCGTGTCGCCGGGGCTGGTGAAGGCGAGCGAATTCGACAGCAGGTTTATCATGATCTGCTTGATGCGCTTTTCGTCGGCGCGGACGATGCCGATATCCTTCGGACACTCGACCCTCAGCGTGACCTTGTTCTTCTGCGCCGGGCGCTGCGCGAATTCCTCCGTCGCATAGATCACTTCCGACAATTCGACATCCGACAGGTCGAGCGTCATGGCGCCCGCCTCGATGACGGCGAGATCGAGAATGTCGTTCACGACGTCGATGAGGGTTTCGGACGATTCCAGAATGCCCTGCATGTATTCGTGCTGGCGCGGCGAAAGCGGGCCGAACATTTCGGTTTCGAGGATTTCGCCGAAGCCGAGAATATTCGTGAGCGGCGTGCGGAGCTGGTAGGAGACGTGGCTGATGAATTCGGATTTCAGCCGGTCCGCCGTTTCGAGCGCGTCGTTGCGGTCGCGAAGCGCCTGCTCCATGCGCGTCGAATCCGTGACGTCCACATAGGTCATCAGCGTCGCGCCATCCGGCAGCGGCACCTGCGCGTAATCGACCACCGAGCCGTCCGGCCGGTCGAGGCGGCCGGTGATCTGGGTGCGGATGCCCGACATGTTGGTGACGCCGTTTTTCAGGATTTCCCATTCGGCGTCGTCGGAGAGAAGCGGGCGGCACATCTCGACCAGTTCGTTCACATGCGGTTCGCCGCCGAGATCGCCGTCGCCGAGATTCCAGATGCTCGCGTAGGCCGGGTTGTAGAGTTTCAGGCGGCCGTCGGAGCCGAACACGGCGACGCCTTCATAGAGATGGTCGATGGTTTCGCGCTGCACGCGGGCGAGCGTGTTGTAGGAGCTTTCGAGATTGAGCCGCTCGGTGACGTTTTCATAGAGATAGATGACGCCGCCGAAGGGATGCGCTTGCGCGAGGAGCTTGATCGTGCGGCCGTCCGGCAGGTGCCAGTATTCGTCGACCGGCTCGGTCGAGGTGTAGATCTCCATGCGGCTCTGCTTCCAGGCCTGGAAGTTCGCCTGTTCGGGCAGGCGGCGGCGGGCGCGCAATTCGTCGAGTATTTCGCCGTCGGAGGGGCCGCCATCGAGCCAGTGCGGCTCGAGGCCCCACAGCGTTTCGAAGGCGCGGTTGCGGAAGGTGAGGCGCTTGTCGGGACCGCAGATCGCGACCGCCGTGGTCACGCGGTCGAGCGTGGCGGCGTGGCTTTCGATGTGGCGGCGCAGTTCGGCTTCGGCTTCGTCGAGATCGGAGACGTCGATCGCGATGCCGGCGACACCGTCCGACATGCGCTGTTCCACGATGTCGAGGGCACGACGTTCGCCCGCCATGATGGCGTGGCTGCGCTCATGCGCGCGGGCCCGGTCGAACAGGGCGCGGCGGAGCGCGGACAAGGTTTCCTCGTTCAGGAGTTCGAGGCCGCGCGCGACGGCATCCTCCGGCGAGGCGGCATCGACGGCGCGGGCATAGGCGGCGTTGACCCAGACGAGAGCGCCGTCCTCGCTGCGGCGCCAGGCGGGGAACGGGGCGGTGCCGATATGTTCCTCGAAGCGGGCGCGCGAATATTCGGCCTGGCGGAGACGCTCCTTGAGGCGCGAGACCTCGGCGCGCTCGCCCGTGACGTCGCGCAGCCAGAGCACGGCGAGCGCGCCGGCGGGACGGCCTTCCGCCTCGAAGGTGCGGCCGTCCGTCGACTGGACATGGAGCGAGAAGCGGGCGCCGCGCGTGCGCAGGCGCTGCACGGCGGTGTTGAGACGGCCGGCATTTTCGGGCTCGAGGCGGGTCAGCAGATAGTTGAAATCGAGGTCGCCCGAAGAGGGGTCGACCAGCGTCGCCGTGGACCCGACGATGCGGGGGCGGGCCTGAAAGGTGCCGGGAGCGGCGCGCAGCGTTTCCGGCGTCCAGATGAAGACGGCGTCTGGTTCGGCGGCGAGGATCGCTTCGGCCGCGTCGAGGCGGGCCTCGAGGGCGGCGAGGCTCGTCTCGCGCTCGAGCGCGACGCGGCGCGCGATGCGCGAGGCGCGCAGGCCGGTAATGGCGGCGAGGACGCCGGCGAAGGCGAGGCCGGCGGCGACGGCGTAGGAGGTCGCGAGCGCAGGATCGGCGGCGGCTTCAGGCGGGAGGCCGAGCGCCGTCAGGGTTTCGATGAGGCCATTGGAAAGGGGTGCGGACTGGGTGGCCTGGGCGGCGGCGGATTGGGGCACGAGGCCAAGCAGGAGGGCGGGCGCGGCGCATCCGGCGCGCAAAAACCTTCTCCAGTTCCGGCCTTCCGCCGCCTTCATCACGCACATTCCCCGTGGCGCCCCTGTCGCTCGTGTGAGCGGACGCAAATCACTTGCCCCGAGGCATACTACACCACGAGGGACTCGCGGGTGAAAGAAGCTGTCGCGAAAAAGGACGGTCGGGCCCCGGGCAAAGAAAAAGCCCGGTGTTTCCACCGGGCTCGATCCCTGGCGGCACGGCCGCTCAGTAACGGTAGGTATCCGGCTTGAAGGGGCCTTCGGCGGCGACGCCGATGTATTCGGCCTGCTTCTTGTTCAGCTTTTCGAGCTTCACGCCGATCTTTTCCAGGTGAAGGCGCGCGACCTTTTCGTCGAGCTCCTTCTTGAGGACGTAGACCTTCTTTTCGTATTCCGCCGGCTTCGTCCAGAGCTCGATCTGGGCGAGCGTCTGGTTGGTGAAGGAAGCCGACATGACGAAGCTCGGATGGCCCGTGCCGCAGCCGAGATTCACGAGGCGGCCCTCGGCGAGCAGGATGATGCGCTTGCCGTCCTGGAACTCGATCTCGTCGACCTGCGGCTTCACATTGTGCCACTTGAGATTGCGGAGACCGCCGATCTGGATCTCGCTGTCGAAGTGACCGATGTTGCAGACGATGGCGCGGTGCTTCATTTTCCGCATGTGGTCGACGGTGATGACGTCGACATTGCCGGTGGTGGTGACGAAGATGTCGCCGCGGGGTGCCGCTTCATCCATCGTCGTCACTTCATAGCCTTCCATCGCGGCCTGGAGCGCGCAGATGGGATCGATCTCGGTGACGATCACGCGGCAGCCGGCCTGGCGGAGCGAGGCGGCGGAGCCCTTGCCGACATCGCCGAAGCCGGCGACGACGCCGACCTTGCCCGACATCATGACGTCGGTGGCGCGGCGGATACCGTCCACCAGCGATTCACGGCAGCCATAGAGGTTGTCGAATTTCGACTTCGTGACGCTGTCGTTGACGTTGATGGCGGGCCAGAGCAGCGTGCCCTTCTTCTGCATTTCATAAAGGCGGTGGACGCCGGTCGTCGTTTCTTCGGTGACGCCGCGCACGCTTTTCGCGATCTGATTGTAGAAGCCCGGCTTGTGCTTCAGGCGGCGCTTGATCGCGGCGAAGAGGATTTCCTCTTCTTCATTGCCCGGCGTTTCGAGGAAGGCGATATCGCCGTCTTCCGCGCGCTTGCCGAGATGGATGAGGAGCGTTGCGTCGCCGCCGTCGTCGAGGATCATGTTGGGCGCGCCGCCATCCGACCATTCGAAAATGCGGTGGGTGTATTCCCAGTAATCCTCAAGGTTTTCGCCCTTGATCGCGAAGACGGGAATGCCGCGCGCGGCGATGGCGGCAGCGGCATGGTCCTGCGTCGAATAGATGTTGCACGAGGCCCAGCGGATGTCGGCGCCAAGCTCGGCCAGCGTTTCGATCAGCACGGCGGTCTGGATCGTCATGTGGAGCGAGCCGGCAATGCGCGCGCCCTTGAGCGGCTTCTTCGCGCCGTATTCCTCGCGCGTCGCCATGAGGCCGGGCATTTCGGTCTCGGCGATGTCGAGCTCCTTGCGGCCCCAATCGGCGAGATTGATGTCCTTGATGGCGTAGTCGTGGGTATCGGCTTTTGCGGCTTGGCTCATGGGGCGAGGGCTCCTTGATTCGGCTGTGAGTTTCGACTGCCCGCAAGAGAAGGCAGCGGGACCGGCGCGCGAACGAAAGCGGCTGCCGGTCTCCAGCGTCGTTGATGGGGCCTTATAACAAGGCAGGGCCGGGGCGGCAAGTCGATATAAAGAAATCTTTATATGTTGTTGTGAAGAAAGACGCCGGCCCCTCATTTCCCGCGGAATGGCTCCATTTTACTTACCCCGGAGGTCATCGACACGGGGCGCCGGGGCTGGTTAGGTCACGGCAACAGCCATCCGCCAATACCGAGGACCGATCATGAACGCCATCCCGCCCACCCATCCGCTCGATATCGCCATGCGCCTGACGCCGACGGAGGACGGGCGGCTCAGGGGCGCCACCTCCGACGAGTACTGGAACATGATGGGGCCCTTCGGGGGCACGACGGCATCGCTGATGCTGAAGGCGGCACTCGACGCGCCGCAACGGATCGGCGACCCGGTGGCGCTCACCGTGAATTTCTGCGCGCCGGTCGCGAAGGGCGATTTCTTCATCGACCTGAAGGAGACGCGCACCAACCGTTCGACGCAGCACTGGTCCATGGAACTTTCGCAGGACGACGGTGTGGCAGCGAGCGCGACGGCGGTGTTTGCGAAGCGGCGCGAGACGTGGGCGCACCAGCCGGCGGCGAGGCCCGCGATACCGCCGCGCGAGACGCTGGTGCCGATGGACACGGAGGGGCGCAATGCCTGGCTCTCGCGCTACGATCTGCGCTTCGCGGAGGGGGCGATGAATTTCGTCGCGCGGGCGGACGACGATCCCGCCCCGTCGCGCTCGCTGCTCTGGATTGCCGACAAGCCGGCGCGCGCGCTCGATTTCATTTCGCTCGCGTCGCTCGCCGATACATTCATCGTCCGCATCTTTCTCGTGCGGGGCCGCATGGTGCCGGCGGGGACGGTTTCGCTCACCACCTATTTTCACACCGACGCGGCGGCGCTTGGGGCGCTCGGCAGCGAGCCGCTGATCGGCGTCGCCGACACAAAGGTTTTCCGGCAGGGCTATTTCGATCAATCGGCGGAGCTTTGGAGCGCGGACGGGCGGCTTCTCGCGACGAGCGTGCAGACGGTTTATTTCAAGGAATAGCTCTAGTCGCGTTCGCCGAAGCCGTCGGCCACCAGCGCGGCGAGGGCTTCGAGGGCGGCTTCGGCGTCCGGCCCCGAGGTTTCGACGCGGATGCAGCAGCCGGGCGCGGCGGCGAGCATCATCAGGCCCATGATCGAGGTGCCGGGGACCGTCTGGCCTTCGCGGGAGACGCGGATTTCGGCATCGAAGGTTTCGGCGAGCTGCACGAATTTCGCCGAGGCGCGGGCGTGAAGACCGCGGGTATTGACGATTTCCAGTTCGCGGACGAAAGCTTCCGGCACGGCGGGTTTCGCTTCTGCTGACGGCACGGCCTAGGCCCCGTCGCCGGCAAGGACGCGGCTTGCGATCGAGATGTATTTGCGCCCGGATTCCTGCGCCTGATCGACGGCGTCTCCGAGGGTCGCCGTGTCGCGGACGCTGGCGAGTTTAATCAGCATGGGGAGGTTCACACCCGCGATCACCTCGACCTTCGCCTTGTCCATCACCGAGATGGCGAGATTGGAGGGCGTGCCGCCGAACATGTCGGTGAGGAGGATGACGCCGTCGCCGGTATCGGACGCCGCAACGGCCTTCAGGATGTCCTTGCGGCGCTGCTCCATGTCGTCATCGGGGCCGATGCTGATGGAAGCGACCTGGGCCTGCGGTCCGACCACATGCTCCATCGCAGCAACGAACTGGCTGGCCAACTGGCCGTGCGTTACGAGTACCAAACCGATCATCAACCGCCCTCAATGCCGCAATCCCGCCGCCCGTTACGCGCATGGCGCCGTCGACAGCCATTCGCGCCCCCGCGAAGGCGCGTATCGTGACCCCAATCCTGCGTCCATGACAAGTGTTGCGATGCAACAATCGGCAGTTCACCGAAGCTTTCGCCCAATTCGGAGGCATTAACGGCCGCCAAGGCGGGCGCTTATTGGCTTTGACGGCCGCCAAGGCGGCCGTCGGGGCCCGGGAATCCAGTGTCCGGCAGGGTTTCGAGGGCGAGGCGGAGCCTGGCCGCCGCCGTGACGTCGAAAGCGTGGAGAGCGAGGACCGGGAGGCGGCAGCCGAGGACATCCTCGAAGCGCGGCTCGGGGAGGCGCGGGACCTCGGCGCGGGGCACGAGATCGACGATGAGCGCGACGGGCGCTGCCGCGACCGAGGGAACCTCGACGAGGCCGAGGCCGCGCAATTCGATCATGCCGGCAAGGAGGGCGGGCGCGCTTGCCACGAGGCGCGCATCCGCGACGTGGAGCGCGACCTGATCGTCGGCGACGAGGCGGGTTTCGCCGGAGAGATCGTCGCGGACGAGGCGGAAGGCGAGATCGGATTTGCCGGCACCGGAGGGACCGCGCAGCAGCACGGCGCGCGCGCCGCAGGCAACGCAGGTACCGTGCATGTAAAGCGGTGCCGCCATGACGCCCCTCAGGCCGCTTCGGGCAGGTCGACGGTGAAGCGCGCGCCCGCAACCTTGCCGTCCTTCATGCGGTTGCCCGCACGGATGGTACCGCCATGCGCGGCCACGATCTGGCGCGAGATGGCGAGGCCGAGGCCCGAATGCTCACCGAAACTGTCCGGCCTGTCGGTGTGGAAGCGATCGAAAATACGCTCGAAGTTTTCCGGCTCGATGCCGGGGCCTTCGTCCTCGACGCGGATAAGGATGTGGCCGGGTTCGCGCGTGGCGGCGACATAGACCGTGCCGCCTTCCGGACTGAAGGAGAGCGCGTTGTCGATGAGATTGCGCACGACCTGACCGAGGCGCGTGTCGAATCCCTTCACGATCATGCCCTCGCGGCCGGGGGCACCCGGGTCGATCGAGAGTTTCACGCGGGCGCTGCCGGCGACTCCGCTCTCGTTGAAGAGATCGCAGACGGTTTCGAGGAGCGTGGCGATGTTCACATCTTCCAGCTCGCTGCGCGACAGTTCCGCGTCGAGGCGCGAGGCATTGGAAATGTCGCTGAGCAGCCGGTCGATGCGGCGCACATCTTCCTGGATGATTTCCATGAGACGGGCTTTCGCCTTCTCGTCCTTCGTGACGGTGAAGCTTTCGATGGCGCTGCGGAGCGAGGTCAGCGGGTTCTTGATTTCATGCGCGACGTCGGCGGCGAAACTTTCGATCGCGTCGATGCGGCTGTAGAGCGCGTTCGTCATGTCGCGAAGCGCGCCGGAGAGTTCGCCGATTTCGTCGCGGCGGCCGGTGAAGTCCGGTATCTGCGCGCGCGCGTTCTTGCCGCGCCGCACTGTTTCGGCGGCCTGGGCGAGACGGCGCACGGGCTCCGCAATGGTGCCGGCGAGAACCACCGAGAGCAGGATCGTGACGCCGAGCGCGACGAGGAAGACCTGCAGGATGGCATAACGTTCGGCGCGCACGATGCGGTCGATGTCGCCGCCGCGCGTCGAGAGCATCAGTACGCCAAGGACCGCGCGGTAACGCTGGATCGGCACGGCGACGGAGACGATGAGTTCGCCGCGGTCGTTGACTCGCTCGCGGCTGGAGGCGGTGCCTTCGAGGGCGGCCACGACCTCGGAATACATGGTGCCGTTCTGGCTTCCGGCTTCGCGGAAGCGCTCCAGATTGCGGCCCGGCAGGATGCCGAGCGCCCAGTCCGTGACGCGGTCGAGAACGCCGATCTCGTCGGCGCCTTCGGGCGGCGGCAATTCGAAGGCGACGATCTGGCCCGACGCGCTCAACTGGCGCGAATCCAGGATGAGGAGGCCCTCCTTGTCGTAAAGACGGGCGCGGGTGCGGGTGGGCAGGACGAGGCGGCGCAGGATCGGCGCGGCATTGTCCGGGATGATCGGGACGTTGCCGTTCGCTTCCGGATCGGCGTCGTCCGGCGGCGGGGCGAGGATCGTGCCGAGCGCCAACGGGTCTATCACCTGCGCACCCTGCGTGGAGGTGGCGCCCTGCGCAACCGCGCCGGCGATGATTTCGGCCTGGGTGAGGAGGCTCTGGCGGCGGGCGTCGATCAGGCCCTCGCGGAACTGGTTGAGATAGAGAATGCCGGAGAGAAGAACAAAGAGCGCCGCGACATTGAAGGCGACGATGCGGCGGGTGAGGCTGGAAAAGCGGCCACCGGCGAGGAAGCCGCGAAAGCTCACCAGCGCGCGGCCGAGATAGACGCCGATCCTCGAGATGAGGCCGGGCGGGCGGATGCCGCGCGGCGGCGCGAAATCGTCCGGCGAGGACGAACGGGAAGCGTGGGCGCCGTCACGGGCGGTGGCGCGCGGGCGCGCGGAACCGCCCTCGCCCGCCTCGCCGCGCATCTCCTCCTCCATCAGGCTCGCCATGGTTTTCGCTTTTCCTCAAAGCGCTCCAGCGGCGCTCGTGGGCCGATCAGGCTTCCCGGTAGCGGTAGCCGACGCCGTAGAGCGTCTCGATGGCATCGAAGCTGTCATCGACTTCCTTGAATTTCTTGCGGAGCCGCTTGATGTGGCTGTCGATGGTACGATCGTCGACATAGACCTGGTCGTCGTAGGCGGCATCCATCAGCGAGTCGCGGCTCTTCACATAGCCGGGGCGCTGGGCGAGCGCCTGGAGGATCAGAAATTCCGTGACCGTGAGGACGACGGGCTTTTCTTCCCAGGTGCAGGTGTGACGTTCGGGATCGAGGACGAGCTTGCCGCGCTCCATCACCTGATTGACGGCGGCGCCTTCGGCCGGCGCGCCATCGGACTTGGGCGCGGCGCGGCGCAGCACGGCCTTCACGCGCTCGACAAGGAGACGCTGCGAGAAAGGCTTACGGATGTAGTCGTCGGCGCCCATCTTGAGGCCGAACAACTCGTCGATCTCGTCGTCCTTCGAGGTCAGGAAGATGACAGGCAGGTCCGACTTCTGGCGCAGGCGGCGCAAGAGCTCCATGCCGTCCATGCGCGGCATCTTGATGTCGAAGACGGCGACGTCCGGCGGATTGGCGGCGAGGCCGGCAAGCGCGGCGGCGCCGTCCGTATAAGTCTGGACGTGATAGCCCTCGGCTTCGAGCGCGATGCTCACCGATGTCAGAATATTGCGGTCGTCGTCCACCAGCGCGATGGTCGGCATTGGCCCCTGTCCCTTTTGACGCTCATGGCCCGCCGCCGGCAGCTCCGGGCCCTCTTCACTCTTCTCGTTCCGGACCTCTTGCATGACATACCCCGCTCTCAGAACGCCGCCCAGCGTGGCGTTGAGGCTTAGGGTCGCTTTTGGCCCAAAATGTGGCGGCAGTATAAGGGGTTGGCGAGTGCGGCGCCACGGTCCATACCCATAATATCCGAGAGAAGAGTCCCGGCGGCGTTTGACAAGGCAGGGCACGGCGGCGAAAACCGGCTGCAAGGCACAAGCAAGGGTCCGGGACCAACCCGGCCGCAATGGGGGAAACATGTTGAAGCGCATCCTGCTGGGGCTTGCGGGGCTCATTGTCCTGCTGGTGGTCGTGGTCGTCGGACGGACGCTGATGGTGCCCGTTGCGGCGCCTGTGGAAGCGGGCGCGGCGGGAAGCGTCGATGCCGAACGGGCGGCGCGACGCCTCGCCGAAGCCGTGCGCTTCGAGACGATCTCGCACCAGCGCGGCGCGGCTGCGGACGACCTCGCACGGTCGGACGCGGCGATGACGGGCTTTCGCGACTGGCTGGGCGCGACCTATCCGGCCTTTACGGCCGCCGCCTCGCGCGAAATCTTCGGCGGCCACAGTCTTCTCTATACATGGGCCGGAACCGACGCCTCGCTCGACCCCGTTCTCCTGATGTCGCATCTCGACGTGGTGCCGATTGCGCCGGGTACGGAGGATCAATGGGAACAGGCGCCCTTCGCCGGGACGATCGCCGACGGCTATGTCTGGGGACGCGGCACGATCGATACCAAGGCCTCGCTCGTCGCGATGGTGGAAGCGGCCGACATGCTGGCGGCGCAGGGCTTCCAACCAACACGCACCATCCTGTTCGCGTTCGGGCATGACGAGGAAATCGGCGGCGGCACCGGCAACAAGGTCATCGCGGAGACGCTGCAGCAACGCGGCGTGAAGCTGCACTGGGTGAATGACGAAGGCGGCGTGATCGGCCACGGGCTGCTGCCGGGCGTGACCACGCCGGTTGCGATGATCGGCGTGGCGGAGAAGGGCTCGATCTCGCTCGATATCGTCGCCTATTCGAAGGGCGGACATTCCTCGATGCCCTCGCCCGCCGCGCAGACGGCCATCGGCAGGCTTGCCCGTGCGCTCGAACGGATCGGCGAGGCGCCTTTCGAAGCGCGTGTCGACGGCGCGACGCGGGGCATGATCGAGAGCCTGGCGCCGGCGGTGCCGTTCATGCAGCGCATGGTCTATGCCAATCTCTGGCTGTTCGAGCCCGTGGTGCGCCGCGTCATGGCAGGGAGCCCGGCCAGCGCCGCGCAGCTCCAGACGACGATCGCGCCGACCATCGTCGAGGGCGGCAACAAGGAAAACGTGCTGCCGCCGCAGGCGCGCGCGGTGGTTAATTTCCGTATCCATCCGCGCGACAACGCGGAAAGCATCATCGAGCATGTGCGTGAGGCGGTGGATGATCCGGAAGTCTCGATCGAGCCGCTCGACGGCATCCGCGAGGCCTCGACCGTGTCGAATGTCGAAGGGGACGGCTACCGGCTGCTCACGCAGGTTATCGGCGAGAGCTTTCCGGGCACCATCGTCGCGCCTTATCTCGTGGTGGGGGGCACGGATTCCCGCCATTACCTGCCGATCACGGACAATGTGTTCCGCTTCATTCCCATCCACATGGGGCCGGAAGACATGGCGCGTTTCCACGGGACCAACGAACGGGTGTCGGTGGCGAACATGGGCGAGGCGGTGGCGTTCTACATCCGTCTGATGGAGGCCCTGAACGCGACGGAAGGGCAATAACGCCTAAATATTGCGCAAAGGCGGCCTTTGCCGCATTCCGGGGCAGCCTTTTTGGCTTTCCTGCGTCAAGCGGGACGGCCCCGGCCGGGCGAAAATCTTCTCCCGGAATGGATGCAAAGGTAAAAAAGGACGGTTCGCCGCACCCTTTGCAAGCCGCTTGTAAAGCGGTTGCGCCTTGCCGGACCGGGAACTATGTTGGCGCCGAAATTTCGAGGCGTGCGGGCCCGCCTGACTAGGCGCTGGCCCCGCTTTTGCTTTATTCCGGCGATATGAGCACCTGCCGGGCACGCTGCCGGAACGGCGCGATCGTGATAGACTTCGGCCCCTGACGCGAGAGGCGGCGGCGGCAGACAACAAGACAAACGACCAAGGCCCGTGCGGGCCGCACAGGACCACGAGGAGAGAAGCGTGAAACAGACCGGGCCCAACATCAGCAAATTCGGCGCCGACAAAAGCGGCTTCAAAAATCTCGCCGCCGCCCATTGGAACTACCGTCCCGCCGCGCTGTACGAAGAAGCGATCCGCAGGGGCGAAGGCCAGGTCGCCGCGAACGGGCCTTTCGTCGTCAAGACCGGCGTTCACACCGGCCGCTCTGCGAAAGACAAGTTCATCGTCCGCGACGCCTCCACCGAAAAGACCGTCTGGTGGGACAACAACAAGTCGATGACGTCCGAAGCCTTCAATCTCCTCCACGCCGACATGCTGAAACACGCGGAAGGCAAGGAACTCTTCATTCAGGACCTGTTCGGCGGCGCCGACCCGACCCATCGCCTCGCGACCCGCGTCTATACGGAATACGCCTGGCACTCGCTCTTCATCCAGAACCTGCTGATCGAGCCGAAGACCGAAGAGCTCGACGATTTCATTCCCCAGTTCACGATCATCGACCTGCCGAGCTTCGAAGCGGACCCGGCGAAGTACGGCGTGCGCACCGGCACCGTCATCGCCTGCAATTTCGACAAGCGCATCGTGCTCATCGCCGGTACGTCCTATGCCGGCGAAATCAAGAAGTCCGTCTTCTCGATGCTGAATTATGAACTGCCGCCCAAGCGCGTGATGCCGATGCATTGCTCCGCGAATGTGGGCGAAGAAGGCGACACGGCGATCTTCTTCGGCCTTTCGGGCACCGGCAAGACGACGCTTTCGGCCGTCGCCACGCGCACGCTGATCGGCGACGACGAGCATGGCTGGTCGGAAAACGGCGTCTTCAATTTCGAAGGCGGCTGCTACGCGAAGATGATCAAACTGTCGGCCGAAGCCGAGCCGGAAATCTACGCGGTGACGCGCCGCTTCGGCACCGTGCTCGAGAACGTGGTGATGGACGAGGACACGCGCGAGCTCGACCTCGACAGCGCGGCGCTTGCCGAGAACAGCCGCGGCGCCTATCCGCTCTCCTTCATTCCGAATGCGAGCGCGACCGGCCGCGCGCCGCACCCGAAGAACATCATCATGCTGACGGCGGACGCCTTCAGCGTGCTGCCGCCCGTGGCGCGGCTGACGCCCTCGCAGGCGATGTATCACTTCCTCTCCGGCTATACGGCGAAAGTGGCCGGCACGGAAAAGGGCGTGACGGAGCCGGAGGCGACGTTCTCGACCTGCTTCGGCGCTCCCTTCATGTCGCGCCATCCGACCGAATACGGCAACCTGCTGCGCGCCCTCATCGCCGAGCACAAGGTTTCGTGCTGGCTGGTCAACACCGGCTGGACCGGCGGCGTCTACGGCACCGGCAACCGCATGCCGATCAAGGCGACGCGCGCGCTGCTGGCCGCCGCGCTTGACGGCTCGCTCAACAATGTCGCTTTCCGCACCGATCCGAATTTCGGTTTCGAAGTGCCGGTGAGCGTGCCGGGCGTCGACGACAAGATCCTCAACCCGCGCGACACATGGGCCGACAAGGCCGCCTACGACACGCAGGCGCAGAAGCTCGTGAAGATGTTCATCGAGAACTTCGCGAAGTTCGAGGCGCATGTGGACCCCGACGTTCGCGCCGCGGCGCCCGCCGCTGCCCGCGCCGCCGAATAAGCGACGCGTTCACGGAATTTGCGAAAGCCCGGACAGCAACGTCCGGGCTTTTTCATTGAGGGACCGTCAGTCGGCGTGAGGTTGCGGCAGGCCGCTGTAGGAACTCTCGCTCGGGCGGGCGATGAAATCTTCTATCGTCTTGCCCTTCTCATCCGCGAAAACCTCTTCCGTCACCTTCATCGTGCCGATGCGCTCGATGCGGAAGGTGCGGAAGTCGTTGCGCTTCTCGCACCAGGCGGCGAGCATCCAGAAGGGCCCGAAGAAAGCGAGACCAAGCGGGCGCACGGTGCGGCGCGATTTCTCGCCCGACAGCGCCTCGTAGTCGATGGACAATTTGCGGCGCTCGCGGATCGCGCGGCGGACGGGCGAGAGATGGCGGCTGTAACCGTCCTTCTGGCTTGTGCGGCCCGGCGCGACGGTGACGCGCGTGGTTTCCGCGATGCGCTCCAACCGCTCCGGCAGCACGGCTCTTATCTTGGCGACGGCGGCATCGGCGGCCTGGGTGAAGGCGGCGTCGCCCCAGGCCCGCACCATGCGGGCGCCGAAGACGAGGGCCTCGATCTCGTCTTCGGTGAACATGAGGGGCGGCAGCTCGTAACCGGAGCGCAGCACATAGCCGAGGCCCGCCTCGCCCTCGATCGGTACGCGGCTCGCCTGCAGGTCGGCGACGTCGCGGTAGATGGTGCGGACGGAAACTTCGAGCTTTTCCGCAAGTTCCTGTGCGGTGACCACGCGCTTGTTGCGGCGGAGAAACTCGATGATGTCGAAAAGACGGTCGGCGCGGCGCATCGGGACCTCCTTCATGCGGGCGCACCATCGCAGATCGCTGCTGACGGCATGCTGTCAGTAGTGTGTCAGTATGTTGGTATCCGTTCAATCAACGGAGGTCCCTGCCATGATCCGCCTTCACATTTTTCCGGCGCGCCTGAAGGGCACGCCCAATCCGAGCCAGTTCTGCGTGAAACTCGAGACGGCGATGCGGCTTGCGGGTGTGCCGCACCGGGTCTGGTACGAGACCAACCCCGCCAACGGGCCAAAGGGAAAGCTTCCCTTCATCGAGATCGAGGGAGAGCGGATCGGCGATTCGACGCTCGTTCTCTACCACCTCAAGGAAAAGCTCGGCGTCGATCTCGACCGGGAGCTGAGCGATACCGAGAGAGCGCAATCGCACATGCTGCAGCGGATGGTCGATGAACGGCTCTACTGGGTAATCGTTCACAGCCGCTGGGCCGACGAGCGGAACTGGCCGACGGTGAGAGAGGTTTTCTTCGGCGGCCTGCCCTTCCCGCTGTCCTGGATCGTGCCGCGCATGGCGCGCAAGCAGATGTGCGCCGCGCTCCACGCACAGGGGACGGGACGCCATACGAGCGAGGAAATATATGCGCTCGGCGCGACGGACCTCGCCGCTCTTTCAACGATGCTGGGCGACAAGCCCTTCTTCTTCGGCGACAAGCCGACGATGGCGGATGTGACAGTGTTCGCCTGCCTCATCAACATCGTCGGGCCGGAACTCGCAAGCCCGCTCCGGGATGCCGCGCTCGGCCATGACAACCTGATGCGGCACACGGACCGTATGGGCGAACTCCATGCATCGAAGAGGCAGAGGCAACCGATCACGCTGACGCTCGCGGCCTGAACGACAAGGCCCGGAAGGAGAAATCCTTCCGGGCCATTGGCTGAATGCGTTCGGCGCCTTGCCGCTATTTCTTCTTTTTTGCGTGGCTGTCGCGACCGTCGCCGGCATGGGTGCCTGTCCAGGAAGGCGGGTCAGAGGCCGGGAAACTTTCCTCGATCGTTTCGTCGACGCTGTCTTCTTCCGCCGACCGTTCCTTTTCGGCTTTCTCGGCCTTCTTCACGGCGCGCTTCGCATCCTCTTCGGCGGAGGCGACGCCGCTCGTCCATGCGGGCGGGTCGGATGCGGGGAAACTTTCCTTGTCGGCCTCGTCGACTTTTTTCCGGTCGTCCTTCGGCGTCGGCATTGGCGGTCCTCCGTCTGTTAACGGCGTATCCCGGAATCACATAGGCCGAAAGCGGCGCGCGGCAAGCGTGTCATCCAACCAGCGCTTCAAGAGCGATATTGACGGCGCCCGCGCCGACCCAGGAGCCGAGCGGGATCGCCGCGTAGAGGAGGAGGCGGCCCGCCGTCTGAAGGTCGAGCGGCCATTCGCGCATGCGTTCCAGCCGTCTTTCGAGCGCAATGAACGCGGTGAGCATCAGCGCTGCTTCGCGCGCCGCCTCGCCGCCTTCGCGGAAGGCTCTCTCGTTACGGCGGATTTCGCTACGCAGCCGGGCGAGATCGCGGTATTTGGCCTGCCGGATGACGCGGTGCGAGCGCAGCATGGGACGGGAGAAGACGAAGAAGGCCGCGGCAAGCGTCAGGACCAGAGCAGGCGCGGTGATGCCGTCCGCGTCCTGCCCGACCAGCAACAAGGCGACGACACCCGATACGGCAAACCAGGGCAGCGCGCCGCGCAAAGCCACGCGACCGAAGGCATCGAGTTGCGAGATATCCGACAGGTCCGGCTCGAGCCCCTTCAGCGCATCCGAGAAAAACCTTGTATCGCCCCGCAGGAAATAAATGCGCCGCAGCAACTGCATGACGAGCAGCGAAACGATGCACAACATCCAGATGTCGACCGGCGTTTCGAATGCGGGCCAGCCGTTCTGCCGGAGACCCAGCACGGCGATCGAATAGAGAACGGCCCCCGCGACGAAACCCGCGAGCCCCGCCAGTCGCGAGCGGGAAAGCTCCCTCGGCGTGACGCCAAGGGCGTGGCGCTCGACCTCGGCCGCGGTGATATTGGGGGCGAGCCCGACCAGGAGGCGCGCGTCGCGCAGGTTTCCGGCGACCGTGTAGCGGCCGATGCCGAGAATCGCAAACCAGAGAAGCGAAAGGGCAAGCGCCGCCCAGGCATGACTCGAGAGAGAGACCTCATCGGGACGAACGACAACAATGGCGACGCCGGAAAGAAAAGCCGTGAGAAGAAAACTCGCGAAAAAAAGGGCCGAGACGACGCCGCCAATCAGGAAGGGGCTGACGGGAAGCGCGTCGGCGAGCGCGTTTTCCCAGCTCTTTCTGCGTTGATCTTCGCTATCCATATCGCCGCCTTTTGCTAATGCGCTTCGTCCCAGTTTTTGGCGGCGCGGGCATCGACATCGAGCGGCACGGTGAGCGCAACGGCGGGCGCGGCGGCATCCGACATGATGCGCGAGACGGTTTCGCTCGTCTTTGCCGCTTCCTTTTCCGGCACTTCGAATATCAATTCGTCATGGACCTGCAACAGCATCCGTGCGGCAAGCTTCGCATCCGCCAGAGCCTGCGGCATGCGGATCATGGCGCGGCGGATGATGTCGGCGGCCGAGCCCTGGATCGGCGCATTGATGGCGGCGCGTTCCATGAAACTTCTTTCGGCCGGGTTCTTCGAATTGATCGCCGGCAGGTGGATACGGCGGCCGAAGATCGTTTCGACGTAGCCGTTTTTATGGGCGAAGTCCTTGGTGTCGTCCATATAGGCGCGGATGCCGGGGAAGCGCTTGAAGTAGCGGTCGATATATTCGCCTGCTTCCTGGCGCGGGATGCCGAGCTGGTTTGCGAGGCCGAAGGCGGAGATACCGTAGATGATGCCGAAATTGATCGCCTTGGCGCGGCGGCGGACGCTCTGGTCCATGCCCTCGATCGGCACGCCGAACATTTCCGACGCCGTCATCGCATGAATATCGAGACCTTCGGAGAAGGCTTTCTTCAGCGCCTCGATGTCCGCGATATGAGCGAGCAGGCGAAGTTCGATCTGGCTGTAGTCGGCCGAGATGAGGAGGTTGCCCTTTTCGGCGACGAAGGCCGTTCTGATTTTCCGGCCGTCTTCCGTCCGCACCGGAATATTCTGCAGGTTCGGCTCGGTGGAAGCGAGACGGCCGGTCGATGTGGAGGCCAGCGAGTAACAAGTGTGGATGCGGCCCGTCTGGGGGTCGATATATTCCGGCAGCGCATCCGTGTAGGTGCTTTTGAGTTTCGACAGGCCGCGCCAGTCGAGTACGCGCTGCGGCAACTCATGCCCTTGCGCCGCCAGCGCCTCCAGCGTGTCCGCGTCCGTCGACCAGGCGCCGGTCTTGGTCTTGCGGCCGCCTTCGAGGCTTTGCTTGTCGAAGAGGATTTCGCCGAGCTGCTTTGGCGAACCGATGTTGAAGCGCTCGCCCGCGAGTTCGTAAATCTCTTCCTCGTATTGCGCCATCTTCTGCGCGAAGTCGCCGGAGAGGCGCGCAAGCACCGCCTTGTCGACCTTGACGCCGGCGCGCTCCATCTCCGCGAGAACGGGGACGAGCGGGCGTTCCAGCGTTTCATAAACCGTGATGCGATGCTCTGCGACGAGGCGCGGCTTCAGGATGTGCCAGAGGCGGAGCGTGACGTCTGCGTCTTCCGCGGCATAGGCCACGGCGCGGTCTATCGGCACCCGGTCGAACGTGATCTGCGCCTTGCCCTTGCCCGCGACTTCCGCGAAGGCGATAGGCTTGTGATTGAGATGGATTTCGGAAAGCTCGTCCATGCCGTGGCCATGAACGCCCGCATCGAGCGCGTAGGACATGAGCATGGTGTCATCGAGGCCGCGGAGCGCGATGCCGTGCTGGCGGAAGACGGCGATGTCGAATTTGAGGTTCTGGCCGATCTTCAGGATGGACGGGTCTTCGAGCAGCGGCTTCAGGCGGGCGACCGCGTCCTTCAGCGGTATCTGCGGCTGGCCGGCAGCGTCGGCGAAATCGAGCCCGCCGCCAGCGCCATGCTGCAGAGGCACGTAGCAGGCCTCACCCGGTAGCAGCGACATCGAGACGCCGACGAGGCGCGCCTGCATCGGAAAGAGGCTGTCGGTTTCCGTGTCGACGGCGAGAAAGCCCTGCTCATAGGCGCGCGCGATCCATTCGTCGAGATCGGGGAGCGTTGTCACCGCCACATAATTCGCGTCGGCAAAATCGGCGTCGATGCCCTTCGGCAAGACGCCCGGCGTGCCGCCGCGCGCGGTGCGCGTAACCGTCTGCTTGTCTTTCTTCGGCGCTTCGTCGCCGACGGTGGCGACGGCGCCGTCCGTCTGGAGCGGATGCTTGCCGGCGGCGGGAATGGCATCGACGTCGATGTTGAAACGCTCGCCGACACGGCGCGTCAGCGTGTTGAATTCCATGTCCTTGAAGAACCCGATCAGCGTTTCGGGATCGGGCTCGCGGATACCCATGCCCTCGAGCGGCTCTTCGAGGGGGACGTTGTTGTCCAGCTCGACGAGGCGGCGGGAGATGCGGGCCTGTTCCGCGAAGGCGAGGAGATTTTCGCGGCGCTTCTGCTGCTTGATTTCGCCGGCGCGGGCGAGCAGCGTTTCGAGATCGCCATATTCGCCGATGAGCTGCGCCGCCGTCTTGATGCCGATGCCGGGAACGCCGGGCACGTTGTCGGTGGAATCGCCCGCCAGCGCCTGCACTTCGACGACTTTCTCCGGCGGTACGCCGAATTTCTCGATCACCTGTTCGCGCGCGATCGTCTTCAGCTTCATGGTGTCGAGCATGTCGACATTGTCGTTCACGAGCTGCATCAGATCCTTGTCGGAGGAGACGATGGTGACGCGGGCGCCCGCTTCATGCGCGAGGCGCGCATAGGTGGCGATGATGTCGTCGGCCTCGTAGCCCTTCTTCTCGATGCAGGGGACGCCGAAGGCGCGGGTCGCGTCGCGCACCAGCGCGAATTGCGGGCGCAGGTCTTCCGGCGGCTCGACGCGGTTGGCTTTGTATTCGGGGTAGATGTCGTTGCGGAAGGTCTTGGCGGCGGCGTCGAAAATGACGGCAAGATGCGTCGGCTCGAACTCGTCCTTGGTGTCCTCGATGAGCTTGTAGAGCATGTTGCAGAAGCCGGCGACGGCCCCGACCGGCATGCCGTCCGATTTCCGCGTCAGCGGCGGGAGGGCGTGATAGGCGCGGAAAATATAGCCCGAACCGTCCACCAGGAAGAGGTGGTCGCCTTTTTTCAGCGACCTTCCGGTCTTTTCCGCCATTGCCGTTTCCGCCTTGCCGCTTGCCACACGCCCTGCCTTTCCTATCTATAGTGCCTCACCGTCCCCGGCCTCGGGGGCCGCCACTATAGCGCGTACCGCGCGCCAAAAAGAACCGGCCCCGAAGCCAAGCCTGAAAAGTTTCAGAAAAGAGCCCGCTCATGGCCCATTCGCTTGCCGACAATGAAGACAGCCTCGAAACCCGCCTGCCGCCGGAGCCGGCGCCCCGCACGGGGACGCGCAACGCCATCGAGGCGCGGAACCTGCGCAAGGTCTACAAGGCGAGCGGCGCCCAGCCCGCCAAGGAAGCGCTGAAGGGAATCGACCTTGCGATACCGCGCGGTTCGATCTTCGCGCTGCTGGGGCCGAACGGCGCGGGCAAGTCCACTTTCATCAATATTCTTGCCGGGCTCGTGACGAAGACTTCCGGTTCGGCCTCGATCTGGGGCTTCGACATCGACGTCAATCCGAGGCAGGCGCGCGCTTCCATCGGCGTGGTGCCGCAGGAGCTCAACATCGACCCGTTCTTCACGCCCGCCGAGGTGATGGAGATGCAGGCCGGGCTCTATGGCGTGCCGAAGCGCGAGCGGCGGACGATGGAAATCCTGAAAGCGATGGGGCTCGACGACAAGGCGGACGCCTACGCGCGGACGCTTTCGGGCGGCATGCGGCGGCGGCTGCTGGTGGCGAAGGCGATGGTGCACAACCCGCCGGTGCTCATTCTCGACGAGCCGACGGCGGGCGTCGATATCGAGCTCAGACGGCAGCTCTGGGACTATGTGAAGGGTTTGCACGCGCGCGGCACGACGATCGTGCTGACGACGCATTACCTCGAGGAAGCGGAGGCGCTGTGCGACACCATCGCGATCATCGACAAGGGGCAGGTGGTGGCCTGCGAGCCGAAGGAAACGCTGCTGGCGCGGATCAGCGACAAGCGGCTGATCGTGCGGCCGGCGACGCCCGCGACGCAACTGCCGGCCGCGCTTGCCGGCATGAAGGCGGAAGTGCGGGCCGACGGCGCGATTTCGGTCCAGTACAATCCGGCGGAGACGAGCGTCATGGCCATTCTCGGGCAGTTGAGCGCGGAAGGCATGGAGATCGTCGACATCTCGACCGAGGAATCGGACCTCGAGGATGTGTTCATGCAACTGACGTCGCACTAGGCTTCAGGCGGAGGCGCGCTTCACCAGTTCGCCCATCACCATATCGACCGAGCCGCTGCCCGTGGTGAGCGGCATGAGCACCGCCTCGAGCGCCGTGGGCTGGCCGGCATTGGCGAAAACGGCCTGGCCGTGAAGGCGGAGCGGGCGGCGCAACTGGCAGACGATGCCGAAAACCTTGGCGACGGCGGCGGCCGATTTTTCCGACATTTCATGTTCGAGCGTCCGGCCCGTGTAGTCGCGGGCGAACAACTCGTTCAATGCCGTGCCCATGAGGCGGACGCGGAAATGCGGGAGCGCGAGCGCGGGCGGCGTCGCGTCGACCAGGAAGACGGAGGGAAGGTGGCTGACGATGTCGGCGGGGCTTACATCGGCGCGCGCGGGAAAGGGCTTGCCGACACGCTTGCCCTCCCAATAGGCCAGCATTTCACGGAGGCGCCCGTCCTGAAAGGAGAGCAGCGGATCGATATACACGTCGAAAGGCGCAAGCCTCAGGGGCTCCGACATGGAACGCAGAACTCTCACGGTGTCCGCCTGGCGCGAACGGGTTTCACGGGGGCCCCTCTCCTATAGGCGAATTCGCGAGGGCCGCCAAGGACCGGAGATTGTCAGGGCCGACGGTTTGTTCTACCTTGCGCCCGCTTCGCCGGACGGCCCTTGCCCGGCCCTGGCACCCGTAGCTCAGCTGGATAGAGCGCTGCCCTCCGAAGGCAGAGGTCACACGTTCGAATCGTGTCGGGTGCACCACTTCCCTGCCCGGTTTATCCCCG
>NZ_JAUYUS010000085.1 GCF_030694575.1 Parvibaculum sp.
GTCGCTTGTCGCCGCCAGCTCCGCGAGAACCTCGCCCGACACCTTCGCCATCGCCGCCGCCACGGGCTCCGGCCACTGGCGAAGTTCCGTGTCCCCTGCCTCCATCAGCCCGGCAAAGGCCTCGATATTGTGGAAGGTGAAGTCGGAAAGCGTCTCGCCCGCTGTCGCCAGCGCCGCCCCCCGCACGATCTCCTTCAGGTCGTCGGGCAGGGTGGCGAACTTCGCCTTGGAGACGATGAGTTCGAGCGCCGGCCCCGCTTCGTGAAACGCGGGCAGGTAGTAGTAGCGCGCCACTTTCTGAAGGCCGAAGGCAACGTCGTTCCACGGGCCCACCCATTCGGCCGCGTCGATCGTGTTGCTCTTCATCGAGGTGAAGATTTCGCCGGGTGGCGTCAGCACCACGCTCGCGCCGAGCCGCCGCATCACCTCGCCGCCCAGGCCCGCAATGCGGAACTTCAGCCCCTTCAAATCGTCGAGCGTTTTGATTTCGCGATTGAACCAGCCGCCTGCCTGCACGCCGCTCGATCCGGCATAGAAGGGCGCAACGCCGAACGGTGCATAGGCCTCCTCCCACAGCGCCTGTCCGCCGCCGAAAGTCAGCCAGCCCGCCATTTCATGCGCCATCAGCCCGAAGGGAACGCCCGTGAAATAATGGAAGACCGGGTTCTTGCCCTGCCAGTAATAGGGCGTGCCATGGCCCATTTCGCAAACGCCTTGCGACACGGCGTCGAATACCTCGAAGGGCGGCACGATCTCGCCTGCGCCGTAGAGCTTCACGGTAAGCCGCCCGCCCGACATCGCGCCGATGCGGTCCGCGAGACGCTGCGCGTTGACGCCGACGCCCGGAGCGCCCTTCGGCCATGCCGTCGCCATGCGCCATTCGATGGCGGTCTCGCCGCGCGCCGCCGTCGCGAGTGCCGGCATCGCGATGGCGCCGGCCGCCGCACCGCCGAGAAATTCCCTGCGTTTCACTTTTCAGAACCCCCGAAGAATCGTAA
Source organism: Parvibaculum sp. (assembly GCF_030694575.1). Classification (GTDB taxonomy): domain Bacteria; phylum Pseudomonadota; class Alphaproteobacteria; order Parvibaculales; family Parvibaculaceae; genus Parvibaculum. The sequence goes on from NZ_JAUYUS010000085.1 coordinate 999, forward strand.
CGGCCGCGAGCATGTCATTTCGCGGCCTCGTCCCGCAACGCTCCTTATGGTCCCGAGAAAACCTGCACCGCGATGATCCGGTCGCCGGACCGCGCGATCCCGATGCCGCTATGCGTCATGTCCGGCATCTGCATGTTCTTCCGGTGCGTGGGGCTTTGCGCCCATTTGTCGGTGAGCGTCTGCGCAAGCGTCTCGTCACTCATCGCGGCATAGGTCGGCCCTTCCACCATCTGGATGTTCTCGGCGACCCGGCCCTTGAAGCCCGGATTGACGGCCAGCACCCGTTCGCGCGGGCCCTGGCCTTCCGGATTGTGATGCCCGAAAAAACCGCGCCCCGACATGTCGGCGGCATGCACGGCGGCAGCCCGCTGCAGCGTCGCATCGGCCATGAGCGCGCCGGCGCCCTTGCTCGCGCGAAAGGCGTTCACGTCCTTCAGCACCGCGCGGCTGAGCGGACTGTCTCCCTGCGCCGCGGCAGTCGCTCCGGCAGGAAGGCTTGTGACATTCACCGCTTGCGGTTTGTCCGCTGCGGGGCCGCCCGCACACCCGGCAAGCGTGACGGCGAGAAGAAAAAAGCTGGCGATTGTAACGACGCGGCACATGACGTTCCCTCGGCTCCGTTGCCCCCGTGATCCGGCATGTAATAGAGCATCGCCCGAGGACCGGGCAAAGCGCGACGCGGCTCATCGAAAAGAGTCCATCTGCGCCATTGACGCTTACGTCAACGTCAACTAGAGTCCGGTCCACTTTCAAAAATCGGCTGAAAACAGCCAAAAATATCAGGGATTAACGCCCATTGACCGCAGGCCCGGAGGCGCCGCTTCCGCTTGCTGTCATCCGGCAGTCAGGGAGAGAGTTCATGGAACAGCAGCTTCACGCCGCCTCCAGTACAGCGCTCCGGCGCAACGGTGCCGAGGTTTCGGCCCCCGTCATCACCTATTCGATTACGGAACTTGCCGAGGAGTTCGGCCTTACCACCCGCGCCATCCGCTTCTATGAGGACAAGGGCCTGCTCACGCCCGAACGCCGCGGCCAGGCCCGCGTCTATCATCCGCGTGATCGTGCCCGCCTCACCCTCATCGTGCGCGGCAAAAACGTCGGCCTCGCACTGGCCGAAATCAAGGAAATCCTGAGCCTTTACGACCAGCATGATGGCTGCGAGACGCAGAACCGCGTCGCCGTCGACAAGTTCCGCCGGCGCATCGCCTCGCTCCGCCAGCAGCGCAACGAAATCGACCTCCAGATCAGGACGTTGGAGGAAAGCTGCGCCCGCCTCGAAGCGCAGATCGTGGAACAGGTCCGGGACCGGAAATCGGAAGCGGCGCCGAAGGCCGTCGCAAAGCCGGCAAAGACGAAGAAGCCCGAAAAGGCTATCGTTTGAGGATCGGCGTGCCCTCCCGGTCAGGGGAGGGCACGCTATTTCCCGCCGGAGGATTCCATGCCGACCTATAAAGCGCCGCTGCGCGAATATCGCTTCCTGCTGAACGAGCTTCTCGACTTCTCGCAATATGCGGATTTGCCGGGTTTCGCCGATGCGCCGGCGGATCTGGTCGACGCCATTCTCGAGGAAGCCGCGAAACTCACGGAAGAAGTGTTGTTGCCGCTCAACCAGGTCGGCGACCGCGAAGGCTGCAAGCTGGAAAACGGCGTGGTGACGACGCCCACCGGCTTCAAGGAAGCCTACAAGACGCTGGTCGATGGCGGCTGGCCCGCGCTCGTCGCCGACACCGCCTATGGCGGACAGGGCCTTCCGAACGCGCTTGGCGTCATCTTCAACGAGATGGTCTCATCGGCCAACATGGCCTTCGGCATGTATCCGGGCCTCAGCCACGGCGCCTATTCCGCGCTCTCGCAGCACGGCACCGACGAGCAGAAGAAGAAATACCTGCCGAAGCTCGTGACCGGCGAATGGACTGGCACGATGAACCTTACCGAGCCGCATTGCGGCACGGATCTTGGCCTCCTGCGCACCAAGGCCGTGCCTGTCGGTGACGGGTCCTTCAAGATCAGCGGCCAGAAGATTTTCATCTCCGCCGGCGAACACGACCTCGCCGACAACATTCTCCACCTCGTCCTTGCCCGCATCGAGGGCGCGCCCGCAGGCGTGAAGGGCATCTCGCTCTTCCTCGTCCCGAAATTCCTCGTGAACGACGATGGCTCGCTCGGAAACCGCAACGGCGTTTCCTGCGGTTCGCTCGAAGAGAAGATGGGCATCCACGGCAACGCCACCTGCGTGCTGAACTATGACGAAGCCATCGGCTGGCTCGTCGGCGAGGAGCACAAGGGCCTGCGCGCCATGTTCACGATGATGAACGAGGCCCGCCTCGGCGTCGGCCTGCAGGGCCTGTCGCAATCCGAGGCCGCCTATCAGAACGCCGTGATATACGCGCTGGAGCGTTTGCAGGGCCGCTCGCTCACCGGTCCGAAGGCGGCGGACAAGCCGGCCGATCCTCTGATCGTCCACCCTGACATCCGCCGTATGCTGCTCGACATCAAATCCTTCAACGAGGGTGCTCGCGCGCTGCTCGTCTGGACGGCGCTGCATGGCGACCTGTCCCATCGCTCGGACGACGAGAAGACCCGCGAATTCGGCGACGACATGATGTCGCTGCTGACGCCTGTCCTGAAGGGTTACTTCACCGATCGCGGCTTCATGAACGCCGTCGACGCTCAGCAGGTCTATGGCGGCCACGGCTATATCGACGAATGGGGCATGGGCCAGTTCGTCCGCGACGCCCGCATCGCCATGATCTACGAAGGCGCCAACGGCGTGCAGGCGCTCGATCTCGTCGGCCGCAAGCTTGCGCAGAATGGCGGACGCGGCGTCTTCGCCTTCTTCAAGGAGATCGACGGCTTCATCGCCGCCAATGAAGGCGACGAGAAGCTGAAGCCCTTCGTTGAGCCGCTCGCACGCGCCCGCAAGGATCTCGAAGCGGCGACCATGAGGTTCATGGAAAACGCGCTTCAGAATGCCGACCATGCCGGCGCCGGCTCCACGCCCTACATGCATCTCTTCGGCGTCACCGGCCTCGCCTACATGTGGGCGAAGATGGCCAGGGTGTCGAACGACAAGCTCGCCAATCTGAATGGCGAGGACAAAGCCTTCTACGAAACGAAAATAAAAACCGGCCGCTACTACATGGAACATGTGGTGCCCGAAACGGCGACGCATCTCGCGCGCATCCGTCACGGCGCCGACCCCATGATGGCGCTGGCCGCCAACGAGTTCTGATAAAGACGCCTCAGGGAGAGCGACGACATGAGTCTGAATGCCGGATACAAATCGCCTTGGTTGACCGAGGAACTGGAAATTCTCCAGGGCGCCGTCCGCAAGTTCTATGAAAAGGAATTCCTGCCGCATAGCGAGCGGTGGGACGAGCAGGGCAGCGTCGACCGCGAGGCTTGGCTCAAGGCGGGCGAGGCCGGCATTCTCTGCGCCTCCATCAAGGAGGAATATGGCGGCGGCGGCGGCACCTTCGCCCACGAGATGGTCATCGCCGAAGAGCAGGGCCGCATCGGCATTTCCGGTTTCGGCAATTCCGTCCATTCCGGCATCGTCGCGCACTACATCCAGTCCTACGGCACCGAGGACCAGAAGAAGAAATGGCTGCCCAAGATGGCGACCGGCGAAATCGTCGGCGGCATCGCCATGACGGAGCCGGGCACCGGCTCCGATCTTCAGGGCGTCAAGACGACCGCGAAGAAGTCCGGCAACCAGTATGTGGTGAACGGACAGAAGACCTTCATCACCAATGGCCAGCAGGCGAACCTCATCTGCGTCGTCGCCAAGACGGATCCGGCCGGCGGCGCCAAGGGCACTTCGCTCATCATGGTCGAGACGGACGAGGTCGAAGGTTTCCGCCGTGGCCGCAATCTGAAGAAGCTCGGTATGAAGGCGCAGGACACGTCCGAGCTTTTCTTCGACGACGTGAAGGTGCCGACCTCCAATCTCCTCGGCACCGAAGAAGGCAAGGGCTTCTTCCAGCTCATGCAGCAGCTTCCGCAGGAGCGTCTTATCATCGCCGTGCAGGCCTGCGTCGCGATGGAAATGGCGCTCAAATACACGACCGATTATGTGAAGGAGCGCACCGCGTTCGGACAGCGCATCCTCGATTTCCAGAACACGCAATTCAAGCTTGCCGAATGCAAGACGGAAGCTACCATCGCTCGCGTCTTCGTCGACGACTGCGCGATGAAGCTGCTCGACGGCAAGCTCGATGCAACCACCGCCGCCATGGCGAAGTGGTGGACCACGCAGAAGCAGAACGAGATCGTCGATACATGCCTCCAGTTCTTCGGCGGCTTCGGCTACATGATGGAATATCCCATCGCGAAGCTCTACGCGGACGCCCGCGTCCAGAAGATTTACGGCGGCACGAACGAAATCATGAAGATGCTGATCGCCCGCACGCTCTGACGGCGCGCCGCGACGGAAAACAACAAGTCCCCCAGGGAGACTCCAATGACCGAATGTTTCGTATACGACACCGTGCGCACGCCGCGCGGCAAAGGCAAGAAGGACGGCGCACTCCATGAAGTGACGGCGCTCGAACTTTCCACGCAGACGCTGCGGGCGATCCGCGACCGCAACAATCTCGATACCTCGAAGGTCGACGACGTCGTGCTCGGCTGCGTCGATCCCGTCGGCGAGCAGGGCGGCGACATCGCCCGCATCGCGGTGCTGAATGCCGACTACGCGGAGACGACAGCAGGTGTGCAGATCAATCGCTTCTGCGCCTCCGGCCTCGAAGCCACCAACATGGCGGCGGCGAAGGTCATGTCGGGTGAAGCCGACATGGCGATCGGCGGCGGCGTGGAGAGCATGTCGCGCGTCGGCATGGGCGCCTCGGGCGGCTCCTGGTCGACCGACCCGAACATCGCCTTCAAGTCCTATTTCACGCCGCAAGGCATCGGTGCCGACCTCATCTGCACCAAATACGGCTTCACCCGCACCGACGTCGACGCCTACGCGGTCGAAAGCCAGAGGCGCGCGAAACACGCATGGGACAAGGGCTATTTCAGCAAGTCCGTCATCCCGGTGAAGGACATCAACGGCCTCACCATCCTCGACCATGACGAGCATATGCGCCCCGAGGCGACCATGCAGTCGCTGGCCGCGCTGCAGCCGTCCTTCGCCTCGCTCGGCGAATTCGCCTTCGACGGCGTCGCGCTCGACCGCTACCCGGAAGTCGAGGAAATCACCCACGTCCACCACGCCGGCAATTCGTCGGGTATCGTCGACGGCGCCTCCGCCGTTCTCGTCGGTAACGCCGCCACCGGCAAGGGCATGGGCCTGAAGCCGCGCGCCCGCATCCGCGCCATGGCGTCGATCGGTTCGGAGCCCTGCATCATGTTGACGGGCCCCGCCGACGTATCGCGCAAGGTTCTCGCCAAGGCCGGCATGAAGCCCGAAGACATCGACCTTTATGAGCTGAACGAAGCCTTCGCCTCCGTCGTGCTCCGCATGATGCAGTCGCTCGACATCCCGCACGAGAAGATGAACGTCAACGGCGGCGCCATCGCGATGGGCCATCCCCTCGGCGCCACCGGCGGCATGATCCTCGGCACGGTGCTCGACGAGCTCGAACGCCGCGATCTCAACACGGCCCTCATCACGCTCTGCGTCGGCGCGGGCATGGGCACCGCCACCATCATCGAACGCGTGTGAGGCGACAATGACCGCATATGAAAACTTCAAATTCGACCTCGACGCCGACGGCATCGCCCTCATCACATGGGACATGCCCGGCCGCTCGATGAACGTCCTCTCGCAAAGCTCGATGGCCGACATGGCCTCGATCATCGAGAAGATCATGTCCGACGACGCCATCAAGGGCGCCGTCCTCACCTCCGGCAAGGATGCCTTCTGCGCCGGCGCCGACCTCTCCATGATGGGCGGCCAGGCGGGCGGCTCGGGAAGTGGCTCGCAGGAAGATCGCGTCAAGGCGATGTATGAGGGCAACCTCAAATTCAACATGCTGCTGCGCGGCCTCGAAACCTGCGGCAAGCCCGTGGTCGCCGCGATCAACGGCACCGCGCTCGGCGGCGGCCTCGAAGTCACGCTCGCCTGCCACTACCGCATCGCCAGCGACAATCCGAAAACGCAGATCGGCCTGCCCGAAGCGAAGGTCGGCCTCCTGCCCGGCGGCGGCGGCACGCAGCGCCTGCCGCGTCTCATCGGCGCGCAGGCCGCGCTGCCGCTGATCCTTCAGGGCACCTCGCTCGATCCGCAAAAGGCATTGAAGTCCGGCATCGTCCACAAGGTCGTGCCCGCCGCCGAACTGATCTCCGCCGCCAAGGCATGGCTGAAGGAAGGCCTCGCCCAGCCGAAGGTCAAGCTCGGCAAGAAGGGCCCCGAAGTCTACGCCATCGCCATCCAGCCCTGGGACCGCGAAGGCTACAAGGTGCCGGGCGGCGATCCGCATTCGAAGGGCGGCGGTCAGGTCTTCACCATCGGCAATGCGACGCTGCACAAGCAGACGCATGGCAACTTCCCGGCGCAGAAGTTCATCATGTCCTGCGTCTATGAAGGCCTCCAGGTGCCGATCGAGGCGGGGCTCCGCATCGAAACGCGCTACTTCACCAAGCTGCTGATGGACCCGCGCTCCAAGGCGATGATCCGCTCGCTCTTCCTCTCCATGCAGGAACTGGCAAAGGGTGCGCGCCGTCCGTCGGGTGTTCCCGCCTTCCAGGTGAAGAAGCTCGGCATTCTCGGTGCCGGCATGATGGGCGCGGGCATCGCTTACGTCTCGGCCCAGGCCGGCATGGAAGTCGTGCTCCTCGACACCGACCAGGCGAATGCCGAGAAGGGCAAGGCCTATTCGGAGAAGCTGCTGCAGAAGGCGCTCGAGCGCGGCAAGACCACGCAGGAAAAGGCCGACAAGCTGCTCGGCCTCATCAAGCCGACGACGAATTACGACGACCTCAAGGACGCCGACCTCGTCATCGAAGCCGTCTTCGAAAGCCGCGACATCAAGGCGGAAGTGACAAAAAAGGCCGAACCCATGCTCGCCGCCGGCGGCATCTACGGCTCCAACACCTCGACGCTGCCGATCACCGGCCTCGCGGAAGCTTCCGCCAAACCGGAAAACTTCATCGGCATCCATTTCTTCTCGCCCGTCGACAAGATGCAGCTCGTCGAAATCATCATGGGCAAGAAGACGAGCGACGAAGCCCTCGCCAAGGCGATGGATTACGTGAAGCAGATCAGGAAGACGCCGATCGTCGTCAACGACAGCCGCGGCTTCTACACCTCGCGCTGCTTCGGCACCTATGTCGGTGAAGGCCTCGCCATGCTGGGCGAGGGCGTACCTCCCGCCATGATCGAGAATGTCGGCAAGATGACCGGCATGCCGATGGCGCCGCTCGCCCTCAACGACGAAGTCTCGCTCGACCTCGCCTACAAGGTGCGCGAGCAGACGAAGAAGGACCTCGGCGACAAATATGTCGGCTCGCCCGCCGACGATCTCGTCAAGAAGATGGTCGTGGACCTCGGCCGTGTCGGCAAGAAGGCCGGCAAGGGCTTCTACGACTATCCGGCTGACGGCAAGAAGAAGCTCTGGCCCGGCCTCGCCGATCTCGCCGGCAAATCGCAGGACCCCGACGACCTCGATGTGCAGGAGCTGAAAAACCGCTTCCTCTACATTCAGGCGCTGGAAGCCGCGCGCTGCTTCGAGGAAGGCGTGGTGACGGACGTGCGTGACGCAGATGTCGGCGCGATCCTCGGCTGGGGCTTCGCGCCCTGGGCCGGCGGCCCGCTCTCGCTGATCGACATGGTCGGCGCGAAAGAGTTTGTCGAAGCCTGCGACAAGCTCGCCCAGAAATACGGGCCCCGCTTCACGCCTGGCAAGCTGCTGCGCGACATGGCCGAAAAGGGAGACACCTTCTACGGCCGTTTCGCACCGGGCAAGGAAAAGGCCGCCGCCTAAAACGCCTGCCTTCACCACCTGAAATAAAAAACGCCCCGTTCTCTCGAACGGGGCGTTTCTCTTTTTCGCCGGCAGAGATATCAGAACGCGTAGGACAGGCTCGCCGAGATGAAGTCTCGGTCCTGCGTATAGTTCTGGAACTCGTTGCCGAAGGAATTCGTGTAGCTCACATTGGCGCGCCATGTGTTCTGCAGGTCCGCGGTAACCCCGAGCGTGACCGTCTTCCGGCGGTCGATGAAGCCCGGCCCGATCGTGCCGGCGGAATTGCCTTTCACGTCGTGCTGCCACTGAATGGTCGGCGACAGGCTCCACGGCGTATTGAACACGTTGTTGTAGTTCAGCGCCCCGATCAGGCGGTAGCCGGTCGAGAACGTGTCGGCATGGATAAGTTGCTGGTTGGGGTTTTGATACAGCGGGATCTGCACCGCCGGGTTCGGATGGGTGATTTCCGAGCCGCGCCCGCCGCTCGTCACCGAAAGGCGCGCATCGCTGATGCTCGGCAGGTACTGGAAGCCGATATTGGAAATCAGGACCGTGCTGTCTGCATCGAAGAACCGTGTCACGCCGCTCGACGGATTGAGCATGGTGATCGATGACAACTGGCCGTTGATCACGTCTTCCCGGAAATAGCCTTTCGGAAAGGCGCCGGGCGTCATGTCGTAGGGCAGCACGGCGGCACCCGCCGCTCCGCCCGTGGCATTGTCGATCCAGCGCGCGCCGAGCGTTTCGCCCGAGGAAATGCCCAGCGGCATGTTCCATGAATAGAGCGTCTCGCCTGCGATGGAGGTACCCGCCACCGTGGTGGCGAAGCTCACGCCGACATACTTGATGTTTTCCGGATAAGCGTCGCGATAGTACTGCCCCGGCAATCCGCAGGAAGGCGCGGGCGCGCAAAGGCTCCCGTCGACCGCGGCCGGCGCGCCGTTGCTGTATTCCAGATAGGGCAGCTTCGAATGATAGTTCACGAAATAGGCCGAAAGCTCCGTGCCGTCGTTGAGCCAGCCGGCCCAATAGCCGAGCTTCGCGCCGAACTGTCCCTGATCGTTGGGCAGGTCGCCCTCTCCCTTGTAGATCGTACCCGCATTCTCGGGCGACCCCGCCGGCGGCTGCTCGGGCGCGGCGGTGTTCACGTAGCGTCCGCCCGGCCCGAAAATATCGTTCGACGCGAAGAACGTGCCTGCTGCGTCGAGCTCCGTTTGACGCCAGTTGAAGGCATAGAAGGCCTCGAAGCTGAGATCGGCGGGAAGGGCGAGGTTCACATAGAGGCTTTCCTCGGGAAGCAGTGCTTCCCGCAACTCCGCGCCGGGCGTGCGGATGGCGGCGACGTCGATCGCGTTGAACTGGTTGATGCCGCCCTGAATGGCGAGGCTCTCGCCCCAGTTGATCACCTGCTTGCCGGCGCGGAGCGAAGTCGGAATGGTGCCGAGATAGAAGTTGGTGAACACGAAGGCGTCGAGAAGATCGAGGCCTCTGGCGGAGTTTCTCGCATCGTCGCCGCGCAGATTGTCCGTGAGCGGGCGTTGTCCGTACTGCGTGCCGTTCTGTCCGGCCTCTTCGTAGACCACATAGTCGTAATAGGCACGCGCTCGCGCGAAGGCGCCCCAGTTTTTCCAGCGAAGTTCGAAGTCGGTGACGATCTTCACGGGAGAGGAAACCACATCCCATTGATCGAAGTTGATGTTGCCGTCATCCGTGTTGATGTTGGCTGAATTGCCGTTGAAGTCCCGGCACCCGCCATTGACCACCGCCACATAAAGACACTCCTGTCCCGATGCACGGATCGTCGCGCCCACCGAGGCGATGGAATCGATCGAAAGCGTCGTATCCCCGAAATTGTAATCCACCGCCGAAGCCGGGCTTGCCGTCATGGCCATGCCGAGAGCCGCGCAGCCCGCAATCGCGGACAGGCGGTAGCCTTCTCTTCTTCCCTTCATTGTCTCCCTCCTCACTCAACGTTCCGCCCCCCAATTGGCAGCCCGCTTCGTGCAAAGGCCGTGGTTCCGCGGCAAGACGCGGGGCCTTCGTGACTTGCTGAAGGAAGACGGCAGGGAAACATGCTTGTGCGGCGCCCCCCATGACCTCATTGAAGCCGGGGCGTGACGGGTCCACGAACGCATTCCACTCGGAAAACATTACGACGCAACGGACTGACGGCCTCGGCTTGTGAGGTTCCTCCCCTCGGCCCTTCCGTTTCTCCCCAGGCATTCCGCGTGGCGCGGTTGCCTTCTTGTTCAACGGGAGAAGAAACGGATCGGGTTGCAAGCTCACTCAGACTTTCTGCAGAAGATGAGTAAAAGGCAAGAATATTTGCGTACATAATACTTTAATTGCCAGTTTATGAGCTATTACGGGAAGAGAAATGACGCGATCTACAAAAATTATAAGTATTTATTTCATACAATATTGTAAGTTTATTCCATCTGTATGCGAACAATAGGCCGGTTCCTTGCGTCAACTTCCTGGTCTGGCTGCAGGGGCCCGCCGCCGCTGCGAATCTTCCGGCACACGGGCATGCGACCCGCCCGGCCGTTTGGCGGAAAATGCATGCTCTTTGTCGTTTCCGCCACCCGGTCACCGGGCCTAATCTCGGCCCATGACCCCGAACCGGAAAACATCTTCCCCCCGCCCGCCCGCGCCCCGCCGCGTGATGATGCTCGTCTACGACGCGGCGCAGATCCTCGATATTGCCGGGCCGATCCAGCTTCTCTCCACGGCGGTCCTGCTTCCCGGCGGCACCCCCGCCTACGAAATCGAACTCGTCGCCGAGGAGCGCGGTCCCGTCTCCACCACCAGCGGCCTCGTCCTCCGCGTCGACCGCTCGATCGAAGACGTCTCCGCTGCCGAGCTCGCCGGGCTCGACACGCTGATGGTGACGGGCGGGCTCGGCTCGCGTGCCGCCATGGAGGATGAGCGTCTTCTCGCCTTCGTCCGCCGCGCCGCCGTCCCCGCGCGCCGCGTCGTTTCGATCTGCACCGGCGCCATCATCCTCGCCGCTGCGGGCCTGCTCGACGGCCGCCGCGCCACCACGCACTGGGCCTACGCGCCCACCATGCGCAGGCGCTTCCCCGGTGTGACGGTCGAGGAAGACGCGATCTATGTCCGCGACGGCAAGTTCTGGACGTCGGCCGGCGTCACCGCCGGCATGGACCTGGCGTTGGCGCTGATCGAGGAAGATACCGGCCGCGAAATGGCGCTCACGCTGGCGCGCCAGCACGTCATGTATCTGATGCGTCCCGGCGGCCAGTCGCAATTCTCGGCCCAGCTCGCCGCCCAGCGCGTCGAGGACGAGCGCCTCGCCCGCGTCTGCTCCTTCGTCGTGGAAAATCCCTGCGCCGATCTTTCCGTGCCCGCGCTCGCCGCTCGCGCCGCCATGAGCGAGCGCAGCTTCGCGCGCCACTTCGTCGCCGAAACCGGCTTCACACCCGCGCAATTCGTCGAGCGCGCCCGTCTCGACGAAGCCTGCCGCCGCCTCGCCGGAGGCGAACATTCGCTCGACGCGATCTCCGCCGACGCGGGCTTCGGCGCCGCCGAGCGTATGCGCCGCGCCTTCCTCCGCCATCTCGGCGTCACGCCGGGCCGCTACCGCGAACGCTTCCGCACCGCCCGGCGCGATACTCCCCGTTCCTTCTCATCGCTGGAAACAGACAATGCGCATCTCCGTTCTTCTCTTTGACGGCTTCACCATGCTCGATGCCGTCGGCGGCTATGCCGTCCTCGGCTGGCTTCCCGGCGCCGAAGTCGAATTCGTCGCCGAGCGCAAGACGATCGTCGCAGACGATCTCCGCTCCGGCGGCATGGCCGCCTGGCGGGATTATTCGGAAGTCGAGTCAACGGACATCCTCTATGTTCCGGGCGGGCCGGGCGGCAGGCCGCAAATGACCAACGAGGCGACGCTTGCTTTCATCCGCCGCCTGCACGAAACCTCGACCTGGACTTTCGGTGTTTGCAATGGTGTGGAAATTCTCGCCGCCGCAGGCATCCTGAAGGGAAAGACAGTGACGACGAACTACTATGCCCGCGAATCGGTTGCCTCCCTTGGCGCGCATGTTGTGCCCGACCGCTATCGCCGCGACGGCAAGATCGTGACGACGGCCGGTGTCTCGGCCGGCATTGACGGCGCGCTCTATCTCGCGCGTCTGATCGCCGGCGAGGAGATCGCCAAGACGATTCAGCTCGGCATCGAATACTACCCGCATCCGCCCTTCAGCTACGGGTCCGCCGACGATGCGCCCGCGCATATTCACGACATTATTCGTGCAGCAGAGGGAGCAACACTCGAAGCGCAGATGAACGCCAAAGACCCCCGCTTCCTGCAGCCGTCGCTTTGAGGAGAACGGGAATGTCCCCCACGAACGCGAAGAGCCGCACCGTCGGCATCCTGATTTTCGACGGCGTCGAGGAACTCGATTTCGTCGGCCCCTACGAAGTCTTCACCATGTCGAACGAGGTTTACGGCCATGAAGGCCGCGAGCATCCCGACAAGGTGATCCTGATTTCGCAAACGGGCGGGCCCGTGACGGGCGCGAAGGGCATGCGCGTCGAGGCCCATGCGGGCATCGCCGGTATCGAAAAGCTCGACCTGCTTCTCGTCCCCGGCGGCATCGGCACGCGCCGCGAGGCGAAGAACGAAAAGCTGCTCGGCTGGATTTCGAAAATCGCCCCCGCCTGCGAATGGGTGACGAGCGTGTGCACCGGCGCGCTCCTTCTCTGCGTCGCCGGTCCCGCGAAGGGAAAGCGCGTCACCACCCATTGGGGTTTCATCGAAACCCTGCGTGCGCGCGGCGAAGCATCCGAAGTCCTCGAAAACATCCGCTACGTGCGCGACGGCAATGTCGTCACCGCGGCGGGCGTCTCCGCCGGCATCGACATGGCGCTCTGGGTCGTCGGCCAGGTGCATGGGCAGGACCACGCCCGCAAGACGCAGCGCGCGATGGAATACGATCCCGCCCCGCCTTACGCCGCCGCCGTTTGATGGCTACACTCCCCCGAAAGCAAAGAGAAAAAATCGGGGGAGTGAGATGGCGGCAAGCGAAACCGAACTGAATGCATGGCGCGCAAGCGCCGAGCTTCACCAGAAATTCCTGACCGGCCTCATCCTCCGCGCCGTCGCCTTCAAGGGCGCCGAAGCGGCGACGGAGCTGAACTTCCGCACCTTCCGCGCCCAGCATCTGGAAAAATTCCTCGCGGGCTACAAGAGTCTTGGTCTCGACAAGCTGCCGCCCGCCGTCGCCTGCGCTCAATATATCTATCTCGCGAACCATGTCGGCGGCGTGAAATGCGAGTTCATTCCCGAAAGCGACAGCAAGGCATGGGTGCGCTACCTGCCGCCCCGCTGGATCTGGGACGGCGCCGCCATCTGCGCCGTGCCGAACGATGTCAGCATCGCCTTCATGCGCGGCTTCCACTCGCAGGTCGGCGTCAGCCTCGGCAATCCGAATCTCGGCTTCGTCTGCACCGCGATCACGACCCGCGTCGATCCCTGCCTCGAAGGCTATTTCATCGAGGAGGATCGCCCCCTCGTCGAAAATGAACGCCTCCGCTTCCGCTTCGATGAGCAGGGCCCCGATGTCGATCCCGCAAAACTCCCGCATGTCGAATGGTCGGAAGAGCGCATGGTGAAGGCGAAGCGCAACTACGCCGTGCAATATATCCGCTCGATCCTCCCCGCCGCCGTCTCGCTTCTCGGCGAGGACGAAGCGCGCAAGCTCGGCTGGGAAACCGGCCGCCTCATCGGCATGCAATGCTACGACACGACCGCCGCCTTCACGGGCGTGAAGGGGAACGACGCACCGGCCTTCGCCCGCTATCTCGCCACGCTCCTCGATGCCGGTGGCGACGGCGCGGAAGTCGATGGCGCAACGGTCTGCACCCGCTCATGGCGCATGATGGCGGATAAGCAGGGTGTCACCCCCGCCTGTTTCGACGCCTGGAACGCGCTCTGGGAAGGTGCGCTCGCCGTCCACAACCGCCGCCTCCGCCTGGAGGTCACGAGCCGCATGGACAAGGGCGCCGATCATTGGGGCTGGCGGATCGTCTAGACATCCGGTCTAATTTCTCCAAAGAAACTTGAACACCGGGGACATCATGTCAGGCAGCAATCCGTTCGATCCGAAGCTCTTCACCGCCGAAGCCATTTCGCCGGAAACCAAAGGCATCAACGATTTCATCGTCGGCGCCATGAAGGACCTGCCGGAGTGGTGGGAGATCGGCGTCGGCACTTTCCGCGAGCAGCGCGCGAGAGGTGAGGGCGCTTTCCCCCTCGCGCCGAAATCGCCGCTCGCCCGCGAAATCGCGATCGACGGCAAGGCTGGCAACAAGGTGACCCTGCGCGTCGTCGCGCCTGAAAATCCGTCCGGCGTCTACCTCCACATCCATGGCGGCGGCTGGGTGCTCGGCGGCGCCGACCAGCAGGACCCGCTGCTGGAGCGCATCGCGAAGAACGCGAACCTCGCCTGCGTCAGCGTCGAATACCGCCTCGCGCCCGAGCATCCTTATCCGGCCGGTCCGGACGATTGCGAGGCCGCCGCGATCTGGCTCGCGAAAAACGCCAAGACCGAATTCGGCACCGATAAGCTCACCATCGGCGGCGAAAGCGCCGGCGCGCATCTTTCCGCCGTCACGCTCATCCGCATGCGCGACAAGCACGGCTTCACCGGCTTTGCGGGCGCGAACCTCGTCTTCGGCGCCTTCGACATGTCGATGACGCCGAGCCAGCGCGCCTTCGGCAATGAGCGCCTGATCCTCCGCACCCTCGACATCGAGAAATTCGGCGATGCTTTCCTGCCGCCGGAGATCGACCGCCGCGATCCCGACGTCTCGCCGCTCTATGCCCGCCTGCACGACATGCCGCCCGCTCTCTTCAGCATCGGCACGCGCGACGCGCTCCTCGACGACAGTCTCTTCATGCATGCCCGCTGGATCGCGGCCGGCAACGAAGCCGAACTCGCGGTCTTCCCCGGCGGCGCCCACGGCTTCGTCGCCTTCCCCGGCGACCTCGCCGCCGCCGCCAACAAACGCGCGGACGACTTCCTGAAACGCGTCACGGCGGGGTAGGCGGTCCCGCCTCATTCCAGAAATGTCACCCCGGCGAAAGCCGGGGTCCATGGGCGCAAACCGCCTTCCGCACCCTCGCTTCTTCAAATATTGAACAATGTTCAATTTATTGATATAAGTTCAAAAACCACGGCAACCCGCGAGGATCCCATGCCCTTCGAACACATCCTCTACGAACGCCAGGGCCGCATCGCCACCATCACGCTGAACCGCCCGGACCGCCTCAATGCCATCGCCTCGGGCATGCCGCGCGAGATCGCGCAGGCCGTCGACATGGCCGCCGAAGATGACGACGTCCATGTCATCGTCCTCACAGGCGCCGGCCGCGCCTTCTGCGCCGGCTACGACCTCAAGGATTTCGCCGAGGCCCCGCGCGGCAATCGTGGCACCGGCACGCCGGAAGGCGACCCCCGCCCCTGGGACCCCATGGTCGACTTCAACATGATGCATGCCAACACGCGCGACTTCATGTCCCTCTGGCGTTGCCATAAGCCCACCATCGCCAAGGTCCGCGGTTTCGCCGTCGCCGGCGGCTCCGACATCGCGCTTTGCTGCGACATGGTGGTGATGGCGGACGACGCGAAGATCGGCTACCCGCCCGCCCGCGTCTGGGGCTGCCCCACCACCGCCATGTGGGTCTACCGCCTCGGGCCGGAGCGCGCCAAGCGCATGCTCTTCACCGGCGATCTCGTCAGCGGCACCGAAGCCGCCGAAATGGGCCTCGTCCTCGAAGCCGTGCCGGACGAGGCGCTCGATGCCCGCGTCGAGGCGCTCGCAAACCGCATGGCCGGCGTCCCCCGCAACCAGCTCATGATGCAGAAGCTCCTCGTCAATCAGGCCTATGAAAACATGGGGCTCAACACGACGCAGATGTTCGCGACCCTCTTCGACGGCATCACGCGCCACTCGCCCGAAGGCGTCTGGTTCAAGGAGCGCGCGGAGCGTGTCGGTTTCCAGCAGGCGGTGAAGGAACGCGACGGCGGCGCCCCCATCGCCGAAGGCGTCTCCCGCTCCACCTACAAGTTCTGATGCCGGCCGCCGCCTCCGAAAAACGCCGCTCCGCCCTCCGCGACCACAAGCGCAAGGCCATCCTCGCCGCCGCCCGCCGCGTCTGCGACGCGGACGGCCCCGAAGCCTTGACGATCCGTGCCGTCGCCGCCGAAGCGGGCTACGCCGCCGGCGCCGTCTATTCCTATTTCGGCGGCATCGACGAACTCGCCATCGCTCTCACGGCGGAAGAACTGGGCCACCTCGCGCGCCGCATGCGCGAAGCCGCCGAGCGCGCCCAGGAAAACAAGGAGTCCCCCGCCGAAGCGCTCGCCGCCGCCGCGCGCGAGGCGCTGAAGGCGACCGCCGGCAACGCCCCCCATGTCCGCCTCGCAGGCCGCCTCATGTCGGCGGAAAACCTCCCCGCCGATCTCGACCGCGCGGTCACGGGCCGCGTCATCGCCGTCCTCGAAACGCTGGGCGGCCCGCTCCGCGCCGCCACCGGCCTCGAAGGCGAGGCCGCCCACCGCGAAATCCTCACCCTCGCCGCGCTCCTCATCGGCCTTCGCGTGCTCGATGCCTCGGGCCGCCTCGGCGCGCTCGGCTTCACCGCCGAAAGCCTCCTCGCGCACCGCCTCGCCGCCTTGCCCGAAGCATGACAAGCGCCGGCCCGGCCCCTATGCTGCGGCACCCGCCAATGAAGTCATCCCGATGCCCGCCATGATCGACACCTATCGCGGCTATGTCTCGCTGCAGGAATGCGACGAGATGGGCCACATGAACATCCAGCACTACATCGCCAAGGGCTCCGACAGCTCGTTCAATCTCCGTGTCGCCCTCGGCCTCGCCGCGCTCGATCAGCCGAACTCCGGCCTCGGCTATGTCGCGCTGGAACATCACATCCGTTTCCACCGCGAGTTGCGCGCGAGCGACCTCGTGGTCATCCGCGCGGGCGTCGTCGAAATCCGCGACAAGACCTTCCGCATCTATCAGGAAATGCGCGAAGCCCTGGACGATCGTCTCGCCGCTACCTTCGTCGTCGACACAGGCTGCCTCGATCTCGAAACCCGCCGCCTCACCGCCTGGCCGGAAGAGGCGCGCCGCCGCGCCCAGTCGCTCATGACCTCGCTGCCGCCGGAAGCCCTGCCGCGCTCGCTGCCGAAGGAAGCCGTGGAGCGCGACGTCTCGCTCGCCCGCGCCGACGCATTCGGCATGGTCGAGACCAACCGTTCCGTCGTGAACACGTGGGAATGCGACACCAACGGCCATATGAACGCGCGCTTCTTCATGGCGCGCTTCTCGGATGCGCAAGGCCATATGTGGGCGCATGCGGGCCTCGGCCGCCACGAACAGGCGGCGCGCGGCCTCGCCACGGCGACGGTCGAAATGCGCCTCGCCTATTTCCGCGAGTTGCGCGCGGGCGAAACCATCTTTGTGCGGACGGGTATTCTCGCCACCGAAGGCAAAACCATCCGCTACCGTCACTGGCTCTTCAGCGGCGACACGGGCGAAGTCGCCTGCATCGCCGAAGGCGCCGGTCTCCTCTTCGACAAGGCGAGCCGCAAGGCCGTTCCGCTGCCGTCATCCATGCGCGCGCGGGCCTGAACCCCATCCGCAAAATCGTCATCGGTAAAAGGAAAGAAAAATGAGTGAGATGATCGAAGTCGCGCGTTCCAGCGTCCAGACCTGGGAATGCGACCAGATGGGCCACCTGAATGTGCAGTTCTATGTCGAGAAGGCGGGCTCCGGCCTCGCCGCGCTCGCGCTTGCGCTCGGTCTCGGCCCCCGCAACGCGCGCAACGAAGGCGCACGCCTCCAGGTCAGCGATCATCACGTTCGCTTCCTGCGCGAGCAGCGTCCCGGCGCGCCTTTCTTCCTCCGCGCGGGCGTGCTCGAGGTTCGCGACTTCGGCCTCCGCATCTACGAGGAGATGGTGAACACCGTCTCCGGCGAACCCGCCGCCACCTTCATCGCCGAAGTGCAATGGGTGGACGATGAAAACCGCGAGGTGAAGCCGCTCCCCGCAAAAGCGAAGACGGCCGCGAACGCGCTCGTCGTCGCGCTTCCCGCGCATGGCGCGCCGCGCGGCCTCGAAATCTACGATCCCCGCCCCGCGCCGAAGCTGAAGGAAGCGGACGCCATGGGCATGGTCCGCACCTGGCAGGGTGAGGTCGATGCCGCGCGCTGCGACCCGCAGGGCTTCCTGTCCGTGCGCCATTTCATGGGCATCGTGTCGGATGGCATCCCGAACCTTCTCGCCCAGACCAGCGGCTCCGACCGCTCGAAAACGCCGTCGGTCGGCGGCGCCGCGCTCGAATACCGCTTCGTCTATCGCCGCTACCCGCGTGTCGGCGATCTGCTCACGCTCCGCAGCGGGTTGAAGCAGGTCGGCCCGAAAACCTATACCTGGTGCCACTGGCTCTTCGATCTCGAATCCGGCCAGTCCGTCGCCACCGCCGAAGCCGTCGCCATCGCGCTCGATCTCACCACCCGCAAATCCATTCCCATCCCGGACGAAATGCGTGCCAATCTCGAAACGCTGGTGATCGAAGGCCTCGGCGTCTGAAAAAAAAGGGGAGGGGAGCATGACGGATTTTCTGCGCGGCGAACTGACGGCGGAGGAATGTGCGTTTCTCGACAGCGCGGCCGCCTTCTCCCGCGCCACTATTGCCCCCAACGCCGCCGCATGGGAGCGCGAGCGCCGTCAGCCGGTCGAGGCGCTTCGCGAAGCCGCCGCTGTCGGCCTTCTCCGCTTCGAAGCGCCGAAAGAGGCAGGCGGCCTCGGCCACCGCTACATGGTGAAGCTCGCCCTCTGCGAGGAAATGTCCCACGCCGACATGGCTTTCGCCTTCTCGCTTGTGAACACGCAGAACGTCGCCGCCCGTCTCGCTTACTCGGCCACCGCCCGCCACCGCGATGAGCATGTGCCGGCCCTCATGTCCGGCGGCATTTTCGGCGCCACCGCCTTGAGCGAACCCGGCGCCGGCAGCGACTTCTCCGCCATCCGCACAAGCGCGACGAAAGTGGAAGGCGGCTGGCGTCTCGATGGCGAGAAGGGCTGGATCACCAATGCCGGCATCGCCGATCTCTTCATCACCTATGTGCAGACGGATCCGTCTGCCGGCTGGCGCGGCATCGCCT
Organism: Parvibaculum sp.; assembly: GCF_030694575.1. Taxonomy (GTDB): domain Bacteria; phylum Pseudomonadota; class Alphaproteobacteria; order Parvibaculales; family Parvibaculaceae; genus Parvibaculum. Next base: position 20,108 of record NZ_JAUYUS010000085.1, read on the forward strand.
GCTTCCTCGTCGATGCGCGCCGCCCGGGCTTCCGCCGCGCCGAGCCTTACGCGTTGATGGGTGGCCACGTCATCGGCGCGGGCGGCTTCGCGCTCGAAAATTATCTGGTGCCCGAAGACGACATGCTCGCGGGTCCCGGCGATGCCTTCAAGCTCGCCATGAAAGGCGTCAACGGCGCCCGCGTCTATGTCGCCGCTATGTGCGCCGGCCTCCTCGCCTCCAGCCTCGAAACCGCGCTCGCCTACGGCGCCGCGCGCAAGACCTTCGGCAAATCGTTGCTGGAACATCAAGGCCTCAACTGGTCGCTCGGCGATGTCGCCAACGACCTCGAAGCCCTTCGTGGCCTCACGCTCCATGCCGGCCGCCTCATCGACATCGGCGGGGATGCCGTCATGGCCGCCGCCCATGCGAAGAAATTCGCCGGCCGCGTCACGCTCCCGCGCATCGCCGATTGCATCCAGTCGATGGGCGCCGCCGGCCTCCGCGAGGAACACGGCCTCGCCCGTCACCTCGCCTGCGCCAAACTCGCCGCCTACACCGACGGCAGCACCGAAATCATGAACGACCGCATCGGCGCGGGCCTGCTGAAGACCTATGGGCCGGGCTAGCGCCCCTCCGCTTCCAGCCGCGCCTTGAAGCCGCGTATTTCCTGCACCACCGTCTCCGGAAATTCCATCGGCAGGAAATGCGTGGAGCCCGGCACCATCGCCACATGCGCTTTCGGGTCGCGCCGTTTCAGAAGCATGGGGAAAGGCGTGCGGCAGGTCGAACCCTGCTCCGCATAAAGCAGCGCGAAAGGCACATGCAGGTTGCGCACGGCCTTCGCCATATTGTGCCCATGCGCTCGGAAATTCGCCGCCTCCCATGCGGGCGCGCAGAGAAGCTCCACCTGCCCATCGTCGCGGATGCGCGTGCCGCCTTCCACGTAATCCTCGATGAACTCGCGCGGCCAGGTGCGAAAGGCCCCGCGCCCGAGATAGCGCTCCACCATCGTCTGCCGGTCGGCGAACACCGCGCGCCGCTTTTCCGCGCCGTCGGCGAGCGACATTGGCCCGCCCTTCCGTCCGGTCAGCTTGTAGAGCCCCATGATGAGGCGGAAGCTCGCCGGCGTCATGACAGGGTCGATCAGCACCAGTCCGCGAATGAGGTCCGGCCGTTCCGCCGCCGCCATCACGCTCGCCGCACCCCCCATCGAATGCCCGGCGAGGATGATCTTCTTCCCCGTCGCCTCGACGAAATTCTCCGCCATGGCGATCAGGTCGTCGCGATAGACATACCAGTTGCGGTGCCGCGCCGGGTCCGCCGTCAGCGTCGTCGCGCCATGCCCCCGCGCATCCCAGGCGCGAATGTGGAAATCGTCCGCGAGCCTCGAAAGGATGGGGGCATAGGTCTGCCCGTTGAAGCCGTTGGCATGGGCAAAATGAAGCGGCGCCTTGCCTTCTTCATCCGTGCCCCATTCGAGATACGAAATCTCCCCATCCGGCAGCGGCAATCTGCGGCGCGCCGGCGGTTTACTCACCGCAACATTCATGAAGTTTCAATCCAGCAGTTTTTTCTTTTTCAGCCACCCGGCCACGATTCTCACGGCCTCGGCCATCTTGTCGGGCTGCCCTATATAATAGTGTGTCGCGCCTTTGACGAGATGAAGTTCCTTGTCGTCGTGCCGGACCCCCGCGAAAATCCGCGCCGCATGGGAGGGCGTGCAGCCGTCATCCGCGCCGTTCTCGATCACCAGCACCGGCACGGATATGTCGCCCGCGCATTTCGGCCCGTCCGCCCGGCTTTCCCGGTAGGACCATTGCGACAGCCACGAGCGCAGCGAGCAATAGCGCGCCAGCCCCGCCGGCATCATGTTCACGATCCTCGGCTCCCCCATGAAGCACCAGTTCGGCCCCTTGCGCTCGTTCGGGTCGATGGAAAGGTCGAGCCATCTCGGGTCCGCCATCGTCCCGTGCACGACGAAGGAGAATTCCTCGTTGCCGCGCCCCTCGCGTTTCAGGCTTTCGAGCTTGCCATGCACCCAGGCGTCGATCCGCCCCGACCGCGCGATCTGCGCCGCGCGAAAGCGCTGCACATAGGCATCCGTATAGGGCGGCTGGTTCGGATTGGCGGGGTTGTAGAGATCGAGCTCCGGGTCGCGGTCCGTTGGGTCGAGCTCATTGCGGATCGACGGGTCGAGCCATTCGGTCAGCGTGATCGCCCGGCTCACATGCGCCGCGAGCTGCAGCACGGCGTCGGCCGGAATGAGCCCCGCGCCCGCAACGTCCACCGGGTCGCCCGCTGGTGTCGCGGTGATCGCCGGCCTCTCCGCCTGCGACTGATAGAACATCGACAGCGACCCGCCGCCGGACCATCCCGCCAGCACCACCTTTTCGTAGCCGAGCTTCTCCTTCGCATAGGCGACGTAATGCCCGAGATCGAGCAGCACCTTCTCCATGATGAGCGCGCTGTCGTTATGCGGATAGCGGCTGCCGCAGGTAAGGCAGGGAATGCCCGCCGCCGCCAGCCCGTTCGGCATCGGCAGCAGGTTCATCGTCCCCGTCGGATGCATGAAGATCAGAACCGTCTTCGAACTTGCGCCCTTCGGCTTCAGGTGCTGCCCTTCGACGACGATGGTGTCCATCGCGCCTGCATAGGTTTCCTTGAAGGTCGAGGTCTCCCGCCAGTGCAGGTGAAAGGGAATGCGCTCGACCTCGTAAGCCATGCCGTCACTCCGCCGCGTCGCGCGCCGCCTTCTTGAAGTCGGGTTTGCGCTTGTTGAGGAAGGCGTCGACGGCCTCGTGGTGTTCGGGCGTCGTCCAGCAGATCTTCAGCGCATCTGTCTCGCGCTTCTGCGCCAGCTTCAGGTCCGTCGTGCAGGCGTTCTGTGTAAGGAGTTCTTTCGTCATCCGCAGTTGCCGCGACGGGTTCTCGGCGATCTGCCCGGCAATCGCGAAGGCCTTGTCCAGCAGCTCCGCCTGCGGCACGACATATTCGCACAATCCCTTCTCGCGCGCTTCCGCCGCCGGGTAGAGCCGCCCGGACAGCATCATCTCGTTCGCGTGTCCCCAGCCCATCCGGCTGACGAGGAAATGCGACGAGGCAAGCTCCGGCACGATCCCCATCTTCACGAACACCATGCCGAATTTCGCTTCCTCGGCCGCCACGATCACGTCGAACGGCAGGATCATGGTGACGCCGATGCCGACCGCCGGTCCGTTCACCGCCGCGATCATCGGCTTCGACGAACGCACCAGTTCGATCCAGTCGACATCGCGCGGCATCCCGCCCGAGCCGCCCGCCGTGTCGTTGCCCGGGTCCTTCCCGTCGAGCCGGCTCTTGAACGTATCGCTGATGTCGGCGCCCGCGCAGAAGCCGCGCCCGGCACCCGTCATCACGATGGCGCCGATATCCGGGTCGTCGTTCGCCGCCATGATCGCATGCGCCTGCTCCTCCGCCATGCGCGGCGTCCAGGCGTTCAGCCTGTCCGGCCGGTTCATGGTGAGCAGCAATATGTTGCCGCGCTTTTCCGTGGCGATCTGGCTGTAGTCCATGATCTCTCCTCCCCGTGTTTCTTGTTGGAGGAAAGTCTAGGCAGGCGCCGCCGCGCTCACAAGGGAGCGGCCCCCGCGCCTGCTTGACGTTGCGTCCGCAGGACGCTACGCCCGTGGCGGATTTCGTGTAAAAAGAAGCGTCGTCAGCCGCGTGGAGCCCGCCTCTTGTCGATTCTTGATCTCGCCCTTCAGAACATCGTCTCGCCGATGGTCCTGTTCTTCGCACTGGGCGTTGCGGCGGCGCTGATCCGCTCCGATCTCTCGGTGCCCGAAGCGGCGGCCAAGCTGCTGGCGCTCTATCTGATGCTGGCCATCGGCTTCAAGGGCGGTGCCGAGGTGGCGAAGTCCGGCATCGACGCGGCCATGGCGCTGACCGTCGGTGCCGGTATTCTGCTCTCGTTTCTGATCCCGGTCATCGGCTACGCGCTGCTGCGCCTGACGACGCGGCTTTCGGTGGTCGATGCGGCCGCCGTCGCCGGTCACTATGGTTCGATCTCCATCGTCACTTTCGTCGCCGCGACGGAAGCGCTGAAAAGCCTGGGCCTTGCCTACGAAGGCTATCTGATTGCGGTCGCGGCGGTCATGGAGACGCCCGCCATTATTGCGGCGCTTCTGCTCGCCCGCCGCGGCGCACCGGCGCGGGCAGAAGGGGAGAGCACCTCGGCGCTTCTGCGCGAGGTCGGCACCAACGGCTCGGTCGTGGTGCTGGTCGGTTCCTTCCTGATCGGCTGGGCCACGGGGACGGAGGGCATGGCCATGATCGCGCCCTTCATCGTCGATCCCTTTCGCGGCATCCTTTGTCTCTTCCTGCTCGACATGGGACTTGTCGCCGGTCGCGGCCTGCGTCAGGGCGGCCGCTCTCTCTCGCCGTCGCTGATCGGTTTCGGTATTTATTTCCCGCTGGTCTCGGCGGCGCTCACGGGCCTCCTGGCGCTGACGCTCGGCCTCTCGGTTGGCGGCACGGCGCTGCTGATCACGCTGGCGGCGTCGGCCTCCTATATCGCGGTGCCTGCCGCCATGCGCCTGGCGCTGCCGGAGGCCAACCCCGCGATCTATCTGACGCTCTCGCTCGGCGTCACCTTTCCCTTCAACCTGACGCTCGGCATCCCGCTCTATGCGGCTCTTGCCCAGCGCATTGCCGGATGAGGCCCGTCATGGAGATGCACTCGAAAAAACGCATCGACATCGTGCTGGAGGCGCCGGTGCTGAAGCGGCTGACCGATCTGCTCGACCGTCTCGACGTCACCGGCTACACGGTGCTGCCGGTGCTGGGCGGCAAGGGCCATCACGGCGTCTGGAGCCGAGAGGGCCTGCCGTCTTCGGCCGGCGCCATGGTCTCGGTCACGGTCATCGCCGCCGCGGAAAATCTCGACGCCGTTCTCGATCCGGTCTTCGCCCTGGTGAAGCGCCACATCGGCATCGTCACCGTATCCGATGTCGCGGTGTTGCGAGCCGATCGCTTCTGATCAGCTGCGGTTCCGGAACGCGGTGTAAGCCACCGCCGCCATTGCCAGCACGACGCCGATGATCGCGGCCATGAACAGCGTGAAGGTGAGCGAGTTCCAGTCGAGCCCGGTAAAGCCGAGCCCCCGTCCGCCCGTCATCGCCGAGACGATGGAAGCGATGATGTTGCCCCAGCCGGTGACGATCAGCCCCCAGAAGATGACGCCCTGAACGCGCGCCGTCATCACGACGTGCGTCATTGCGGCCGCCACCGCGATCATCAGCATGCCGTTCAGCGCGCCTTCCATATGCGCCATCCGCCACGCGCGCACATCGCCCGGCCACGCCGCCACGGCGCCCGGCTCGAGCGAGGCCACCAGCACGGAAGCGAATGGAAATCCCGCCAGCATCCCGAGCAGGAAGATCAGCGCCCCATGCCCGACCAGCGTCATCTGCATATTCTTGTTCATGTGCCTCCCCCTTTTTCGCGCCTCCCCGCGCGCCGGAGCGTCGCCCCGGAAGAGGCGAGCATAGCGCCCTTTCGCTGGCGAAGGCGAGCCCC
>NZ_JAUYUS010000088.1 GCF_030694575.1 Parvibaculum sp.
CGATTCGGCCTGTTTTGACCCCCGTCGGCCCTTGCCCTAAATTCCCGCTGCCTTTGAACTCAATGCGGGAAAACCCATGGCCCTCGACGCCGAAACACGCGACCAGCTCATCTCCTCCGTCCGCCGCTTTGTCGACGAGCGCCTGCGTCCCATTGAGGACAAGGTCTCCGAAACCGACAAGGTACCGGACGAAATCGTCGAGGAGATGAAGGAACTCGGCCTCTTCGGCATTTCGGTTCCCGTCGAATATGGCGGTCTCGGCCTGACCATGGAGGAGGAATGCCTCCTCATGTTCGAATTGGGCCGCACTTCGCCCGCCTTCCGCTCCGTCATCGGCACCAATGTCGGCATCGGCAGCCAGGGCATCGTCATGCATGGCCGCCAGGACCAGAAGGAATACTGGCTACCCAAAATCGCCAGCGGTGAGGTTATCGTCAGCTTCGCGCTGACGGAGCCTGAAGCAGGTTCCGATGCCGCTTCGCTGAAGGCGACCGCCATTCGCGACGGCGACCACTACATCGTCAACGGTACCAAGCGCTACATCACCAACGCCAACAAGGCCCACGCCTTCACGCTGATGGCGCGCACCGACCCGAAAACGCCGGGCGCGAAGGGTGTCTCCGCCTTTATCGTGCCGCGCGACATTCCGGGCATTCACGTCGGCAAACCCGAAAAGAAGATGGGCCAGCAGGGCGCGCATATCTGCGACGTGATTTTCGAGGACGCGCGCATCCCCGCCTCCTGTCTGCTGGGCGCGGAGGAAGGCAAGGGCTTCGTCACTGCCATGCAGGTGCTGGAGCGCGGCCGTCTCCACATCTCCGCCGTCTGCATCGGCGTCGCCGACCGCCTCGTCGAGGATTCGGTGAAGTATGCCGCAGAGCGCAAGCAGTTCGGCGCGCCCATCGGCAATCTCCAGCTCGTGCAGGCGATGCTGGCGGATTCGAAGATGGAAGCCTATGCCGGCCGCTGCATGGTGCTCGACGCCGCCCGCCGCCGCGATGCGGGCGAGGATGTCGCGACCGAAAGTTCCTGCTGCAAGCTCTTCTGCTCCGAAGCCGTAGGCCGTATCGCCGACCGCGCTGTGCAGGTTCATGGCGGCGCAGGCTATGTCGCCGACTACGGCATTGAGCGCTTCTACCGCGACGTCCGCATCTTCCGCATCTATGAAGGCACGAGCCAGGTGCAGCAGGTCATCATCGCGCGGAACCTGTTGAAGGCGGTGAACTGACGTGCTTTGCCGAGTTTGGCGCGGCCGTGCGGGATGACATAATGCCGGTATGAGAAAGCTCGACCGTCTCGTCTCCGATATCCGCGCCTGCCGCGTCTGCATCGAAAGCCCGCGCAACAAGCCCCTGCCGCATGAGCCGCGCCCGGTCCTGCGTGTGTCGCGTACGGCGCGGATATGCATTGTCGGGCAGGCGCCCGGCACGCGCGTTCATGCCTCGGGGACGCCCTTCACCGATCCGAGCGGCGACCGGCTTCGCGACTGGATGGGCGTCACGTCCGAAGAGTTCTACGATGTGTCGCGCATCGCCATCGTGCCCATGGGATTCTGCTTTCCGGGCCTCGACGCCAAGGGCGGCGATCTGCCACCCCGCCGGGAATGCGCCGAACGCTGGCGGCACGATCTCTTCGAATTGCTACCGCAAATGGAACTGACATTACTCGTCGGCCAGTATGCGCAAGCATGGCATCTGGGCACCACGCGCAAGGAAAGCCTCACCGCAACCGTCTCGGCATGGAAAGAATATTATCCCCGCTTCCTGCCTCTGCCGCACCCGTCATGGCGCAACAATGCATGGATCAAGAAGAACCCCTGGTTCGAGGAAGACCTCCTGCCCGTCCTGAAGCGCGAGGTACGCCGCCTGATCGGCTAGGCCTGCGTCATCGCGCCACAGCGATTGCCGCCTCTCGGTTTTGACAGGCCAGACCCTTCTCCGGATACTGCGGCAAAAGGGGAAACGGTTGAGCATTCTGCAACGCACAAGGCGGGTAAGGGGCAATCCGCGCCGCGGCGGTTCTGCGCCGTCGCTTGTCTCGCGGCTGCTTTTCGCACTCGTTGCGCTTTCGATCCTCTTTCCCGCACTGGCCGGCAGCCTCGCCGCCCGTCCGCTGCAGACGACAGGCGTCTTCGAAGACCGCATCGTCATCTGTACCGGCAGCGGCCTGAAGGTCATTCGCCTCGACAATAGCGGCGAGGTGCTCCCCGACGGCGAAGAACAGTATGATATCGCGCCCGGCCTCTGCGCCCCGATGGTGACGGCGGCGCTTGGGGAGTTCCGCGACGGCCTCTTCATCCAGTTGCGGCGTCCGGCCTTGCCCGATCTGCTGCGCCCCGCCGCCGCGATCCTTGTTCTGCATGGTACGGAACATCCTCCCGCGCTCACGCGAGGCCCACCTGTCCACGTCTGAACCCGGTTCGCAGTTTCAGACAAGACAGGAAAAATTCGATGTTGTTTCAGCGCTCTATTGCGGCGCGGCGGGCCATGCTGCTCGCTGCCACCGCTTCCGCCGCCCTCATGCCGGTGTTCTGGCCGCTTTCCGCCAAGGCCGCGGATGAGAAACGGTCCCCCATTTTGATACCCGAACTCGTCATCTCCGCGCCGGAAGAGGAAGGCGACGTTTCCGAAACGGTGAAGGTCGACGAAATTGCGGGCCCGCCCGCACGCGACGCTGGCGAGCTTCTCTCGCGCTTGCCGGGCGTGACGGCGGGCCGTATGGGCGGCCATGGTTCGGACATCAGCATTCGCGGCATGTCGGAAGACAGGATAGCCGTCCTCAGCGACGGCGCCTATGTCTTCGGCGCCTGCCCGAACCGCATGGACCCGCCCACCTCCTCCATGATGCCTATGTCCGGCGACAGCATCACCGTGCGGCGCGGCTATCAGTCCGTGCTCGACGGCCCGCCTGCACCCGCGGGTACGGTTTCGCTCGAACGCGCCGATCCCGCGGATTTCCCGGAAGGACTCTCGGGCAATATCGAGGCCGGTGTCGAGTCGAACGGCTCGCAGCGTTACGTGAGCGCGCAGGCACGCGCCGTCGAACGTGGCAGTTATATTCGTGGTTTCGTGACGGACCGCCGCGCGGACAACTACGAAGACGGTTCGGGCCGGGAGGTCCGCTCTGCCTTCGAGCAATATGGTGGCGGCGGAGAAGTCGGCCTTCGTTATGGATCGAACTCGCTTCTTTCCTTCTCGGCGGAACAGAACCGCGCCGTCGACGTCTATTTCGCGGGGGCGGGCATGGACGCGCCCTGGACCGCCACAGACACATACCGCCTCGCCATCGAACACAATTTCGAGGAAGGCGGTGCATTCAAAGGCGTCGAGGCGAGCGTCTACGGTTCCTTCGTCGATCACGTCATGGACAACTACTCGCTGCGCACGCCAGGCACGATGACCATGCGCACCGATGCGACGTCCGACACGCGCGGCGCGCGGCTCGCGGGTGTTCTCGAATTCGGCAATCTGGATGTGACGATCGGCGGCGACTACCGCCGCAACGATCGCGATGCGATAAGCTATTCGTCCATGATGGCGGCCATTCCGCCGGCCACGATTTCCAACTACACATGGCCGGGCATGGAAATCGAGGATGCCGGCTTGTTCGTCGAGGCGAGCGCGCCTCTGACGGCCAGAACGGACATCACCGCCGGTATCCGCACCGACTTCGTCTCCGTCAAGGCGACGAAAGCCGACCTCCTGCCGGGCGGCATGGGCGCGGTCTCGGCCCGCACGCTCTACAACACTTTCTATGGCGTCGTGCAGACGGACCGGGATGAGACCAATGTTAGCGGCCTCGTTCGAGTGACGCATGACTTCGGCGGCTTCTCCGGCTGGGCAGGCGCGAGCCGCGCGGTACGCACGGCGGATGCGACCGAGCGAGGCATTGCCCGTGCGCCCGCGATGGGCGGCGGCGGCTGGGTCGGCAATCCCGGTATCGATCCCGAACAGCATCATCAGGTCGATATGGGTATCGAGACGGCAGGGTCCGCTTGGAAGGCTTCCACCGGGATCTGGTACGACAATGTGAAGGACTTCATCTCACGGGACATTGCACGCGGCCAGTCCGGCGTCCTTGTGAACGACGGCATCTCGAGTATCTTCCGCAATGTCGATGCGGAACTCGCGGGAGTCGACGTCGCCGGGCAATGGGCGTTCGCGCCGTCATGGCATGTCGGCGGCAACCTCGCCTATACCTATGGCGAGAACACGACCGACAACCGGGCCCTCTACCAGATATCGCCAATCAGCGGCAGCGTTGAACTGGTCTACGACGTAACGGAATGGAGTGCCGGCACGCGCATGCGCTGGGCCGGGAAACAGACAAGGGCCGACACAAGCACCGCGACAGGGTCGGGCCTCGATGTTCGTGAGACCCCGGGCTACGCGGTCTTCGATCTCTTCGGTACATGGCAGCTCGCCAGCGCGGTCGAGCTGCGGGGCGGCGTCGCCAACCTTCTCGACACCACCTATGCGTCTCATCTGAGCCGCGGGAATGGTTTCGATCCGGCGGTGGTTCAGGTAAACGAGCCGGGGCGTTCGGCTTATCTTCAGATGAATCTGACATTCTGATCGACGGGGAGGCGGCCGCGTGCCGCCTCCCTAGCTTCTCGCCTGGGCTGTGCCGATGCGCTAGCCTCCGTGCATGTCACGCATCTTCCCGCTCCTTCTTCTTCTCGTTTCCGCCTTCGCCTGCGCGCCGCAGATGATGGCGGTCGGCGATCCGGTCTACGATGCGCGCCTCGACACGACGGCGGCGTCGACGGTGGCGGTCATGGCCGACGGCGCCACGTTGCCCATGTTGGTCTTTCAGGCAAAGGAACCGCGCGCGGTCGTCGTCGCGCTGCACGGCTTCAACGACTACTCGAATGCCTTTTCGGACCCCGGCCCCGGTCCATGGTTCGCCGCACGGGGCATCTCGCTTTACGCGATCGACCAGCGCGGCTTCGGCCGGGCGCCGGGGCAGGGGCTCTGGGCGGGCGACACCCGCATGGCGGAAGATGCTGCGAGCGTTGTGAGGATGGTGCGCGGACGCCATCCGGACCTGCCGGTCTATCTCCTCGGCGAAAGCATGGGCGGCGCGGTCGCCATGCGCGCGATGACCTTGCCGGAACCGCCGGAGATCGACGGTCTCATCCTGTCGGCGCCCGCCGTCTGGGGCTGGCGCGCCATGAACGATTTTTACAGGATCGTCCTCTGGGCCTCGGCCCGCCTCGCGCCGTCCTACACCTTGACGGGGCGCGGCCTCGGGATCAGGCCGTCGGACAACATCGAAATGCTCCGCGCTCTCGGCCGCGACCCTCTCGTCATCAAGGGAACGCGCATCGATACGATCTACGGCCTCGTCGATCTGATGGACAGCGCCCATGCCGCTTCGGCCCGTCTCGGTGTGCCGGTTCTGCTGCTCTATGGCGCGAAGGATGAAATCGTACCGGCACCTCCCGTCGGCGATGCGCTCACGGCGATGAAGGAAGCGGAGGTCGACGTCGCCGCCATCTGCTACCCCGACGGCTACCACATGCTGCTGCGCGATCTTCAGCGCGAAACCGTATGGCGCGACATTGCCGCGTGGATCGCCGCGTCCGGGGCGTCTCCGCCATCCGGCGACACGGATATGAAACCGTGCGGAGCGCTCGCGGAAGCGTTGCGGCCGAACGAAACCGGTTCAGGCGCTCTGTGAAACGGCTGCGTCCTCTTCGTCTTCCAGTGGCTCGGCTAGGATGGGCGCGTTCTCTTCGCCGAAACGGATTTTGATTTCCCTTTCGATGTCGGCCAGGAGTTCCGGCACATTCGCAAGATGCGGCCGCTCCGCCTTGATGATGGCACGGAAAAGGCGCGCCTTCAGTTGCGCAAGGTCGATGCCCGACTCGGCGACGGCG
>NZ_JAUYUS010000103.1 GCF_030694575.1 Parvibaculum sp.
CAGGGCATCGGACGGACGTTCAATCGTGTTGAACCGGGCGCGCAGCATGCGGCAATAGGCTGCCGGATCGGCAAGCCCGTCGATGTGATCGATGCGGACACCGTCGATCAATCCTTCGCCGTAAAGACGAAAATACAACGCGTGCGTCTCCTCGAAGACCTCCCTGTCCTCGATCCGCAGCCCCGCGAGGCCGGTGATGGTGAAAAAGCGGCGCCAATTGAGTTCATCGTTCGCCGTCCGCCACGACGCAAGCCGATAGTGCTGGCGTTCGAGCAGGCGTTGGAGCCTTTTCCGCCCGGCTTCTTCCGCCGGATCGTATAAAGCGAGTACCGTGCCAGGCTCGCCGCTTGCCAGCTCAACCATGTCTTCCGGCCTGACGGGGAAGCGGTTCTTCCCGTAGGCGGTGAAGAAGAAGCTGCCGTCGTCCTCCTCAAGCGCAATCGCACCATTGTCGATCGCGGCAGACAGCGGCTCGCCGAGCAAGGGCAAAAGAAGTTTCCGGCGCCAGTCGATATCGAAGAAACTCGCGTAGCGGCTCGCTTCGCCTTTCGCCAGCACATCCTGCCACCAGGCATTCTTGCCGCCGGCAAAACCCATGTGATTGGGAACGATATCGATAATGATGCCGAGTCCCTGCTCGCGAAGAGCCAGCGCGAGGGACCGGAAAGCCTCCTCGCTCCCCAGTTCCGGATTGATCCGCGTTGGGTCGACGACATCATAGCCGTGCATCGATCCACTACGCGCGGTGGTGATCGGCGAAGCATAAAGATGACTGATGCCGAGCCCGGCCAGATAAGGCACCAGTGCCTCTGCATCGGCAAAGGTGAAGTCCTTGTGAAACTGCAGCCGATAGGTTGCGCGTGGAATCATTTGTTTCTTTTATCGTTCAGGGTTGCGATACGCGCTGCGACTTCCGGCCGATCGAGCAGGTCGCCGGTCGCGGCCGGCATACGGCGACGCCAGTTCGGATGTTCGCTCGTCGTACCTGGCAGGTTCGGCTGCTCAACGATGCCGACAATGTCCTCCATCGGCAGGATGGAGATCGGGGATGGCGTGCTGCCGACATAGGCGAGAGCGGCGTCCACGACGGGACTCGTGTCGTCGGGTCCAGGCATGAGGTCGGCAGTGACAACGCCTGCATCACGCATGGAAGACCAGAGACGGGTCCGCTCTCGCGCGCGGCTGGAACGGTGTTCGGCTTCACTGGCTGCATCCGATTTGCGCCTCAGGCTCCAGGTCCAATCGATATCCCGGCCGCTCCACCAACCGGCGACCGTCGGCAGGTCGTGCGTACTCGTCATCGCCGCCGCGCCCGTGGGCCAACGATCCGGTGGCGTGAATGTTCCGTCCTCTTCGCGCTCGAACCAGAGAACACGCATACCGAGCATCTCCTTCCGCTCCATTTCATCCCGAAGCCCCTCGGGCACGGTGCCCAGGTCTTCTCCAATGACGATGGCTTTGGCGCGTTCCGATTCCAGTGCGAGAAGGCGAAGCATGTCATCCAGCGGATAGGTGAGGTAGGCGCCGTCTGTCGGCGATGCGCCATCCGGAACAACCCACATTCGGCGCAGGCCAAGCGCGTGGTCGACCCGGATACCGCCCGCATGCGAGAGCGCGGCGCGGATGGTCGCGATAAAAGCGTCGAAGCCGGTTCGCTGCAAGGCCTGGGGAGAGAAGCCCGTAATGCCCCAGTTCTGTCCGTCGGGACCGAGCGGGTCCGGCGGCGCACCGATCGAAAGCCCCGTCAGCAATTCTTCGGGCCGGCTCCACGCGTGGCTCCCGCCTGCGTCCATGCCAACCGCCAGATCGGCTATGAGACCAACCGCCATGCCGGCCCGCCGCGCAGCCCGCTGGGCCTTATCGAGGCCCTGCTCTGCCAGCCATTGAAGGAACAGGTAAAATCCGACCTCGTCTTCATGCTCCGCGGCAAAGGCCGACACTGAACCGCTTGTCGGATTTCGATAGTCCGGCGGCCAATCCTGCCAGCCGCGCGCGCCGTCCCGCCGAAAGAAATATGCGTGGAGAGCATCGAAGCGCACATGCCGCAGCAATTCCGCTCCACCTCGTTCGGCATATGCGGCAACTGCGTCGCGGACGCCTTCGCTCCGGCTGTCATAGGCGGCGCGAAGCTGTGCCAGTCGTTCGGGAATCGCGGTCGCCCAATCGATCAGCTCCGCAGATGAGGGGGACCTGGAGGTATGTCCGAGCAGCGAAGGGTCCGCAAAGAAGACATTCAGAAAAAGTCGGCTGGAGGGCGCGTAGGGGCTGTAGCGCCCGGCATCCGCCGGAAAGAGCGCGTGGACGGGGCTGATCGCCATGGCGTCGGCGCCCCGTGTAGCGAAAGCGGATGCCGCCCTGGCCAACGTACCAAAATCGCCAAAGGAACTTTCGCGTTCATCGCGCAGCGCCGCGATCTGCACAGCCGGTCCCCATATGCGGCTGCCGGGTGCAGCATCCTCGACACGGAAACAATGCCGTGGCGCCACCGCAAGTCCGATGCTCCGATCGGCTAACATCAAACGGTGATAGCCGGTCCGATCCAGGGCAGGAAGAATGATGCCATCGCGAACCTCCTCCAGCGTCACATCCTGTTCCGTGCCGTCTTCCAGTACGAGACGGGCGCGTCCTGCGGCACCGCATTCCTTTGGCAGCAGCAGCGGCCGCCCCACGTCGGCGGACATGAAGGAACATTCGACGGCCTTGTCGGCTTTCAGCCGGCGGCGGCTTTCGGCGATCGCCGCGTCGCTACCCGCAGGCAGGCCGAGCGCGGCGAGAATGGCGATGAGGGCATCGTCGGAGACACGCTGCGCGCGCCCGGCGGCGTCGGTCCAATCGGTCCGAAGGCCTGCCGCTTCGGCCAATGCGGCCAGGGCACTCATTCTTTATCGAGCCAGACGGCGACACTCGCGGGCGCCCCCGCCTCACCCTCGGCGAAAAGTGTGACACCGCGCGGTGCTGGAAAACCTGCCTGCCTGTCGCCGAGGTTCAGCGCCATGACGAGTTTCGCGCCGTCTCCCAACCGCCAGCGCGCCACTACTGCGGCGTCGCCTATCGCTTCGGCGCCGAGCGAGCGGGCGCCGCGCAGGCGTGGCACGATTTCCATTCGTCGTATGCGAAGAAGCTTCGTGTAAAGGGCCCACCACTCATCGGCGTCCGGTCCCGGCTCGGGCCGGGAGGCCGCGAAGGTGCCCGGCGCATTCGGATCGGGAATGCGTTTGCGCGCCTCCTCGTCGGAATATGCGGCGAACTTCGCGAACTCACGCCGGCGGCCGCGCCTGACGGCATCCGCCAATTCATCGTGAAAATCGGTGAAGAAGAGAAATGGCGTGTGCGATCCTGCCTCATCGCCCATGAAAAAAAGAGGTATCTGCGGACACAGGCACAGGAGCACCGTCGCCGCCCGGAGATTGTCGCGATCGGCCAGGACCGTAAGCCGCTCGCCCATAGCGCGGTTGCCGATCTGATCGTGGTTCTGCAGAAATGAAACAAACGCAGTCGGCGGTAGATGGCCGCTGGGGTTCCCCCGGGTCCGCCCATCGAGATGATGCGATACTTCCCCCTGATAGGTGAAACCTTCGGCAAGACAACGGGCGAGCCGTTCCGCAGGTCTGTCGGCGAAGTCGCCGTAGTAGGAGCTTGTCTCCCCCGTCAGCAGGACATGAAGTGCGCTGTGGAAGTCGTCATTCCATTGTGCATCGTACTTGCCGGGCTCGAGTCGTTCGGCATCGTTGTTCTCATTCTCAAGGACCAGATGAATGAACCGGTCCTGCCCGAGCCGGCTACGTATCTCGGCCGCCATACGGTCGAGAAAATCATTGTTGGCAATGGCTTGCACAGCATCGAAGCGCAATCCGTCGAAACGGTATTCGTCGAGCCACATCAGCGCATTGTCGATGAAAAATCGCGCCACCGGCTCCCGGTCGACGGCGACGGCCGCGCCCCACGGCGTATGAATATGCGGATCGAAGAAGTCCCCCGCATAGGTTCCGAGATAGTTTCCGTCCGGTCCGAAGTGATTGTAGACGACGTCCAGCATTATCATCAGGCCGAGTTCATGTGCGCGGTCGACAAGCGCCTTCAAATCGTCCGGCGTGCCATAGCTTTCCGCAGGAGCGTAAGGCAGCACACCGTCATATCCCCAGTTGCGCGTACCGCTGAAGGCCGAGATCGGCATCAGTTCGATAGCGGTAACCCCGATCTCGGCGAGCGCGGGAAGGTGTTCTGCAACGCCGTTGAAGCCGCCGAGCAATCCCGGGTGAACTTCCTGGATTATCGCTTCTTCCCAGGGCCGTCCGCGCCAATCTTCCACGCGCCAGCGATAGGCTTGCGGCGGTGCGACGACGCTCCAACCATGAACGCCATCGGACTGGCAACGAGCCGCGGGATCGGGAACGGAAAGATCGTGCCTTACGCGGAAGCGATAACGAGTGCCGGGACCTGCCACCGTCTCGACGGAGAACCAGCCGTCCCCTTCCGGTTGCAGCGGGATTTTTTCTCTGCCCTCGATCTCAAGGGCGACCGCAGGAATGTTCGGCGCCCAGATGCGAAAGCGCGTGCGGCCCGCTCCAACAAGTTTGGCGCCCCATTCCTTCATGACTTGTCGGACTCGTTTGTCCAGCACAGTAGCGCGGCGCCATGAGGCGCCACCGCGTAGTGATTTTCGATTTCAAACTCGCCGCGATCGGGATGGGCGCTGTCGGCGAGAACGGTCCGCTTGCTCTCCGGTGGCGGCATCCGGAAGTCGATGGTGTGGGACGATGCATTCAGAAGAAGCGTGAGTGCTTCGATATGCCCGTCCTCCCGCCGCCTGGCGCGGCGCATTACGAGCGCGCGGCCATCCGGGTTGTTCCAGTCATCGGCTGAGAGCTCCTGCCCTCTCTCGTCGAACCATTCTATGTCGTTGACGCCTTCAGCTGGCACGTCCTCTCCATAGAGAAAATTGGGCGCGCGTAACATGGGGTAGCGCTTTCGCAGGCCGGTCAGCCGGACGACAAAGTCGATAAGTTCGTTGCCTTGCAGAGAATCCATCTCTGCCCAGTTGAGCCAGCTGATCTCGTTATCCTGGCAGTAGGCGTTGTTGTTGCCGCCCTGGCTGCGGCCGAACTCGTCACCCGCCAGCAGCATGGGCGTACCGAGCGAGGCAAACAGTGTCAGCAGCATCGATCGGCGAACGCGGTTGCGCACATCGAGGATCGCCGGGTTGTCCGTCGGCCCTTCCACACCCCAGTTGCGCGAATAGTTGTGGAGATGCCCGTCCCGATTTTCTTCGCCGTTGATCTCATTGTGGCGATGTTCATAAGCGACGAGGTCCGCCAGCGTGTAACCGTCATGGCTGGCAAGATAGTTCACGCTCGCCCATGGACGCCTCGCCCGACGATCGAAGAGGTCGCCCGAACCGGAGAGACGGGCGGCCAGCTCTCCGCGAAGCGCGGAGTCGCCGCGCCAGTATTTGCGCACGCTGTCGCGATACTTGTCGTTCCACTCGGCAAACCCGGGCGGGAAGTTTCCGAGCTGATAGCCTCCGGGTCCGATGTCCCAAGGCTCGGTGATGAGCTTCAGCCCGCCCAGGACCGGATCCTGGCGCAGAACGTCGAAGAAGCCGGCGCCTGGATCGAAGCCGTGGTCGGTGCGGCCGAGCGTCAATCCAAGATCGAAACGGAAGCCGTCGATCCCGAATGAAGTTGCCCAGTACCGCAGAGAATCCGCAACCATCTGAATCACCCGCGCATTGGAGAGGTTCAGTGTGTTGCCCGTCCCCGTATCGTTGATGCAGTAGCGTGGATCGTCGTGAATGAGCCGGTAATAGGTCGCGTTGTCGAGTCCTCGCCACGACATGGTAGGCCCCCGCTCGCTTCCTTCGCATGTGTGGTTATAGACGACATCGAGAATCACCTCGATGCCCGCTGCATGCAGACGCCGAACGGCGATGCGCAGCTCGTCCTGATCGTCGGATGCAAGATATGTCTGCTCGGGTGCGAAGAAGCCAAGCGTGTTGTAGCCCCAATAGTTGCGCAGTCCCTTCTCCTGCAAAAACCGGTCCTGCACGAAAGCATGAATCGGCATCAGCTCCAGCGCGGTTATGCCCAATCTCTTCAGGTGTTCTATCACGCGCGGATGCGCCAACGCCGCGAATGTGCCGCGCTCCGGCGGCGGAACTTCCTCCAGCAGTTTCGTCAGACCTTTGATGTGCGCTTCATAGATAATCGTTTCCGACCAGGGGGTGTTGGGGCGCACATCGCGCGACCAGTCGAAAGCCGAGTTGGTGACCACGCCTTTCGGCATCGCCGCGGCACTGTCGCGCCGGTCAAAGCTCAAATCGGCGCGATGCGAGCGAACGCGATAGCCGTGCAGCGCATCGGTCCATCTGACATCGCCGGCGAGCTTGCGAGCGTAGGGATCGAGCAGCAACTTGTTCGGATTGAAGCGATGTCCTTCCTCCGGTGCATAGCGACCATGCGCGCGGTAGCCGTAGAGGAGCCCGGGACGCGCATCGGGCAAGTAGCCATGCCAAACCTCGTCCGTCCATTCCGGCAGTTCATAGCACGCGATTTCACGCTTCCCGGTCGGCTCGAACAGGCACAGTTCTATCTTCTCGGCATGTGCGGAAAACACGGCGAAATTGACGCCGAGACCATCGAAGGTGGCGCCCAATGGACGTGGCGATCCTGTTTCAAGCCGGTCTGGAAGCGGGCTCATCGGCGACCTCCTTCAAATCGGAGAATGACCGCCGCAAGCGGCGGCAGCACAACCGTCGCCGAGGCGGGCTGTCCGAGAGCGGGCGTCGGCTCCGCTTCAACCAGACCGTCATTGCCGATATTTCCACCGCCGTATAGTGCGGCATCGCTGTTCAGAACCTCGCGCCATCTTCCGGCGCGCGGCATGCCTACGTGATAGTTCCGGTGCGGCTCCGGCGTCATGTTGATCAGCACCACGATGGGAGGTACGTCCCCGTGCCCGAGGCGCGCATAGGCGAAGACGCTGTTTTCGGAATCGGCACCGACGATCCACTGAAATCCGCTTGGATCGGCGTCGCGAGCGTGAAGTGCGGGCTCCTTCGCATAAAGCCGGTTGAGGTCTCGCACGAGACGCTGCACCGAAGCATGCTCGGGGTCCGACAGGAGATGCCAAGGCACCTCCGCATCGTGGTTCCACTCGCTGTCCTGCGCGATTTCACCTCCCATGAAGAGCAGCTTTTTTCCGGGATGCGTCCACATGAAGGTGAAATACGCGCGTAGCGTTGCAAACTTCCGCCATCTGTCGCCAGGCATCTTTCCAATCAGCGATCCCTTGCCATGCACCACTTCGTCGTGGCTCAACGGCAACACGAATTTTTCCGAGAAGGCGTAGACGAGGCCAAAAGTCATTTCATTGTGATGCCACGCGCGATGAACCGGATCGCGCTCCACGTATTGAAGCGTGTCGTGCATCCATCCCATGTTCCACTTGTAGGAAAATCCCAATCCTCCCTGCTCGAGCGGTGCTGAGACGCCCGGCCAGGCAGTGGACTCTTCGGCGATGGTGACGGCACCGGGACAGCACTCCGCCACGACCTCGTTCAGGCGCTTCAGGAAATCGACCGATTCCAGATTCTCGCGACCGCCATGGACATTGGGCACCCACTCTCCGGCGTTCCGGCTGTAATCTCGGTACAGCATCGAGGCAACGGCGTCGACGCGCAGGCCGTCGACATGGAATGTCTCCAGCCACCACAATGCCGACGCAAGGAGGAAGCCGGCCACCTCGCGCCGTCCGAGATTGTAGATCAGGGTATTCCAGTCCTGATGAAAGCCCTCGCGCGGGTCGGCATGCTCATAGAGATGGCTCCCGTCGAAATGCGCGAGGCCATGCGGGTCGGTCGGAAAATGCGCGGGCACCCAATCGAGAATGACGCCTATGCCGGCCCGATGACAGGCGTCGACGAAGCGCGCGAAATCCTCCGGTCGGCCGAAACGGGCGGATGGCGCGAATTGCGAAAGCGTCTGATAGCCCCACGAGCCACCGAATGGATGCTCCATGATCGGCAGGAATTCGACATGCGTGAAGCCCATGTCGGCCACATAGGGAATCAGCCGCTCGGTCAGCCCGCGCCAGTCGAGCGTTCCCTCACGATTTCCCTCAGGGCGTACCCATGACGCGGCATGCACCTCATAAATGGAGATCGGAGCATCTGGCCCCTGACGCGCAGTGCGCTCGGCGAGCCAGTCTGCGTCGGTCCAGTGAAAATCCGGCGTGGCGGCAACGACGGAAGCCGTAGCTGGCGGGGCCTCCGTCGCCCGCGCGAGGGGATCCGCTCTTTGGCTGGTGCTGCCGTCCGCGCCCGCGATCTCGTATTTGTAGCGCGAGCCGGCGCCGAGCCGCGGCACAAAGAGTTCCCAGATGCCCGCGCCGTGCCGCAGCCGCATCGGATGGCGCCGTCCATCCCAATTGTTGAAATCGCCGACGACCGAAACCCGCCGCGCATTCGGCGCCCATACGGAGAAGGCGACGCCCTGTACGTCCTCCATGGCGCGCGGTTGCGCACCCAGCACATGACCGAGCCCCCAGTGGCGTCCTTCGCCAAACAGGTGGAGGTCGAGATCGCCCAGCACCGTTCCAAAGGAATAGGGATCCTCGGTCTCCTGCACCGCTCCTCCCGGCCATACGATACGCAGCTTGTAAGCCACGTTCTCCGCCAGGCGGCCGACGAACAACCCGCCCGTTCCCTTAAGCGTTCCGAGTTCGTGCTCGTCGCTTTGCGCAATAAGCGAGACTTCTTCCGCGCCCGGCTGGAATGTGCGCACCACAGTGCCGCCGCCTTCATCGTGGGGTCCGAGCAGCGCGAACGGATCGGTCAGCCGCCCATCGAGCAGAGCTGCCGCCGCATGCTCAAGCGTGCCGTTCATCGCCATCACTTCATCTCCTTGCCGATCAGTCGTGTTGCGACCTGTGCAAGGCCCGCCACCGGCACGCCGATCCAGTCCGGCCGGTTGGCCGCTTCGTAAGCAACCTCATAGGCCGCCTTTTCCAGCAGGAAGAGGTCGAGCATAGGATCGGCGGCGGGCTCGTCCCTGTCCTGGTAACCGGCAAGGAAAGCCTCGACCGCCTGCTCGCGGAAGCGGGCATAACGCTCCTCGGTACGAATCTCCTCCGTCTCCGCGCTCGCAGGCCGCTGCTGTTCGGCAACCGCCACCGCATAGTCGAACGAACGCAGCATGCCTGCGACATCCCGCAGCGGCAGGTCCTTGCCGCGGCGTTCGTCGAGCGGCTTCGTCGGCTCGCCTTCGAAATCGATCAGCATCACGTCGCTTCCCGTCACCAGGACCTGC
Organism: Parvibaculum sp.; assembly: GCF_030694575.1. Taxonomy (GTDB): domain Bacteria; phylum Pseudomonadota; class Alphaproteobacteria; order Parvibaculales; family Parvibaculaceae; genus Parvibaculum. The sequence continues at coordinate 9,306 of NZ_JAUYUS010000103.1, forward strand.
CCCAGATGAAGGTCGCCATGAATGCGCGTGCGCATACGGCCCTCGGCATCTCGCGCAGCGGCCCGCACCCGCTCGATCAGTCCGTCACGTTCCGACAGCAACCGGCCGGCGGCTTCATCGTCGTTGAGGCTGGCGCCAGCGACCAGATCGAGCGCGGAGCGCAACTGCGCCGCGACGCGCTCACCGAGCTGCTCCGCACTAGCGGCGTCCATCGGTTCCGGCGTGAAGTCCGGATCGTCTGTCGGTCGCGCAAGCGTTTCATGCATTTCCGCGAGTCTGCGGCCCAGATTCCGCGCGAAGTTTCCGTAGTTGGAAAAGCTCCAGTCCACATCGGTTGCCAGGCGCTCAAGCGTTCCCAGCGTCCATTGCCAACCGTCTCCCTGGTTGTAGACGAAGCGCTGCACCAGCATCAGCAAGCTCTTCTTTTCACCATCGATGCGGCTGACGTCACCCAGTATGGCGGGCACGTTCTCGTAGCCGTTTTCGCTCAGGTAGCGAACCATCTCGACATCTGGATGGATGCCCGGCTGGATCTTGCGCAGAACTTTCAGAACCGCACGTTCGCCAAGTACGAGTGTGCTGTTCGATTGTTCCGCTGCGAGCCATTCGGGCGCCGCGTCGGGTTCGAGATCGAATCCCGCATGTGACGAGAATTCCAGCGCGCCGCCACCGGCGGGAATAGTGGCGTTGTCCCGCAACGCGGCGATGATCGATGTGGAGAACGCGTTCAGGGTGAAACCATCCGTCAGCAGACCGACGCGCCGCCCGCGCCGCACTTTTGCAAGCGCGAGGTTGGAGGCAAAGGGCCCTGCCGGTTCGGCCTCCCAGACGATCCCGAGCGGCAATGTGTAGATGGCAGCGCCACTGTCGGTCGTCACCTCAATCTCGGTCAACATCAGATCTTCCGCAGCCGGCAGCGGCGTCGCCTGCATGACGCGGACACGGTGGATTTTTTCGCCCTTGGCGCCGAACCAGCGGCGATGCGGCAGATAGCCCGGGAGAACGTCTTTTTCCAGAGCGTCGAGATTTGCTCCCTGCACGACATCCGTCAGCGCCGGACGCAACACGAACGTA
>NZ_JAUYUS010000109.1 GCF_030694575.1 Parvibaculum sp.
ATTGTATTGACGTCCCTGGTCCTGCGGCGGCTGGTAATGCCGGTCGCGGTTTTGCGCCTGCTGCTGGTGTCGCCGCTGCTGGTACTCAGCTTGCTGGCGCTGCTGCTGTTCCGCCTGCTGGCGTTGACGTTGCTGTTGCTCGATCTGTTGGCGCTGACGCTGCTGGTGCTCAGCCTGCTGGCGCTGTTGCTGTTCCCCCTGCTGGCGCTGTCGCTGCTGGTGCTCAGCCTGCTGGCGCTGCTGTTGCTCCGCCCGCTGGCGCTGTTGGTGCTCAGCCTGCTGGCGTTGTCTGTCCTGCTCCCCTTCTTGCTGGCTCCGCTGCTGATCCGCTTGCCGATGCTCGCGAGGTGGCTCGGCCTGCCGTTGAGGCGGCTGGCGCTGCTCCCCGCGCTCGCGCCTGTGATCTCCACCTCCCCTGTTGCCGTCGTCGCCGGGGGCGGCGATTGCGGCCGAGCCCAGGCACAGGGCGATGGCGGTCGCCACGCCGGTAAATTTCACTACATGACGCACCATTTCGGTGTCTCCGTTCGCTGGGTGGAACTCATCTTCCATCCATGGAGACCAGACTCTCACCCGCTACCTGAACCGGGTATGAACCACCCGTTAATGTCCGGGACGCAAATGTGGCAGGACCTCGAGGTTGAAATCATCCGCCTTTTCCCATCAAATCGCCGCAACGCGGGGCCTGCGAACGGATGGAGACGGCATGACGCCAAGACTTTCAATGCAATCGGCTTACGAGACGTTTCTCAACGCCGCCTGCGCCCGCCTTGGCTACAGCGCCTCGATGAAGTCGCTTCTCTCGCTCGCGGCTCTCGAAATCAAGGTCGAAATTCCTATCGTCCGCGACAATGGCGAGTTGGCCATCTTCAGCGGCTACCGCGTTCAGCATCAAGGCGCACGCGGACCCTGCAAGGGAGGATTGCGCTACCACCCCAACGTCGACATGGAAGAGGTGCGGGAGCTAGCCTCGCTCATGACCATGAAAACGGCGCTCGTCAACATTCCGCTTGGCGGCGGCAAAGGCGGCATCGATTGCGATCCGCATAAACTATCGGTTCGCGAACTCGAGACGCTGACACGGAAATTTATCAAGCGCATTCATCGCGAGATCGGGCCGAACAGTGACATTATGGCGCCGGATGTGGGCACCGATGCGCGGGTAATGGGGTGGATCCACAGCGAATACTCGGCGATCTACGGACACTCGCCGGCCGCCGTGACGGGCAAACCACTCGCGCTGGGTGGCTCGGTCGGCCGGGAGAAGGCGACAGGCCATGGTATCGGGATCGCGATACGGGAGTATGCCACGCGCTATGGCAAGCCACTCAAAGGCGCGACTGTAGCAATCGAGGGTTTCGGTAACGTCGGGCTGCATGCGGCGCAGGCGCTGTGCGAGCTTGGAATGAAGATCATTGCGGTTTCCGACTCGCGGAGCGCGGTCTACCGCGAGGACGGTGTAGATCTCGACGCTCTGATCAAGCGAAAGAAAGAACGCGGTCTATTGTGCGAAGCGAACGATCTCGACGCGCTCAAACCGGCACAACTTCTCGAACTCGACTGTGACTACCTGCTGCCGGCTGCACTGGGCAACGTCATCACGGCCGAAAACGCGCCGCGTGTCGCCGCACGCATCATCGTCGAAGGTGCGAACGGGCCTGTAACGAGCGATGCCGACCGCACGCTGAAGGAGCGCGGCGTCGTCATCGTGCCCGATATTCTCGCCAACGCCGGCGGCGTCATCGTCAGTTATTTCGAATGGGTGCAGAATTTGCAGCGCGAAGTCTGGCCGCCGGAGAAGGTCGATTCGGAACTGGCGCGCATTCTCGGGAAGGCAGCCCACGATGTCTTCGACCATGCGGACGCAACTGGACTCGATCTTCGTTCGGCCGCTTTCGACATCGCCGTCAGCAGGGTCAAGGAAGCACTGGACGCGACCGGTTTCTAGGCACCCCCAAGATCGGACTTGGCCGACCCGACATTTCCCTGCCATAAGATTCATGTAACGGTCGGCATGGTAGACTTCCCCGCCAGGACGCCCATCTTCATATTCAGCGCAGGAACCTTCATCGGACATGTACGAGCACAGCTTCCTGCAAGCGATCATCCTCGGCGTTGTCGAGGGTGTCTCCGAATTCCTGCCGATCTCGTCGACCGGGCATCTCATCATCGTGGGGGACCTTCTCGGTTTTTCCAGCGTGCCGGGAAAAGTGTTCGAGGTTGTCATCCAACTCGGGGCGATTCTCGCGATATGCGTTCTCTATAGCGGCCGGCTGACGCGTGTGGTGCTTGACGCACCGCACGACGCGGGCGCGCGCAACTTCATTGGCGCGACTTTGGTGGCAATCGTTCCCGCCGGACTTGTCGGTGTGCTCTATCACGACTTCATCGTGGAAGTTCTCTTCACACCTTATGTCGTGTGTGCGGCCCTGATCCTCGGGGGCATCGCGATCATCCTCGTCGAGAGGCTGCATCTGGAGACGCGTATCACTTCGGTCGAAACACTCTCCATGCGGACGGCACTGAAGATCGGCCTGTTCCAGTGCCTGGCGCTCGTGCCGGGCGTATCGAGGTCCGGCGCCACCATCCTCGGAGCGCTGCTTGTCGGCGTCGAGCGAAAGACGGCGGCTGAATTCTCGTTCTTCCTCGCGATACCGGTGATGCTCGGTGCCTCTGCGGTAAGCCTGCGGGAAACGTGGCACCTTATCAATCCGAGCGACGCTCACATTATTGCGGCGGGCTTCGCGGCAGCATTCATATCGGCACTGCTTGTCGTTCGATGGCTTGTAAATTTCGTCAGCCACCACGGGTTCACGATCTTCGGCTGGTACCGGATCGTGTTCGGCAGCATCCTGCTCGCGTATTTTCTTATGAGAGGATGAATTTTCGGCTCTTCCGAAGTGCCAATCCGGGATGAAATGCCGTCAGTTCGGTGTAAAAAATGGCGGCTAACTCCCATTTAACCAAGCATTATAGGTTTAACTGCTAGCCTGAACGCTCTACGCCCAAAGTATTTCTTCGGACGTTCGGTTGTACATGGCGGAAGCAAAATATCTGGCCGAAGGTTCGGAAGAACCTGAGCGGCACGGCGGCGGAGCGCGCCCGAGCCGGCACGATGCCGTCGACCATGCGCCGCTGGAGCAGTCTACGAACTTCGCGCTCAACCCTCTCAGCCTGCGCTTCCGGCAAGCGGACGTCGAGCATCGGTACAACGTCCAGAACTTCGAGCGGCATATCGGGCTGACGCGGCTTTCCATCGCCCTCGGTGCGGTGATCTTCGCTCTCTATGCGGTTTTCGATCCGTACATCATTCCCGAGGTCGCAACCGAAGCCTGGGCGATCCGCATTGGTGTGGCCTGCCCGTTGCTGCTGGCCATCGTGGCCATCTCATATCTGCCCGGCTTTTCCTACCGGCACCAGGCGTTGTTGTCGCTGGCCATGGGCATTCCGGCACTTGCCGTCGTTGCGATGATCGCGATCGCGGATACCCCGGGCAACTACCTTTACTATGCTGGCGTTCTGATCATTCTCAGCTATGTCAACTGCCTTTGGCGGTTGCGCTACTACTACTCGATCCTGATGTCGACGATGGCGTGCGCCGCCTATGAATATGTCGTCCTGTTCGTCAATCCGATCCCGACAAATGTATTCATCAACAACAACGTCTTCCTGATCTTCGGCGTCGGCGTCAGCATGTTCGTGAACTACGTGCAGGAGTACCATCTCCGCCGCAATTTCATCGACAATGAGAAGCTGCGCTTCGAGCAGCGCCGGTCGGAACGGCTTTTGAGCCGCTCGGAAGCAGCCAACAGGGCGAAGAACGATTTCCTGGCCATCATGAGCCATGAGCTTCGCACGCCGCTGAACGCGATCATCGGCTTTTCGGAGATCATTTCAAATCAGATGTTCGGTCCCGTCGGTCAGCCGAAGTATGTCGACTACGCGAGCGACATACGCTCCAGCGGCGCTCATCTCCTGAGCATCATCAACGACATCCTCGACATCTCGAAGGCCGAGGCCGGTAAACTGCAACTCGAAGAAGAGCCGATCGATCCTGTCGAAGCCCTTAACAGCACCATGCGCATGTTCCGCCAGCGCGCCTCCGAACTCGGCGTCGAACTAAGCTTTCGCGTGCGAGACGATATTCCTTGGATCATCGCCGACCCGCGTCTATTCAACCAGGTCGCGATCAACCTCACATCCAATGCGCTCAAGTTCACGCCGGAGGAGGGGCAGGTCTCGGTCGAGCTTGGCCTGAGCCCGACCGGAGACATGGTGCTGGCCGTGAGAGATACCGGCATCGGCATCAAGGCGTCCGACACCGCACGCATTTTCGAGCCCTTCGTCCAGGTCGAGGATGCAATGTCGCGGACGCAGCAAGGCACTGGTCTCGGCCTGCCCCTGGTGCGCAAGATCATGAACCTGCATGGCGGCTCGGTGGATATCGAAAGCGTGGTCGGGGAAGGCACCGTCGCTCGCGCCACCTTCCCCAAGAGCCGCTTCATCGCGCCGCAACCTGTCGACCTGCAGTGGCAGGCGAGTTAACGGTTCAGATCAAGCCGGCTTGTCCACTACCATCAGATAGATGCACTTGGTCGCATCCACTTCGACAGCCACATTTTCGACATCGAGGCCTTCGATGAGGGCCAGCATGTCTTCCTCGGTACGGTAGATCAGACTCCAGTCCGTAACGAATTCCAGCGGCCACTCGCAGCTTTCCCGGCCCTTCTTCACGTTGGCGAGGATCAGCTTGCCGCCAGGCTTCACCTGCGCATAGAGGTCGTGCGTCAGTGCGCGCGCACGCCTTGCAGACAGGTAGTCGTAGAGGCCCAGGCTGTAGATCACATCTTGCGGCGGCAAAGCACGGAAGAGAGCGCCCGCTTTCAGAAGTTGCGCGAACGACGCCTGCAGACATTGGACCTTTGCGCGGCCCGCATGGCGCACAACTTCCGGGTAGGCATGCTCATAGGCATGCGTCAGGGCCCGGTCGTCCTGATCGATCAGGGTGAAATTCACCGGCCGCGGCAGGTGACCTATTTTCAGATAGTCATAGACCTCATAGGCCGAACCGCACCCGAGATTGGCAATGTTGATAGGCGTGTCGCCCGCTTCTTCGGCTATGCGCGCGGCGATGAGCTTCTGCGTCATCCGCAATCGCGTACCGACGCATGCGCCGGTTTCGATGCCGATGCGATGCAACAACTTTTCATAGGGCGTGTTGCCGACACGGCCCCATTCATACACGTAGTTCATGATCTGAAAGTCACCGGGATAACCCAGCGGCTTTTCGTAACATCTCTTCATCACGGCGCCCGGCATGAAGTCCGGCGTCAGAACGCGCTCGGCGTATCTCTTGTGCCGCGCAAGAGTGATGGGATCGCGCCAGACAGGTGCGAGGATGTCGTTGCCTCGATACCAGAGCTCCTTCCATTGCGGGACAATGCGGTCCTCGCAGGCAATGAGCGCTTCCAGCAGGAGTTTTTCACGCTCCGCGCCGGTCGCAGTCAGGCGCGCCTCGTAGTTCTCCAGAAGGCTCTTGTAGGAGCGGAACGTATTGACGATCTCGGTACAGAGCTGCAGAAACTCCGGTAAAATGCCTTCCGAAGTCGCGAAAGCCGGGTCCGCCAAGGACTGGGCCAGCACCAGGTTGTCGTGCTCGCTCACGATATTGGGAATGTCGAGATAGCCGGAGGTGAACTCCAGCCCGACCACGGTCCTCAATCCCTGGGTTTCGACCCGCTTGATACATCCCGCACCGCCGAAGAGCCGGGCGTCTCCCACCCGAAACTCCAGGGGGATTTCCGACCCGATCCGCTCGTCCCAGCCGTCGAGACGGGAGCTCTGGACGGCTATGCCGGTCATGCTGAGATTTTTGAGCGCAGTCTGCTCGTTTCCTATGAAAACCGCCGGAATTTCCTCTCGAAAGAGCTGTTCCGGCCGGAATCTTTCGGCCCGATAGAACATTCGGCGCCCCTGAGCGCCTGTAAGCTGCTCGTAGGTTCGGATCACTGGCCCCACCCTATTTTACGCACACACAAGAGCCCCTAAAGAATCACAAGCTTTAAGGAATTACAAACCCTAACAATTAGTTAATGGGCACTTTTACAAGAATTCCACAACCGTGAATCTACGATAGACGGCGGGCAGCCGCACGAGCGCGGCTGTTTTCCATGATCCTCATGACCGGCGGCAGCATTAACCAGTCGATGAAAAGGTTCGACAAGATGACGAGTGCCGTCATCGCACCGAGCGAGCGGTTCACCTCGAAGCCGGAAAAGGCCAGCGTGCCGAAGCCAACCGCCAGGGAGGCGGTAATCACCAGCATGGCGACGCCGACGGTGGCGAAGACATGGTTGATCGCCTGTTCGGGATCGAGACCGTCCTTCCGCGCCCGCTGATAAATCAGGAGGAAGTAGATCGTGTCGTCGACCACAAGACCGATCGTCATGGCGGTCACCACAGAGGCTGCAAGACCGATGTCCTGATACAGAAGCCCCCAAAGGCCGAAACCGACAAGGGACGGCAGCATGTTGAGGAAAATGCTCAGCACGCCGTAGCCCGTACTGCGAAGCGCGAGCCCCACCACCACTGCAATCGCCAGCACCGATACGAGCGTCGCCAGCATCATGGAACTGATGTTGACGCCGGAAAGATTGGCGAAGAGGACATTGAGCCCGATGCCGCGCGTTTGCATTTCCGGCGGCGCATTGTCGGCCAGCCAGGCGGTTGCCCGGTCGTTGAACTCCCTGATCTGTCTTGACGTCATGTGTCGCAGAATGACCGTAACGCGGCTCGAAGACCTGCTTACGTTGATCTGGTCGTTAAGCGACATGCCGAAGGGCAGCGAGAGTTCGTAGAGCAGAAAATACTGAGCGATGGTTTCTCGGTCGCGCGGCACTGCGCCGTATGTCGTTCGGCCGGCATTCATGGCTTCGTGCACGCGCGACGTCACATCGGAAATCGCCGCCACGCTGACGACGCCGGGCTGGCTCCGCAGCCACGCCTCGAAGGCCGCGAGCCGCTCCTGGTAAGCCGGCTCGAAAACGCCGCCTTCTTCCCCCGCGCCAACGTCGAACTCGACGATATTCAGCCCTGTCAGGCGTTCTTCTGCGAAGTCGGAGTCCTGCCGATAGTCGAATCGCGGATCGAAATAGCGCGCGAAATCGTCGTCGAGGCGGATGTTGCCCAACCAGATGGCGCAGGAAAAGACAATGGCACCGCAGAGGAAGAATAGTTGCCTGTAGTAGCGGTTTACGAAATGCCCGAGCGCTATCATCACACGTTCCGACCGTTGCACGGCTGGCCGAAGCGGCATCAACGAGAGAATGGCGGGGAGCCACGTGAACGTGAAAATATAAGCGAAGACGATGCCCGCCACGACGATGTTTCCCTGCTGGCGCAACGGTGGCGCATCGGCGAGATTCATCGCGAGAAAGCCGATCATCGTCGTCGCGTTGGTAAGGGTGACGGGCCAAAGGTTCATTGCAACCGCTTCGGCAATAGCCTCCTGACGAGTGAGGCCGCGGCCGAGCGCGCTCATTGCCGTCGTCACGATCCTGACGGCGGCGGCCATATTCACCGTCATGATGATGACGGGACAGGCGACCGTTGCCGTGTTGATCTCATAACCGTACCAGCCAGCCGCTCCCATCGCGGCGACGCTGGACAGGCCGAGCAGCGAGAGAATGCCGATACTGGGCAGGACGGCGCGCACAAACGCGAACATCACGAGCGAGGTGACGATGAGGCTGATCGGGATCAGCACCATCACATCGTTCATGGCGGCTTCGGAAAAGGTGCCCATCAGCATGACGTTGCCGGTCAACTTCACTTCAATGCCGGGATATGCCGCCTCGAAGTCGGCGGCGAGCGCACGGGCCGCCGCAATGATCTCCCTGACTTCCGTGGACGCTTCCGGTGGCAAGTTGAAATTGACTACGACGCCTGCCGCCCGGCCGTCGGCTGCGACAAGACGGTTCAGGAGCAAAGGGTCGGCCAGCGCTATCCGCTCGATTTCTCGGGCCTCGGCGTCAGTGACGCGGCCAGGATCCGGCACCAAATCCGCGACGGAGAAGCTGTCGGTGCCCGCTTCGACATGTGGAAAGTTCGTCAGGCCGTTGACGCGGGTCGAGTGTGGCAATTGCCACGCTCGCGATACGAGCTCGCCCATGGCGGCGAGGACATCCGGTTCGGTGACTTTGCGGCCGTCGGCCCAGACGACCATGAGCAGGTCATTGTTCTGGCCGTATTTGGCCTCGAACCCGCGCAACGTCGCGATGTCCTGGCCTTCCGGATTGAAGAAGACGCGCGTGTCGTAGGACAGCTTGAACTGAAAGACGCCGAGCGCCGCCGCAGCGAAGATCATCAGACACAACGCGATCGTCGTGCGAGGAAAACGCAAGGCCGGATTAATCGATTTACGCATTTAACGGCGCCGCCCCACCCTTAACTCCATCCAGCGCGGAGGTAACTTGCGGGATTCCGATCCGAAAGGAAAGTGAGTTTACGGGTCCTTAACAAATGTCTCCGGCGGGCGGAAACCAGGAATTAACGCTGCCTGTGTCATTAAGGATGTTGGGCTGTGTTCGCGCCATGGCGCTCGGACAGGCATGCCCAACGCAACAGGCGGGGAGAGGGCTACGACGATGCAGCTCCGCCGGGGGAAACACGGCACCGGACATGAGCACTTCGCCGCTCGTCAATCTGGCAACTGTCGGCAGCGATGAACTGCAGGCGATGCCTGTTGCCGTATTCACGGCGGCCCTGGAACAAATGTCCGCGGAAGGGATCGTACGCTTTCGCCGCATGCGGAAGCTGAGCGCGCCCCACCGTTCGGCGCTTGAGAAATACCTCGCCGAGAATCCCAGCAAACGGCCCGGCGGCGAAGCGGAGGCCGGCAATTCCAGCGCCCGCTCCGGGAAAGGCGCCGCCGACAGCGGCAAGACCAAGAAGAAAAAAGCCGGCAGTCGCGAGCCGGGGTTATGGACGGAAATGTTGTTGCGCGTCATTGCCTGGTGGGAAGGCATGGAGACCGACGACGTCGCCCGCGCCAAGGGCGTCAAACGCAGAAAGCCGAAAAAGACGGCCCCGCAACCGAAGGCATCGAAGCCGGTACCGGCGCCCGCGCCCGCACCACCTGCCATCGAAGAACCCTTGCCGCCTCTAGGCCGCGTCGAACTGATCCAAAAACTCTGGGGCGACGGCTTCAGCTTGCCCGGCGGCGCCTCGTTCGCACTCCGTGTTGCAGCACCCGTGTCCCTCATGCCGACGGGACGCTATCTCGATCTCGCGCCAGGGTTGGGAGGTGGCATGCGCGCCGTTGCGAAGGCCTGCAGCGCGACCATTTACGGCATCGAGGCGGACCAGGAGCTCGCCGCCGCCGCACAATCGATTTCGGAACAGGCAGGCATGGGCGCGACGGCGCCGGTGCGTGCAGTCGGACCGGAGGGACTTGGTTCGGATGATTTCGAACCCGCGGGCGGACATGCCGCCATCTTCATGCGCGAGGCGATGTTCGCCGTCGAGGACAAGGAAGGCATGCTGGCACTGCTTCGGTCTGCGCTGAGCGATGGCGGATCGCTGGTCCTCACCGATTTCGTGCTTGCCGACGGGGTCGGCACGGCGGTGGGGGAAGACGAAGCGGTTGCCGCGTGGCGCATCGCGGAAGAGCACACCGCACATCCATGGACGGAAGCGGAGTATCGGGCGGCGCTCGCGGCGCAAGATTACAAATTGGAAAGATTGACCGACCTGACGTCAGCCTATCTGCCGCTTATTCAGTCCGGCTGGCGCCAGCTCCATGATTGCCTGCAAAACGCCAAACTTCCGCCGGAAACGGTCACCACCTTGATGCGCGAAGGCAATGTCTGGCTTGCACGGAGCCGGGCACTGGAACCAGGACAGCTTCGCCTCGTTCATATACATGCGGTTCGTGCGCCGTCGTCGACGAACCAGACGGACGAAGGCGAACCGGATGAGGTCCAGTGGACCGATGAGTAAAACAGCGAAAGACGCGGCCGGACCCGAGGCACGGCCGACGGAGTGGCAAATGCCGGAGACCGCTATGCAGATGACAGAAGCACGCCGGCGCGTCGAACCGATACTCGACGCTTCCGGGACATTGCGGCGGCATGTGCTCAGCAAGCTCGACGAGGCTCACACGGAGACGCCGGCCAAAAGCTCCGGCAAGTCCACCGAGAGCTGACGCCGGCTTTTATTTTACCCCGATGTTGTCCGTATCCGGCTGAGGTTCGGCCGCCGTGCGCCGCATGTGATAGCGATAGCGCATGGTGGCCGCAGGGATGGACAGCAGATAGAGCGCGCAAAGCCCCGTGAAGGCGATCCACGGGTAGCTGAGAATGACCGCGGCGCCGAGACCTACCAGCAACAGGATCGGAAGTACCATGTCACGGCGAATGCGCAGGCCCATGCGCTTGCCTGAAAATGTCGGTATGCGGCTCACCATCAGGAAAGCAATTGCCAGCGCATGGATGGCAATCAGCAGCGGCACTTCCTTCAGCCATGTTACGCCGATGAAAGACAGATAGAGCGGCAGCATGACCAGACCGGCGGCGGCCGGTGCAGGCACTCCGACGAAATAGTTTCCGGCCCATACCGGCTTGTCCGGATCCTCCAGTGCCACGTTGAAGCGCGCGAGACGCAGGGCGCAGCACACCGCGAAGCCGAGGACGGCGATCCAGCCGATGCCGCCGATTTCTCCCAACGACCAGAGATAGAGAACGACAACCGGCGCGACACCGAAGTTCACGAAGTCCGTGAGCGAGTCGAGTTCCGCTCCGAAGCGCGTCGAGCCTTGCAGCATTCGGGCGATGCGGCCGTCCAGCGCATCGAAGACCGAGGCGATGATGATCGCAACCACCGCAGCCTCGAAGCGGCCTTCGATGGCGAAGCGAATGGCGGTCAATCCGGCGCAGAGGGCAAGCACCGTCAGCGCGTTCGGGATGATGGTCCGAACAGGTAGTTGCGTAAAATGCCGCGACCGGCGCAGCCGGGCATTGTCGCGCGTCCGGTAGCCCGGACCGGGACGGGGCTCAAACGGTGGAATGGGGCCGGCCATTTGCGTCAGCCTTTCATTCGAACCACGGAAGACAATCCCGTGGCAGGTTACACATGGTGCGGCTGGACCGAAATCGAATCCGCCAGAACCGTTTCGCCGCCGATCGCCGTCTGCCCGACGGCGACAAGCGGAATGGCGCCGAGCGGCAGGTAGACATCGAGGCGGCTGCCGAAACGTATGATACCGAAGCGTTCTCCCGCCGTGAGGTCGTGTCCCTCGGTCACGTCGCAGACGATGCGCCGGGCGACAAGGCCCGCAATCTGCACGACGACGACCTGCTCGCCATCCGCCCTCTCGATGAGGAGCGAGTTCCGCTCGTTTGCGTCGCTCGCCTTGTCGAGATCGGCATTCAGAAAGAGGCCCGGGCGGTAGGCGACGCGTTTCACCGTGCCTGCGACCGGCGCACGGTTCACATGACAGTTGAAGACGTTCATGAAGATGCTCACACGGGTGCGCACCATGTCGCCAAGACCGAGTTCTTCCGGCGGCGACGCTTCCGTGATGAGGTTCACGACGCCATCGGCCGGGGCAATGACCAGCCCTTCGCGCGAGGGCGTGACCCGGTCCGGATCGCGGAAGAAGTAGAGGCACCAGAGCGTCAGTATGACGCCAATCCAGCCGAGCGGATTCCAGATCAGGAAAAGAACGACCGTGACCGCGGCGAAGATGATCGCAAAGCGGTGCCCTTCCCTGTGAATTGGCGTCAAAATCGAAGTCAGGCTGTCCATATCGGCTTTCTCGGGTTTCACAATTCTGGGATCGGTACGCGGGCCGGAGTGTAACCCGCCGCGCGGCCGGGGTTAAGCATAACCGGGATCGGCGGGAATGGGTGCGATATTGGGGAGACCTTCGGTCGCAGTCTCATCGCCAAGGCCGGCTTCCAGCCCTCCGTCTTCCGCGTCACGGGCGGCGGCGTCCTCGCGTTGACGGTTCCACATGGCGGCATAGGCACCGCCGAGCGCCAGCAGCGTTTCGTGCCTGCCCCGCTCCACGACGCAGCCATGCTCGAGGACGAGGATTTCGTCTGCATCCACCACCGTGGAAAGGCGGTGGGCGATGATGAGCGTCGTCCGGTCTTGCGATATGCCCTTCAGGGCCGCCTGTATTTCCTTTTCCGTATGCGTGTCGAGGGCGGATGTCGCCTCGTCGAGGAGCAGGATCGGCGGGTTCTTCAGGATCGTGCGGGCGATGGCGACGCGCTGCTTTTCGCCGCCCGAAAGCTTGAGCCCCCGCTCCCCGACGCGGGTTTCATAGCCTTTGGGGAGGCGCTCGATGAAGGAGCCGATACGCGCAAGGTCAGCCGCCGCTTCCACTTCGGCATCCGTAGCGTCGGGACGGCCGTAGCGGATGTTGTAGCGGATCGTGTCGTTGAAGAGGACTGTGTCCTGCGGAACCATGCCGATGGCGGCGCGGAGCGAGTCCTGCTTCACGTCACGAATGTCCTGGCCGTCGATGCGCACGCTGCCTTGCGAGATGTCATAGAAGCGAAAGAGGATGCGCGCGATGGTCGACTTTCCGGCGCCGGAAGGACCGACGATCGCAAGCGTGCGCCCCGCGGGAATACGGAAGGAGACATCGTCGAGAATGCGACGGTCGGGATCGTAGAAGAAGGTCACGTTCTCGAAGACCAGCTCGCCGCCCGCCACATGGAGCGGGGCCGCGCCCGGCGCATCCTCGATCTCGGCGGGGATCTGCAGCAGGTCGAACATCGTCTCCATGTCGATCAGCGCCTGACGGATTTCGCGGTAGACCGTGCCCAGAAGATTGAGGGGCTGGTAGAGCTGGATCAGATAAGCGTTGATCATCACGAAGGAGCCGATGGTGAGGACGCCTTCGGCAATGCCCTGCGCCGCCATCAGCATCAGCGCGGTCAGGCCGCCGCTGAAGATAAGCGTCTGGCCGGTGTTCAGCAGGGACAAGGAGGTTGCGGTTTTGATCGCGGCACGCTCGTAGCCGATCATCGAGCGGTCGAAGCGGCGCGTCTCGTGTTCCTCATTGCCGAAATATTTCACGGTTTCATAGTTCAGCAGACTGTCGACCGCTTTGGTGTTCGCCTCCGTATCGAGATCATTCATCTCGCGGCGGAAGCGCGTGCGCCACTCCGTCACGACGAATGTGAAGGCGATGTAGACGATGACCGTCACGCCGGTGACAAGGGCGTAGCGGATGTCGAATGCGTAAGCGAGGATGACGCAGACGAGGCCGAGCTCGATGATGGTCGGCACGATGTTGAAGAGCGAAAAGCGCAGCAGGAAATCGACGCCCTTGGTGCCGCGCTCGATGACGCGGGAGAGGCCGCCGGTGCGCCGCTCGAGGTGGAAGCGGAGCGACAATGCATGCAGATGGCGGAAGGTTTCGACGGCGAGTTCGCGAACCGCGTTTTGTCCAACCTTCGCGAAGATCGCGTCGCGCAACTGCGCCAGCGCCACCATCATGATGCGGCCGACGCCATAGGCGAGGATCAGCATCACCGGCACGATGACAGCGGCGGCGGCCACGGTTTCCGGCGTGAGGCGGTCGACGGCTTCCTTGTAGATGAAGGGCACGTATACCGTGACGCCCTTGGCCGCGACGAGTGCCACCATTGCCGCGACGACGCGGACGCGCAAATCCGTCCGCCCCTCCGGCCAGAGCCGGGGCAGCATGGCGGCGAGCGTCCGCCAGTGGCGGCGGGGCGGCGTGAAGGCCCCACCGGTTACCGGATCGGGGCCGCCGTGCGAGGCTGGCTTCATATGTGGTGACATGAGACGCAGGGTCTCCGGTTTCGCGATTCCGCACAAGGCTCTGAGCGGTAACGCATATTGCATAAGGCAACGCCCCATCCGGAAGCCCGGACGGGGCGTCATTCCCTACTTTAAATAAGCCTTATTGGGCCGGGGACAATGTTGTCTTTCAGTCCCCTAGCGGTCCAAACCGGGCGTTTCGAAGACCTGGCCGGGATAGATGAGGTTCGGGTCGCGGATCTGGCTCTTGTTGGCTTCGTAGATGACGGTGTAGCTGAAGCCGGAACCATAGAGGCCACGGGCGATGTTCCAGAGGTTGTTGCCCGGCTGGATGACGACCTTGCCGTCCCGGAGGGCGGCGAGAACGGCGGCGGCCTCCCCCCTTTCGAAGGGTACTTCGACGCGGCCGACGACACGGCCTTCCTCGTCGATCTGGTCTACGCGGAGCGCGTATTGGCCGGGGGCGATATCGGTTTCGGGGCGGAGTTCCCAGCGGCCGGATTCATTCGCCGTCGCTTCGCCGACCGGATCGCCGCCAACATAGACACGGACCTTCGAGCCCGGATCGGCGCGGCCGGAGACGATGACGTTGCCCTTTTCGTCGTAGTCGACGGTTTCGAGGACGAGGCTGCCGGCATCGGCCGGGACGCCCGGGCCTTGCAGCACGGTGCTTGCCTTGCCGGGTTCGCTGCGGACGACGAGGGCGGGTTTGCTCGTGTCTTCGGGGACGTTGACGGTGACGACCTGGAGGCTGTCCTTCACGCTGCCGTCCGGATTGCTGGCGGTGAGGCGAAGCTCGATCGTGCCCGGTTTCAAAGGCTCTTCGAGCACGGCGACCCATTCGCCGCGCTCGTCGGCCGTGGTTTCGGCGACGACTTCGCCGTTGGCCTTCAACTGGATGCGGGCGCCGGGGAGCGAGCGGCCGGCGGCGAGCGCCGAACCGTCGCGCTCGACGCGGACAATGTCGAAGGTCGGGATGGAAGGATCGGCCGCCTCGTCCGCCGCGCCCGCATCGGCGGGAGTGGCGGATTCGCTGACGATTTCGGCTGGTGCCGGCCCCGTGTCGCCGCGAAAGAAAAACCAGTAGCCGCCGACGAGAAGAATGAGCGCGACCACAAAAGCGCCCACAATCGCCCCGATTTTCATTTGTTCTACCTTCCCCGATACCGTGCCGAAACGGCACAAGCCAACTGCCCCATCTACAGCTTATCGCGTAGCTTGCAATTGCGGCACCAATGTGAAACCTCGCGCGTGAAACAGCGACCGAAAAATGCGGAAAGCCGGACAACGATGAAGCTTACAAGTCTTTGCGTTTATTGCGGTTCCAGCACCGGCAAGGACCCCTTGTTCATGGCCGAGGCGGAGCGCTTCGGACACATGATGGCGCGTTCGAATGTCGAACTGGTTTACGGCGGCGGCGGTGTCGGCGTGATGGGCGCGGTGGCGCGGGCGGTGCTCGCGAAAGACGGCAAAGTCACTGGAATCATTCCGAAATTCCTGACGGAGATCGAAGTCGAATTCAAGGAAGTGACGGAACTGATCGTGACCGAGAGCATGCATGCGCGAAAGCAGCTCATGTTCGAGCGATCCCAGGGCTTCGTGGCCCTGCCCGGCGGCGTCGGGACGGTCGAGGAAACGATCGAGATGCTGACCTGGGCGCAGCTCGGACGGCACAGCTATCCCATTGTCATCGCGAACATAAACGGCTTCTGGGACCCGCTGATCGAACTGCTCGACCACATCATCAAGGCGGGTTTCGCGCGGTCGGATATCCGCCGCATCTACTCGGTGGTGGACCGCGTGGAGGACATCATTCCGAGGGTCGAGGCATCGCTCTAGAGGGCGTCTGTCATCGAACTGTCAACGATCTGTCACAAATGAAATTTGCGCGCGGCCGCAAATTTCTTGTCCCCGGTTTGGGCGGGTCTCGCGCGTCTGGAAAAATTCTTATCCCCGGTTTGCGAGGGCGGCGAGACGTCTCAATTCGCGCTCGCGGCGCCAGGTATCCGCGCTGAATATCCCCAGTCCGATCCAGATGAGCCCGAAAGTGACGATCTGGGCGGGCATAAGCGGCTCGCCATAGAGAAAGACGGCGACGAAGAACTGCGTCGTCGGCGCGAGATACTGCATCAGGCCCAATGTGGCGAGGCGAATGCGCTGAGCGCCGAAGGTGAAGAGGAGGAGTGGCACGGCGGTCATCGGACCCGTCAGTACAAGGAACATCCAGATGTGCCAGCCTTGATTGGCGAGGCTGGTGCCGCCATGACCGGACAGCCACCAGAGATAGGCGAGCGCGAGCGGCAGCAGTACGGCAACCTCGACGAAGAGACCTTCGAGCGGGCCGGTCTTCGTCACCTTCCGCAGATAGCCATAGGCCGCGAAGGTGATCGCGAGGTAGAGCGAAATCCAGGGCAGCGTGCCGAGCGCGACAGTGAAATAGAGGACGCCGACAAAGGCGAGCGCGACCGCGAATATCTGCGGCCGCGACAGGCGCTCGCCGAGAAAGGCCACGCCGAGCAGCACGCTCATCAGCGGATTGATGTAATAGCCGAGACTCGTTTCGAGGATGCGCTGCTCGTTGATCGAATAGATGAAGACGAACCAGTTGGAACCGATGAGGAGCGCGGTACCCACAAGCGTCAGCATGGTGCGGCGGTCGCGGAAGAGCGTCAGAAGTTCCGGGCCGCGCCGCAGAAGGAGAATGACGGCGAGGACGAGGACGACGCTCCAGACGGATCGGTGCGCCAGAACCTCGAAGGGCGGCACCTCGACAAGCTGCTTGTAGAAGATGACGGAAACGCCCCAGAGCAGATAGCCGAGCCCCGCCGCCGCGGCGCCGAGGGCGGCTTCGCTATGGGGAGAGGGTCTGGCTGCGGGTGTTTGCTGCATGGTGCAGGTTCCCGTTCTTGAGGTGCCGGGACGGCGGGCCAGAGCTATAGACCTGTTCGAGGGATTTTGGGAGACGGGATTTGACCCGATGCGCTCAATCCCTGGCCGTTTCCGGCCGCGCATTTTCACGACGCCAGGTGGCGGGGAGAAACAAGACGACCTTTTTTTTCACACAAGGACGCCATTCAATGCTTTGCCGGGCATACCTGACGGGCCATCATTGCGCCGATTGACCGCCTGAGTCGACCGTCGGCGACAAGAGTGGCATGGCTCTTATTCTATTAGCTTAGCAGCAGGCGGATGAACCTTTTCAACAGAAAGACGCTGAAGCGATACGTACAGAGCGTATCCGTGCCCGCCGATCATGCCGCCGCGCTGGAGGCGTGGGCCGAGATGATTGCAACCGGTCGAATTTACGACCTGAAAGAAAAGGCACTCTACGGCGAGTTCACATCGAAGCTCATCGAAGGCGTCCTCGGGTACCGGGGTCCCACGGCAGGCGCCTACTACACCGTTGCGACCGAACAGGCCATCTTGCGGGGCAGTGTCGATCTGGCCCTCGGGCGATTTGGCGGAAAGACACCTGAAATCCTCGCGCCGTTCGAACTGAAGGGCGCCGACACTCGTGACCTCGACGCGATCATGCCGGGACGCAGCAAAAGCCCGGTGCAGCAGGCGTGGGAATACGCCATGAACGCCCGGGGCGTGAAATGGGTGCTCGTCTGCAACTATATCGAATTGCGGCTTTATGGTTTTGGTGAAGGCACGGCCGCCTATGAAACCTTCCAGCTCGCCCGCCTGACCGAACCCGAGGAATACGCGCGGTTCATGCTGTTGCTTTCAGCGGACAATCTGCTGTCGGGCCGCACGCTCGATTTACTGAAGGAAAGCCGCGCCGAAGACAAGGACATCACCAACAAGCTCTATGTCGACTACAGCACGTTGCGCGGGAAACTGATCGGTGCGGTGCAGGATGCCGATGCGGATATCGAACGGCTCGATGCCATCGCCGTTGCGCAAAAGATTCTCGACCGCGTGCTGTTCGTCGCCTTCGCCGAAGATACATATCTGCTTCCCGATAACACGCTCGAGAACGCCTTCAGCGCCCGCGACCGGTACAATCCCCGTCCGATCTGGGAAAACTTCAAAGGATTGTTCAACGCCATCGATCAAGGCAGCGAAGACCTGAAGATACCGCGCTATAATGGAGGATTGTTTCAACCGGACGAACGCATCGACAAGCTCGTTCTGTCCGACGCAATTTGCGAGGACTTCAAGGCACTGGGCGGCTACGATTTTGCCTCCGAAGTCTCCGTCACCGTTCTGGGCCATATCTTCGAGCAGTCCATCGCAGACGTCGAACGACTTCAGGCGTTTGCGCGAGGCGAAGAGCAGGAGCCGGAAAAGATTTCCGGCACGACAGGGCGGCGCAAGCGCGATGGCGTGGTCTATACGCCCGACTACATCGCCCGCTTCATCGTGGCCGAAACGCTGGGCGCACATCTCAACGAAATCTTCACCGACATTCTACGCGCGCATGCAAAGACCGGAACCGATCTTTCCGACTACGAAGAAATCAAGTGGCGCAGAAGGTCAGCCGAACTTGAAGCCTGGCAAGCCTATCGGGATCGCCTCAAGACGCTGCGTATCGTCGATCCCGCCTGCGGATCGGGCGTGTTCCTCATCATGGCTTTCGATTTCCTGAAGGCCGAACTGATCCGCACGAACGAAAAGATCAAAGAATTAGTGCCAAAGGTCGAGCACTACGGCGATTTGCTGGACTATTTACCCGACAGCGAAATCCTGACCAACAATCTTTTCGGCGTCGATGTGAATGATGAAAGCATCGAGATCGCCAAGCTGTCCCTGTGGATCAAGACCGCCCGTCGCGGCAAGGTGCTGGACAGTCTGGACGCCAATCTGCGGGTGGGTGACAGCCTAATCGAAGACAGCAATTTTGCCTATCTCGATCATGCCTTCACATGGGAAACCGCTTTTCCGGAGGTTTTTGCCGAAGGCGGCTTCGACGTGGTTCTCGGCAATCCGCCCTATGTGCGAATGGAGCTTCTGAAGGCACTCAAGCCTTATCTTGAAAGGCGATACGAGGTCGTTGCGGGACGCGCCGATCTTTATTTTTATTTCTTCGAACGTGGCTTGCGCTTGCTGAAGCAAGGCGGACGACTTGGATACGTATGCAACTCGACGTTCTTAAACACAAAAGCTGCGACATCACTTCGTAAGTATCTATTGGACAATTCGAAGATAGAGAATCTTGTTAACTTCGGCGATATCCAAATCTTTGAGGGTGTTGCAACGTTACCAATGATAGTCACAATGCAAAGGTGGCCAAACCCTGTCGGCCACTCCCTTTCATATTGGGACGTGGAGAGAATATCGTCTGACAATTTCTTTGTGCAATACCAATCTGAGAAGTCAGAATTTTCTCAAGACCAGCTGTCAGAGACGCCTTGGAAGTTGGAAGGCTCCCACCAGCGGGCACTTCGCGATAAAATCACGAAAAACAAAAAGACACTCAGAGAGGTTTATGGATCACCGCTCTACGGCATCAAGACTGGGCTTAACGAAGCTTTCGTGATCGACACGCCCACGAAAGAGCGGCTGTGCGCCGAAGACCCGCGGTCCATCGAACTGCTGAAACCCTTCCTTGAAGGCAAAGATCTGAAACGCTGGCGTGCCGAGCCGCGCGGATTGTGGCTGATCTACATTCCCAAGAACCGGATCAAGATTGACGACTATCCGGCCATTCGAGATTGGCTACTTCCGTTTAAAGGAAAACTGGAGAAGCGGGCGACCAAACAACAATGGTTCGAACTGCAGCAGGCTCAAGAAGCATACGGCGAGAGGTACCTTAAGCCCAGAATTTTTCTAGCGCACTTCAATCGTCGGTACTTCTTCTATGCGGACGACGACTCACTGCCAAATGATAAAGGTTACGTCATACCCACGGATGATAGATGGCTGGCGGCGTTGCTTGGTTCAAATGTTATCTGGTTTATCCTCGTTAACATTGCGCCCCAAGTTATTGGGGGTTCTCGCGAGTTGAGAGCTCACTATGTTGATACCGTGCCAATTCCAAATACTTCCAGTGAGCATCGATCCGCACTAAGCCGTCTGACGGATAATGCTCAAGCAAATGCACAATTGCGCTTGGAGCTGCAAACGGCCTTCGTCCGCCGGATTCCCGATCTCTGCCCGTCGGGCCGCAAGTCCAAGCTGACAACTAGGCTTCAGGAATGGTGGACCCTACCCGACTTCGCCGCCTTCCGGACCGAGGTGAAGAAGGTTTTCAAGACGGATATTCCGTTGGCGGAGCGCACCGCCTGGGAGGAATGGATGGCGCGCGACCGCGCCGAAATCATCCGGCTGACTGCCGAGATCGCGCGATGCGAGGCGGAGATCGACAGCATCGTTTACGACCTCTTCGACCTGACTCCCGATGAAATCTCGCTGCTGGAGAGCGCCGTGCAGACGTGATCCTGATTTCTTCGCTTTCCAGGTACGAGAGAGAAAGGAAAGACGTGTATGACCCGGACAAGCCGGGTCATGACGGTAAGGTTTCGGGTCGGCGTAGTAGAATCCCGCATCGAGCAGAAATACCCTGGACCCGCTGCGCTCAATCCCTGGCCGTTTCCGGACGGGCATTTTCGCGGCGCCAGGTGGCGGGGGGCGTGCCGAAGCTGCGTTTGAAGGCGCGGCTGAAGGCGGCTTCGGATTCGTAGCCGGCGTCGAAGGCGATGCGCGCAATCGAGTCCGGCGTGTCGGAGAGGCGGCGCGCGGCGAGCTGCATGCGCCATTTGCCGAGATAGCGCATGGGCGGGTCGCCGATCAGCTCGGTGAAGCGGGAGGCGAAGGCGGAACGCGACAGGCCGACCTCACCTGCAAGGGCATCCGTCGTCCAGGGACGGTCGAGCCGCCCGTGAAGGAGCGCGAGCGCACGGCCGATGGTGGGATCGCGCAGGGCGGCGAGCCATCCTTTTTCCCCTTCCGGGAGCGAGGCGACATGACGATGGACTGCCTCCTCGAACAGAAGTTCGGCAAGGCGGCCAAGCACCACGGCCGAACGGTCGCCACCGCCCGCAAGCGCGGCGGACGCGAAGCGGAAGGTGCTCTCGATCCATTCGCCGGTGTGATCCTCCGGGACGTCGAGACGAAGCACGGGCGGAAGGAAGGAAAGAAGCGTGTCGCCCGGCGTTTCATTGCCGAGAAAGCCGCAGACGATGCGCGTCCGCGCGCCGCCGCCGCCGTGGACGATGCGAGCGAGGCCACCATCGGGCGCGGGCAGGACGAGATCGTGGGAATGGGCGACCGCGATGCCCGGGCCGCTTGCCAGAACGTGCGGATGGTTTTGCGGCAGGAGCAGTATCTCGCCGCGCCGTGCCGTGAGGTCCGGGTACCCGTCGAGCTGGAGCAGAAGCTCGCCCTCCTCGACATAGTGGTAAGCGATGAGGTTGCGCGGCACATAGCCGAAGGGGGCGCAATCGTCCGGCTCCACGCGCGACACGATGCACCAGGGAGCCGTGAACTCCGCCTCGAGAAAAATGCCGCCCGTGAGACGCATCGAGCGCAGGACGTCCGACAGAGGGTCCATCTGCCTACCCCGGAAATTCGGCGGATCGGTCAAACGATACGGCGTCTCACGCATTACCGCCGGGACCGACCGCGCATAAATTCCGCCCGACCGCGAAACGCAGCCGCCAGCCGGAATGGACGGAGCGCGATTTAGCACGCCCCCCTTCTGAACGAAAAGGTTCTACCATGACAAAATACAGAAATCGCCTGCCTCAACTGAATGGCGGATTGTTTCTCTCCGATGCCGGAATCGAAACCACGCTGATTTTCGAGGACGGGTTCGAACTGCCCTATTTCGCCGCTTTCCACCTGTTGCAGGATCAGGCGGGGACGGAGGGGTTGCGCACCTATTTCCGCCGCCATGCGAAAATCGCGCGGGATGCCCGCACCGGCTTCATTCTCGAAAGCCCGACCTGGCGCGCGAGCCCGGACTGGGGCCAGAAGCTCGGCTATACACCGGAGGCGCTGGACGCGGCGAACCGCGTGGCGCTCAGGCTGATGCATGAATTGCGCGAGGAATTCGAGACGCCCTCCTCTCCCATGGTCATCAGCGGCTGTGTCGGCCCGCGCGGCGACGGCTACGAGGCCGGACGGATCATGAGCCCGGAGGAAGCGGAGGCCTATCACGCGCGACAGATCCGTCTCTATGCGGAGGAAGGCGCTGACATGGCGACGGCGATCACCATGACGAACGTCAACGAGGCCATCGGCGTGGCGCGCGCCGCGAAGGCGGCGGGGCTTCCTGTCGCGATCTCCTTCACGGTGGAGACGGACGGGACGCTGCCCGCCGGCGACCGGCTGGGCGATGCGATTGCCGCCGTGGACGCCGCGACGGGGCGCTATCCCGCCTACTACATGATCAACTGCGCGCACCCGGACCATTTCAATGCCGTGCTGAAAGGCGAATGGGTGAAGCGGATCGG
Organism: Parvibaculum sp.; assembly: GCF_030694575.1. GTDB lineage: Bacteria > Pseudomonadota > Alphaproteobacteria > Parvibaculales > Parvibaculaceae > Parvibaculum. The sequence goes on from NZ_JAUYUS010000109.1 coordinate 22,203, forward strand.
CGGCATCCGCGCCAATGCATCGCGCTGCAGCCATGCGGAACTCGACGAGGCGGAAGTGCTCGATTCCGGCAATCCGCAGGAACTTGGCCAGCAGTACCGCGATTTGCGGGCGCGGTTTCCGCAGATCAATGTTCTGGGCGGCTGCTGCGGCACCGACCACCGGCATATCGAGGCGATTTCTTCGGCTTGTCTCGAAGCGGCGTAAGACAGGAGCGGGGCCGCCGAGGCGCGGCCCCGCCGGATTCGATCACGATGTCAGGAATGCCTCGCTTGCGCTAACGCCCGCTTTTTTGAGGGCGGCGGTTGCGGCCGCGTCCACAGCGCGCGGGGTGACGTAGTTTCCTTCGCGGGTCCAGTGGCGGACGACGGAAGCGAAGCGTTCGCCGTAGCGTTCGGCGGTCAGGATGTCGCCTGGCGTCGGGAACCGGTTCGGGTCGCTGTCCGGTTCACTCATCGCCATCGGCCCAAGGAAGGCGCCGAGGCGGTTTATGTCGTCCTGTGGGGCTTCGGCGTGATTGGCACCCGGATGATCGCCCATCGGCACCCAGAACATGCCCATCTGGGCGGCGTAGGTGAGAAGCATCATCAGAGTGACCTGCTTGTCGCCGTTGAAGGAACCGGAATTGGTAAAGCCGCCGGCCCATTTGTCCTTGAATGACTGATCGTACCAGAGGCCGAAGGTGCCTTCGAGGAAGGCCTTGAAGACGGCGGAGACGGTTCCGAAATAGGTGACGCTGCCGAAGAGGATGCCGTCCACTTCCTTCAGTTCCTCCATCATCTGCCTGTCGCGCCAGCGCATGTCCGGCCCGACCTGATCGGCGGAAAGCGGATAGACAGCTACCTCAACGCCGGGCACCGACGCACAGCCGCGCGCAATGGCCTCGGCCTGACGGCCGGTGCGATTTCCTCCCGAGTGATAGACGACTGCGATCTTTGCCATGGCGTTTTTCCTGCGTTGGTCATTATGTACTCGTAAGTACATATTGGTCGAAGGAACGTCAAGGGACAAAAATCGCCGGGTGTTCATTTGTCCGGGATCAGCGGTCCAGTGCGGAGAGCGCCTGCTCCATGGCGCGGCGCGTGTTTGCGGGTGAGGGATGCGCACGGGCAAGGACGAGGAAGCCTTTCTGCGCTGCCATGAGATGAAGCGCGGCCGATTTCGGATCGATGTTCTTCGAGAAATCGCCGAACTTCACGCCACGCCGGATTGCCGCCTCGAGGAGCGCTTCCTCGCGCCTGTCGAACGCTTCGACGGCCTTCACGACTTCCTCATCGACGCTCGCGGCCTCCAGCGTCGTGTTGACAGAGAGACACCCCTTGGCCGCGGCGCCCGCGCAGGAGGGGAGGAAACTCAGGAACCATTTGCGGATGCTGTCGCGCGGCGGGTCTTCGGCGAGCGATGCCTTCATGTAGGCGAGCAGCATGGCGTGGTAGCGCTTCAGCACGTGCTGGAAGAGAGAGGACTTGTCACCGAAGGCGGCGTAGAGGCTCGGCTTGTTGACGCCGGTCGCTTCCGTGATGCCGTCGAGAGAAGTGGCAGTGTAGCCCTTCTTCCAGAAGACCTGCATGGCGGCATTCAGCACTTCATCGGTGTCGAAACTGCGGGGCCTTGCCATGATCGTCCCATCGGTGCGCTGAAGACTGTGTTCCGGGCTTCTTATATCATGCGGAACAGGGAAAAATGCCAGAGCCGGGAGGCGCGCCCATGACCAGTTCATTCCTTCTGCTGCTGACGCTGCTGGCCGCGCTGGGGAGCGGCATTGTGGCCGGAATCTTTTACGGGTTTTCGAGTTTCATCATGGGGGCGCTCGGGAAGCTCGCGCCGCATGAGGGGATTGCGGCGATGCAATCCATCAATGTGGTGGTGATCAATCCGGCATTCTTCGCGGCGTTTTTCGGGACGGCGG
>NZ_JAUYUS010000053.1 GCF_030694575.1 Parvibaculum sp.
TCACGGATGGCGAAGCGGAGCTTCTCTTCCATCGCGATGGGGGCGATCAGCGTCACGTTCATCTTCACGTTGTCGCCGGGCATCACCATCTCGGTCCCTTCCGGCAGCGTCACCACGCCCGTCACGTCCGTCGTGCGGAAGTAGAACTGCGGACGGTAGTTCGTGAAGAACGGCGTATGACGCCCGCCTTCTTCCTTCGTCAGGATGTAGGCTTCCGCCTCGAACTCCGTGTGCGGCGTGATCGAGCCGGGCGCGCACAGCACCTGGCCGCGTTCCACGTCCTCGCGCTTCGTACCGCGCAGCAGCACGCCCACATTGTCGCCCGCCTCGCCCTGGTCGAGCAGCTTGCGGAACATTTCCACGCCCGTGCAGGTCGTCTTGACCGTCGGCTTGATGCCCACGATCTCGATTTCCTCGCCAACCTTCACGACGCCGCGCTCGATGCGGCCCGTCACCACCGTGCCGCGGCCCGAGATCGAGAACACGTCTTCGATCGGCATCAGGAACGGCAGGTTCTTCGGACGCTCCGGCTGCGGGATATAGGCGTCGACAGCCTTCATCAGCTCGAGGATCGCGTCATGGCCGATCTCCGGCGTCTTGTCTTCCAGCGCCGCAAGCGCCGAGCCCTTCACGATCGGGATATCGTCGCCCGGGAAGTCGTAAGACGACAGAAGCTCGCGGATTTCCATCTCGACAAGCTCGAGCAGCTCCGGATCGTCGACCTGGTCGACCTTGTTCATGAACACCACAAGCGCCGGCACGCCGACCTGGCGGGCCAGGAGAATGTGCTCGCGCGTCTGCGGCATCGGGCCGTCCGCCGCCGAAACCACCAGGATCGCGCCGTCCATCTGCGCCGCACCCGTGATCATGTTCTTCACATAGTCCGCATGGCCGGGGCAGTCGACATGCGCGTAGTGCCGCGCTTCCGTCTGATACTCGACGTGAGCCGTCGAGATCGTGATCCCGCGCGCCTTCTCTTCAGGCGCCTTGTCGATCTGGTCATAGGCCGAATACGTCGCCCCGCCCGTCTCCGCAAGCACCTTCGTGATCGCCGCCGTCAGCGACGTCTTGCCATGGTCTACGTGACCAATCGTCCCGATGTTGCAGTGCGGCTTGTTCCGCTCAAACTTCTCTTTGGCCAT
>NZ_JAUYUS010000124.1 GCF_030694575.1 Parvibaculum sp.
TTTGGTCTGTCCTCGGGCTCGATCGCGGAGCGCTTATGAGGGATAATACCAACGCCCCGTAGCTTTTAGACTTCCCCTGACGGGGAGAACCGGGCAAGTTTGGGCATGGCAAGAACACTTCCTGAATTGGGTGCAACGGTGGTGGCGGAGATCGAGGCGGCGTGGGCCGAGCCGCAGCCGGACTGGGCCCGCCGCCGGCTGCTGGTGGTGAGGTTGATCGCGCAGCACGAGCTGACGGCCGCCGAGATCATGCGGGTGGCGGACGTGAGCCGGCAAACGGTCTTCACTTATCGGGACAAGGTGGTGGCCGAGGGTGTGGCCGGCTTGCTGCGGCGCGACTGGAAGGGGGCGCGCAAGCCGGTGGTGCGCGGGGCCGTGGCCGTCGAGTTTATCCGGCGTCTGGAGACCGGCCAGTTCCGGCAGGCGCGCGACGCTCAGGCGTGGATCAAGAAGCGCACCCGGCGGAGCCTGAGCGAGAGCGGAGTGCGCAAAATTTTGCGCCGGCTGGGTGGCAAGCTCAAGGTGCCGCGCAAGAGTCACGCCAAAAAGGATCCGGCCAAGGCCGCCCAGTTCAAGGCGGAGCTGCCCGCGCGGCTGACGGCCGTGGTGGGCTCCGCGCCCGGCCAGCCGGTGCGACTGTGGGTGCTCGACGAACACCGTTATGGCCTGTTGCCGGTGATCCGCCGGGTCTGGGCGCGGCGCGGCGTGCGGGTGCATGCGCCCTACGCCACCAAATACCAATGGGGTTACCTCCATGAAGCGCTGGAAGTCGACGGCGAGCATCGCACCGAACTGCTCTTCACCCCGGCGATCGACCGGGACATCCACGCCGTCTTCCTCCAACAAATCGCCGCCGCCGATCCCCAAGCGCTGCACGTGGTCATCCAGGACCAAGCCGGCTTTCACCTGCCGAGCGACGATCCGCGGCTGCCGAAAAACCTCCGGCTGCTGCCCTTGCCGCCCTACAGTCCGGAACTCAATCCGGTCGAGCGCTTCGGCGGCCTGCTCAAAGCCCGCGTGACCAACCGGCTCTATCCCAGCTTGCGCCGGTTGGAAGATCACCTCTTCGCCGCTTCCCGGGAATGGACCCAACCGGCCAAAGTCGCCGGCCTGATCCACCGCTGGCTCGCCGATCAGGTAAACTCTGGCGCTCCAATCTAAAGTCTATTAGCTAGCGGACATTGGTATCATGCCCG
>NZ_JAUYUS010000126.1 GCF_030694575.1 Parvibaculum sp.
ACAAACCTTAACAGAAAGTAAAAAGGGATCAGCCGCGTCCGCGATAGGGCGCGACGCCCAGATCCGGGATCCATACGCCTGCGGGGAGCCGGCCCTGCTGCCAGAAGACGTCGATCGGAATGCCGCCGCGCGGATACCAGTAGCCGCCGATACGAAGCCATTTTGGCGCCAGCGTGGCAACGAGGCGCTTGCCGATGGCAACCGTGCAATCTTCGTGAAAGGCACCGTGATTGCGAAAGGATTGCAGATAGAGCTTCAGCGATTTCGATTCGACCAGCCACTTACCGGGCACATAATCGATGACGATATGAGCGAAATCCGGCTGGCCGGTGACGGGGCAGAGCGAGGTGAACTCCGGTGCCGTGAAGCGCGCGGCATAGTTCGTGTCGGGATGCGGGTTCGGTACACGCTCGAGAACGGCCTTCTCGGGCGAGGCGGGAACGGCAGTCGCAGTGCCGAGTTGCGTGAGCCCTTTTTCAGTTTTTTTCGCCATCACTCCGCCTCCGGTCCGTCATAGATGCAGCCCTCGCGACAGGAGGCGCGGTGAACCTCGACCCGCGCGATCTCCGGCAGCGGTACAGCCAGCGCGTTCCATATCCAGGCGGCGATCCGCTCCAGCGTCGGGAGTTCGAGGCCCGCGATCTCGTTGAGAAGATGATGATCCAGTTTCTCGCGAACGGCCATGACTTCGCGTTCGACATCCTCGAAATGGCGGACGAGGCCGGTCTCGGCGGCGGGCTTTCCCTTCAGCCAGACGACGACACGGAACGAATGTCCGTGCATGCGACGGTTCGGATGCCCTTCCTCCGCATAGGGAAGAAAATGGGCCGCGTCGAAAAAGAACTCTTTGTATATCTTCATCACGGAATACCGATCAGCTTGTGGGTCTGGAGGCTGAGCCGCCATTTCGGATGCGCGAGACAATAGGCCGTCGCCGCGCGTGTGTTCTCCTCCACCTCCGCGCCGTCCATCGGCTGCAGAAAGAAATACCGGAAATCGAAATGCTCGAAGCGCTCCGGCCGCGCCTCGTCCTGCGGGTAGACGAGCTTCAACTCGTGGCCGCTGGTCTGTTTCAACTCGGCATCCGCCTTCGGGCTGACGCAAATCCAGTCGAGGCCCTCCGGCGCCGCGATGGTGCCATTGGTCTCGACGGCGATCTCGAAGCCACGCGCGTGGAGCGCGGCTATGAGAGGCGCATCGAGCTGCAGCAGCGGCTCGCCGCCGGTGCAGACGACGAAGCGGTTCTGCTCCACGCCGCTCGCCCAGGTCTTTTCAATCGCATCGGCGAGCGCCGCCGCATCGCGGAACTTGCCGCCGCCTTCGCCATCGGTGCCCACGAAATCGGTATCGCAGAAGGTGCAGACGGCAGCCGCACGGTCCTCCTCGCGGCCCGACCAGAGATTGCAGCCGGCAAAGCGGCAGAATACGGACGGCCGTCCGGCATTCGCGCCCTCACCTTGCAGCGTGTAGAAAATCTCCTTCACCGAATACATGGGCTCACGCCTTACCCGCCAGATAGGCGGCATAACCACGGGCGCGCAATTCGCAGGCCGGACAGGCGCCGCAACCATAGCCCCAGTCGTGGCGCTTCGAGCGGTCGCCGCGATAGCAGCTGTGGCTGTCTTCTATGATGAGGTCGACCAGCGCATCGCCACCGAGCTCATGGGCCAAGGCCCATGTCGCCGCTTTATCGATCCGCATCAAGGGCGTTTCAAGCGTGAAATCGCGGTCCATGCCGAGACATATTGCCCGCTCGAGCGCGGCGATGGTGTCGGCGCGGCAGTCCGGATAGCCGGAATAGTCCGTTTCGCACATCCCGCCGATCAGGACGCTCGCGCCCCGGCGATAGCCGAGCGCCGCCGCATAGGTAAAGAAGAGGAGGTTGCGGCCGGGCACGAAGGTAGTCGGCAGGCCATTTCTACCCATCTCGATCTCGACATCGCGGGTGAGGGCCGTCTCGCTGATCCGGCCGAGTTCCGGCAGTGCGATCATGTGGTCCGGCCCGAGTTTCGCGCCCCAGCCCGGAAAGCGGGCAAGGGCATCTCGAAGCTTCTCCCGGCAGTCGAGTTCGACGGCGTGGGCCTGACCATAGTCGAAGCCGACCGTCTCGACCTCATCGTAGCGGGCAAGCGCCGAGGCGAGGCAGACAGTCGAATCCTGTCCGCCTGAAAAGAGCACAAGTGCCTTTGTTTTCGCCGTCGCCACCATGGGTCTCTCCGTTCGGGGCTGTTGAACAGGAGCCGGCTCCCGGCGTCAAGCGGGGCCTCTGCCGGACAAGGAAAAGCCCCGGAAGGCATGGCCTTCCGGGGCTCGATCCGTACGATTTTCGATCAGAAAGCGTAGGAGATGCTTGCCTGAACGAAATCGCGGTCCGTCATCGCGACGGTCCAGTCGTTGGAGAAGGTGTTCACATAGACGATCGAACCCCTCCACGTGCTCTGGTAGCCCACGTCGAGGCCGAGACCGACCTGCTTGGTGCCCCTCTGGTAGTTGGCCGTGTTCGGGCCCGGCGACCAGCCCGACAGGTCCTGGCGCCATGAGATGCTCGGCGTGACGGTGAAGGGCGTGCCGAAGGCGTTGTTGTAGTCCACCGCGAGACGCATGCGGTAACCGGACGAGAAGGTGGTCGCATACTGAGCATTGGTGGCCGTTGCGGATCCCTGCAGGATGGCGGCGCCGAAGGGATTGTAGTAACCGCCTTCCGGACCGGGACGGTTCAACGGGTACTTGTCTGCGTCCGGGACATAGACGAAGCCGGCATTGAAAAGGAAGAGGCCACCATCCGCAGCGACCAGCGAGGGGATCAGGTCAGTGGTCGACCAGGAATTGATCGTGCTGAACTGGCCCTGGTAGGCATCAAGATCGATATGCGTCCACGTGGATTCATTGATACCCGGCTCGTAGATGCCTTCGCTGATCGACGTGGTGCCACCACCGGTCAGGAGCGGGGTGCCACCGAGACCATCGATCTGCGAGGCATTCAATGCGCTGTCGCTGATGCCGAACGGCATCTTGGGCGAGAAGGTGAGTTCGCCCGCAACTGCCGTCACGCCCAGCGTCGTGTTGAAGCTGGCGCCGATCGTGTCGACCGAAGGGAAGTCGTAGAAATAGGTCGACTGGTTTGCGGCATAGGCGAAGGCGAGGCCAATCGCGTCAGCCTGATTAGGACCGCCGAAGCAGTTGTATGCCCCGCCTGTACCCGTGGAAACCGTGGAACACGCACTGAAGATGTCGTCGTTGCCATTGGTGAAACCAAGATAAGGCAGACGGCTTGAGAAGCGCACATAGTAAAGACCGAAATCGATACCGTTGCCGATGTCTGCCGCGTAGTAGTGCGTTGCAACACCGAACTGATTTGTGTCGTTCTGACCACGATCTTTTGTGCGGGAAAGACAAATCGGGTTGGACGCAGGGTTTGCGTAGGCGAGAATATTGGTATCGCCATCGGCAACGCAATTGTATGGATCGTCGGAATTGGCGTTCAGCACCGCCGGGAGCGAACCGGGGCCGGCGATGTCGTCGGTCGAGAAGAACGAGCCGGCCGGATCGAGGCGCGTGATCGAATAGGAGAACTGCCAGAAGGCCTCAAGGCTGAGATCGGGCGTCAGGGAAGTCTGTACCATGACCATCGGCATCGGGGTGTAGCCTTCGCGCAGTTCCGAACCCGGCGAGCGCAAGGCCGTCACGTCGGCCGCCTGAAACGAGTTGACGCCGCCCTGGATGAACATGCTCTCGCCCCAGTTCAGCACCTGCTTGCCGAAGCGGATGGTCGTCGGCAGCCCGGCAACATCGAACGAGCCGTAGACATAGGCGTCGAGGACACGGACATCGCTCTCGCCGACGCCCTGCGCGGTCGGCGTCAGGTCGTAGAAGTCCATATCGTTCTGATGATAGATGTGGTCGTAGAAGGCGGTCGGGCGGACGAAGAAGCCGTAATTCTCCCAGGTGCCCTGAATATCCATCGTCGCCTTCACGACGGCGCTGGTGATGTCGCCCTTCCCGAAGTTCAGATTGCCGTTGTCGGAATTCATGCTGTTGCCGACGCCGTCGGGCTGCACACAACCGCCATTGCCGGGCGAGACATGCTCGCAGGAGCGCTCACTCACACGCATCGTCGCGCCCGCCGTAACGGTCGTGTCGATGCTGAGCGTCATGTCGCCGAAAACGAACGATTCCGCCGAAGCGGAAGTGGAAAAGAAAAGAGCCGACACGAAGATCGTGGCGATAGTAGAAGCCGCCCCAACCGAGCGGGCAAAGCGCGCCGCCGGTTCATTCGTGACAGGCGTGATTCCTGTCGATACTATCATTTTGCTAGTTCCTCCCGCATGGATGGATTTTTGTGGTATTGCCCCAGAGCATTCGGCGGATTTGGGAAGTAGCGGCCGGCTCCGCCGGAACCGGCCACGAGTTGGTGAGGGATGCCGACCTTTCGCGGGATCGAGGAGGGAGTTGCGATGGGTCAGTCTTTTATGAGGGTCTACTATAGGTAAAAATAACCTAATAAAAAACGGGATATAATGAAACGGCACATGAGGCAAGTGCCGTAATCTGCTCTTGGGGAGGAAGCGGATTGAATACCAAGGAACTGTTGCTCAGTGTCCTCATGGCCGGACCGGCCACGGGGTACGACATCAAGAAAATCATGGAAAACGAGGTTTCGACGCTGCTCGACGTGAGCCTGTCGAATCTCTATCCGGCGTTGAACGAGCTTGCCGAGGAGGGGCTCGTCACCTGTCTGAAGGTTGAGCAGGACAATCGGCCCAACAAGAAAGTCTATGAACTGACGGAAGCGGGCCGGGCAACTTGTCTGAAAGCGCTCATGTCGGGCGACGCGCGTCACCGCTTGCGCTCGGAGTTCATTTTCATCCTGAGTTTTGCGCCATTTCTGCCGCGCTGGCGGGTCAAGGAGCTGCTCGATCAGCGCCTCGAAGATACGAAAGAGGTTCTCAAGGACCTTGATCGGCGAGAGGCAGGGGAACTTCAGGAAGGCGCGAAATTCTGTATAGGCTTCGGCCGGGCGATGATGGAAGCGCAACGCGACTACATCGTCGCGCATGGGGCCGCCCTGCTGAATGCCTCGCCGGAGGATGTGCCGGTGCCAATAGCCGCGCACGCCTGAGAGACGCGGAAACGGACGGCTTCCATAAAGAAGAAGCGCCCGGGCCGGCACGGCTCGGGCGTCCCGGTCAACGCTGTCCGCGGGACCGCATCGACCCCTTCTCGTCGGCGGGCCGTAGGGCAGGCGATGTACGACACCATGGGCGCTTTTGAAGCCTGATTTCCGCGACCAGGCCCTTTCGCCCGAGCCTCCTCTCCGCTATGAAACGGCCAGCCGGGCGGGAGGCTCGGCGGACCTTATCCATCTGAATAAGAGACGGGACGACATGGCCGCCATCATCGACATCATCGGGCGCGAAATTCTGGATAGCCGGGGCAACCCGACGGTGGAAGTGGACGTGCTTCTGGAAGACGGCTCGCTCGGCCGCGCGGCGGTCCCTTCCGGCGCTTCGACCGGCGCACATGAGGCGGTTGAACTGCGCGACGGCGGCCCCCGCTACAAGGGCAAGGGCGTGCTGAACGCGATCGCGGCAGTCAACGGCGATATCTTTGACGCCATTGGCGGCATGGACGCCTCCGAGCAGATCCAGATCGACCGGACGATGATCGCGCTCGACGGTACGGCCAACAAGTCCAACATCGGTGCCAATGCGATTCTCGGCGTATCGCTCGCCATCGCCAAGGCGCAGGCAGCTTCGCTCGGCCAGCCGCTTTTCCGTTATGTCGGAGGCCCCGCTGCCCGCGTGCTGCCCGTGCCGATGATGAACATCGTGAATGGCGGCCAGCATGCCGACAACCCGATCGACATCCAGGAATTCATGATTATGCCCGTCGCGGCGGGCTCGCTTGCCGACGCCGTGCGCATGGGCGCCGAAGTCTTTCATACGCTGAAGGCGGAACTGAAGGCGGCCGGCCACAACACCAATGTCGGCGACGAAGGCGGCTTCGCGCCGAACCTTGCGTCGACGGAAGACGCGCTCGGTTTCGTGATGAGGGCGATCGAGAAGGCGGGCTACAAGCCCGGCGACGACATACATCTTGCCATCGATGCAGCCTCGACGGAGTTCTACAAGAACGGCGTCTACGATCTCGAAGGCGAAGGCAGGAAGCTCGACGCCGGCGGCATGGTCGATTACTGGGCCAACCTTATCGGCAAGTATCCGATCATCTCCATCGAGGACGGCATGGCCGAGGACGACTGGGAGGGCTGGAAGGCGCTCACGGATCGTATCGGCTCGAAGGTGCAGCTTGTCGGCGACGATGTCTTCGTCACCAACAAGCGCCGCCTCGCCGATGGCATCGCGAAAGGCGTTGCGAACTCCATCCTCGTGAAGGTGAACCAGATCGGTTCGCTCACCGAGACGCTTGAAGCCGTCGAGATGGCGCACAAGGCAAGCTACACCGCCGTCATGTCGCATCGCTCCGGTGAAACGGAAGACGCGACGATTGCCGATCTCGCGGTGGCAACGAACTGCGGACAGATCAAGACGGGTTCGCTCGCGCGCTCGGACCGGCTGGCGAAGTACAACCAGCTCATCCGCATCGAGGAGGCGCTCGGGCCCTCGGCCGAGTATGCCGGCAAGTCGATCCTGAAAGGCTGAGTCACGCGGATAGCGGCATTTGTCCGTTTCCGCTTGACCATTGGAATCGCTATGTGATTCCCTCTGCTCATGGATAGTCAGGTCTTGATTCGCACCTCCGAACCGCTCCGCCTCCGGCAGGCGCTGATCCCGTTCGTCTGCATCATCGTGTTGGGCTATTTCGCCTATCACGCCGTCTATGGCCGTCACGGCTTCATTGCATGGCTCGACATCCAGAACCGCATCGACACACTGCAGCACCAGCTCGCCGAAGTGGAAGGGAAGCGTATACAGCTCGACAGGCAGGTGGCGCTGCTCCGTCCTGAAAGCCTCGACCCCGACCTGCTGGACGAACGCGCCCGCGCTGCATTGGGTTATGGCGGCGCGAACGACGTGACGATTTTTCTGGAACGCCCGCAGGACAGGCGCCCGAACCAGCGCTGACGCAGTGCACCGCGCCGGGACCTCTCTCAAGTGCCGCGTCGTCACTTAACCGATATTCGGTTAACCCCCCATTTTTTATTTGAAACCAAACCTTTATCATCCACTTCTAAAGTGTGGTGGACCTGTCCGCGCGCCGGGCTATCTGTCTGCTCAATCCCATTATCCTTCGATCCGAGGCCTCCGGAACATGGCGACCAAATCCCCCCAGAAGAAGCCGGCGAAGAAGAGCGATGGCGGCCCGGCCGCATTCTCCGAGGAAGACGACCTCCAGGCCTATCGCGACATGCTGCTGATCCGCCGTTTCGAGGAGAAGGCGGGCCAGATGTACGGCATGGGCCTCATCGGCGGCTTCTGCCATCTCTATATCGGCCAGGAGGCGGTTGTCGTCGGCATGCAGGGTGCGATTGAAGAGGGCGACCAGGTCATCACCGGCTACCGAGACCATGGCCACATGCTCGCTTGCGGCATGGATCCGAAAGGCGTCATGGCGGAGTTGACCGGACGGGACGGAGGCTATTCCCGCGGCAAGGGCGGCTCGATGCACATGTTCAGCCGCGAGAAGAATTTCTTCGGCGGTCACGGCATTGTCGGCGCGCAGGTGCCCATCGGCACGGGCCTCGCCTTCGCCAATCGCTACCGGGACAACGGCCGCGTCTGCCTTGCCTATTTCGGCGACGGCGCCGCCAATCAGGGCCAGGTCTACGAGAGCTTCAACATGGCCGAACTCTGGAGCCTCCCCGTCGTCTATGTGGTCGAGAACAATCAATACGCGATGGGTACCAGCGTTGCGCGGGCATCCGCCCAGACGGACCTCTCGAAGCGCGGCGCAAGCTTCAATATCCCGGGCGTGCAGGTCGACGGGATGGATGTGCGTGCCGTGCGCGAGGCCGGCAATCGTGCCGTCGAATGGTGCCGCGCGGGGAAGGGCCCGTACATCCTCGAAATGAAGACCTATCGCTATCGCGGCCACTCGATGTCGGACCCGGCGAAATACCGTGCGAAGGAAGAAGTGAGCAAGATGCGCGCCGAGCACGATCCCATCGAACAAGTGCGAATGCGCCTGCTGGAATCGAAATCGCTCTCCGAGGACGACTTGAAGGCGATCGACAAGGAGATCAAAGCCATCGTGAACGAAGCGGCGGAATTCGCCCAGTCGAGCCCGGAGCCCGATCCCAGGGAACTCTGGACCGACATTCTGACCGATATGGAGGCGTGAGCGATGCCGACTGAAGTGCTCATGCCCGCGCTCTCGCCCACCATGGAAGAGGGTACACTGACGAAATGGCACGTGAAGGAAGGCGACGTGGTGAAGTCCGGCGACGTGATCGCCGAGATTGAAACCGACAAGGCGACGATGGAAGTCGAAGCCGCCGATGAAGGCACCGTCGCAAAACTTCTCGTGGCGGAAGGCACCGAGAACGTGAAAGTGAATGCCGTGATCGCACTTCTCGCCGAAGAAGGTGAGGATATGTCGGAGGCGAAGACGGCACCCGGGAAGAAACCGCCGAAGAGGGAACCGGGGCAGGGCGAAGCGACCAGCCGGGAGACGGGCACGAAGGCCCGCGCCGAGGAGAAGGCGCCGAAGGCCGAAATCCAGAACGACCCCGACATTCCCGAAGGCACGAAATTCACCTCGAAGACGGTGCGCGAGGCGCTGCGCGACGCGATGGCGGAAGAGATGCGCCGCGACGAACGCGTTTTCGTCATGGGCGAGGAGGTCGCTCAATACGAAGGTGCTTACAAGGTCACGCAGGGGCTGCTCGCCGAATTCGGTGACAGGCGCGTGGTCGATACACCGATTACCGAGCATGGCTTTGCCGGACTCGGTATCGGCGCGGCGATGGCAGGTTTGCGTCCCATCGTCGAATTCATGACCTTCAATTTCGCCATGCAGGCGATGGACCAGATCATCAACTCCGCAGCGAAGACCCGCTACATGTCCGGCGGGCAGATGTCGTGTCCCATCGTCTTCAGGGGACCGAACGGTCCGGCCGCCCGCGTTGCCGCGCAACACAGCCAGGATTACGCCTCCTGGTTCGCACATATTCCGGGTCTCATCGTCATAGCGCCCTATTCCGCATCGGATGCCAAAGGCCTGCTCAAGGCGGCAATCCGCAATCCGAACCCGGTTGTCTTCCTCGAAAACGAGGTGCTCTACGGCAAGAGCTTTGAAGTGCCGGAGCTTGAGGACCATGTCCTGCCGATCGGCAAGGCGCGGGTGATGAAGGAAGGCACGGACGTCACGCTTGTCTCGCACAGTCACGGAATCACCTATTGCCTCGATGCCATGACGAAGCTCGAGGAGGAAGGCATCAGCGCCGAACTGATCGACCTGCGCACGATCCGGCCGCTCGATATGGATACGATCATCCGGTCGGTGAAAAAGACCAACCGGCTCGTCACCGTCGAAGAGACATGGCCGGTTTGCGGCATCGGCGCGGAAATCGCAGCCGAGGTGCAGGCGAAGGCCTTCGACTATCTCGATGCACCGATCCTGCGCGTCGCGCAGAAAAATGTGCCGATGCCCTACGCCGCCAATCTGGAAAAACTCGCGCTCCCGAGCGCCGACGAGGTGGTGGAGGCGGTGAAAGCCGTCTGCTACCGCTGAGGAGCGCGCCATGCCGACGAACATCCTGATGCCCGCACTCTCGCCCACGATGGAAGAGGGCACGCTGACGAAATGGCACGTGAAGGAAGGTGACGAGGTGAAATCCGGCGACGTGATCGCCGAGATTGAAACAGACAAGGCGACGATGGAAGTCGAAGCGGTGGACGAAGGCCGCATCGGCAAAATCCTCGTCGCTGAGGGTACGGAAGGCGTCGCCGTCAACAAGCCCATTGCCATCCTGCTGGAGGAAGGTGAGGAGGCGGGCGACATGAAGGACCTGCCTGCGGCGAGGAAACCGGAGAAAAAGGAAGAGCCGGCAAAGGCGCTTCCGCAAGCGACGTCTCCGGCGTCGCCACCTCCCTCAAAAGGAGAGGTCAAAGGTAAGGAGGGCGGGCGCATATTTGCATCGCCACTCGCGCGCAGGATTGCGGAACAGCAAGGGATCGATCTTTCGGCCGTGACGGGCTCGGGCCCGCATGGCCGCATCGTGAAGACGGACCTCGAAGGTGCGCCGAAATCCGCACCGGCGAAACAGACTGCGGGTGCCGTCACGCAAGGACCGATGCCGAGTGTCGATCCCCGCGCTTTCTATGCGGAAGGTACTTACGAGGAAGTTCCGCTCGATGGCATGCGCAAGACCATCGCTCGCCGTCTCGCGCAATCGATGCAGGAAATTCCGCATTTCTATCTGACCGTGGATTGCGAGCTAGACGAGTTGCTGCAGGCTCGGAAAAAGCTGAACGAGGAAGCGGGCGAGGGCGTGAAGCTTTCGGTCAACGATTTCCTGATCCGCGCCGCCGCCCTTGCGCTTGTAAAGGTGCCGGACGCCAATGTGAGTTTCGCCGGCAACGCCTTGCTGAAACACAAAAGTGCCGATGTCGGGATCGCCGTCGCGCTCGACGGTGGCCTGATCACGCCGATCATTCGCGGTGCGGAGAAGAAGGGGCTCGCCGAGATTTCCAACGAGGCGAAGGCGCTTGCCGAGCGCGCCCGCAACAAGAAGCTGAAGCCGAACGAGTATGAAGGCGGCAGCTTCTCGATCTCCAATCTCGGCATGTTCGGGATCAAGCATTTCACGGCCGTCATCAATCCACCGCAGGCCGCCATCCTCGCCGTCGGCAAGGGCGAGCAGCGCCCGGTTGTGAAAAACGGCAAGCTCGAGATCGCCAACGTGATGACGGTGACGATGTCCTGTGACCATCGCGCCATCGACGGCGCGCTCGGCGCACGCTTCCTCGAAGCGTTCAGGTCTTTCGTGGAGTATCCGGCAAGGATGTTGCTCTGATGGCGGATGAATACGACGTCGCTGTAATCGGTTCTGGCCCCGGCGGCTATGTTGCCGCCATACGCGCCTCGCAACTCGGATTGAAGACCGCCATCGTGGAGCGCGATGCGCTGGGCGGCATCTGCCTGAACTGGGGCTGCATTCCGACCAAGGCGTTGCTGCGCTCGGCCGAACTCTACGAAACGCTGCACAGGCTGGACGAATTCGGCCTGAAGGCCGAGAAGATCGGCTTCGATGCGGAGGCGGTCATAACGCGAAGCCGCAAGGTTGCTGCGCAACTTTCGGGTGGCGTGAAATTTCTGATGAAGAAAAACAAGATCGACGTCATCGAAGGCAGCGGACGCCTCGCCGGCGCCGGCCGCATCTCGGTCGAAACGAAGGACGGCAAGAAGAGCGAGATCGGCGCGAAAAACATCATTCTCGCGACCGGCGCGCGGGCTCGGACGATTCCCGGTCTTGAGCCGGATGGAAAGCGCATCTGGACCTATCGCGAAGCGATGGTGCCGAAGGAAATGCCGAAATCGCTGATCGTCGTCGGCTCCGGCGCCATCGGCATCGAGTTCGCGAGCTTCTATCGCGCTTTCGGCTGCGAGGTGACGGTCGTCGAGGTGCTGGATCGCATCCTGCCCGTCGAGGACGAGGAGATTTCGAAAGAGGCCGCAAAAGCTTTCAAGAAGCGCGGCATCCGCATCCTGACGGGTGCGAAAATCGACAAGACCGAGACCGGCGCCAAGGGCGTCGGCATGACGGTGACGGCGGGCGGCAAGACGGAAACGATCGAGGCCGAGGTTGTAATTTCCGCGGTCGGCATCGTCGGAAATGTCGAGAATATCGGGCTGGAGGAAGCGGGCGTCAAAGTCGAGAAGACGCACGTGACCGTCAATGAATGGCTGGAGACCGGCGTGAAGGGCGTCTATGCCATCGGCGACCTCGTCGGCCCGCCCTGGCTCGCGCACAAGGCAAGCCACGAAGGCGTGCTGGCCGCCGAGCGGATTGCCGGCGTGAAGGACCTCCACCCTGTCGACGCGAGCCGCATTCCCGGCTGCACCTATTCGACACCGCAGATTGCCAGCGTCGGCCTGACCGAGGCAAAGGCGAAGGAAGCGGGGCACGAGGTGAAGGTCGGCCGCTTCCCCTTCCGCGCCAACGGCAAGGCCATCGCCCTCGGCGAAACGGAAGGCTTCGTGAAGACAGTCTTCGATGCGAAGACGGGCGAGCTTCTGGGTGCCCATATGATCGGAGCGGAAGTCACCGAGCTCATCCAGGGATATGGCATCGCCATGACGCTCGAAACGACCGAGGCGGACCTGATCCGAGCCGTCTTCCCGCATCCGACGTTGTCGGAAATGATGGGCGAAGCCGTCCTCGACGCATACGGCCGCGTCCTCCATACTTGATCCCGAGGATCGGTAGGGGAGGAAAGAAATGGCCGCTAAAGAAGAGCCGGCTGCGCCGTCGCGCGCGCCGAAGAACGCCGTTGTGATTCTGCTCGACAGCCTCAACCGTCACATGCTCGGCGCCTATGGTGGCCGTGAGTTCGCGACGCCGAACCTCGACCGCTTCGCCGGGCGGTCGACCCGTTTCACACGACACTTCACGGGCTCTCTCCCCTGCATGCCCGCCCGGCACGACATCCTGTGCGGTGCGCTCGATTTTCTCTGGCGGCCGTGGGGCTCCGTCGAAATCTGGGAAGACGCAATTACCTGCGAGCTGCGCAAGAAGGGTATCGTCACGCAGCTCATCTCCGATCATCCGCATCTCTTCGAAACCGGCGGTGAAAACTATCATGTCGATTTCACCGCATGGGACTACCAGCGCGGCCACGAAGGCGATCCATGGAAAACACGGCCGGACCCGAGTTGGGCCGGCGCGCCGAATTTCATGCGCAAGCACATGCCTTATGACGACTCGCGGGGCTATTTTCACGGCGAGGAAGATTTTCCCGGTCCGCGCACCATGGGCGCCGCCGCGCGCTGGCTGAGCGATAACGCCGGCCATCACGACCGTTTCATGCTTTTCGTCGACGAGTTCGATCCGCATGAACCCTTCGACACACCTGAGCCCTACGCGTCCATGTACGATGCCGACTGGGAAGGCGCGCATCTGATCTGGCCGCCCTACGTGAACGGCGGAATTGAGAAGGGGGTCATCACGGAGCGGCAGGCCCGGCAGATTCGGGCGTCTTATGGCGGCAAGCTGACCATGATCGACAAATGGTTCGGCAAGATCATGGACGAACTCGACCGCCACGACCTCTGGAAGGACACGCTGGTCATTCTCTGCACCGACCACGGCCACTACCTCGGCGAGAAAGACATCTGGGGCAAGCCGGGTGTGCCCGTCTATGAGCCGCTGGGGCACATCCCCCTGATGATCGCGCATCCGGATGTCGCGCCAGGCACCTGCGACGCGCTGACGACGGGCGTCGATCTGTTTGCGACGCTCGCCGACCTTTTCGGTGTCGCCGTGCGCCAGCGGACCCATGGCCGCTCGCTCCTGCCGCTGATGCGGAATGAGACGGCGAGCATCCGCGACTGGGTGCTGACCGGCGTCTGGGGCCGCGAGGTGCACTACATCGATGGCCGTTTCAAATACGCGCGTGGGCCTGCCGGCGACAACGCGCCGCTCACCATGATGTCGAACCGCTGGTCCACCATGCCGACGCATGTACTCGCCCGCGAACAGGAGTTGCCACTGCCGGATGAACGGGCCTTTCTCGACCGGATGCCGGGCAGCGGCGTGCCGGTCATTCATCAGCAGTGGGACAAGGGTGATCCCGTGCCTTTCTGGGCGCTGACCCGTTTCAGCGGACACCATCTCTACGACCTCGAGGAAGACCCTTCGGAAGAGAGAAACCTGGCAGGAACACCCAGGGAAGCCGATATGGCCGAACGGCTCCGCGCGGCGCTTCTCGAACTGGAAGCGCCGGGAAGTCAGCTCATCCGGCTGGGACTGGGCCGATAGCGATTGCTTAAGGATCGGGCACTAGGCTGTCGTCGGAGGTAGACTATGGCGACTAATGCCGATACGCACCCACCGAAAGGCAGCATCGATTATTCGGTAGTGGAAACCGATGCGCCGATACACCCCAATTGCCGCCGGCTGCTCGACTATTGGCGAGAGCGGCTGCAGCCGGATGGTCTGATGCGCCGGGCGGACTTCAATCCGCTCGACATGCCCTCGTTGATGGGGGGCATGTTCATCGTCGAGCCGGTCGATGGCGGTAAGGACATGCGTTACCGGTTGGTTGGAACGGAGAACGAGCAACGGCTGGGGATGAAATTCACCGGCCGGCGCTTCACTGAATGCTACGCGCCGCGTATGGCGGCCGAGCAGATCGCCTTTCACAGCCGCATTATCGCCACCCGAAAGCCCTCCTGCTTGCGCGGAAATTTCGTGAATGTCGCTGCCGAGCATGCAAATTTCGAGGCGATCTACCTGCCGGCGCAGGCCGGAAACGGGGAGCCCCAGATCGTCGGCGGTGTGTACGATCTCGCCGAGCAACCCTAGGCTCACCAAGGACTTTCGCCGGCAATTTGCTTGAATCGGGCGAAGCGTCTATCCATGTCCTGACAGGGACGGTCGATTGAGTTCATGGTCACGATTGTAGACACGCTGAAGCCGGGTGCGGCCAAACCCCGGCACCCGGAAAAGGCGCATCGTCCAGACACGCCTGTACTCCGCAAGCCGGAATGGATCCGCGTCAAGGCGCCGGGCTCGCCCGTCTATGCCGAGACGAAGCAGATCGTCCGCGACAACAAGCTTGTGACCGTCTGCGAAGAAGCGGGCTGCCCCAATATCGGCGAATGCTGGACGAAGAAGCACGCGACCATGATGATCATGGGCGACACCTGTACGCGCGCCTGCTCGTTTTGCAATGTGAAGACGGGTCTTCCGGCGCCGCTCGACGCGGAAGAGCCGGAGAACGTCGCCAACGCGGTCGCGAAGCTCGGGCTCCGCCACGTGGTCATCACCTCCGTCGACAGGGACGATCTCGCCGATGGCGGCGCGCAGCATTTCGTCGAAGTAATCGAGGCCATCCGCCGCCGCTCCCCGGACACGACGATCGAAATCCTGACGCCTGATTTCCTGAGGAAGGACGGGGCGCTCGAGAAGGTCGTCGCCGCGCGGCCGGACGTCTTCAACCACAATCTCGAAACCGTGCCGCGGCTCTACCTGAACATTCGCCCCGGCGCGCGCTATTTCCATTCGCTGCGCTTGCTGCAGCGCGTGAAGGAGCTCGATCCGACGATCTTCACCAAGTCCGGCATCATGGTAGGCCTCGGCGAAGCGCGCGATGAAGTATTGCAGGTGATGGACGACATGCGCTCGGCGCAGATCGACTTTCTGACCGTCGGGCAATATCTCCAGCCGACACGCAAACATGCCGCCATCGACCGCTTCGTGACGCCGGATGAATTCAAGTCCTACGAGACCATAGCCCGCTCGAAGGGATTTCTGCTCGTCTCGGCGAGCCCGCTGACGCGCTCCTCCTATCATGCGGACGAAGACTTCGCCCGGCTCCGCGATGCGCGCAGCGCCGCGTTGATGCGGGGCTAGATCGCCTCATGGCCGCGCACGAACACATCCGCGACGTCCCCTACGCGCCGGACGACATGTTTTCCCTCGTCGCGGGCATCGACCGTTATCCGGAATTCCTGCCTTGGTGCGCCGGTGCGCGCGTTCGCCGTCGCGATATGGAGAACGGCAAGGAGGTGCTCCTTGCCGATCTCATCGTCTCCTACAAGGTCTTTCGCGAGCAGTTCACCAGCCGCGTGACGCTCGATCGCGATGCGCGCATCATCGACGTCGGTTATGTGCAGGGGCCGTTCAGCTATCTGCACAACAACTGGCGCTTCGAGGCGTTGCCTGCCGGAGGCACGCGCATTCACTTCTGTATCGATTTCGAGTTCAAGAGCGCGACGCTGCAGAAGATGATCGGCGCGGTTTTTTCGAGGGCTTTCGGAAGAATGATGGAAGCTTTTATCGAGCGCGCGGACGAGCTTTACGGCGCGCAGCGCGAAGCGCCGCTCGGGGCCGCAGTCGCCTCCGAATAAACGTCAAATCAGTCGCCGGACCAGCCCGAGCGCCACTTCGATACTTTTGAGCCGGATTTCCTCCCGGCCTATTTCGCCGAAACGCTGAACTTCGTGAAGGATGCTGCGCCCCTGCCGCGCCGCGCCGAAATGCACGAGCCCGACGGGCTTCATCGGCGTGCCGCCATCCGGTCCGGCGATGCCGGTTACGGAAACGGCGATATGAGCGCGCGAATTCTTCAGGGCCCCTTCCGCCATGGCGCGCGCAACGGGTTCGGAAACGGCGCCGAAATCCGCGATCATGTCGCCGGGAACGCCGAGCATTTCGCGCTTCGCTTCATTCGAATAGGTGACGAAGCCACGCTCCACCACCGACGAACAGCCGGGAATTTCGGTGAGCAATCCCGCGATCAGCCCCCCTGTGCAGCTCTCCGCCATCACGATCTTGAGGCCGGCTTCCTTTGCTTCGGCAAGTGTCAGTTCGGCGAGATGGACAAGGCGGCGGGGGAAAATGCTCATGTGACGATCATCCATAGAACATCCAGCAGAATGAAGGTGAAGATCGCGAAAATCGCCGCGAAAATGTCATCGATCATCACACCGAGCCCGCCCTTGAAGCGCCGCTCGATGGCGCTGATCGGCCAGGGTTTCATGATGTCGAAGGCGCGGAACAGGAAAAAGGCGATGCCCCATGCCACCGGTGTCATCGGCAACGCCGCGAGAACGAGCCAGATCGCCGCCACCTCGTCGATCACGACTTCCGGGGCGTCGTCCTTGCCGGCGGCACGGCAATACGCGCCTGCCGCCCATAGACCGGTAGCGAAAGCGGCGGCGGCGGCAAACAGAAGTAGCCACGGCCCGCCCGCATAGGAGATGGCGAAGGCGAACGGAATGGCAGCCAGCGTGCCCCAGGTGCCGGGTGCCGGACGGATAAGGCCCGCGCCGAACCATGTGGCGATGAGCGCAACGGGATGATTGAAGCCGAGCGAAGCGGGAAGGGTAGTGAAACGGGCCATGACCTATCCGATGATGAGCGTGGCGATGGCCTGCGCGGCCAGCCCCTCGCCGCGTCCGGTGAAACCGAGACCTTCCGTCGTCGTCGCCTTGACGCTGATGCGCGACATATCGATCCCGAGAATATCCGCCACTCTGGCACGCATGGCTTCGGCGTGAGGGCCGATCTTCGGCCGTTCGCAGATGAGGGTGAGGTCGACATACGAAATACGGGCACCTGCCTCCGCCGCAAGCTTTGCCGCATGGGCGAGGAATATATCCGACGAGGCGCCTTTCCACCGGGGATCGCTCGGCGGAAAGTGCTTGCCGATATCGCCCGCTCCGATCGCGCCGAGTACTGCGTCGGTGATCGCGTGCAGCCCCGCATCCGCGTCCGAATGCCCGACAAGCCCCGCATCGTGGGGCACCTTGACGCCGCAGAGCCAGACATGGTCGCCCGGTCCGAAGCGGTGAACGTCGTAGCCCATGCCCGTTCGCGTTTCGCCTCCGCGCATTAAAATGCGCTCCGCACGCTGAAGGTCGGTTGCGCTGGTGATCTTGATATTGTCCTCATCGCCTTCGACCATCGCCACGTCGATCCCTGCCTCAATCGCCACGGCGACGTCGTCGGTATATTCCTCGCCCGACGCATGGCGGTGAGCGTCCAGAATAGCCTCAAACCGAAAAGCCTGCGGCGTCTGGGCGCGCCAGAGTGTGTCCCGCGGGACCGCTTCGCTGGCCAGGCCGTTCGCCGTCCGCCGGATCGTGTCGGTGACGGGCAGGCCCGCCTGCGCGCCACTATGCGTTCCAAGCGCCGCGATGCAGCCGGAAATGAGCCGTGCCGGTACGAGAGGCCGCGCGCCGTCATGGATGAGAACGAAATCGGGAGCCTCGACGGAAAGAGCTTCGAGCCCGGCGCGGACCGAAGCCTGCCTGGTAGCACCGCCATGGACGGGCGGCAGGAGCTTCGGCAAGCCGTTGGCGGCCGCCTCATAGGCCGAGGCATCGTCCTCGTGAATGACCGTCAAGATCGCATCGATTTCGGGGTGACTGATGAAGGCGCCAAGGGTGTGCCGGAGCACCGGCTGCCCGGCCAACGGGCGGTATTGCTTGGGCGCGCCCGGTCCCGCGCGGCTGCCGCGGCCGGCCGCCACGATGAGCGCGGCGACTTTCATACTCGCTCATTTCGCATCCGCCGCCGCCTTGTGCAAGCGATTTGCCTTGCCGAAACTTTAGGCAACCGCTAAATTGGACAAAATTTGTGCAGTCTTGCGTGGTGCCTAAAGTTTGACCATATCCATCGGCTCCCATTCCCTGGCCAATCCCGTATTGCTCGCGCCTATGGCGGGAGTGACCGATTTGCCCTTTCGCCGTGTCGCCCACCGGCTCGGGGCGGGTCTCGTCGTGTCCGAAATGGTGGCGAGCGATGAGCTGGTCCGGGCACGCCCCGATGTCGTCCGCAGGGCGGCGGGCGCTGGTGAATTCGCGCCTCTCTCGATCCAGCTCGCGGGCCGGGAAGCCCATTGGATGGCGGAGGGCGCGCGGGTGGCGGCGGCGGCCGGCGCGGACATTATCGACATCAACATGGGCTGTCCCGCCAAGCAGGTGACGACGGGTCTGTCGGGCTCGGCCCTGATGCGCGACCTCGACCATGCCGAAAGCCTCATCGAAGCGACGGTGGGCGCGGTTTCGCTGCCGGTGACGCTGAAGATGCGGACGGGTTGGGATGACGCGACGCGCAATGCCCCGGAGCTTGCGGCACGTGCCGAAGCGGCGGGCGTGAAGATGGTGACGGTGCATGGACGGACCCGCTGCCAGTTCTACAAGGGCAGGGCCGACTGGAATTTCATCGCCGAGGTGAAGAAGGAAGTCTCGATCCCCGTAATCGCGAACGGCGACGTCATGAGCGAGGAAGATGCGCGCGCGCTCCTCGATGCTTCCGGCGCGGATGGGGTGATGATCGGACGCGGTGCGCAAGGCCGCCCATGGTTTCTCGCGCAGGTGGCCCGGTTTCTTCAAACCGGCGAGAAGCACCCCGCACCCGCCTGGGAAGAGCAGGGAGAAATCGTCGCCGGCCACTATCGCGACATGCTCGATCACTACGGCGAAGGGCTGGGCATTCGCGTCGCGCGCAAGCATCTCGTCTGGTACCTCGAGGAAGCTTCGCGACGCGTTCCCGAGGAAGCGGTGGCGACGAAGCGCAACATCGTGCGCATGACGGATCCGAAAAACGTGCTGGCGGCAATGGCGGCATTTTATGCGCGTGCGGCCGAGACGGCACCCGAGGACGAAGTGAGCAGGGAGGAGGCTGCGTGATGTCGCAGGCCATTCAAGCATTCGGCACTGGCGTGCCGCCCGAAGCGAACGTCATCCTCAAGTCGATGCCCCATCCGGTCATCCTTGTCGACCGCGAAGGCCGCATCGAATACGTGAACGACAGCGCCGAGGAATTTTTCGCTGCGAGTTCCGCCATGCTGCTCGGGCATCGGTTGAATGAGGTCGTGGCCTTCGGAAGTCCGGTGCTCGCCCTGATCGACCAGGTCTTCGAGCGCGGCGTCTCGGTGAATGAATACGGCGTCGAGATCGGAACGCCCCGCATCGGCGACCGTCAGGTCGATATCCAGGTGACGCCGCTTGCCGAATATCCGGGTCATGTGCTGCTGCTGCTGCAGGTCCGCACCATGGCCAAGAAGATGGACCGCCAGCTCACCCATCGCGGCGCTGCGCGCTCGGTAACCGGCATGGCGGCGATCCTTGCGCACGAGATCAAGAACCCGCTTTCGGGTATTCGCGGCGCGGCTCAGCTTCTCGAACTGTCCGGTTCGCCCGAAGACAAGACATTGACGAGGCTCATCTGCGAAGAGACCGACCGCATCTGCAAGCTGGTCGACCGCATGGAGGTGTTCTCCGACGAACGCCCGGTGCCGCGCGAGCCGGTGAACATTCATCTTGTGCTCGGTCATGTGAAACAACTCGCGGCAACCGGCTTCGCCAGAGGCATTCGCATCGTCGAGGAATA
Organism: Parvibaculum sp.; assembly: GCF_030694575.1. GTDB lineage: Bacteria > Pseudomonadota > Alphaproteobacteria > Parvibaculales > Parvibaculaceae > Parvibaculum. The sequence continues at coordinate 20,024 of NZ_JAUYUS010000126.1, forward strand.
CGATCCTTCGTTGCCACCCGTACTCGGCGACAAGGATCAGTTGATCCAGGTCTTCCTCAATCTCGTGAAGAACGCAGCCGAGGCAATCGGCGGTCCGGATGGCGAGATAATACTGACCACGGCCTATCGTCCGGGCGTGCGCCTGTCGATGCCGGGCAGCCGTGACCGCGTCAGCCTCCCGCTCGAAATCTGCGTGATCGACGACGGCCCCGGTGTCGCGGACGATCTGATGGAGCATCTCTTCGATCCTTTCGTGACGACGAAATCTTCCGGCACGGGCCTCGGCCTTGCGCTGGTGGCCAAGATCATCGGCGATCATGGCGGCATCATCGAATGCGAGAGCTTGCCAAGACGGACGATCTTTCGCGTGTTGCTGCCGATGCATACCGGCGCGACCGTGGCGAACAATCAGATACAGCACTGACAGGAGCGGTACAGATGCCAAGCGGAACCATCCTCCTCGCGGACGACGATGCGGCGATCCGCACCGTTCTCAATCAAGCGCTCGGCCGGGTCGGCTACGAGGTCCGCTCGACCGGCAACGCCGCGACCTTGTGGCGGTGGGTGAGCCAGGGGGAGGGCGATCTCATCATCACCGACGTCGTCATGCCCGACGAGAACGCCTTCGACCTTATTCCGCGGATCAAGCGGGCGCGGCCCGACCTGCCGATCGTGGTCATGAGCGCGCAGAATACGCTCAAGACGGCCATCATGGCGGCGGAACGCGGCGCCTACGAATATCTGCCGAAGCCCTTCGATCTGAACGAACTGATCCGCGTCGTCGACCGGGCGATGACGGCGCCGCGCGAGCCGGCAATTGCGCGTCAGCAGCCTGAAGAAGGCGAAAAGATACCCCTGATCGGTCGCTCCCCGGCCATGCAGGACATCTACCGCGTCCTCGCGCGGCTCATGCAGACCGATCTGACGGTCATGATCTCGGGCGAGAGCGGCACCGGCAAGGAACTCGTCGCCCGCGCGCTGCACGACTACGGCCGACGCCGCAACGGACCTTTCGTGGCCGTCAACATGGCGGCGATCCCGCGCGAACTGATCGAGAGCGAACTTTTCGGCCACGAAAAGGGCGCCTTCACCGGCGCGAGCCAGCGTGCCACGGGCCGCTTCGAACAGGCGGAAGGCGGCACGCTCTTCCTCGACGAAATCGGCGACATGCCGATGGAAGCGCAGACGCGGCTCCTGCGTGTCCTGCAGCAGGGCGAGTACACGACTGTCGGCGGGCGCACGCCGATCAAGACGGATGTGCGCATCGTCGCGGCGACCAACCGCGATCTCCGCCAGCTCATCAATCAGGGCCTCTTTCGCGAAGACCTGTTCTTCCGCCTCAACGTCGTGCCGATCCGTTTGCCCCCCTTGCGCGAGCGGACCGAAGATATCTCCGATCTGATCCGCCATTTCCTCGGCCAGGCTGAAGACGAAGGCCTGCCGCCGAAGAACATCGACTCCGAAGGCATGGAACTTCTCAAGCGCTATCGCTGGCCGGGCAATGTGCGCGAGCTCGAAAATCTGGTCCGTCGCCTGGCGGCCCTCTACACCGAGGAAACCATCGGAGCCTCAATCCTCGAGACGGAGCTCGCGGAGCCGGATTTCGGAAAACCGGCCGAACAGGCGTCCGGCGACGAGCCGCTGGCTTCGTCGGTCGAGCGGACCCTGAACCGGATATTCTCGGTTCACGGAGACGACCTTCCGCCCCCCGGGCTTTACGACCGGCTGCTCAAGGAGGTGGAAAAGCCGCTGTTCAGCATGAGTCTCGCGGCGACGCGCGGCAACCAGATCAAGGCCGCACATCTCCTTGGCATTAACCGCAACACGCTGCGCAAGAAGATCCGCGAACTCGACATTCAGGTTATTCGCGGCCTGAAATAGCCATTCTGCGCGATAAGAAGTGCCTGACTCCGGCTGTCGCAAGACTGATGTAATCGAGCAACATTGTTGTTGAATGGTATCGCTTGCCGATACAGAATGGCGCCCTGCCGCAAGGGAGCGTGGCGCATCGGGCACAGGGACATGTATTGGGAAGGCTTGGGCCTTCGGTTGTCCTCTGCCGCCGCGCAGGAACAGGCATGGTACCGACAGATCAGGCGAATGAGGTCCGCGACGGGCGGGCGGAAAGCTGGGAAAGCCGCCTTTGGCAGCTCGTGAGCCGTCGTGGCTTCTCGACGACGCTTTCCGTCGGTCTTGTGGTCGCCGCCATCTGTCTTGGCTCCTTTACCTACATGCTTCTGACGGGCCTGACTCCGTTCTCTCCGACGCGGCCCATCCTCATTTCCCTCCTGCTGGCGAACCTGACGATCGTCCTCGTCCTGTTCGCGCTGATTTTCTGGCGCGTGATCCGGATTATCCTGGCGCGTGTCAGCGGAACGGCCGGCGCCAAGCTCCATGCGCGGCTCGTCACCATGTTCGCCATCGTGGCGGTCATGCCGGCGATCATCGTCGCCGTTTTTGCGGCCGTCACGCTCAACCGCGGGCTCGACACGTGGTTTGGCGAGCGGGCCCAGCTCATCATTTCGAACGCGGAAACCGTCGCGGAGGCCTATCTCAACGAGCACCGTCAGGTGCTGCGCGGCGACACGCTCGCCATGGCGACTGACCTTGAACGCGAAGCCACTCTGCTCGAATCCGATCCCGCCTACTTCCAGCGGCTGATTACCGGCCAGATGCGTCTGCGCTCCCTGCAGGCGGCATATCTCGTCAAATCCGACGGCCGAATCCTCGCCAAGGCCCGTGCGAGCGTCGATGTCGGAATGCCGGCGGCGGAATACTTCGAAACGGCGAAGGCGGGAGACGTCGCGCTTTTCATCATGGACGACTACAACCAGATCCGGGCCCTTGTGACGCTTCCCTCGTTGCCGGATACCTATCTCTACGTCGCGCGCTTTGTCGACGCCCGCGTGCTCAATCACCTCGCTGAAACGCGCGCGGCAGTGAGCGAATACGAAAGCCTCGAAAGCCGCCGCAGCCAGTTCCAGGTCACCTTCGCGCTCATCTACGTGACCGTCGCGCTGATAACCTTGCTTGCCGCCATCTGGCTCGGCCTATGGGCCGCGAACCGTATCGTCGATCCGATTTCGCATCTCGTCCGCGCGGCCGAGCGGGTCAGTGTCGGCGACCTGCGCGCACGCGTGCCCGTCGGCGGCTCCGGCGACGAGCTCGATATGTTGACGGGCGCCTTCAACCGCATGACCAGTCAGCTTGAAAGCCAGCGCAACGATCTCATCGAGGCGAACCATCAGCTCGACGAACGGCGGCAGTTCACGGAAGCAGTGCTTTCGGGCGTGAGCGCGGGCGTGCTCGGCCTCGACAACGAAGGCCGTATCACCCACGCGAACAGGGCGGCCTTGCGCTTTTTCGGACTGACTGAGTCGGAACTCATCGGACGCATGATCGCAACGGCGGTACCCGAGATGGCGCTGACCGTTGCCGACGCGCGCGCTCATCCCGACCGGACCGCGCAGACGCAGATCGTCATTCCGCGCGCGGGACAGGACCGCACGCTCAATCTCCGCGTGACACGGGAGGTGACCGATTCAGGCAGGGGCGGCTTCGTGCTCACCTTCGACGACATCACCGAGCTGGTGCGCGCGCAGCGCATTTCCGCCTGGGCGGATGTCGCGCGGCGCATTGCGCACGAGATCAAGAATCCGCTGACGCCTATCCAACTCTCCGCCGAGCGGTTGCGTCGCAAGTATGGCAAGGAGATCAAGACCGATCCCGACGTCTTCGAGCAATGCACGCAGACGATTATTCGTCAGGTCAACGACATCGGGCGCATGGTGGACGAGTTCTCGTCCTTCGCGAGGATGCCGACGGCATCGATGAAACTGCTCGATATCAACGAAATACTCCGTCAGGCAACTTTCCTGCAGCGTGTAGGTCATCCCGATATCGATTACCAACTGACATTGCCGGATACGCCCACCATTCTGGAATGCGACGGGCGTCTCGTCAGCCAGGCACTGACGAACATCCTGAAGAATGCTGCCGAAGCAATTCGCGGACAAGACGAGGAAGATGACGAGGACGGCCGTAGCGAGGTGAACCGCCGCAAGCCCGACGACGTCAAGACAGGACGCATTCACATTACCCTTGCGGCGGACGAGAATACGATAACGATCGCAGCGACCGATTCCGGCTGCGGCCTGCCGGATACCGACCGCTCCCGCCTCACTGAGCCCTACATGACCACGCGGGCGAAGGGGACCGGACTCGGCCTCGCGATCGTCAACAAGGTCATGGAAGACCACGGCGGCGAGCTGGTGCTGGAAGATGCGCCGGCGAGCGAAGGATGGGAAAGCGGTGCGCGCGTGAAACTGGTGTTTCCGCGGAAGCGTCCGGTTCAGAGAAATGTTGCGCAAGAGGCGGACAGCGGCAGGTACAATGCCGCGGATGTAACCGAAGAGGCGGTTAATGGCGTCTGATATTCTGATAGTTGACGATGAAGCCGATATTCGCGAGCTGGTATCGGGCATTTTGAACGACGAAGGCTACGACACCCGTAGCGCCGGCGACAGCGATCGTGCGCTTGCCGCAATCGAGGCGCGCCGCCCGGGGCTTGTGATTCTCGATATCTGGCTCCAGGGCAGCAAGCTCGACGGCCTGGAACTTCTCGACGTCATACGCGACAGGCATCCCGACCTGCCGGTCGTCATCATCAGCGGTCACGGCAACATCGAGACGGCCGTTTCCGCCATCAAGAAGGGCGCCTACGATTTCATCGAGAAGCCGTTCAAGGCGGATCGGCTCATCCTTGTCGTGCGCCGCGCCATCGAGGCCTTCCGCCTGCGCCGCGAAAACAGCGAGCTTCGCATCCGCGTTGGCGACGACACCACGCTGATCGGCTTTTCGCCCGCCATGGCCCAGGTCCGTCAAACGATCGACAAAGTCGCACCGACCAACAGCCGCGTCCTCATCACCGGAGCCGCCGGTGCTGGCAAGGAAGTCGTGGCGCGATTGCTCCACGCGCGCTCACGCCGGGCGAACCACTCCTTCGTCGCAATCAATGCGGCGAACATGGCGCCGGAACGCATGGAGGCCGAACTCTTCGGCACGGAAGAAAGCGCGGCGGGCCCCAGAAAGGTCGGTGTCTTTGAGCAGGCGCATGGCGGCACGCTGTTCCTCGACGAAGTCGCCGAAATGCCGCTCGAAACGCAGAGCAAAATTCTCCGCGTGCTCGTCGACCAGACCTTTGAGCGCGTCGGCGGTGGTTCGCGCGTCAAGGTCGACGTTCGCGTCGTCTCCTCCTCGAGCCGCGATCTGCTCGAAGAAATCGGCAAGGGCCGGTTTCGTGAAGACCTCTACCACCGGCTCAATGTGGTGCCGATCGTCGTGCCCCCGCTCGCGGCCCGGCGCGAGGATATCCCGCTTCTCGTCGAACATTTCATGGATCTGATCTCGAAGGGGACCGGCCTGCCTGCGCGCCGTGTTTCGGAAGACGCCATGGCGGCGCTCCAGGCGCATGACTGGCCGGGCAACGTGCGGCAGCTCCGGAACAATATCGAGCGGCTTCTGATCCTGACATCGGGCGATCCGAGCGCGGTGGTGACAGCCGACATGCTGCCTGCCGAAGTCGGCGCGTCAGCGCAGATGACGGTGAACGGCGCCGGCGGGGAACACATCATGGCGTTGCCGCTGCGCGAGGCGCGCGAAACTTTCGAACGGGAATATCTGATGGCGCAGATCAGCCGCTTCGGCGGCAACATCTCGCGCACGGCCGCCTTCATCGGCATGGAACGGTCGGCGCTCCACCGGAAGCTGAAATCGCTCGGCGTCGCGGCAGCCAATCGGCCCGACGTGCCGGCTTGAGGCGGCAAGCTTTGTCTGAAACACCGAAAGTTCGATCATGAAGGTAATAGTCTGCGGCGCGGGGCAGGTTGGTTTCGGCATTGCCAGGCAGCTCGCCGCCGAACAGAACGACGTGACTGTCATCGATCAGTCGCCGCAACTCGTTCACCAGATTTCCGATGCGCTCGATGTGCGCGCTATCGTCGGCCACGGCGCGCATCCGGATGTGCTGGAACGTGCGGGCGCCGCGTCCGCCGACATGTTGATCGCCGTCACCTTCTACGACGAAGTGAACATGATCGCGTGCCAGGTCGCCCACTCGGTTTTTCAGTTGCCGACCAAGATCGCGCGCGTCCGCGCTCAAAGCTATTTGCAGCCTGGCTTTCAGGACCTCTTCTCGCAGGACCACCTGCCGATCGACGTCATCATTTCGCCCGAGCTCGAGGTGGGCAAGGCCGTTCTGCGCCGCCTTGCCGTGCCCGGCGCATTCGACATCCTGAATTTTGCGGATGGTAAAGTCAGCGTTGTCGGCGTCACGGTCGAGGAAGACTGCCCGATTGCGAACACGCCCCTGCGCCAGCTGACGGACCTTTTCCCCGACCTTCGTTCGCGTGTCGTCGGCCTCGTCCGTAACGGTGAACTCTTCGTGCCGCAGAGCAACGATCCGATGCTGGTAGGTGACGAAGCCTATTTCGCCTCCGATGTTCGAGACGTCAAACGCACCCTTGGCATTTTCGGGCACGAAGAAAAGACGGCGCGGCGCATCATCATCGTCGGTGCCGGCAATATCGGCCTGCACGTCGCCCAGGAGCTGGAGGCCAATCATCCCGGTACGCGCGTCAAGCTCATCGAGCGCGACCGCGAGCGAGCCGTGCAGGCCGCCGACCGGCTGAAGCGGTCCATCGTGCTTCACGGCGATGGGCTCGATCCGGAATTGCTGCAGGAGGCCGGGATTTCCGAAACGGAAACGCTCGTCACCCTCACCAACAACGATCAGGCGAACATTCTTTCCTGCGTCGTCGCCAAACGCGAGGGCTGTCAGCGCACCATGGCCCTCATCAACAACAACACCTATGCGCCGCTCATGCGCTCCCTCGGCATCGATGCCTTCATCAATCCGCGGGGCACCACGGTCTCGACCGTCCTTCAGCATGTCCGCCGCGGCCGTATCCGTGGTCTCCAGTCGGTGCATGACGGCGCGGCGGAAGTAATCGAGGCCGAAGCGCTCGAAACATCGACGTTGGTAGGCAAGCCGTTGCGTGAAGTCAACTTGCCGGATGGCATCCTTGTCGGTGCCGTGATCCGCGACGGCGAAGTCATCATTCCGCGCGGCAACACCGAGATCGAGGCAGGCGACCGCGTCGTTCTCTTTGCCCGCTCCGATCAGGTGAAGAAGGTCGAACAGATGTTCCGCGTCAGCCTCGAATTTTTCTGATTTCAGGGAAAACCCCGCTTGTCACGCATCGCTTATGTCAATGGCCGCTACCTGCGTCAGCGGGACGCGAGCGTTCATATCGAGGATCGCGGCTATCAGTTCGCCGACGGTATCTATGAGGTGTGCGGCGTCCGAGGCGGCAAGCTGATGGACGAGGCGCTGCATCTGGAGCGCATGCAGCGTTCGCTTGGCGAGCTGCGTATTGCCCTGCCGGTGCCGCTCCCCGCGCTCCGCCACATCCTGCGGGAAGTCGTTCGCCGCAACCGCCTTTCGAACGGCATGGTCTATTTCCAGATCACGCGGGGCGTCTCGCCGCGCGACCATCCGTTTCCGCCCGCCTCCGTTCGGCCGGCACTCGTCGTGACCGCGAAGCGGCTGAATGAGGCGCGCGTTGCTCTCGCGGTAGAGAAGGGCGTCGCCGTCGTGACCATGCCGGACCTCCGCTGGGCACGCCGCGACATCAAATCCGTGGCGCTGCTGCCGAACATCCTCGCGAAACAGGCTGCGCGGGAAGCCGGCGCCTATGAGGCATGGCTGGTCGACAAGGACGGCTTCGTCACGGAAGGCTCTTCCACCAATGCCTGGATCGTGGACAGCGAAGGCCGTCTGATAACCCGGCCCGCCGGTCCCGATATTTTGAATGGCGTCACCCGCCGCGTTCTCGTCGAGGCCGCAAGGCTCGAGGGGATCGAACTCGTGGAGCGGCCCTTTACGCCCGAGGAGGCGAAGGCCGCCCGCGAGGCTTTTGTCAGTGCCTCGTCCGCCATCATCATTCCGGTGGTTCGGATCGACGGGGAACCCGTAGGCAATGCGGCGCCGGGGTCCACGACGCTCCGCTTGCGGGAAGCCTATGGACGCGTCGCCGTGCTTTCTTGAGCGCATGCCCCGGAGAAAACGGCGGAATTTGGATCGATTTGCATGTGCGAAGTAAATTTCGCACTTGCAGCATGAATTGAAACGACTGACTGTATGAGTCGAGAGCCGCAGCCTCTTTCCCGCTCATGGGCAGGAAGGGGTGCAAACAAAAAGCCGGTCCGCGCGGTGAAGGTCCGGCCCCATCCAACTCGACAAGTGGGGTTTACCCATGAATGAGAAGACCCACAACCTGCAGGACACGTTCCTGAACCACGTTCGGAAGAACAAGACGAACCTCACCATCTTTCTGGTAAATGGCGTCAAGCTTCAGGGCGTGGTCACCTGGTTTGACAACTTTTGTGTGTTGTTGCGCCGGGACGGCCATTCGCAGCTCGTGTATAAGCATGCGATATCCACCATCATGCCGGCCCAACCCGTTCAGCTTTTCGAACCTGAAACCAACGGGGAGGAGGGCTGAAGGACTTTAATTGACTGAAGAAACCGAGGATCGCGCGGAGAAGCGCAGTGAGCGCGGCTTTCGGGTAAAGCCCGCGGAGCAGACACGTGCCTTCGTGCTCGTACCCTGGCTCAAATCCGC
>NZ_JAUYUS010000129.1 GCF_030694575.1 Parvibaculum sp.
CATCTGGTTTTCGCCGTCGCTCCAGGACGGGATCATGAAGCGCACCGCGCTCGGCCGGCTCGGCAGCGGCGACAATTCGGCGCTTCTCACCGACAATTCGCTGCATGTCCTTCTGTGCGGCACGGGCTCGCCGATGCCCGATCCGACGCGTGCCAATGCCTGCACGGCGGTGATCGCCGGCGGCCATATCGTCATCATCGACACTGGTCCCGGCTCCTGGTCGCGCATCGTCGCCAGCAGATTGCCGGCAGGCAAGATCGGCACGGTGCTTTTCACGCATCTCCATTCCGACCATATCGGCGCGCTCGGCGAATTCGCCGTGCAGAGCTGGATCGGCGGGCGCGCCGTGCCGCTCGAAGTCTACGGACCGGGCAAGCTCGAAGGCAGTGTGCCGCCGCTCAATTCGCTGGGACATGCCTATGGTTCGTCGGGAACGGTGGAAGTGGTGAAGGGCTTTTCCGAAGCCTTCGACTCGGATTCGGGCTACCGCATCCTCCATCACGGCACGGACTATCTCTCGCCGGAAGGCGCGCGCATCATCGGGCACGAGATCGCCCGCCCCGCGCCCAATACGCTGGTGCCGGTTTTCGACAAGGACGGGCTGAAGATTTCCGCTTTCCTCGTCAACCATCACCCCGTGGAACCGGCCTTCGGCTACCGCGTCGAATATGGCGGCCGCGTCGCCGTCATCAGCGGCGACACGAAGAAGACCGAAAGCGTCGAGCTGTTTTCGAAAGGCGCCGATCTTCTCGTGCATGAGGCGCTCAATCACGAGATGTCGACCATCATTTTCGAGGCGCTGACCGAGACCGACAACAAGCGGCTGGCGAAAATGGTTCACGACACGCTCGACTACCATGCCTCGCCGGTCCAGGCCGCCGAGATCGCGCGCGAGGCGGACGTGCCGCTGCTGGTGTTGACGCATCTCGTGCCGCCGCTGCCCAACGCGCTGGCCCGCCACATCTTCATGCGTGGCGTCGCGGATGCACGCGGCGAGGGCGATACCATCCTCGGTTATGACGGGTTGCTGGTGACGCTGCCCGCCAATTCGAAGGAAATCGCGACGTCCAATCTCAAGTGACGCTGCGTCACTTGTTATCCCATTGGCGCAATTGAATTTACTGTAAGTTACAGGGGGCGGCTTCAGGGCCGCCCCTCGCTTATCTGCCGGTTGCGCCCATACGCTCGGGTGGTATAACTCCCGGCCATCCGACATAGGTATCGGGCGATCTTCTTTCCTTCTGACGTCGCGGGTTCCCGCGCCGCCACCAGCCGGACGGTTTTTCATGAATATTCACGAATACCAGGCCAAGGCCGTGCTTGCGAAGTACGGCGTGCCGGTGCCTCGCGGCCATGCGGCCTTCACACCTGAGGAAGCGGTCGCGAAAGCGAAAGACCTCGGCGGGCCGGTCTGGGTCGTGAAGGCGCAGATCCATGCAGGCGGCCGCGGCAAGGCCGGTGGCGTCAAGGTCGTGAAGTCGCTCGACGACGTGAAGAAAGAGGCGGAGCGGCTGATCGGCTCCACCCTCGTTACGCATCAGACGGGCCCGGCCGGCAAGGAAGTGAACCGCCTCTATATCGAGGACGGTTCCTCCATCTCCCGCGAGCTTTATCTCTCCATTCTCGTCGACCGCGCCACCTCGCGCGTCTCCTTCATCGTCTCGACCGAAGGCGGCATGGACATCGAGGAAGTGGCGAAGAAGACGCCGGAAAAAATTCTCAGCTTCTCGGTCGATCCTGCCTCCGGCATCAGCGGCTTTCACGGCCGCAAGGTAGCCTATGCGCTCGGCCTCGAAGGCGACCAGGTGAAGCAGGGCGTCGCGCTCATCGAAAAGCTCTACAAGGCCTTCGTCTCCGAAGACATGAGCATGCTCGAAATCAATCCGCTGGTGGTCACGGGCGAGGGCAACCTTCTCTGCCTCGACGCGAAAGTGAATTTCGACTCGAACGCGCTCTACCGCCACAAGGACATCGTCGAACTGCGCGACCTGACGGAAGAAGACCCGGCGGAAGTCGAAGCGTCGAAATACGATCTCAACTACATCAAGCTCGACGGCCAGATCGGCTGCATGGTGAACGGCGCCGGCCTCGCCATGGCGACGATGGACATCATCAAGCTCTACGGTTCCGAGCCTGCGAACTTCCTCGATGTCGGCGGCGGCGCGACGAAAGAGAAAGTCACGGCGGCCTTCAAGATCATTCTGTCCGACCCCAATGTCGAAGGCATTCTCGTCAACATCTTCGGCGGCATCATGCGCTGCGACATCATCGCAGAGGGCGTCGTCGCCGCGGCGAAGGAAGTGTCGCTCGGCGTGCCGCTGGTCGTGCGCCTCGAAGGCACGAATGTCGATCTCGGCAAGAAGATCATGGCCGAATCTGGCCTGCCGATCATTTCAGCGGACAACCTCGCCGATGCGGCCGAGAAAATCGTCAAAGCCGTGAAGGAGGCCGCATAATGTCCGTGCTCGTCGACAAGAACACGAAAGTCATCTGCCAGGGCTTCACGGGTAATCAGGGTACGTTCCATTCGGAACAGGCGATTGCCTACGGCACGAAGATGGTCGGTGGCGTCAGCCCCGGCAAGGGCGGCTCGAAGCATCTGGACCTGCCCGTCTTCAATACCGTTGCCGAAGCCGTCGAGAAGACGGGCGCTACGGCGTCTGCCATCTATGTGCCGCCGCCCTTCGCGGCCGATGCGATCCTCGAGGCGATCGACGCAGGCATCGAGCTTGCCGTCTGCATCACCGAGGGCATTCCGGTTCTCGACATGGTGAAGGTGAAGCGCGCGCTTTCCGGCTCGAAGACGCGCCTCGTCGGTCCGAACTGCCCGGGCGTCATCACGCCGGGCGAATGCAAGATCGGCATCATGCCGGGCCACATCCACAAGCCGGGTTCCGTCGGCATCGTGTCGCGCTCGGGCACGCTCACCTATGAAGCGGTGGCGCAGACCACGGCGGCGGGCCTTGGCCAGACCACCTGCATCGGTATCGGCGGCGACCCCGTCAACGGCACCAACTTCATCGACTGCCTGGACATGTTCCTCCGCGACCCGGCCACCACCTCGATCATCATGATCGGCGAAATTGGCGGCTCCGCGGAAGAAGACGCAGCCGAGTTCCTCAAGGCCTCCAAGGTGAAAAAGCCCGTCGTCGGCTTCATCGCGGGCGTCACGGCCCCTCCCGGCCGCCGCATGGGCCATGCCGGTGCGATCATTTCGGGCGGCAAGGGCGGCGCGGAAGACAAGATGGAGGCCATGCGTTCGGCCGGCATCACCGTCGCCAAGTCCCCCTCGGCGCTCGGCACCACGCTGGTCGAG
>NZ_JAUYUS010000132.1 GCF_030694575.1 Parvibaculum sp.
CCCTCCGTCACCGGACGGAAGAAATGCATCTGCAAATCCACCGTCGTGAAATTCTGGTCGTCTTTCAGCATGGTCATCAGCGCGAAGGAGCAGGTCTGGTCGGCGAGCGTCGCCAGATAGCCGCCGAAGACGGCAACCGGATTGAGGAAGGACGGATCGACCGGCCAGTCGTAGCGGATGCGGCCGGGCTCCAGCACGGTCAGCTTCCCCGCATAAAGCTTCAGCGCGGCGACATGCGGCGGTGCCTTCTCCATCTCACCCGCTTCGATCCGCTTCAGAATATTCCCCCAGCTCGGCATTACGTCTCCGTCTTCTTCTCTGTGTTCCGGGTTATCGCTGCGGCATCCGCCAGCATCTCCGGCAGCCCGATCAATTCATTGTAGCGCTGGAAGGTGACGCGCGCCTCGCCCGCGGGCAAGCCCTCGCCTTTCAGCAGCGTCGCGTAAACGCCTTCGAGCCGCGCCGTGACGGCAAGCAAAGCCGACACCGGAAAGAGCGCGATTTTGAATCCCAACTCCTCCAGCGCCTTTGCGCCGAGATAAGGCGTCTTGCCGTCCTCGACGATATTGGCGACAAGGGCCACGCCCTTGAAGGTCTCCGCGACTTTCCGCAATTCCGCTTCATCGCGCGGCGCCTCGATGAAGAGAATGTCGGCGCCTGCCTTCAGGAAAGCCTCGCCGCGCCGCAGCGCCTCGTCGAGATCATGCGTCGCGCGCGCATCCGTCCGCGCCATCACCTTGAAGTCGCGGCTCCCGCGCGCCTCCGCCGCCGCGCGGATTTTCGCCGCCGCCTCCGCGAGCGGCACCACTTCCTTGCCTTCCATATGGCCGCAGCGTTTCGGGAAGACCTGATCCTCGATCTGGATGCAGGCCGCGCCCGCCGCCTCATAGGCGCGCGTCAGCCGCGCCGCGTTCAAGGGCCCGCCATGCCCGTTGTCGCCATCGGCGATCAGCGGCACCGGCGCGGCAGCCCCCGCAATCGCGCGCACGCGCTCGCTCATTTCCGCCGCGCTCACAAGCCCGATATCCGGCACGCCGAAGCTTGCGCCCGCAACGCCGAAGCCCGTCATGTAGACCACGCGCGCGCCCGCCTTCGCGGCAAGTTTCGCCGACAATGCATCGTAGGCGCCGGGCGCCACCAATATGCCGGGCGCGGCCAGAAGATCGCCGAGGCTCGTCATGCTTTTTTCTTTCCCTCGCGTTTCGGCTTCGTCACTACCGGCGCCTCGCCCCACTCCGCGCTCACGATGCGCGCCAGGTTCTCCACCGTCTTCGCGCCGAGCCGCGCCTCGAGTTCCGCTTCGAGGCCGCTGACGATTTCGAGCGCCTCCGCCCTCACGCCCGCGCCCTCCGGCGCGAAGGTCACGAGCTTGCAGCGCGCATCCTCGGGGTCCGGCGCCATATAGACAAGCCGCTTTTCCTCCAGCTCGCGCAGCGCCGTGTTCATCGATTGCCGCGTGACGCCGAGCAGCCGCGCCAGCTCGCTCGGCCGGCGGATGCCCGCATGGACATAGACCATGGTCATGGATTCAAGCCGGCGCACGCCGCCATACCCGCGCGCGTCGAGGCTTTTCTGCAAGGCGCCGTCGAACCACATGAAGCGGTTGAGCAATTGCGCCATCAACACGCCGGGCTGTCTTTGCGTCATCGGAATCCCCGCTTGAGCCATTCGTCAGTTTATCTTACATTCTTCCCGGTCATGCAACGGGAGGAAACGCATGCCGAGACTGAGACAGGTGGGCAAGGCGGATGCCGACCCGCTGGCGCAGCAGATTTACAAGATGCTGTTCGGCGAGCGCGACCCGGTGAAAGAGCCCGGTACCGCCACGGGCACGCCCGGCAACTGGTGGACCGTCTTCGCACTGGTGCCGGACGCCTTCAAGCACACGACCGAAGGCTTCCAGTTCTACCGGAGCCCGAACCGCAAGCTCGATCCGAAGCTCCGCGAGCTCGGCCAGATCCGTGCCGGTTTTGCGCGCGGCTCGCAATTCGTCTTCTCGCAGCATTGCAAGGCCTGCCGCGATGTCGGCCTTCGCGAAGAGCAGATCGAGGCGATCCCGCATTGGCAGATCGCCGATTGTTACGCGCCGGTCGAGCGCGCGCTGCTCGCCTATACGGATTGCCTCGTGCTGCAGGGCGGCCGCGTTCCGCAAGCGATTTTCGATGCGATGAAGAAACATCTGTCCGACGAAGAAATACTCGAATTCACCTACATCACCGCGACCTACGACATGCACGCCACCATGTCGCGCGCGCTCCGCCTCGAATATGACGATGTGGACGAACGCGTGGTGGAAATCGCCGCGCCCGCAGGCGCGTCGGCGGACGTCATGAGCATGGTCGACAAGCAAGGGAAGGATTGAAGCATGGGCTATCATCATCTGGCGCTTGCCGCGCGCGACATGAAGGCGATCCACGATTTCTACGAAGGCGTGATGGGGTTCGAGCTAGTGAAGGTCGAAGTCGGTCCCTCGCCGGAAGGCGGCTGGGCCAAGCATTTCTTCTATCGCATGGAAGACGATTCGAAGTTCATCGCCTTCTGGGAAATGCACGACATGCCGGGGACGGAGAATTTCGAAACCAATCTCTCGAAGGCCGCCGGCGTGCCCGACCACATCAACCACATCTCCTTCGACGTGAAGGACCGCGCCGATCTCGACCGCCGCCGCCAGCGCTGGCTCGATGCCGGGCTCGACGTGCTGGAGATCGACCACAACTGGTGCCACTCGGTCTACACCAAAGATCCGAACGGCAATTTCGTGGAATTCTGCCTGACGACCGGCAGCTTTACCGAGGCCGACCGCGAAGCGGCGCTCGCCGCGCTGAAAGCGGAAAAACCCGCCTTCTCCAAACCGCCCGCGCACATCCAGTTCCACAAACCGGCCGCGTA
>NZ_JAUYUS010000001.1 GCF_030694575.1 Parvibaculum sp.
CCCTCATCTCACGCGCGAGATCGCCCGCCAGCTCGGTCATGTGCTGATCGCGCTGCCGCGTCTCGACGGCACGGGCGAGTGGGGCCGTCATCTCGGCGCCATCGCGGAGGAATGCGGGCAGGCGATCGCCGTGGTCGGCCAGGCGCTCTCCGTCGGCGGCACCATCACGGCCGAGGAAGTCCGCGCGCTGAAGATCACACGCGAGGTCGACGAGGCGATCGAGAAGCTGGTCTCGCTGCGCGCCGCGCTCGTGGCGCTGGAAGGCGGTGCCCGGTGAGCAAGGCGAACCGCACGAACAAGGGCATCTGCAAGGCCGACCGGAAGGCGGAGGCCGCGTGGTTGCGCCGCGAGGGCCAGCACCCTCCCCAAATCCGCGTTGCGGATTTGACCCTCCCCTCGAGGGAGGGTGGCGGGAAAGGGAGGAAGCGGAGATGACCGAGCCGCTGTTCGAGATCGACCGTCGCTTTACCTGGGCCTATGCCGGCGATGTGCTGACCGTGACGGATGCGGCGACCCCGGCTTTCGCCGGGGCAGGTGCCGCGATGCAGCTGCATGGCGATCTCGCCGGGCGCATCGCCGACGGGCTCCAGCATATGGAGATGGCGGGCACCCACATGCCGCCGGTGCTGTCGCTGCTCTGGCACGCGCTGGCGGCCGGTGCGGCCGGTCTCGTCGTTCCGGCACATGAGGCGCCCCCTCACCCTTCCGCGCGTGAGCGCGCTCCCTCCCTCTCCCCGCAGGGGCGAGGGAAGAAGGGCGCCGGGCATGCCTAGCCGCCTCACGCCCGAACAGGAATTGCTGGTCGCCATCGACCGCATTCTCGTCGCGCTGCCGGGCCGCGAGGCGCAGATGCAATCGGAACTGACGCGCCTGCTCGCCGTGCCGCTCGCATCCGGTCTCGACCGGCCGGTCTGGCTGGCACTACGCGGCGCGGCCGCCGCCTTCGCGGCTTGCGGCGAGGCGCATCCGCTGCGCGCCGAGCTGCGTCATCACCTTCGCGGCGCGCGCGAGCTGGTGCGCCGCGCTCTGCCGCCCGTCTCCGTCACCTATACGGGCGGAGCGCGGCCGAGCTTCGAACCCGGCGAGCGTTTCGCCCCGCCCGGAAAGCGGGGGCGCTAACATGGGCGAGGGGGGCACACAAAAGACGCGGGGCAACAGGCTCACGAAGCGCATCGGCACCGCGCGCGCGGGCAATCCCAATCAGCTTCACGAGACCGAGGAGGCGGGCACGCTGGCGCTCATCGCGCGCGAGGGGCGGCGGATGCGCGCTGTCTCGGAGCAGCTTTGGGAGCCCGCTTGCGGGCGCGGCCGCATGGCGCGCGTGCTTTCGGAAGCGGGCTTCGAGGTGATGGCAACGGATCTCGTCGATCGCGGCTATGGAGAGGGCGGCGTCGATTTCCGCACCACGCGGAAGCTCCGCGCAAAGATCATCGTGACCAATCCGCCTTACGGCGAGCTGGTCGAGGAGTTCATCCGCCATGCCGCCGCGCTCGGCGCGCTCTATCTCGCGCTGCTGCTGAAGTCCGACTTCTTCCACGCCACCGACAAGGCGAAACGCGACACGCTCTTCCGCGAGCTGCCGCCGTCCCGCGTTCACCCGCTCGGCTTCCGCCTCGACTGGACCGGGCAGGGGAGCCCGGTGATGAACTGCTCCTGGTTCATCTGGGACTGGAGCCGCGGCATGGCACGAACCCATGACCGCGCGCCCTCGCTCGGCGGTCCGCCCCGCGAACCCTTCGCTCGGCTTTATGCACCCGTGAGGAGGCATCCATGAACACGCGCGATCTTTTCGGCGGGCATTCCCGCGCGGAGCAACCGCCGCTGAAATATCCGGTGGAGCTCGAATGCGACGTGCAGGTCATCCGTGAGCTTTCGGTGCGCCTGACGTTCATCGCCGGCGGCAAGGAAATTCTCGAATGGGTGCCGCTGAAACTCATCCGCTTTCGCGGCAACGGCGAACCGCGCCTCGGCGCGCAGGTGCTCGACATCGAGCGGTTCAAGGCAAGGGAGATCGGTGCGTTATGAAAACGGAAACCGGAAGACATCGCGCGATGCGGACCGTGCTTCTGTTGCTCGCCGGGGCGGGGACGGGCTGCATCCTGATCGGCATCGCCGGCGTCGCGCTCGGCATGAGCGAAACGCTCTTCGTGATCTTCGCCGCCATCGCCATGGCGCTGCTTGGCCTCGCGCTGCTCTTCGTCGAGCAGGCGGCGGTGGCGCGGGAAGAGCGGGAGGCGGGGGAGGCAGATGTCCTCTTCGTCCGCTTCGCCGACGGGCAGCGGCGCCAGATCGCGGAAGCTTTCGGCGTGCCGACCTCTATGCTGATGGCGGATACAGACGTCGCGCCGAACCGCATAGAGATTCCCATCGAAGGGTGGAAAGAGCGCAGGGCGCTGGAAACGCAATTCGAGGCTGGCCACATGACCCGCGGCGAGTTTGACCGCCGCATGCGCCAAACCTTTGCAAAGCCCGATCCCTTCTCCCTCGCCCGCGACTGGTTCGCGCGCATGGCTTCCGCCATCCGCCTGCACGGGCGCCGCCCGTGACACACCGCGCGCTGGCCCGTATCGCCTTTGCCGACCGTCCCCGCCCGGCGCCGGTGCGCGAGGATGCGAGGCCGCGCTTCGCCTGGATCGCACCGGAAAAGCTCGTGGTCGACACGCGCTACCAGCGCGAGATCGGCAAGCGCGGCGAGGCGAATATCCGCCGCATGGTCGAGGGTTTCGACTGGGCGCTGTTCGGCGTCGTCACCTGTGTCGCTATTGGGGGGGGGGCGCTTCGCGATCATAGACGGGCAGCACCGGGCGACCGCCGCGCTGCTGCATCCGGCCATTCGCGAGGTGCCGTGCTGGATCGTCACGGCCGACGACGCCGCCCAGGCACGCGCCTTTGTCGGCATCAATTCGGCGGTGACGCAGATGTCGCCGATCCAGCTCTATCACGCAGGCGTCGCGGCGGGGACGCCGGACGCGGCGGGCGCGGAGAAATGCGCCGAAGCCGCCGGCGTCTTCGGGGCCGCCACCGTCTCGGCGATGCGCTTCAAGGGCATAGTGGACGGACTGCCGGAAGGCGCGAATGTGGATTTTGCCGCACCGCCGGAAGAGGAGGGCCGCGCGGAGCTGCGCTCCGGCCGCAGCCGCTTCCGCCTCGCGACGCTGGCGGTGAAGGACTATCCGGATCTGATGAGCGTCACGCCGGCCGTCACGCTCGCTCTGCCGAAAGGCGCGATGAAGCATCTGCTCTCGGCGCGATGGGCCGCCTCCTACGAGGCGACGCGCTATTACCTCAACGGGCTTTTCTTTCACCGCGCCGGCGACCGTCTCGCCGCCACCGCGACGGACGGACACCGGCTCGCCTTCGTGCCCGTGGATCTGCCGGACGCGGGCGAGGGCATGGAAGACGCGCCGCATGGCGGCGCCGGCTACATCGTGCCGAACGAGGCGGTGAAGGCGCTGGTGCCGCTGGTCGAGGACCGTGCCTGCCGGCTCACCTTCAGCGACCGCGCGATGGAAGCGGAGATCGAGGTGGCCGGCGACATCGGCCCCGTCACCTATCGCTCCAAGCTCGTCGACGGGACCTTCCCCGATTATGCCCGCGTGATCCCCGCGCGGGGCGCGCATGGCGGCGAGGCGGAGATCGACACGGCCCGCCTGCTGCAGGCGCTGAAGGCCTGCTCGGTGGCGCTCAACGCAGTCGAGAACGAGAAGCACAAACCGTCCCCGGGCGTGCTGCTGAAATTGTCGAACGGCGTGCTGCGCGTCGAGGCGAAGGGCGATTTCGGCGAGGCGGGCGAAGACGAGATGGATATCGGCTGGGCCGGCGGCGAAACCGCCTTCGGCGTGAACTGGCGCTATCTCGCCGCCGCCGCCGAGGCCGTCGACGACAGCTTGATGCGCCTGTGGCCCGGCGACGGCGGAGATCCGATGCGCATCGAACCGAAGACGGATGACGGCCGCGTCTTCGTCGTCATGCCGATGCGGGTATGAGGCAGGCGGCGCACGCCGTGCGCTGGAGGCGGCGGAGGGCAGGTGACACTTGTCATCATGGATGACCGGCGCCCTCCGCGCGCAAGGTTGAGGGAAAGGAAAGAGGATGAAGGACCGGGAAAAAATGGTCGAGCCGATGCGCAAGCTTCTCGGCGAGCTGACGACGCTCGAAGCGCAGGCGCATGCGGCCAGCGCAACGTGGTCGGCGATGGCCGAGAAGTTCAATGCCATGCGGGAATCCATCGTCGAGAAGATGACCGACGAAGGCGTGATCCTCGGCAAGTGCGTCGGTTGCGAGACGCTCCTCTTCGAAGGCGACAAGGGTTTTCGATATTCGGAGGGCGAGATGTCCTGCGAAGCATGCGCCTCGACCTATCAGGAGATGAAAGAGGAAGCCGAGGCGTCTCTCGCAGCGGGCGGACCCGACGACGAGTTCAGGGAATCGTCGGAGCGCATCCTGAAGTGTTGCGAGGAACACGTAGCGGCCGGCGGCTCGCTCGCCGAGAAATGGATTTGGGAGCTGTGACATGAGCGATGTTTTCCTGATTGGCAAAGGCGGGATCAGCCGGCTCACCGGACAACGCGGAGAAACGCCGCCATGTCCCGGCGCAAAATTCAAACGCGGCGACGTGGTGAAGGTCCGGCGCAACAAGGCGGTCGGGCATTTCCCACCCGAACTTGTCGTTCTGACGGCCGTGCCGCCGGGATTTTCACCGGACTGGGCCCTTGCCGATCTCGTCGGCGAGCCGCGCCCGCTCATGTGCCGTGTCGACGAGCGCGGCATCTCCTACATCCTGGCCCGCGAAGGAGACGCAACGCCCTATCGCTGCCGGGAGCGCGATCTTTTGCCCAGCGGAAAAGAGCCTGTCGAGATCGGATCGATCGGGAGGGAGGCATGACCGAGGCGCCGAAACCCCTGCACACCGTTCCCTGGCCGTCCTCGGAGGCGCTTTCACGCGCGGGGGACATGATCGCGGCGGGGTCGATCGCCGCCTCGCGCGCGGGCGTGCCGCCGCCGGAGGGCGAGCTGGACCGGCTGCTCTTCGAGGCGGGCCGCACGCGCGGCCAGGCGCTCGACATCGTGGCGAATGTCAAGGCGGCGCTCGACGCGGCGGCGGACCTCGTGCCGGCACGGGAAGAGGGCGCCATGGAGACGGACCGCGCGCGGACCTTCGCCGAACGGATCGGGTTGCTCGTCGCAATGGCGCGGGAGGCAGCGGCGGTG
>NZ_JAUYUS010000007.1 GCF_030694575.1 Parvibaculum sp.
GGTTTTCGAACTGGCGTCGTTGTTGCGCGAGGGACAGGTGGCCGAAGTCGATGTCGGCTATGCCAACGACCGGCCTTTCCTGAACGCCGCGAGCATCGGCATGACAAACACGATCAGCCGGCTGCAGAGCAAGGAACGCAAGCGGAAGCTCGGTGTGCTGAGCTATACCGTAAGCGCCATCGAAGCGGGCCTAACATCGCGCCCGTTCCGCGCGAGGTTCGAGGGTGGTGCAAAGCCGAGGGAAATGCGCTGTATTCAGCTTCTCGTCGGCAATGGCCGTTATTATGGCGGCGGCATGACCGTACACGCCGATGCGACGTTGACGGACGGTGTGCTGCATTTATATGCAGCCGTTCCGCGCTCGCTCTTCGGCATGGCGGCGCTGCTGCCCTTCCTCAAATGGGGACGGACCGACCTCGCGCCCGAAGTCCTGTGCGAGGAAGGAACGGCAATCTCGATTGCAACGAAGCCGCGGCGGCATGTATTCGCGGATGGCGAACAGATCACCGAAACGCCGGTGCAGTTCCGCGTCGCACGGCGTGCGCTCAAGGTTATCGTACCGAAGGAGAGAGCGACATGAACACCCTGTTGCTGACACCGGAAGAAGCCGCGCTCAAGGAGCTTGGCGTCGCTTGCCAGTCCGCCAGCCGGTACTACGAAACCGCCACGGAAGTGGCCGAGGACAGATGGCGCGATTTCGCCGCGCGCCGCAGCGCGGCCTATGCCGAGGCCGCGCAACGCATCGCGGAGATATTGCGCCGCGACGAGCTTCTGCCCGGCACGCCGGACGCGGACATGGAATGGCTGAAGCAGCTCGCGCTGAAAGCGCAGGCGGCTCTCTCCGGCGACGAAGCCGGCTCGCTTCTCAAAAGCTTCAAGCGGGCCGAATACAAGGTCTGGGACGCGCTCGGCGAACTCGGCCTCGCCGGTCTTGGCCCCGGCTGCGCGGATATGGCAGAATCTCTCGCCGATCTCGTGATGGAAGGTTTCCTCTGGCTCGGCGAGGAGAATGAGGCTTTCCTGAAAGAAGGCGGCAACTGACACGGACGGGCGGGCATGCGCGGCTTCATTCATCACATCGACCTGACGGTGAGGGACCCCTGGGCCTCCGCGCCTTTCTACGATGCGGTTCTCGGATATATGGGCTATCGCCGTCAGGCGGAGGATGAGCGCGGCTTCGACTGGGAGCACGCGACCTCGCCCGACCGGCTGCCGGGCGTCGGCATCTTCAAGGCGACGGGCCCGAACGCAACGCGGGCCCATGATCGCTACTCACCGGGTCTTCACCACATTGCATGGACCGCGGACAGCCGCGAGGAAGTGGACGGGCTGCACCGGCTTCTGATCGAGATCGGCGCGACGGTGCTCGATCCGCCGGCGCACTATCCCGAGTATGGCGAAGGCTATTACGCGATCATGTTCGCCGATCCCGACGGGCTCAAACTCGAACTCGTCTACGAGCCGCGCTGACATTCGCCGCGACTCGCATATGCTCGCGTCATGACGCCGCTCGAAATTTCCAACGCCGACGCAAGACGGCTTTTTCTCCACAGCCATGCGCTGTGCGGGCCGCATGAGGAGCCGCATGCGGCGCAGGACACGCTGGCGCTGGTGCGGCGGCTCGGTTTCGTCCAGCTCGATTCGATCAATACCGTCGAGCGGGCACACCACCTGATCCTTTTCTCGCGCACGCCGCACTACCGCCGCGAACATCTGGCGTCGTTGCATCATGACGAGGCGGCATTGTTCGAGCACTGGACCCATGACGCCTCGCTGATCCCCATGGAGTTCTACCCGCACTGGCGCCACCGCTTTCAGGCGGCGAAAGCACGAATAGAAGGCAGTCCGCGCTGGCAGGAGCGCATCGGCCCCGACGGCGCAAAAGTCATCCGCAACGTGCGGGCCCGCATCCGCCGCGAAGGCGGGCTCATGGCCCGCGACTTCGAGGACAAGGGAAAGGGCGCGTGGTGGGGATGGGGCCCGTCGAAAACGGCGCTCGAAACGCTCTGGCGCACCGGCGAACTGGCGATCGCGCGGCGCGAGGGCTTCGAGAAAGTCTACGACTTCGCCGAACGCGTTATTCCCGACGCCATACGCGCCGCCCGCCCGAGCCGCGCGGCGACGACCGACTGGGCCTGCCGGGAAGCATTGGCGCGGCTGGGTTTCGCGTCACCGCAGGAACTGGCGGCGTTCTGGAAGCTCGCCCCCATCGACCGGGCGAAGGCCTGGGCAGTGGCCGCATTGAAGCGCAAGGAACTTGTCGACGTGCTGGTTGAAGGCGCGGACGGCTCGCTTCGTCCCGCCCTCGCGCCCGCCGACATAGAGGAGCGGCTTGCCGATGCACCGCCGCCGCCGGACACGATGCGGTTTCTCTCGCCCTTCGATCCCGCGATACGCGACCGCAGCCGCGCGGAAAAGCTGTTCGGCTTCGACTACAAGATCGAGGTCTTCGTACCGGAGGCAAAGCGCCGTTACGGCTACTATGTTCTGCCGCTGATCGAGGGCGACCGCTTCATCGGCCGGGCCGACGTGAAGGCGCATCGCGGCGACAGGCGGCTCGAGGTGAAAGGCTTCTGGCTGGAGCCCGGGCTGAAGCTGACCAAGGCCCGCGAGCGCGCCGTGCTGCGCGCACTCGGCCATCTCGGCACGTTCACGCAGACGCCTGAGATCGATGCAGACGCTGCTCTACGGCGTGCCAAAGCCGGGTGAGGC
>NZ_JAUYUS010000010.1 GCF_030694575.1 Parvibaculum sp.
CCGGCTTGTCCTGGTCAATGAAAATATCGGGCAGCGCCATGGGCCGGACCTTCAAGCCGTAATCGAGCGCGCCGGAACGGGCGAGGAAATCCAGCACATGGCTGCCGAAGCCGCCGATGGAACCTTCTTCCACGGTGATCAGCAATTCATGTTCGCGAGCGAGGCGCGCTATCAGGTCTTCGTCCAGCCGCTTTGCGAAGCGAGCATCGACAACGGTCGTCGACAGACCGAGCGCGCCGAGTTGTTCGGCGGCTTTCATCGCTTCGGCGAGGCGTGTGCCGAGCGAAAGGATCGCGACCTTGGTGCCTTCACGCAGAATGCGGCCCTTGCCGATTTCGAGCGGCGTGCCGATGGCGGGCATTTCGACGCCGATACCCTCGCCCCGGGGATAACGTAGCGAGGACGGCCGGTCGTCGATGGCGACGGCCGTCGCCACCATGTGTTTCAGTTCCGCCTCGTCCGCCGCCGCCATGACGACGAAGCCCGGCAGGCAGGCGAGATAGGTGACGTCGAACGACCCCGCATGCGTCGGACCGTCGGCGCCGACGAGCCCCGCGCGGTCGATGGCGAAGCGGACGGGCAGACGCTGGATCGCCACGTCATGCACGACCTGATCGTAAGCGCGCTGCAGGAAGGTGGAATAGATGGTCGCAAAGGGCTTGAATCCTTCGGTCGCGAGACCGGCCGCGAACGTCACCGCGTGCTGTTCGGCGATGCCGACATCGAAGGTACGCCCCGGAAAACGCTGCGCAAACAGATCGAGGCCCGTGCCGCCCGGCATGGCCGCCGTGATGGCGACGATCTTGTCGTCCTGTTCGGCATGCGCGATCAGGCTTTCGGCAAAGACCTTGGTGTAGCTCGGCGCATTAGCCTGCGCCTTCGCCTGCGTGCCGGTGACGACATCGAACCTGGAAACGCCGTGATATTTATCCTCGGCCGCTTCGGCGGGCGCGTAGCCCTTGCCTTTCTGCGTCACGACATGGACGAGGATGGGACCTTCGCCGGCATCGCGCACATTTTTCAGGACGGGCAACAGATGGTCGAAGTTATGCCCGTCTATCGGACCGACATAGTAGAGACCGAGTTCCTCGAAGAGCGTGCCGCCCATCGCCATGCCGCGCGCATATTCCTCGGCGCGGCGGGCGCTTTCTTCCAGCCGCTTGGGCAGAAGCTGCGCGAGCTGCTTGGCGAGATGCCGCATGGAACGGTAGGCGCCGCCGGAAAGGAGACGCGCGAGATAAGCACTCATCGCGCCAACGGGGGGCGCGATCGACATGTCGTTGTCGTTGAGGATGATGATGAGGCGGCTGTTCATCGAGCCGGCATTGTTCATTGCCTCATAGGCCATGCCGGCCGACATGGCGCCGTCGCCGATCACGGCAACGACATTGTTGGTGCCGCCCTTGAGATCGCGGGCGACGGCCATGCCGAGACCCGAGGATATCGAGGTGGAGGAATGCGCGGCGCCGAAGGGGTCGTATTCGCTCTCGGCGCGCTTGGTGAAACCGGAAAGGCCGTCCGCCTGCCGCAGCGTGCGGATGCGGTCGCGGCGGCCGGTGAGTATCTTGTGGGGATAAGCCTGATGGCCGACATCCCAGATGATGCGATCGTCCGGCGTGTCGAAGACGTAGTGGAGTGCGACTGTGAGTTCGACGACGCCAAGCCCGGCGCCCAGATGTCCACCCGTCTGCGACACGGCGTCGATGACTTCGGCGCGCAACTCATCCGCGACCTGGCGCAGATCGCTTTCATCAAGCGCACGCAGGTCCGCCGGGGTATTCACCCGGTCAAGCAAAGGGGTCGCGGGTTTGCTGCTCAACACTCACCTCGGCCGGTCATAGGCCAAATCGGGGGCCGACGACGGGCCCGGACGTAACGGCACGGATTGCGGAAATCCGGACGGTTCTCACTTGCGCCGCGTTATAACGAAACGCGCCGCCTGACGCAAAAGATCGGCTCTTTCATCAAACAAATCAAGATGTTGGACTGCCTGGTCCGCGAGCATCCGCGCCTGCGCGCGAGCCCGGTCGAGGCCGAGGATCGAAACGAAGGTCGCCTTGCCCGCGGCCGCGTCCTTGCCGGTCGTCTTGCCCATGGTCGCGGCATCGCCTTCGGCATCCAGAATGTCGTCCGCGATCTGGTAGGCGAGGCCCAGGTCATGGGCATAAGCATGTAGGGCGTGGAGCGCTTCCGGCGAGGCCCGGCCGAGAATAGCGCCCGCTTCGCAACTGAACGAAATCAGCGCGCCCGTCTTGAGTTGCTGCAGGCGGGTGATGCCGCCCATGTCGAGTTCCCTGCCTTCGCTCGTCAGGTCGATGATCTGGCCGCCGACCATGCCATGGGCACCGGATGCGTGGGCGAGCCGGCGGACGAGTTCGATGCGGACGCGGGCGCGCTCATGCGTTTCGGGATCGGCGAGGATTTCGAAGGCGAGCGTCAGGAGCGCATCGCCCGCCAGTATGGCCGTCGCCTCGTCATACTTCCGGTGAACGGACGGCGCGCCATGGCGCAGGTCGTCGTCGTCCATGCAGGGAAGGTCGTCATGCACGAGCGAATAGATATGCACGCATTCGGCCGCGGCGGCGACGCGGAGAGCCGGTTCCGCCGCGACACCGAAAAGGGAGGCACTTTGAACGGCGAGGAAGGGGCGAAACCGCTTGCCGCCGCCCAGCGCCGCATAACGCACCGCTTCAGCCAGTTGCGCTTCCGGCCCTTCGACGCGCGGCAACAGGCGGTCGAGCATTGCTTCCACATCGGAAGCGACGCTGCCGAGTGCGGTATCGAAGGTTTCGGCTGTTGCGGGGGTCATGCGGCTTGTCCGTGACGCGGCGTCAACCGACGTCGAGCGGTTCTGTGCCGGCCGGCTCGCCGGATGCGGACAAGGTGATCTTTTCGACCTTGGCTTCCGCCGCTTTCAGGCGCGCCTCGCAATGGGCTTTCAATGCAGTACCGCGTTCATAGAGGTCGATCGAGGTTTCGAGCGGTGCTTCGCCGGATTCGAGCTGGCCGACGATCTTTTCGAGCTGCGCCAGCGCCTCCTCGAAGCTCAGTTTCTCGATATCCTTGTGTGCGTCGGCTTTGGCGGCGGACATGGTCTCTCTCCCTTTTGGGGCGGTATTCCGGGCTTTTCTCAGGCGGCGAGCATCAGCGCCTTCACATGCGCCCGCGCGCTCGACGCCAGCGCCTGCAAGTCATACCCCCCCTCAAGCGCGGAGACAACGCGACCGCCGCAGAGGCGGTCCGCCGTCTTCACCAGTTCGGCGGTGACCCAGCCATAGTCTTCGTCGGTGAGCCGCAGATTTGCGAGCGGGTCCGAGATATGCGCATCGAAACCGGCCGAAATGAAGATGAAATCCGGGCGAAATTGTTCCAGCGCGGGGATAACCACATCGGAAATGGCGGCGCGGAACTCGGCGGAACCGGCCCCGGGCTGGAGGCAGCGGTTCAGGATGTTGCCGACGCCGTATTCCCCTGCCCTGCCCGTGCCCGGATAGAGCGGCCACTGATGGGTGGAGGCGTAGAAGAGGTCCGGGTTCGTTTCGAATGCGGCCTGCGTTCCGTTGCCGTGATGCACGTCGAAATCGACCACGGCGACGCGCTTGCAGCCATGCGCCTCACGCGCGTGGAGCGCGCCGATGGCGATGTTGTTGAACAGGCAGAAACCCATCGCCGTTTCCGGCTCCGCATGATGCCCCGGCGGGCGAACGGCGCAGAAACCGTTGCGGGCGCGGCCGGCCATGACCTCGTCGACGGCATAAACGACGGCGCCGGCTGCACGGAAGGCCGCTTCGCCGGAGCCCGGCGACATGGCGGTATCGGCGTCGATGCGGCGGAAACCTTCGGCGGGTACCGCGTTTTCGATGCGTTCGATATGGCTCATGGGGTGAACGCGGGAGATCTGCTCGCGGCTGGCGCGCGGCGCCTCGGCGCGTTGCAGAAGCGCGAAATCCTCGGTCTCAAGCGCCCCCAGCACGGCCCGCAGCCGCGCCACGCATTCGGGATGGCCCGGCGGGGTTTCATGCTCCAGACAGGCGGAGTGGGTAACGAGAAGCGTGGTCATTGCTTTGGGCCGAGGGATTTCATTGTTCGCCAGTCTAGGCGGGATTTACGCCTGGCGGTACCAATCGACGCCGTTTTCGTCGCGGCTGACGGTCGCAAGGCCGCGGCCGATCAGGCAATTCAGGTGCGCGAGGCTTTCGCCTGTCGCCATGAAGAAGACTTCGGGGCCGATCTTGCGCTTGAAGAGGGCGGGGAAAACGTCGATGGCGCGTTTCGGGGTTTCGAGGAGCGCGAGAAGCTTCGCCAATCCTTCCTCGTGACCGTCGATGAGCTGCGTCAGGCGGGTGTGGAGGCCGTAGAAGGGTTCGTTATGCGCGGGGAGGACAAGCAGATCCTCCGGCAGTGTGGCGCGCAGGCGCTTGCAGCTGTCGATCCAGTCTTCAAGCGGATTTTCGTAGGCCTCGGTCGGATGGACGCTGACATTGGACGATATCCTCGGCAGCACCTGATCGCCGGAGATGAGGATTTTCGCTTCCTCGCAATAGAGGCAGATGTGCTCGGGCGCATGGCCGGAGCCGACGACGGCGCGCCATGTCCGGCCGCCGATCTTCAACTCGTCGCCTTCGCGCAAACGACGGAAAATATCGGGCATGCGCGAGACGCGCTCGCCGAAGCCGCCGAAACGCTTGCGATAGCTCTCGACGCCGCGCTCGCTGAAGCCGGCGGCGCGATAGAAATCGAGCGCTTCCTGCGGCGCGTCGCGACCCGTGTCGAGCACCAGCGTCTTGCACATCAGGAAATCGGTGCGCGACATCCGCAGCTCGATGCCCCATTTGCGCGTGAACCAACCGGCAAGGCCGACGTGATCCGGATGGAGATGGGTGACGACGAGGCCGGTAACGGGCTTGCCTTGCAAGCCGGTCTGGAAGACCTGACGCCAGAGCGCCTTCACTTCGTCGGAGGCGACGCCTGTGTCCACCACCGTCCAGCCATCGCCGTCTTCGAGCAGCCAGAGATTGATGTGGTCGAGCTGGAAGGGAAGCGGCATGCGCACCCACCAGATGCCCTCGGCGACCTTCAGCATTTCCGCCGGTTCCGGCACCCTTCTGTCGAAGGGATAGCGGAGATCGGTGCTCTCTATGGTCGCTTGCGAAATATCGGACATGGGGACTCTCGAACAGTCGCCCGCGAAGGGCCGCGAGGCGACTTGTCCGTGATAGGCGCAGGCCGGGAAGAGGTCAAACGGCACAATCGAATGCCAAGGGCGACGCTACGGAACCTTACGCGCCAGCCGCTCTCCGACATAAATCCAGATGGCCAGAAGGAGGCTCGTGCAAATCAGCAGGGGCCAGGGACCGAAGGCGAGGATAAGCGGCATGGCAGCCGCCGTGAACAGGCCACCGCCGACAATGGGCGCGAAGAAAAGCTGCTTGTAACCGAAATTCTCCAGCCCTCCGGAGCGGTTTTCAGGATCGGCAATACGGAAGAGCATCAGCCCGCTCACCGTCATGCCCATCGCCTGTCCGAAATGCGGAATGCCCTGCGCGAACCAGTCCGGCCCGAGCATGCGCGGCGCAAGCACCAGCAATGCAAAAATGTTCCAGGCGATGCCGCCGACGGCGAGCCAGACGAAGGGGCCGAGATTGTCGTTGATCGCGGTCAGCGAGAGCGTCGCCAAGGCCGCTACGATCAGAATGTCCAGCGCGGCACCGGAAATCCTGTTCACTAATCCCCGGTCCACAAGACCCATGCCAATGTAGCGGCTGACCACGACCTGCACGGCGACGCCGCCAAGCATGGCGAGCGGAAAAAGCGGCAGATAGGCGAGGATGCGCGTGCCGTCGCGGCCCCAGGTGTTTTCCTCAAGAAGGATCAGCAGTTGATGCAGGCCCCAGCCGATAGCGATAGCGACAGCAAAGAGACCGAGATGCAGCGACATCGGATCGATGGGCTGCGCGGCGTCCGTCGTCGCGGGACGGGCGGCGAGCTGCTCCGTCGTGTCGGCGGGTGGATCCGGATGAAGCTCGGGCGTCGGAGAGCGGATGCCTTCGGGGTCGACAAGACCGCGCCGCGCCGCCCAATTGATCAGCACAAGGCCGATCAGAACCGAGCCCACAAGGCCAATGGTCGCGAGGCCAAGGGCGAGATCGGTGCCCGCGGCGAAGCCCACCGCTTCGAATGTGGGACCAAGGCCGGCGGCCGTACCGTGGCCGCCCTCGAAGGAAATTTCGATCAGGGCGCCAGCGACGGGAGGCGTGGCGTAAAAGGGGGCGAGTACCGCAATGACGAGACCGATTCCGACGACATACTGGCCCCAGGCGATGGCCTGGCCATAGGCAATGACGGGGCCCGCGCGGTGCCAGATCTGGCGGGGTCCTGGAATGATCTTGCCGAGAAAGAGGCCGGCAAAGACGACGTTGATCAGCAGGGCCGGAAGCTGCCGCCAGATATCCAGCACATCTTCGGGAATGACTTGGACGCCGGTGAGCGCGCCCGCCACTTCCGGGCCTGCGAACATCAGGATGAAGCCCGCGACGACCGAACCGGGGATAAAGAGGCGCGCCAGAACGGCAAGCCGCCAGCGCAGATATTTCGAGACGATGAGCATCACCCAGACGATGGCGAGCGCAGCGGATATCGTCGCGAAATCCGTAATCATCAGGTCAGCTCATCCGCCGTCAGCGCGAAGAGACTGTTCGCGCCTGCCGTCGCCGGGGCGAGCAGGCCGTGAACGGCGGGCAGCACATTGGCCGCGTAGAACTGCGCGAGCGCGAGGCGCGCCTTCGCGGCGGGATCGCGCATGGCGCCTTGCGCGAGATAGTGGCCGCCGGCCGCCGTTCCGAAGAGGCGGAGATAGGGCGAGGCGCCGGCGAGACAATCGTTCGGCGCGGATTTCAGATTGGCGAGCATGTAGTCCGTCGCCTTGTCGAGTGCATCCAGCGCGGCATCGAGAGCGCCGCCGATTTCGCCGAGGAGCTTGTCGTTGGAGGAACGTGCCTGCGCCGCGGTTTCGCGCATTTCGGCGATGAAGCCTTTGACGACGCTGCCGTTTCCGAGGGGGAGCTTGCGGCTGACAAGATCGATCGCCTGAATGCCGTTGGTGCCTTCGTAGATGGGCAGGATGCGCGCGTCGCGGAGGAATTGCGCGGCGCCGGTTTCCTCGATGAAGCCCATGCCGCCGTGGATCTGCACGCCGATGGAGGCGACTTCGACGCCGATATCGGTGGAAAAGGATTTTGCGATGGGCGTCAGCAAATCGGCGCGGGCCTGCGCTTCCTCACGCTTATCCCCGGCATGCGCGCCGTCGATGGCGACGGCCGTTGCGTAGCAGATGGCGCGCGAGGCATCGGTGAGCGATTTCATGGTGAGGAGCATGCGGCGGATATCGGGATGCTCGACGATGGGCGCCATTTCGCCGGGCGCGAGCGTGGAGCCGAGCGGGCGGCCCTGCTTGCGGTCTTTCGCGTAGGCCAATGCGTGCTGATACGCGGCTTCGGCGAGGGCGACGCCTTGCGTGCCGACGAGGAGGCGGGCGTTGTTCATCATCGTGAACATGCAGGCAAGGCCGCGGTTTTCCTGACCGATCAGCGTACCGATGGCGCCGCCATTTTCGCCATAGGACATGACGCAGGTGGGGCTGCCATGGATGCCGAGTTTCTCTTCAAGTCCAATGCACCAGGCATCGTTGCGGGCGCCGAGGGAGCCGTCTTCGTTGACGAGGAATTTGGGGACGAGGAAGAGCGAAATGCCTTTCGTGCCGGCAGGCGCATCGGGCAGGCGCGCGAGGACGAGATGGACGATATTTTCGGCCATGTCGTGGTCGCCATAGGTGATGAAAATCTTGGTGCCGGTGATCCTGTAGGTGCCGTCGCCCTGCGGAACGGCCTTTGCCTTCAAGGCGTTGAGGTCGGAGCCCGCCTGCGGCTCGGTGAGGTTCATCGTGCCGGTCCACTCGCCCGAGATGAGTTTGGCGAGGTAGATGTTTTTCTGTTCTTCGGTGCCGTGCGCCGTCAGCGCTTCGATGGCGCCCTGGCTGAGGATGGGGCAGAGACCGAAGGAGATGCAGGCGGCGTTCCACATTTCCTGCATGGCGACGGAGAGCGCGACGGGGAGGCCCTGCCCGCCATATTCCGTCGTCGCGGCGAGGCTGCCCCAGCCTCCGTCCACCCATTTGCGATAAGCATCCGCGAAGCCGGAAGGCACTGATACCGCTCCATTTTTCAGCTTCGCGCCTTCGGCGTCGCCCGAGCGATTGAGCGGCGCGAGGACATCGGCGGCGAGCTTTGCGCCTTCCTCCATAACGGCTTCGACCAGGTCGGCGGAGACATCCTCATAGGCGCCCTTGCCCAGCAGTTCCGAAAGACCGGCGACCTCGTTCAGCGTGAAAGCCATGTCGCGGACGGACGGACGATATGTCATGAGGTCTCCTGAGGCGCGGAAAAGCGGGGTGTTTGGGCCTTTTACTGTATTCTCCGCGCGAAGTGTACCGAGCAGAAGAGTGGGATTTGATGGCGGAATGCGTGGCGGCGAGCGAGGCGGCGATTGCGCGCGCGGGTGGGCTGATCCGCGAGGGGAAGCTCGTCGCGTTTCCGACGGAGACCGTCTACGGGCTTGGCGCGGATGCGAGCGACGACAAGGCGGTGGCGCGCATTTTCGAGGCCAAGGGAAGACCGCGTTTCAACCCGCTGATCGTTCATGTGGCGGACGCGCAAGCGGCTGAAAAACATGTGGTTTTCAGCGCGGAGGCGAAGACGCTCGCGCGGCATTTCTGGCCCGGCGGGCTGACGCTGGTGCTGCCGCGGCGCGCGGATGCGAGGCTGTCGCTGCTGGTGAGCGCGGGGCTCGACACGGTGGCGATCCGCGTACCGGCGCATGAGACGGCGCAGGCGCTGCTGAAAGCCGCGAAACGGCCGATTGCCGCGCCTTCGGCCAATGCGTCCGGCAAGGTGAGCCCGACGCGGGCGAGCCATGTAATGGAGTCGCTGGGGCACTCCGACCTGCTGGCGATGGTGCTGGATGGGGGGGCGTGCCGGCTCGGGCTTGAATCCACCGTGATCGGATTTCCTCAAGGAATTCCGACACTTCTGCGGCCCGGCGCGGTGGCGCGGGCGGAGATCGAGGCGGTGCTGGGACGGCGGCTGGCCGATGCGGATGCGGCATCGGGAGAGGCGGGACGCGCGTCGCCAGGGCAGCTCGAAAGCCATTACGCGCCGGGGGCGCCGCTGCGGCTCGATGCAAGGGAAGCGGGGCCGGACGAGGTGTTGCTCGGCTTTGGGCCCAAGGCGAAAAGCTCAATGAATCTATCGGCTTCCGGGGACCTGACCGAGGCGGCGGCGAACCTCTTCGCGATGCTGCGCGCGCTCGATGCGACGGCGGGCGGCAAGCGGATCGCGGTCTCGCCGATCCCCATGGAGGGGCTCGGCGAGGCGATCAACGACCGGCTGAAAAGAGCAGCGGCGCCAAGGGGTTAGGCAGGTCCCACCAGCAATGTCGGGACACCGTTGGTGGCTTTCCGGATCGTGGCGACTTCGGTGCCCTCTTTCCGGCCGACACGGACCTCGGAGACGTCGAGGCCGGCTTTCGCGAGACGGCCCGCGACGGCGCCGACATTCGCGACCTTCCAGGCAAGTCCCCAGAATCGTTCGGTTTTCGGCGCCTTCGACTTGTCGAGAGACTCCACCACTTCGATGGTGAGGCCGCCCACACGGAAGAAAAGCTGGCGGACGCCCCATTCGGGTTTCGTCTGATCGAGGGCGAGACGGATGCCGAGTTTGTCACCGAAGAGCTGTTTGCAGGCCTCGGCGTCGGGGGTCATGACGACGACATGGTCGCAGCCGGGGACGGCTTCGGCTTCCGAAACGCCAGCGGAAAGCGGCGCGGGCGGGAGCGCGTCGGCAGGGCTAAGGTGTTGAATCCCCAGCATGAAAAGGCCACGCACCTGATCCGCCGGCATGGCGATGGTGCGCCATTTGCGGATGGCGCCCGTGATCTCGTCACGGCCGGAGCCCTCGACCGGGGCGCCGGATTTGAGGCCGCGCGCGTTGAAGGCTTCGGTGGCGGCGGCGGCGTCCTCGACGCCCAGCACGATGCCGTAAAGGCCCTCGCCCACTTCGTCCAGACGCTTCTTCAGGGCGTCGGCATTGGCGCCTTCGGCGACGGGCGCGTAGAGCTCCACATAGGTATTTGCGAGGCGGTACAAGACGTTACCGGTGCCGACGCCGGGATGGACGCCCTTCCAGGAGGGCTCGCGGCCGAAGATGGCGGTGTAGTTTTTCTCGGCTTCCCCGAGATCGCGGACCGCGATGATGATGTGGTCGACGCTCGTTACTTCGGTCATTTGTGACGGTCCTTTGCCTGAAATCGCGCGGCACTCTAGAGGCATTCCGGCAGAGCCGCCAGACGGTTGAAATCGCGAAGGGATTTGCATTTTCGGGCGGTTATCCCCGGGCCTCTGTCATCGAATTGTCAACGAACTGTCATAAACGGTGTTTTGATTTATCCGTGTACGGATTTGTTATGAGTTATCCCCGGT
This sequence comes from Parvibaculum sp., assembly GCF_030694575.1. Taxonomy (GTDB): domain Bacteria; phylum Pseudomonadota; class Alphaproteobacteria; order Parvibaculales; family Parvibaculaceae; genus Parvibaculum. Next base: position 10,532 of record NZ_JAUYUS010000010.1, read on the forward strand.
GCGTCGTGGGGAGGCGTCTGCCGGCGAAGCAATCCAGTCTTCATGTGCGACTCCTGGATTGCTTCGCTCCGCTCGCAATGACGATATGGGTGGTGGGGACAAGTCCGTGAGCGGAGGAAAGAAAGTTATCCCCGGTTCTGGACTCTCGTGTCTGCGGCGCCCCCGCCCCGAACGGTCTTCGACCGCTCGACCCTCCCCGAGGGGAGGGTGGGAGGAGAGCTCGGGGAGCAAACTTATGCCCGGGCGAGCTGTCCTTCCCCTGCGCGCGGCGACTCTTGACGAGGACGCCGCCTTTGGCGGCTTCTGGATTGCCGGGTCGAGCCCGGCAATGACAGTGGTGGGGGATGGGGGATAGGATCGGCTGCGACAGCCAGCCATACCGAACAGCGAAAGTTCCCATGACCCTTGCCGCCGCCCACTTTCAGCAACGACTTGAAACACTTGTCCGCGAGTGCGGGGTGCCGGGGGCTTCGTTGGCGGTTTGGGGCGAGGGAGAGCTGCTCGAGGCGGCGGCGGGGGTGTGCAATCTGGAGACGCGGGTGCCGGCGACATCCGACACGCTGTTCCAGATCGGCTCCATCACCAAGCTCTATACGGCGGCGCTCATCATGCAGCTTGTGGAGGAAGGGAAGCTCGATCTCGACGCGCCGGTGCGCAAAGTGCTGCCGGAGTTCAGGGTGAAGGACGAGGCGGTCGCCGCGGGGGTGACGCTCCGCCAGTTGCTGTCGCATACGAGCGGGGTCACCGGGGATTTCTTCAAGGATGCGGGGCGCGGCGAGGACCGGGTGGCGAAGTTCGTTTCGATGATGGCGGGGCTCGAGCAGGTGCATGCGCCGGGCGAGATGTTTTCCTATTGCAATACGGGGTTCGTGGCAGCCGGGCGGATGATCGAGGTGGCGAACGGGACGACATGGGACAAGGCGATCCGTACACGGATTTCAAAGTTGCTCGATACGCCTGCCTTCTCGACGCTGCCGGAACAGGCGATGCGCTACCAGACGGCAATCGGGCATCTCGGGGCGCCCGGCGCGCTGATGGTGACGCCGATCGCCTATCTCGCGGCGTCGAACGGGCCGGCGGGGGCGACGCCAATGGCCCGCGCGCGGGATATCGTGACCTTCGCGCGGATGATGATGAATGAGGGCGTGGCGCCGAACGGGAAGCAGGTTCTGAGTGCCGAGAGCGTTCATGCGATGCATCTCAGGAACGTCGCCTGCCCCAAGGGCATGAACATCGATGCGATCGGACTCGCCACTTTCATGTGGGACTGGGACGGCGACGGGCATTACGAGGTGTTCGGCCATGACGGCTCGACCATCGGCCAGGCGGCATGGCTGCGCTACCACCCGGAAAGCGAGACGGCGCTTTGCCTGCTGACGAATGGCGGCAACGGCAAGGCGATGGCGGATGCGCTGATCCGCGAGGTGTTCGCGGAGGCGGCCGGCATCGCGCCGCCGGAATTGCCGACGCCCGATGCGTCGCTCGTGCTCGACGCGGCGCGCTATGCCGGGCGCTATGCGAATTCGATGGAGGCAATCGAGGTGACGGCGGAGGGCGGCAAGCTCGTCGCGACGGTGACGCCCTCGCCGGATTATGCGGTGATGTCGGGCGGGCCGAAGCGCACGGTGCTGGAGGCGGTGAATACGGAATTGTTTCTCGGCGTCGCGCCGGGGATGACGCTGCCGCAGAGCTGGCATTTTATCGGCGACGAGGGCGGCCGTGCGCGCTGGCTGCATCTGGGGGTGAGGGCGCATAGGAGGGTGTGAGGTGGAGATTCACTTCTGCCGCTGTATTGGCCGAAAGTAAAAGTGTCATCCCGGCGAAAGCCGGGACCCAATCCACCTCAATACTTATATTGCCATCCAATCGCTGGAGATGAAAGCAACCGGCACGTGCAACAACTCTTGCTGAGGGAACCAATGGGTCCCGGCTTCCGCCGGGATGACGTTTGTTTTTTGGGCTTTCGCCGGGATGACGCCGTATTTTTGTCGAGTAGTGTAAATATCAGGATGACACGTCCAGATGAGCTACTTCGTCTATATCCTTGCGAGCCGCAAACATGGAACGCTTTATGTTGGCGTGACCAATGACATTGCGCGGCGGATCGACGAACATCGGAACGGCATCGCTTCGGGATTCACGAAAAAGTACCAGGTCCACCGGCTCGTTTATGCGGAAACGCATGATGATGTGAATGAAGCGATCGGGCGTGAGAAGGCGATCAAGGAATGGAAGCGCGCGTGGAAGGTGCAGTTGATCGAGAAGGCGAATCCAGAAGGGGAAGATTTGACCGCGTCGTTGAATCGATAGGCTAATGGGTCCCGGCTTTCGCCGGGATGACACCGAGGTTTTTACTGTCCAAATGAAACCCACTCCCGAAATATTGCAGCGCTTGAAGGATGTCGTCGGCGACAAGGGGTTTGTCGTCGAGGAAGCGGACATGGCGCCTTACCTGGTCGAGCGGCGGGAGCTTTATCGCGGGCGGGCGGCGGCGGTGGTTCGGCCGGCGTCGACGGCGGAGGTTTCGGCGGTGATGCGGATCGCGCATGAGACGGGGGTTCATGTGGTGCCGCAGGGCGGGAATACGGGACTGGTCGGCGGGCAGATACCGGATGAGAGCGGCGAGGAGATATTGCTGTCGCTTTCGCGGATGAATGCGGTGCGCGGCATCGACACGCAGAACAATACGCTGACCGTCGATGCGGGCGTGACGCTGGCCGCCGCGCAAGCTGCGGCGCGGGAGGCGGACCGGCTGTTTCCGCTCAGCCTCGCGTCAGAAGGCTCGTGCCAGATCGGCGGCAATCTTTCGACCAATGCGGGCGGCACGCAGGTGTTGCGCTACGGCAATGCGCGCGACCTGGTGCTGGGGCTCGAAGTGGTGATGGCAAATGGCGATGTCTGGGACGGGCTCACCGGGCTCCGCAAGGACAATACGGGCTACGACCTGAAACAGATTTTCCTCGGCTCGGAGGGGACGCTCGGGATCATTACGGGGGCGGTGCTGAAACTCTTTCCGATGCCGCTGTCGGTCGAGACGGCATTTGCCGCCGTGCCGAGCGTGGAAGCGGCGGTGAAGCTGCTGCGGGTGGCGGACGGGCTTGCGGGCGGGCAGGTTTCGAGTTTCGAGCTGGTGCCGAGGATCGGCGTCGAGTTCGTGACGCGGCATATCGAGGGTGCGAGCGATCCGCTTGCGGAGCCATATCCCTGGTATGTGCTGATCGAGATGACGGCGGGGATGGAAGATGCGCGGCTTGCCGAGACGATGGAGGCGGCGCTGGCCGAAGGGCTCGACCAGGGGCTGGTGAGCGACGCAGCGGTGGCGCGCTCGGAAGCGCAGCGCGCGGATTTCTGGCGATTGCGCGAGGCCTTGTCCGACGTGCAGCGCGCTGAGGGCGGAAGCATCAAGCACGATATTTCCGTGCCGGTGTCGCGGATGGCGGATTTCATCGCGCAGGCGAGCGAGGCGGTGACGGCGCGGCTCCCCGGCGTGCGGCCGGTGCCGTTCGGGCATATCGGCGACGGGAACGTGCATTTCAATCTCAGCCAGCCGGTGGGCGCCGACAAGGCGGCGTTCCTCGCGCTGTGGGGCGAGATGAACGGGATCGTGCATGGCATCGTGCGCGGGATGGGCGGCTCGATCAGCGCGGAGCATGGCGTGGGGCGGCTGAAGCGCGACGAGATCGCGGCGACGAAATCGCCGGTGGAGATGGCGGCGATGCGGGCGCTGAAGCGGGCGCTGGACCCGAAGGGGATTTTGAACCCGGGCAAGGTGGTTTAACGCGCACCACAACCAACGGTGTCATCCCGGCGAAAGCCGGGATCCATGGGCCTCTCTTTTATTCCCGGTGATGCACATGGACCCCGGTGTTCCCGGCTTTCGCCGGGACCGGCGCCGGGGTGACATTTGTTTTTTGGCATATGTTTTTAATTTTGCGGACGTTCGGGAATTTCCAGGGAGGAGTTTCCGTGTTTCGTTTTATGCCCGGAGATAGCCGCATTGGCTGAGGGAACCAATGGGTCCCGGCTTTCGCCGGGATGACAATTGTTTTTTGTTGGCCTTATTGCCGCAAGCCCTGGATTGCTTCGTCGCTTTGCTCCTCGCAATGACGAATGAGGCTAATCCGCACTCCGCGCCAGGGCGTTGCCTATCGGGAGGTTCTGGGCGGGGACGATGAGGATTTTGTCGATGCGGGGGCCGTCCATGTCGACGACTTCGAAGCGGTAGCCGTTCCAGGCGAAGTAGTCGCCTTCGCGCGGCAGGCGGCCGAACCAGTTGAACATGACGCCGGCGAGCGTGTTCACTTCGTTGCTTTCGTCGCCGGGAAGCTTGTGGAGTTTCAGCAGGCGGCGGATTTCGTCGACCGAGACGACGCCGTCGATGATCCACGAGCCGTCCTCGCGGATGGCGACGGCGGGGTTGCGGTCATTGGCGTGGTCAGAGATGTCGCCGATCATGGCGAAGAAGATTTCCGACATGGAGAGCGTGCCGACGACATCGCCGTATTCGTCGATGATGAAGGCCATGAACATGTTTTCGGACTGGAGCGTGCTCAGCGCCTTCAGGACGCTCGCCGTGCGCGGGATGTAGAGCGGCGGCGACATGCGCGCGAGCAGCTCGTCGTTGGTGCGCGGCTGGAGGTGCAGGTCCTCGAGGCGCACCATGCCGATGAAGGGGCCATTGGCGCCGCGCCGCACGGGATAGCGCATCTTCTGGTTGGCGCGGATGAGCGCGAGGTTCTTCTCGACCGACTCGTCGATATCGAGCCAGGTGAGCTGCACGCGCGGCGTCATGACTTCGGCGACGCGCGTGTCGCCCAGGCGGAAGACGCGGTTGACGATGTCGCGCTCGACGCCTTCGATGGCGCCCGAGGCGGCGCCCTCCTCCACCATGTGTCTGATTTCCTCTTCCGTCACGCGCGGCACCTGCTGGCCGGTGATGCCATAGAGCTTCACCACCGCTTCCGTCGACCAGGAAAGGAAGGTGACGGCGGGACCGAGCAGGCGCGCGAGGCCGCTCATGGGACGCGCGATGGCCGACGCGAAGCCTTCGGGGTTCGACAATGCGATGCGCTTCGGCACCAGCTCGCCGAGGATGAGCGAGAGATAGGTGAGGACGATGACGACGAAGCCGAAGGCGACAGGCTCGGCATAAGGGCCGATCCAGGGCCAGTCGCGCATGAAGGACGAAATGGGGCCGGCGAGCGTCGCGCCGCCGAAGGCGCCGGTGAAGACGCCGACCATGGTGATGCCGATCTGCACCGAGGAGAGGAAGCGGCCCGGTTCGGCCTGAAGCTGGAGCGCGGCTTCGGGACCGGCGGGGCTCGCCCCCTCGGTTCGCTTGCGCTGGGTCAGCATGGCCTGGAGGCGCTGGCGCCGCGAGGAGACGACCGCCATTTCCGACATCGAAAAGAACCCGTTCAGCAAGATCAGAACGAGCAGGATGATGATGTTCGAGAGCATGGTGTCCCCGGGGGCTGGAGAAAGATTATAGGGGATGATCCGGGTTTGCGCGACGGGGAAGCCGGAGAGCCGCAATCGGGCTATACTGCCGCGCTTTTCCTCCCCTCCGGAGAAGGCACATGCCCCATATGGATATCGAATCAGGTTCCGCCGCCGTCCGCCCGGCCCGCGACGGGGACGAAGCCGCGCTCGCGGCGCTGTGGGAGGCTTGCGGACTGACGCGGCCATGGAACGACCCGATGAAGGACATCGCGTTTGCGCGGCGCGGGCCTGCGTCGGACGTGCTGGTGATCGAGCGGGAGGGCCGCATCGCCGCCAGCGCGATGGTGGGTCATGACGGGCATCGGGGCGCGGTCTACTACGTCGCCGCCGATCCTGCCCATCGCGGCGAGGGGCTCGGGCGGGCGATCATGGCGGCGGCGGAAGAGTGGCTTCGGGCGCGGGGCGTCTGGAAGCTCAACCTGATGGTGCGGCGGGGGAACGAGCAAGCGATGGGGTTCTATGCGGGGCTCGGCTATGCGCAGGATGAGGTTGCGGTGATGTCGAGGCGGCTGGGGCCGCATGCGTCGGGGGGTGACGAGACCTAGAAGATAAGGTGTCATCCCGGCGAAAGCCGGGACCCAATCCAGCTCAATTCTTGTTTGATCTTCCCATGGCCCGGTGACGGGGCAAACGGCGCGTGCAAAGCTCTTGCTGAGGGAACCAATGGGTCCCGGCTTTCGCCGGGATGACATCTGTTTTTTGGCTTTCGCCGGGATGACATCTGTTTTTTGGCTTTCGCCGGGATGACATCTGTTTTTTGGCTTTCGCCGGATGACACCTGTTTTTTGACCGCTCAGAACAGGCCCATCTGCCGCGTGTCGGGCTCGGGGGATTTCTTGCGGGCGGGCTTTTCGGGTTCGGGAGTGACCAGTTCGGGGGTCTGGAGGGAGGCATCGTCGTTGGCCACGCGGTTGATCCGTGTGCTGACGGGAATGGCTTCGAGGAGATCGGCGGGCGCGGGGCGGAGGAGCGCGAGGAGTTCCTTTTCGGTCGCCGCCGGATCGAGCCAGCGGGGCCAGTCCTTCTCGTCCAGGATGACGGGCATGCGGTGGTGGATGGGCGCGAGGGTTTCGTTCGCTTCCGTCGTCACCACGGCGCAACTGTCGAGCTCGCTGCCGCCGGACGGCATCCATGTGTCCCAGATGGCGGCCATGGCGAAGGGACGGCCGTCGCGGCGGCGGATCAGGAAAGGCTGCTTCGTCCCCTTCCCCGTCGTCTGCCATTCATAGAAGCCGTCGGCCGGCATCAGCGCGCGGTGGTGGCGGAAGGCGCCGCGGAAGCTCGGCTTTTCGGAGATGGTTTCGGCGCGGGCGTTGATGAGGAGGGATTGCGGCATTTCCTTCGCCCATGAAGGGACGAGGCCCCAGCGGACGAGGAGAAAACGGCGTCGGCCGCCCTCGAACAGCACGATGGGCACCGGCTGGGTGGGCGCGATGTTGTAGCGCGGCGGGAAATTCGGCTGTTCGTCATAGCCGAAGAGGTCGCGCATGGCCGCCGGAGCGGTGGTGATGGCAAAGCGTCCGCACATGGCGCGACGTTAAGGCGAGTCGGGCGGGCGCGACAAATGCGATTGTTATGTTGTATCATCGGGCCATCGGAACAAAGGAAACGGCATGACGGCGCGCGCGGCGCATACATCGCACAACCACCGGGCCTGCATCGACGATGCGCTGGCGACGGCGCGCGCACTTTGCGACGAGCGGGGCACGCAGCTGACCCCCTTGCGCGAAAAGGTGCTGCAGATCGTGTGGAAGAGCCACAAGCCGGTGGGCGCCTATGACGTGCTGGACGAGCTGGCGCGGAGCCACAAGGCGGCGCGGCCGCCGACCGTCTACCGGGCGCTCGACTTCCTGATGGCGGAAGGGCTGATCCACAAGATCGAATCGCTCAATGCCTATCTCGGCTGCATCGAGGCGGGGGCGCCGCATACCGGCCAGTTCCTGATCTGCCGGAACTGCGGCGCGACCGAGGAAATCGTCGACCCGAAGCTCGAAACGGCGCTGGAAGCCGCAGCGGCACGGGCGCATTTCAAGGCCGAGCGGAAGATCGTGGAAATCTCCGGGCTGTGCGCGCGCTGTATCGTTTGAGAAAGAGGGGCTAGGATCGGGGGGAGCTTACCCACCCCTGCCCGCCTGTCCCAACCGGAGCCCTGACATCCATGAACCGCCGGACCGCCTTCACGCTCGCGCTGCTTTTCGGCGGGGCGTTTGCCGCCATGCCCGCCGAGGCGCAATCGGAGAAATTCGACACCGGCACGCGCTCCGGCCCGTTCGTGGCGACGACCAAGTCGCTGACGGCGCTGGCGGAGGACGGCTACGAGATCCGGGGCAATTACGGCACGGCGCTGATCCTGCAAAAGGGGCCGTCGATCTATTCGTGCCAGATACCGCCCGATCCGGAGACGCTCTCCTTCAAACCCTATTTCGTCTGCGCGGAGCTGAAGGAAGAGCCGCGCGCAGCGGCGGCGGAAAAGCCGAGAGCAGCGCCGCTGCCCCGAAAGGGTAATTGACCGGCGCGGGCGGGAGCCGCAAGGCTCTGCGCCGCATCGCACAGAATTCAGCAACCCAGAAAAGCAAAATCAGGGAGACGGAAACATGAGCTACAAACCTTTCGACCTTTCCGGAAAAGTCGCGCTCGTCACGGGCGGCAATGGCGGCATCGGCCTCGGCATGGCGGACGCGATCGCGCAATCGGGCGCGGACGTGGCCATATGGGGCACGAACGAGGACAAGAACGCGCGCGCGGCCGAGCAGCTTCGCGCGCATGGCGTGAAGGTCTATACGCGCAAAGTCGACGTGTCGGACGAACGCCAGGTGGTGGACGGGATCGGCGCGACGGTGAAGGAACTAGGCCGCATCGACAGCGTGTTCGCGAATGCGGGCGTCGGCTTCGGCGCGCCGTCGTTCCTCGAAATGTCGACGGAGATCTATCGCAAGACACTGGCGGTCAATCTCGACGGCGTGTTCTTCACGCTGCGCGAGGCGGCGCGGCACATGGTAGAGCGCGCCAAGGCGGGCGACGCGGGCGGCTCTCTCGTCGGCGTCGCGAGCCTTGCCGCGATCGAAGGCGCGGCGCGCAACGAAGCCTATGCGGCGACCAAGGGCGGCGTGATTTCCATGATGAAGAGCATCGCGGTCGAGCATGCGCGTTACGGCATGCGGGCGAACTCGATCCTGCCGGGCTGGATCGCGACCGACATGACGGCGCAGGCGCAGGCGGCGCCCGCCTTCGCGGAAAAGGTGATCCCGCGCGTGCCGGCCAGGCGCTGGGGCGAGCCGGGCGATTTCGGCGGCGTGGCGGTCTATCTCGCATCGGACGCTTCGTCCTATCATTCGGGCGATACTTTTGTGATCGACGGCGGCTACGCCATTTTCTGATCGGACTTCCATGACGACGGACATGCGGGACAGCACCATCGACGAGGATCTCGACCGGCGCCTCATCCTGATGGCGCGCACGGTGGTGGTGCTGTTCCGCCAGTTCGAGCAGATCGCGCGGGAGATGGAGATCACCATCCCGCAATACCGCTTTCTGCTGTTCCTGAAGCGGGGGCCGAAGCGGGCGGGCGAACTTGCCGTGGAAGCGGCGATCCGCAAGCCGACGGCTTCGGGCCTGATCGCCGACATGGAGAAGCGCGGGCTCATCCAGCGGGCGCCGGACAAGAGCGACGGGCGGAGCATCCACCTGACGCTGACGCGGAAGGGGCTCGCCAAGCACCGCGAATTCGAAATGGCGCTGGCGCGCTACCTGCCGTCGCTGCTGGAGGAGGGCAACGCGGACGCGATGCTCGATGCGTTCGAGGAGCTTGCCTATATCATCGACGCGAAGCGGGACAACGCGCCCGTGGATCCGGGGGATAGCTGAGAGGACTCTCTCTTCCACCCTCCCCCTGTGGGAGGGTCAAACGGTCGAAGACCGTTTGGGGAGGGGTGAAGTTGCGGATAGAGTCGAGGCCGCGTTCATTTCGATCAAGCGGAGTCCCCCTCCCCAAACCGCCTGCAGCGGTTTGACCCTCCCACAAGGGGAGGGTGGGAAGGAAAGAATGCTCCGCACATAGCTGGGGGGATTTCCATGAGTCTCAATCTCAATCCGGTATCCGTTTCGGACTACCGGGAACTGGCGCGGAAGCGGTTGCCGACGCAGTTGTTCGATTATATCGACGGCGGTTCCTATGCGGAGGCGACGCTCGACGACAATGTGGCGGCGTTCCGGCGGCTGAAGCTGCGCCAGCGGGTGCTGCGCGATGTTTCCAGCATCGATACGGGCACGGAGATTTTCGGCCGGACATGGAAAATTCCGGCGGCGCTGTCGCCGGTCGGGTTTGCGGGCATGTATGCGCGGCGCGGCGAGGTGCAGGCGGCGAAGGCGGCGGAAAAATTCGGCGTGCCCTTCACGCTGTCGACGGTGAGCATCTGCGCCATCGAGGAAGTCGCGAAGGCGACGACGGTGCCCTTCTGGTTCCAGCTCTATGTCATCAAGGATCGCGGCTATGCCCGCGCGCTGATGCAACGCGCGCATGAGGCGGGCTGCCCGGTGCTGGTGTTCACGGTCGATCTCGCCGTGCTCGGCGCGCGCTACCGCGACACGCGCAACGGCATGAACGCGGCGATGCCGCTCGGCAAGAAACTCAAGGTGGCGCTCGACTTCGCGAAACGGCCGGGCTGGATCCGCGACGTGGCGCTGGGCGGCAAGCCGCTCGACTTCGGCAATCTGCGCGAGGCAGTGCCGAATGCGCGCGGCTTCGGCGAGTTCGGAGCGTGGGTGGCGCAGAACCTCGACCCGGCGATGACGTGGAAAGACCTCGAATGGGTGCGCGCGAACTGGCCGGGCAAGATCGTCATCAAGGGGCTGATGGACCGCGAGGATGCACGGATCGCGATGGCGGAAGTGGCGCCGGAGGGGATCGTCGTTTCCAATCATGGCGGACGGCAGCTCGACGGCACGCCGGCGACGCTCGACGCGCTGCCCGCGATCCGCGAGGAGGTGGGCGAC
>NZ_JAUYUS010000012.1 GCF_030694575.1 Parvibaculum sp.
TGCACCTTTCGCGGACCGCCCGGCGCAGAAACTTTCCGGCGGCATGAAGCAGAAGCTCGGCCTCTGCTGCGCGCTGATCCACGATCCCGATCTGCTCGTGCTCGACGAACCCACCACGGGCGTCGATCCCTTGTCGCGCCGACAGTTCTGGGACCTGATCCAGCGCCTCCGCGCGGAGCGCCCGCATATGAGCGTGGTCGTCGCGACGGCCTATATGGAGGAGGCGGAACGGTTCGACTGGCTGGCGGCGATGGATGCGGGGCGGGTGCTTGCGACGGGCACGCCCGCCGAGCTCCGCGCGCGCACCGGTGCCGCCTCGCTCGAAGCGGCCTTTATCGCGCTGCTGCCGGAAGAAAAGCGCCGCGAGCATCGTCCCGTCGATATTCCGCCGCGCGATGCCTCGGTCGATGGCGAGATCGCCATCGAGGCACGCGGCCTCACCATGCGCTTCGGCGATTTCACGGCCGTTGACAATGTGAGTTTCCGGATCGAGCGGGGCGAGATTTTCGGCTTTCTGGGCTCGAACGGCTGCGGCAAGACGACGACGATGAAGGTGCTGACGGGTCTCCTGCCGGCGAGCGAGGGCCAGGCATGGCTCTTCGGCCAGCCGGTCGACAGCTACGGCATCGGCATCCGCCGCCGCGTCGGCTACATGTCGCAGGGCTTCTCGCTCTACACCGAACTCACGGTGCGGCAGAATCTCGAGCTTCACGCGCGGCTCTTCGATGTGCCCGCGAGTGAAATCCCTTCGCGTGTCGGCGAGATGACGTCGCGCTTCGGCCTTGCCGATGTCGTCGACCTCCTGCCGGAAAAGCTGCCGCTCGGCCAGCGCCAGCGCCTCTCGCTCGCGGTTGCCATGATCCACCGGCCGGAAATGCTGATACTCGACGAGCCCACTTCCGGCGTCGATCCGGTGGCGCGCGACAATTTCTGGCGCATGCTCGTGGAACTGGCGCGGCGCGACAAGGTCACGATTTTCATCTCTACCCATTTCATGAACGAGGCGGAGCGCTGCGACCGGATCTCGCTGATGCATGCAGGCCGCGTTCTCGTCAGCGACACGCCCGCGAACATCGCCGAAAGTCACGGCGTCGCGACACTGGAAGATGCCTTTGTCGCCTGCCTCAAGGAAGCGGGTGCCGGTGCCGAGACCGGCGAAGCGCCGCTCAATAACGATATGCAGGTACCGGGCGAGGCGCAGGCGCCGGAGAGGAAGACCCCGCGACGCCGCTTCAATCCGCGCCGCATGTTCAGCTACACGCGGCGCGAGGCGCTCGAACTGCAGCGCGATCCGGTCCGCGCCACGCTCGCGCTCATCGGCAGCGTGGTGCTGATGTTCGTGATGGGCTACGGCATCAATCTCGATGTCGAGGATATGAGTTTCGCCGTGCTCGACCGGGACCGCACGGCGACAAGCCGCGACTACACGCTGAACATCGCGGGCTCGCGCTATTTCACGGAAGGACCCGAGATTGCCGACTATGCCGACCTCGACAGGCGCATGCGGGCAGGCGAACTCTCTCTTGCACTCGAAATACCGCCGGGCTTCGCGCGCGACATTGCGCGGGGGCGGGAGGTCAAGATCGGCGCATGGATCGATGGCGCCATGCCGACACGCGCCGAGACCGTGCAGGGCTATGTCACGGGCATGCACTCGCATTGGCTGACGGTGAAGGCGGCCGAAGCGGACATTCCGGTGACGAGCCTCGTCACCATCGAAACGCGCTTTCGCTACAATCCCGACGTGAAAAGCCTCGTCGCGATGGTGCCGGCGGTGATCCCGCTCATCCTGATGCTGATCCCGGCCATGCTCGCCGCGCTCAGTGTCGTGCGCGAAAAGGAGCTCGGCTCCATCGTCAATCTCTACGTGACGCCGGTTACTCGGCTCGAATTCCTGCTTGGCAAGCAGCTTCCCTATGTGGCGCTCGCCATGCTGAATTTCGTGCTGATGGCTCTCTTCGCGGTTCTGTTCTTCGAAGTGCCGCTGAAGGGAAGCATTCTCACGCTCACGGCGGCGACCCTTCTCTATGTCCTTTCGTCCACCGCCATGGGTTTCCTGATCTCGTCTCTCATGCGCAGCCAGATAGCCGCCATTTTCGGCACCGCGATCCTTACCATCCTGCCGGCCGCGCAATTCTCCGGCCTTACCGATCCCGTCTCCTCGCTCGAGGGTGTGGGGGCGTTGATCGGGCAGGTCTATCCGACGGCGCATTACCTGACCATCGTGCGCGGCACCTTTTCCAAGGCGCTCGATTTCGGCGATCTTCAGGCCTCCTTCGTGCCGCTTCTGATCGCCGTGCCGGTGCTGATCTTTTTCAGTGCCTTCTTCCTGAAGAAGCAGGAGCGCTGAGCCATGCGTATCGCCAATATATTCAATCTCGGCATCAAGGAACTTCGTAGCCTCGGCCGCGATCCGACCATGCTCGTGCTGATCGTCTATGCCTTCACGCTCGCCATCTACGCGGCCGCGACCGCCATGCCGGAAGCGCTCAACAAGGCGGCGATAGCGATCGTCGACGAGGACCGCTCGCCGCTTTCGGCCCGCATCGCGGATGCCTTCTACCCGCCTTACTTCATCGCCCCGTCGCTGATCGATCAGGCCGAGATGGATGCGCGCATGGATGCGGGCCTCGACACATTCGCGCTCGACATTCCGCCCAATTTCCAGCGCGACGTGCTGGCGGGGCGCAGTCCCGTCATCCAGCTCAATGTCGATGCGACGCGCATGACGCAGGCATTCACGGGCAGCGGCTATATCCAGTCCATCGTGACGGGCGAGGTCACGAGCTTTGCCCGGCGCTACCGGGCGAATACGGAACTGCCCGTCGATCTCGAATTGCGCGCCCGCTTCAATCCGGGGCTCAACAAATCCTGGTTCGGTTCGGTCATGGAAGTCATCAACAATGTGACGCTGCTCTCCATCGTGCTGACCGGGGCGGCCCTCATTCGCGAGCGCGAGCACGGCACCATCGAGCATCTCCTCGTCATGCCGGTCACGCCATTCGAGATCATGACGGCCAAACTCTGGGCGATGGCGCTGGTCGTGCTGACCGCCTGCGCGCTCTCGCTCGCCTTCGTCGTGCAGGGGCTTCTCTCCGTGCCGATCGAGGGTTCGATCGCACTCTTTCTCGTCGGCGCCCTGTTCCATCTCTTCGCCACGACGTCGATGGGTATTTTCCTCGGCACCATCGCGCGCTCCATGCCCCAGTTCGGGCTTCTCATCATCCTCATCCTGGTGCCGCTCGAAATGCTCTCCGGCGGCATGACGCCGCGCGAAAGCATGCCGGATGCGGTGCGCTATCTCATGCTTGTCGCGCCGACCACGCATTTCGTGATGATGGCGCAGGCCGTTCTCTATCGCGGCGCCGGCTTCTCCGTCGTCTGGCCGCAATTCCTGGCGCTGGCGCTGATCGGCTCGGCGCTCTTCACCTATGCGCTGGCCCGCTTCCGCTCCACGATCTCCACGATGACGTGAGGGCGGGCCTCGGTTCCAGCGCGGCGAAGGATGCGGCGTAGGTCATCTCGTCGGTCGCATCGCCGCGAACCCTTCTTCCAGGGTCACCACGGGGGCGTATCCGAGTTCCCCGCGGGCGCGCTCGATATTGAGCGTAAAGTCCTTGCCGATCAGGCGCAGCATCTGCCGTGTGATGGGGGGCTCGCCTCTTAGGCGGAAGACGCGCCAGACGGTTCCCATGACACCGGCCATCGTCCAGGCCAGACCGAAAGCAACGGTGCGGTCCCCAGGCACGAGGCCGCGGCTGGCCAGGAGGTGCGAGAGGAACGTCTTGAGCGTCGTATCCGCGTCGTCCGAAACGAAATAGGCCTGGCCTCCCTTGCCGCGGTCGGCGGCGAGGATCAGGGCATGGCAGAGGTTCTCAACATGGCATGTGGACATTGCCTGACCGCCGCCCGCCACCCACTGGAACTGACCGGCCTTTACTGTCTCAACCATGTGGTCGAGCGCCGGCATGCCAGGGCCCCAGATAAAAGGCGGGCGGATTGCCACCGTCGTAAAGCCTGCGCGGCGTCCGTTGGCGGCAAGCACGATCTTCTCGGCCGCGGCCTTGGTTGCTGAGTAGGGGGCAAACCGCATGCGGTGCAGAGGAAGATCTTCGGTCACCTGCATTTGCGGCTCTGGGCGTCCCATGACGACGGCGGCGGCGCTGACATAGACGACCCGGCGGACACCTGCGCGTTCGGCCGCAGCGATCACGTTGCGCGTGCCACCGACGTTTATCGCGCGGAACACTCGCTTTGGTCCCCAGAGCTTGAAATGCGCGGCGACGTGAAAGACCGTGTCCACCCCATCCATGGCCCGCGCAAGCGCGGCTTTATCGGTGAGGTCGGCCTCTTTCGGTTCGGCCCCAAGTGCCTCGACGGCGGCGAGGCTTTGGGCCGACCGGCCGATGGCACGGACCCGCCACCCCTCGGCGATCAGCCGGGGAATGAGGTATCCCCCGACGAAGCCTGATCCGCCGGTCACCAGGGCGATCCGGTGCGGGACTGTATGCTCAGAAGTCATGTGCTTGCTCCGTGATTGGACACAGAGAGCTTGGCAGAGCTACGGATGAGACACAATACAAAATATGAAATATGTTACATGTTGCATTATATTGAGCCGTTGCGTAAGAACTGATCCCATGGATACCGCCGAACCCAGCCAGCGCGATCGCATCCTGCGGGCCGCAACCGACCTGATCCGCCGCTTTGGCGAAGCGAAGACCAACGTGGTGGATATCGCCCAGGCCATGGGCCTGTCGCATTCGGCGATCTACCGGCACTTCCGGTCCAAGGCCGAAATCTTCGACGCATTGGCCGAAGCGACGATGGCCGAGGAGGCGGTGCTTGCCGAAACCTTCGTCGAGGCCGATGGACCTGCTGCTGCCCGCCTGTTGGCGCTGGTTCTCGCACTCCACCAGAGCAAGTGCAGGAAGTACGCTCAGGACGCCGAGATGCACGCGCTCTACCGACGCATCTTGGAAGAACGCCCCGACCTCGTTCTCGACTACGCGCAGAGAATGACGGCCCTCGTGCGCAGGATCATTGCCGACGGCGTGGAAAGGCGCGAGTTCGTCGTCGACGATCCGGACACTGCGGCGGGGGTCGTGCGCGACGCCGTCACCGTCTTCGTCCATCCGGCCCATGTCGAAGCCGGGGCGAAGGCGGGCATCGACATGGAATCCGGGCTGCGGAACTTGATGAGGGTGATCCTGCGCGGCCTGTCGTCAAGCTGGCCTGAGGAGCATGCGGTGCCGCGGTGAGTGTCCGACGTCTGTCAGGGGCCTGAAACTTCCACAACGAAAACGCCGCCCCCGGATTTCTCCGGGGACGGCTTATTTTGTTTCGCGCCTGGGTTGGAGCGTTACTTCTTCAGGTCGAAGCGGTCGGCATTCATGACCTTCGTCCATGCGGCCACGAAGTCCTTCACGAACTTCTCCTTCGCGTCGTCCTGCGCATAGACTTCCGCATAGGAACGCAGGATCGAGTTCGAGCCGAAGACGAGGTCGATGCGTGTCGCCGTCCATTTCACCGCACCGCTCTTGCGGTCGCGGAGTTCGTAGAGGTTCGTCTCCTTCGGCTGCCACGCATAACCCATGTCGGTCAGGTTGACGAAGAAGTCGTTCGTCAGCGCGCCTTCGCGGTCGGTGAAGACGCCATGCTTCGTTGCGCCGTGATTGGTGCCGATCACGCGCATGCCGCCCACGAGCACCGTCATTTCCGGTGCGGTCAGGCCCATGAGCTGCGTGCGGTCGAGCATCAGTTCCT
This sequence comes from Parvibaculum sp., assembly GCF_030694575.1. Lineage (GTDB taxonomy): Bacteria > Pseudomonadota > Alphaproteobacteria > Parvibaculales > Parvibaculaceae > Parvibaculum. Next base: position 5,767 of record NZ_JAUYUS010000012.1, read on the forward strand.
CGGCGCTCGTGGCGTAGTCCTCCTTCAGCCAGTTGCGGTAGCCGTCATGGATCGGTTCCAGCGCGTCGAAGGATGCGGCGTCCGTCATCTCGTCGGTCGCATCGCCGCGTCCCGGCGCGAAGGGCACCTCGATGTCGAAGCCGGCTGCCTTTGCCGCCTTCTCGACGCCGACATTGCCGGCGAGCACGATGACATCCGCCACGCTCGCGCCCGCCGCCTTCGCGATCGGTTCGAGCACGGAGAGCACCTTGGCGAGACGCTTTGGCTCGTTGCCTTCCCAGTCCTTCTGGGGGGCGAGCCGGATGCGCGCGCCGTTCGCGCCGCCGCGCATGTCGGAGCCGCGATAGGTGCGGGCGCTGTCCCACGCGGTCGAAACCAGTTCGGAGACGGAGAGGCCCGAGCCTGCGATCTTCGCCTTCACCGCGCCGACGTCGTAGCCGGTGGGGCCTGCGGGAACGGGGTCCTGCCAGATCAGGTCTTCCTTCGGCACGTCGGGGCCGACATAGCGCGCCGTCGGGCCCATGTCGCGGTGCGTGAGCTTGAACCAGGCGCGCGCGAAGGTGTCCTTGAAATACTCCGGATCGGCCATGAACTTGCGGCAGATCGCGTTGTAGATCGGGTCCACTTTCATCGCCATGTCGGCGTCGGTCATCATCGGGTTGTGACGGATGGAGGGATTGCTCGCGTCGACGGGCCTGTCCTCTTCCTTGATGTCGACCGGCTCCCACTGCCAGGCGCCCGCGGGCGATTTCCGCAGCTCCCATTCATGGCCGAACAGCATGTCGAAGAAGCCCATGTCGAACTTTGTCGGATGCGTCGTCCATGCGCCTTCGAGGCCCGAGGTCACGGCGTGGTTCGCGAGTCCTCCCTGCTTCGGATTGAGCCAGCCGAGGCCCTGCGTCTCGGGGCCTGCGCTTTCCGGGTCCGCGCCGAGCAGTGCGGCGTCGCCATTGCCATGCGTCTTGCCGACGGTGTGGCCGCCCGCCGTCAGCGCGGCGGTTTCCTCGTCGTCCATCGCCATGCGCGCGAAGGTCTCGCGCACTTCATAGGCGGTTCTTTGCGGGTCCGGTTTGCCGCCGACGCCTTCCGGGTTCACATAGATGAGGCCCATCTGGACGGCCGCCAGCGGGTTCGCGAGCGATTTCGCGTCCTCGTCGCTGCGATAGCGTTCGCGGCCGAGCCATTCCTTTTCCGAGCCCCAGTAGACGTCCTTTTCCGGGTGCCAGATGTCCTCGCGGCCGAAGGCGAAGCCGAAGGTCTTCAGGCCCATGGATTCATAGGCCATGTTGCCGGCGAGGATGATGAGGTCGGCCCAGCTCACCTTGTTGCCGTACTTCTTCTTGATCGGCCAGAGCAGGCGCCGCGCCTTGTCGAGGTTGACGTTGTCCGGCCAGGAATTGAGCGGCGCGAAGCGCTGGTTGCCGGTACCGCCGCCGCCGCGGCCGTCGGCGAGGCGGTAGGAGCCCGCCGAGTGCCATGCCATGCGGATCATCAACCCGCCATAATGTCCCCAGTCGGCCGGCCACCAGGCCTGGCTGTCCGTCATCAGCGCGTGGAGGTCCTTTTTCAGCGCCTCAACGTCGAGCTTCTTCAGCTCTTCGCGATAGTCGAAGTCCTCACCCAGCGGGTTCGTCTTGGTGTCGTGCTGGTGGAGGATGTCGAGATTGAGAGCGTTCGGCCACCATTCCATGTTGGAGGTTCCGGCGGATGTCGAGGTGGCGCCGCCATGCATAACCGGGCATTTGCCGCTCTTTGCCATGCTCATCTTGCTGTCCCTTTTGTTGCCTGGGCGAACTCAGTTTAGAATTATTACAATTAAAAACTACCACCCGCTACCGAAAAAGCAAGCCCTTGCTACGGTATCGCTGGCAGGGCGGCGGCCGCCTTGACGGAAAACAAAAAAGCCCCCTGAAAAGGGGGCTTTCCGTCCGTCCAGCTTTCTCTCAGTTTCCCTTCCGCCTGAAGCCCATGTTGAAGCTGATCGAGACGCGCGATTCCTCGCTCCGGTTCGGCTGCACGGAATGCTGCAGCCAGCCGGGGAAGATCAGCAGCAGGCCTTCGCGGCCCTTGTATTCCATCGCCTGCGTGTTGACGCGCGTGCGCTCCTTCACCGGGAAGGTGCACATGACGCGTTCGCGCACCGGATCGTAGAACTCGATATTGCCGCTCAGCGGCGGCACCTTCGCGTAATAGGCGCCCGACAGCAGCGAGTTCGGATGGACATGCGCCTTGTTGAAGTCGCCCGGCCCGTTCCGGTTCAGCCACATTTCCTGGAAGAACAGTTCGAAGCGGTCGAAGTCGAACGACAGATGCGACGCGCAGCCCGCGCAGGCATTGCCGATGATGCGGCGGATTTCGGCAAGCTCGCTCCGCTGGTGGAGATTCGCGGCGCTGTGCCAGCCGCCGACATTGGAGCGCGTGATGGCGCGGTCGTTCGCCTCCAGTTCCTCCATAACGGACAGGATATGCACGTTGATACGCTCGTGGTCGGGCACGTGGCGCGACCATACCGGTGCCGGAAACCAGGTTTCGGGCGCGAAGCCGAGCCGCTTCTGTGCCGCGGGCGGCGGCGTTTCCGCGCGCGCGGGAACTTCCTTCAGAGCGGTCTTGCGAGGCGCGCTCATGGCCGAAGCTCCGCGGCGATAGGTGCGGAAATGGAGCCAATAGAGGTCGAGAATCTTCGATTGCCCATGCTGCAATGCTTCCTGTTGCACGCGGTTGTATCCGGCTCGGCGCCGTCCTTTCGATTCTTATGCCGATGCGGGCGATGCGCGGTGCGGTTTCGTATCCAAAGGGAAGCGAATTTCTTTCACAGGAGATGCAGGTGGGCTCGGAAAAATCGGGGAAGCCGGAAAAGACCGAAAAGAAAGTGACGAAGCTGAAGGCGCCGGAGAAGACGGCGCCGGCGGCCGCGCCGGAAGGCGTGCCGGAGAAAAAGGGTACGCAGATTTCCTGTTCGCGCGGCCTCAGCTCCTGGCTCGAGCGTCACAATCTGAGTTTCGGCTTCACCTCGTACCAGAGCGGCCGGCTCTATCTTGTCGGACGTTTGCCCAAGGGCCGCGTCAGTTTCCACGAACGGCATTTCGTGCATGCGATGGGCGTCGCGGCGACGCCGCAGCGGCTCTACCTCGCCACGCAATATCAGATATGGCGGCTCGAGAACGTGATGGGCCGGGGCGCGACGGCGGACGGCTTCGACCGCAACTTCGTGCCGCGCAACGCGCAGACGACGGGTGATCTCGACGCGCATGAGGTCGGTGTCGAGAAAGGCGGTCGCGTCATCTTCGTCAACACGCGCTTCTCCTGCCTCGCCACATTCAGCCTCACGCACAGTTTCAAGCCGCTGTGGAAGCCGCCCTTCATCTCGCGCCTCGCGCCGGAAGACAGATGCCATCTCAACGGTCTCGCAATGGCGGACGGCGAAGCGCGTTTCGTCACCGCTGTCTGCAAGAGCGACATCATCACGGGCTGGCGCGACAGGCGTGCGTCGGGCGGTTGCATCATGGATGTGCGCAGCGACGCCATGGTGACGGAAGATCTTTCCATGCCGCATTCGCCGCGCCTCCATAACGGTCAGCTCTGGGTGCTCGACAGCGGTCGCGGCGAGCTTTGCCGCGTCGACCAGCAGACGGGCAAGCGCGAAGCCGTCGCCTTCCTGCCGGGCTTTGCACGCGGTCTCGCGTTCCACGGGCATTACGCGCTGATCGGGTTGTCGCTGCCGCGCGACGGCAGCTTCTCCGGCCTTGAACTCGACGGCGAACTGGCGAAGCGCGATGCGGAGCCGTGGTGCGGCGTCCAGGTTGTGGACACGCGCAATGGCGACATCGTCGAATGGATCAGGCTCACGGGCGATGTGCGCGAACTCTTCGACGTCTTCGTGCTGCCGGGCGTCCGGTGCCCGAAGGCGACGGGCCTTCTCGATGGCTCGATTCGGAACGAAATCACCATCGAAAACTGGGCAGCCGGCGATGAGCGCGGTGAAAACGCGCCGAAAATCGCCGCCGCAAGCGCGTAATACGCGAACCGGGGTGCGGATTGCGCACCCCGGAGCTCGCATCGAATCGTCCGCTTCGCGTTTCACATTGAATCAATCGTAACGAATTGCTAACCGCCGCCGCCGGGTGCAATACGCGTTTTCTGCGGAAAGCCGCCGGTATTCGCTCCGTATGCGGATCGCACCGTTCCTCCGATTCATTTCCCTCCGCTTTGGCGGAAAAGCTCCCTCCTTTTTGGCTGCAACTCAGGTGGAGCGAAAATCGCGCCGCGCGCAGTCTCTCCTCGGAATAATTTCTTTTGGGGGGCCCCGATGACGACGAAACATACGAACAAGAACGCCGGCAAGATCGCCGCCATCGACCGCAACCTGGTCGGCTCGGCCTACAGCTATTACGGCGGCGTCATCCGCGCGACGCAGGGCAAGGAGATCGGCGCGAGTGGCCTTCGCCGCCGTTTCGCGACGGCTCTCCTGTCGGGTGCGTCGCTGATGGCGGTCACTTTCGGTGGCGCGGGCGCCGCGGCGGCCGGCACCTGCACCCAGATCAACACGACGGTCATCTGCACCGGCGTCTTCGACGAAACGATCCAGTACAACGAGGTCGACGATCTCACGGTGGTCCTCGGTGCCGGCTCCAGCATCGACACCACGGATGAGGTATCGGAAGCGGATTTCGACAATGCCGGCATCTTCGTCAATGGCGACGAGAATGTCTCGGCCATCAACAACGGCTCCATCGTCACGGGCGACAACACGCATTACGTCGAATACGACGAAGAAGATGGAGCCTGGGTTTATGGCGGCGACCGGCATCACGGTATTGCGGCCTATTCCTCGGACGAGGACGCCTATGTCCTGAACTCGGCCACCGGCACGATCGTCACCACCTCCAGGAACTCCTTTGGCATGGTCGCAAATGCCTGGGCCGAAGAGTGGTGGGGCGGCGATGCGACCGCCGTCAACCACGGTATCGTCGGCACCACCGGCGAGGGGTCGCATGGCGTGGTCGCCGTCGCGAAATACGAAGCTTCGATCGAGAACACACATACCGTTCTCACCAGCGGCGACGAGGCGCATGGCCTCTACGCGGTCGCAAAATACGATGTCTTCATCGACAACAGCGGTACCGTCGAGACGACCGGTCACGATTCACACGGCATTCACGCGCGCATCGATGACGGCTACTGGTCGTATGGAGGCGAGATCGAGATCGTCAACAGCGGCTCGATCGAGACCGATGGCGAGGACGGACACGGCATCTTCGCCAGCGCATGGGAAGGCAATGTCGACATCGAGAACAGCGGCACCATCGACACGACCGGCGAGGGTGCCCATGGCATCGCCGCCTATGGCGATGATGTCGATGTCGTCAATACGGTCGACGGCATCATCGTTACGGAAGGCGACGATGCCCATGGCGTGGTGATGTATGGCGACACGGTGTCGCTCGACAATGCGGGCGCCATCGTCACCTATGGCGAGGACGCCCATGCGGTCGTCGCTCATTCCGGCGGCTTCGCAACGACCACCATCGTCAACACCGGCTTCATCGGTGCCTATGGCGAGGAGTCGGATGCCATCGTCGCTTCGGGCCCCACGGTCCGCATCTACAACAATGTTATCGAAGCCGAAGAAGGCGACGAATACAGCTACGATGTCGTCGGCGTCATCTTCTCGGAAGAAGGCGCTGCCATCAATGTCGATGAGTCGGACGATGTGCGCATCTACAACGCGGGCAACATCTACGGCAATGTCGACGTCGACGCCGACAAATATGCCTATCTGAACAATGACGGTCTGATCGAGTCGGACCGCAAATGGAAAGCGGCCGTCTCCCTCGACGTCGAGGAAGGCAATGCCGTCGTCGACAACAGCGGCACCATCCGCGCCGACCGGAGGAACGCCAAGGGCGTCGATCTCGAAGGTTACTCCGTCACCCTCACCAACAGCGGCTCCATCCTCACCTACGGCAGGGACGGCCACGCGGTCGATCTCGACGCCGACGGCGAATACGGCACCGCGACGCTCAACAATTCCGGCCTGATCCAGGCCTCCGGCGAGGAAGCGGACGCCGTCCGCGCCGAGGGCGAAATCGTCCGCATCACGAACCTCGCCATCGAGGAAGAGGATGAGGATACCGTCTACGGCATCATCCGTTCGGAAGACGGCGCGGCCATCCGGGTCGACGAATCCGGTTCCGTCTATGTCGCCAACTACGGTTTCATCTACGGCAATGTCAGCATCGAGGCGGAGGAGTATGCCTTGGTCCTGAACGACGGTTCGATCCAATCGGACCGCAAGTGGAAAGCGGCCGTCTCCGTCGACATCGAGGAAGGCACCGCCATCGTCGTCAATGAAGGCACGATCGTCACCACGAACGACGCTGCCGCCGGCATCGAGATCGATGTCGAGCTGGGCGACGCCTATGTCCTCAACAGCGGCACCATCACGACGGGTTCCCTCGAGGAAGGTTACTCCGACGAAGGCTGGCGTTCGCACGGCATCGATGTCTTCGCCGAAGACAATGCCATGGTTCTCAACACCGGCGACGTGACGACCTATGGCAACAAGGCCAAGGGCATCGTGATCGAAACGCAGGAGGGCACGGCCCTCGGCCTCAACTCGGGCACCATCGACACCTGGGGCGAGCGGTCCACGGGCCTCAGCGTCACCGCCACCAGCCGGGAGCATTATGACGGCTACACCTGGTACGATATTTCGGGTAACGCCATCGCCGGCAATATCGGCACGATCGAAACGCGCGGTGACGATGCCTCGGGTGCCACCGCTCTCGCCGAAGGCGGCCTCGCGGCCGGCATCAACGTGCTCGGCGGCTCGATCTCGACCTCGGGCGACGAAGCCCACGGTCTGATCGCGGCGGCGGGCTTCGAGAGCATCGGCGATGCGATGGAAGGCGAAGACGGCAGTGAGGAGGGCGGCATCGCCATCGCCCTGAACGGCCTCCCGCCGCAGCTCCTCGCCGCTCTCGGCGGTATCGGCGAAGCCTATATCGGCGAGGGATACGGCCTCCTCGGCGACATCGCGGAAGTGCTCATCGACGCGCTTCCCCAGGGCGAATACGATCCGTCCGATTTCCGGTCCACCATCGTCACCACCGGCGATAACGCCATCGGCGTTGGCGCCTTTGTGAGCGAGGGTACCGCCATCGCCGCGAACTTCTACGGCTCGATCACGACCGGCACGCGCGACGAATATGGCGCACTGACGGGCTATTATTCCCACGGTCTCGTGGCCCATGCCGAAGAAGGTCTCGCCGCCGCGATCAACAAGTATCACGGCGACATCGTGACAAACGGCGACCGCGCCATCGGTATCCGCGTTTCCGCCGAATATGGCGATGCCTTCGCCGCCAACAAATATCAGTCCACCGTGGTTACGCATGGCGACGAGTCTCACGGCATGGCTGTCTACAGCTCCGGCGAAGACAATTACGACAGGGCCGCCGCCTACAACATCGCTTCCACGATCACGACATATGGCGAGGGTTCCATCGGCATCGTCGTCACGTCGGAAGAAGGCGATGCCTTCGCCGTCAACGCCGCCTCGAGCTCGAGCGGGATCCTCTCCTCCATGGACGAGGATGACGAGGAAGTTCTGGTCGACGGCCGCATCGAAACCTGGGGCGAAGGCGCCCACGGCATCAGCGTAACCGCCTGGCAGGGCGAGGCCGATATCTACAACGGCGGCACCATCGTCACCCATGGCGATTACGCCTTCGGCACACGGCTGCGCGGCGACACGGTCGAACTCCGCAACTACGGCACCATCCGCACCTACGGCTACGCGGCACACGGCGTCGTTGCCCAGTCGGACCTCCCGACCACCACCACCATCTACAATGACGGCACCATCTCGGTCACGGGCGAGTCCTCGGATGCGATCCGTGCCAGCGGTCCGTCGATCTACATCACCAACACGGAAGACGGGATCATATCGTCGGAAGATGGCGACGCGATCTACGCCTTCGACACGAAATACGTTTCGATCGTCAACCACGGCGACATCACGGGCGACGTCCTGGTATACGCCAGCAACTTCGACGAATACGACGCATCGACCTACATCCTCAATACCGGCACGGTCACCGGCAATATCGACACCTCGCTGGGCGACAGCGACGATACGATCGTGATCGACGGCGGCACCGTCACCGGCGCGATCTATACCGGCGACGGCACCGATCATGTCACCGTCTCCGGCACGGGCGTGGAACTCGGCAAGGGTATCCATGCGACCGAAAGCGGTTTCTCCATCTTCGAGATGCCGGAGGAAGACTACGCGACCCTCACCTTCGAGCATGACGACACGATCACGCTCGACGACGGTATAGAAGGCTGGGCGATCTCGCACTTCGACAAGGTCGCGATCAACAGCGGTACCCTCATCCTCGACGGTTACGGCATCCACACGACGGATGGCGACGGCGAGATCACGGTTGCCGAAGGCGCCACCCTCGGCGTCACTTCGGAAGGCGCTTATGCCGCTGCCGGCACCGTCGATATCGACGGCACGCTCTCCCTCGCGCTTGGCGGCTGGTTCGACGTCTCCGGCGACGTCTCCTTCAATGAAGGCTCCACCTTCCGCACGCAGCTTTCGTCGGCGGGCGCCGGTGTCGTCTACGGCGAAACGGTCTTCTTCGCCGAAGGCTCCAACATCTTCGTCGAAGTCAAAAGCGGCCTCTCCGGCGTCGTCGGCTCGGATATGCTGATCGCGTCGGCAAGCGAGGAGGGCGGCGTCACCGACGAAGGCGCCTCCGTCGCGGACAACACCATCCTCTTCGACTTCAAGAAGGTGATGAATGACGAGATCGTCACGTCGGGTTCGGCGGATGAACTCTTCCTCCGCATCGAGATCGCCCAGACGGCGGAAGATGCCGAAATCGATACCGGGGGCCGCGCGAATCTCGTCAAGGTCGCCCGGGCGATCGACAAGTACATCTCCACGCAGCCCATCGACAGCCCGCTCGTCATCTGGCTGACGCAGTTCGAGACGGAAGAAGAGCAGTACCAGGCGCTCCTCAAGCTCGTCCAGGACACGATGCCGGATGAAAGCGACGGCGCAGGCAACACGACCATGAGCTCCACCGACCTGATCTTCGACATGATCATGGACCGGTTGAGCGGCGGCGGCTTCACCGTCGCGTCGAAGGGCGGCGAAACGGGCCTCGCGGCCGGCGATGCCGAGCTCGGCGGCGATGGCAAGTGGGCGCTCTGGGGCCGGATCGGCGCCTCGAAGGCGGAATACACGCCGAGCGGCATCAACGGTTTCGATGCGGACACATGGGGGGCAACCGTCGGCATCGACGGCGAGGTCGCGGCAAACACCCGCATCGGCGTCGGCGCCTTCTACTCCTCGTCGGATGTGGACGAGAACGGCGCGGGGGCGAATTCCACGGTCACGGTCGACGGCTACGGTCTCGTCGCCTATCTCAGCCACCGCCCCGGCGCGTGGTATGTGAACGGCTCGCTGGGCTTCGGCATGAACGACTACGACAGCGCCCGCACCTCGCTCGGCGGTGTCAACGTGGCGAACTATGACGGCACGCAGTTCGTGGCGCGTGTCGAGGCTGGCCGCATGTTCACGAGCGGCGCCTGGGACGTCACGCCCAATGTCGGCCTGCGCTACAACCTGGTCGATATCGACGGCTACACGGAAACGGGTCCGCTGCCGACCAGCATCGACAGCCGCACGATCACGTCCGTCCGTGCCGTCGGCGGCGTCAACGCCCGCTACACCATGGCGCTCGACGGCGGGGCGCGTCTCATCCCGGAATTCGGCGTGAAGCTCCTCGGCGAGCTGGCCGATCCCGACGAGGCGATCTCCGGCAATGTCGTCGGCGGCGGTTCCTTCGTCACCCAGACGACGCCCCGGGACGATGTCTCCTACGGCTTCGGCGCCGGCCTCACCTACGAGGCTTCCGACAGGCTCAGCATTCGCGTCACCTACGACGGCGAATTCCAGAGCGACTACGACGAACAGGCGATCGCCGCCGCCATCCGCTGGGCGTTCTGAGGTCCCTGAAGAAGACGATACTCCTCGCAAACTAAATGGCGCCCCGGATTGCTCCGGGGCGCCATTCCTTTTGGGGGAAGAAGCGGAAAGATAGCGGCGGGTGTTACCGCCACACTTCCGCGAATGTCAGGCTCGCGCCGTCCGCGAGGTTCACGCATGGGGCCGCACCTTGCGTGCTGGCGCGGCAGAGATAGAGCGTGCCGTTCCGTTCGATCCAGACGCCGCCCTGCGGATTGGCGAGGACGCCGGCGCCGCGCGGTCCGACAAGCGAGGTCACCACGATGGCGATCGCGATCAGCGTGCCCGCCGCCAGAACGGCGTAGGGGAGGGTGTTCCGGTTCGGCTCGCGGCCGGCGGTGAAGGTGCTCATGCTGTTTTCTTTCCCTTGGTTGCGGGTTTGGCCGTGTTCGTCGTTTCGCTCTTCGTCCTGACGGGATAGCCCTCCGTCAGCGGCAGGTGGTTGAACCAGATTGCGCGGACCTGATAGCCCTCCTGCGTGTAGCCGATCAGGGTCAGGCCGGATTCGCCGATCGGGTAATGGCCGAGCTTCGGCGACTGGTAGATCGCCGCCATGCCCGCGAGTTTTTCCCCGGGGTTCGCGACCGACCAGGCTTCCAGCGTGTCGCGGCACAGCGTGGCAAGGCCGATGGCGATTTCCTGCTGCTGGTATTCCGGCCGCGTGAAGACGCGCAGGAAGCCGAAGCGCTTGTTGCGGAGCGGCGCATAGGGCCGGATGTCGATGGTCGAGACCCCGGCGAGCTTGTCGCCGTCATAGGCGACGGCGCAGATTTCGCGCGCTCGCGCCTCCGGCGTCACGCCTTGCGGCAATATGTCGAATTCCCGCCAGAGCGCGGCGGCGTCCCGCGCGATGGCGGCGTCTTCCCGTCTCCAGCCCGGCACGTAACGGATTTCCGTCATGCCACACCTCCCCCTTTCCGATGTTGAACCACGCGCCCCGGTCCCGACTCGAATATCGGCCGTTGCAGCGGGTTGCATTATCCGGGGAAGCGGCGCGCGGCCGCGAGCGGGGATAGAACCTCTTTGGAGGGATCGCGGATGAAAGCCTATTCGGCGGGCGCGGCGTGCCGGTGCGGCTCCGCGTCAGGTGCGCGCAACGCCTTCGCGGCACGCGCGCTTTTGCGTTTGCGCGCCCAGATGAGCACGCCCGTCACCGACAGCACCGCGACGACGAGGCCGGTGAGCGAAATCAGGATGCGCCCCGGCAGTCCGATGATCTGCCCGGAATGGAGCGGAAACTGCAATTGCACGAAAGTATCCGCCGCCGTGCCGGTGCCGGGGATCTGCACATGCAGCAGCTCGCCCGTGCGGTCGTCGAAAAAGACCCAGGAGGCGCCGAGCCCCGTTCCGTGCGGATCGCCGAAGCCGACGCCGATCGCGGCATAGTCCTTCGGATACCAGAGCATGGAGGCGGGCTCCATTATGCCGCGCTCGGCCGCCGCCCTCTGCGCCAGCGCGAGGGCTTCCGGGTAGCCGATTTGCGGCGGCTCGTCGTATTTCGCGTTCAGGCGTTCGGCCGCAAGGTCGCGCAGGTCGGGCGTGAGTTCGGCGAAAAATCCGACCACGGGCTTGAACACATGATCGGGCAGGTTGAGTGCGACGCCGCTCAGCGCGACGACGAAGAGCACCGGCCAGAGCCACAGCCCGCCCGCGCGGTGCAGGTCGAGATTGCGGCGATGCGGGGCCGCGCCGCGCTTCAGCTTCCAGGCGGGCGCCCATTTGCGCCAGAAGGGCCGTCCCCCCGGCAGCGTCAGGTAGAAGCCGACAAGGCAGTCCACCGTCCAGAAGATGGCGACGATGCCCATGAAGAAGAGGCCCCAGACGCCGGGAATATGCAGGCTGTAGTGAAGCTTGTAGAGGAACGGCAGCAGGTGCGCCGCGTCGACGCGCAGCGCGCCCCATTCGCGCTTGCCGGCGATCCTGCCGGTCGCGGGATCGGCGAAGATCTGGTTGTAGCCGGGCTCGACGGCCTCGCCCGTTTCGGGGTCGGGGCGCGGCTGCACGAAGGCGACCGCGTTGTGGTCGGGCTCTTCCTCGAACTCGAAGAAGGAGACGTAGATGTTCGGGTCCTGCCGTTCGATCTCGGCGATGATTTCCGTCGCCGGGAGGGGAGGTGCGTCCGACAGCCGCTCGAAGAGCGACGGGTTCAGCCATTCGTCGAGTTCGTGATTGAACGCGATGATGCTGCCGGTCAGCCCCGAGACGGTGAGGAACGCCGCCATCGCGAGGCCGACATAGCGATGCATCAAAAGAGCCGCCGGACGCAGTTTCATGTCGTCACCACCGATGCGTGAGTGTGAGGGTCACCGTCCGCTCCTCGCCGAACCAGCACCA
>NZ_JAUYUS010000013.1 GCF_030694575.1 Parvibaculum sp.
GTGCGAGGTTTCATCCCAACAAGAACACCCCTTACGGCAACGGCGCCGCGACCGGGGCCCGCCCGGAAAAGGGCCGGGTCCCCGCCTCGCGGAAGACGGCCCCGAGCCCGGCAAGGGACGGCATCACATGGAGGACGATCATGAAAGAATATCTGAAATTCTACATCAACGGCCAGTGGGTGGACCCCGTCGAGAAGAAGACGCTGGAGGTCATCAACCCGGCCAATGAAGAGCCCTTCGCGCTCATCAGCATGGGTTCGGCCAAGGACGTGGACAAGGCGGTGGCCGCCGCGAAGGCCGCCTTCCCGAAATTCTCCACGACGACCAAGCAGGAGCGCATCGAGCTTCTCCAGTCGATCATGGCGGTCTACCAGAAGCGCTATGCGGACATCGCCGCCGCGATCACCGAGGAAATGGGCGCGCCGCAGAAGCTTGCCCAGCATGCGCAGGCGGCCATGGGCATCGCGCATCTCAACACCAACCTCGAAATCCTGAAGAAATACGAATTCGAGGAAGACAAGGGCCCGACGCGCATCGTGCGCGAGCCGATCGGCGTCTGCGCGTTCATCACGCCCTGGAACTGGCCGATCAACCAGATCGCCTGCAAGGTGGCGCCCGCGCTCGCCGTCGGCTGCACCATGGTGCTGAAGCCTTCGGAGGTGGCGCCGATCAACGCCTATATCTTCGCCGAAGTGCTGCATGAAGCGGGCGTGCCGGCCGGTGTGTTCAACCTCGTCAATGGCGACGGGCCGGGCGTCGGCTCGCCGCTTTCGTCGCACCCCGATGTCGACATGGTGTCGTTCACGGGCTCGACGCGGGCGGGCATCCTCGTCTCCAAGGCGGCGGCGGACACCGTGAAGCGCGTCGCGCTCGAACTCGGCGGCAAGTCGGCCAACATCGTTCTGGAAGACGCCGACCTCAACAAGGCGGTGACGGGCTCGGTCTTCGGCATGATGTCGAACTCCGGCCAGAGCTGCAACGCGCCGTCGCGCATGCTGGTGCCCGCGTCCAAGCAGGACGAGGTCATCAAGATCGCGAAGGCGGCCGCCGAGGCCGTGAAGGCGGGCGACCCGAACGCGGAAGGCACGACCATCGGCCCCGTGGTTTCGGAAGTGCAGTTCAACAAGATCCAGGCGCTCATCCAGAAGGGCATCGAGGAAGGCGCGACGCTCGTCGCCGGCGGCCCGGGCCGCCCGGAAGGCGTCAACAAGGGCTATTACGTGCGCCCGACGATCTTCGCGAACGTCACCAACGACATGACCATCGCGCGCGAGGAAATCTTCGGGCCGGTGATGGCGATCCTGCCCTACAAGAACGAGGAAGAGGCGATCCAGATCGCCAACGACACGGTCTACGGGCTTTCGGGCTATGTGCAGGGCGAACCGGCACATGCGAAGAAGGTGGCGTCGCGGATGCGCACGGGCAACGTGCACCTCAACCTCGCCGGGCCCGACCTCAACGCACCGTTCGGCGGCTACAAGCAGTCGGGCAACGGCCGCGAATGGGGCGAGTTCGGCTTCGAGGAGTTCCTCGAGGTGAAGGCTGTGCTGGGGTATAACGCGGCTTGATGGCTGGCGTTATGCGCTGACGATATTCCCGGGTTTGTCCGGGTACGGAAAAGCCGGTCTCGGAAGGGGCCGGCTTTTTTTTGTTTTGATGCGCCATAACTCTTCGACCGCGCTGAGCGGCGAATCTACTAGCAGCGAATCCGCGAATTCATCGAAAGAAACCAATTGAGGATGTGCAGAATCATATTAGGTTTTCAAACAGGTTTTGGGCACCCTCGACCTCTCACCGAGTCAAACGCCCTCAATTCGGAAAACTGACGCTCCTTTCTTTTTCATGGGCGCGGAGTAATCGGTGGGCTGCGTTCAGAAAAGGAAGTCGAGCATGTTCTCACTTGCTATTCCTCTATCTGTGGAAGCAGTTAAAAGTATCAAGGCGTCGCTAACACGCTCAATGTCTGAAGTGAAGTCATCGCACCGTTGCGAGGCTATGGCTCGAGGGTTGGGTTTTAGGACGCATGCGTCTCTACGTGCTGGAGTGAAGAACGGTGTCTGCCCCCAAGCAATTGTCGATGGGGAAGCATTTGTTGCTTATTTGCGAGAACGCCGATTTTCAGATGCTACGGCGCCGAGCTTCTATATCGCCTGCGCTCAAGTGGCAGTTAGCTTCGCACTCGAGAAAGAGCCGATGCTCTGTTGGCATGGTATTGGCTTTGGAGAGTATCAGCGCAGGAGCGATGGCTCTTTAGAAAATATGAACGAGCGTCATGAGCGGTTCTACGGAGATCGAGCCAAGCTTTGCAGTCCCCACTACGTGCAACAATTTCTTCGTGCGCTCGTGGTTTTGACGAATGTAGAACGGTGCAAGAATATTACGAGCGTCTATGGAAGTTACAGGCTCAAGCATGTTGCGGAACGAGCGGTCAGCAACTACCCAACTGGTGAGAAGCTAGGACCCGATTACGTTTCAAACGGTGCATTCATTGCCGCTGCGATCCACGTCGGATTCAAGTGGCGGACTTCGACAAAGCCGAATGGCGAATATTACCCAAACGTGGGATTCAATATGTCAACACGGTCTCTGCGGTACTTGGAGAGTGGGAGCGGGATGAGGCGATGAAATTTGTTTGATCAAGTCGCCTAAGAAGAAGCCGGTCCTGAAAGGGACCGGCTTTTTTGTTTGGAAGTTTCAAAACCAAACCGTCATTGCCGGGCTTGACCCGGCAATCCAGAAGGCGCGCAGCGCGCGCCGTCTCTCTTCACAAGAATTTCTTGCGCAGCGGGACGCCGCCTGCGGCGGCTACTGGATGCCCCGGGTTGCCCTTCGCATGGCTCAGGGCGTTCGGGTCTCGAAAAGGTCCACCGGACCTTTTCGTTTGCTTGCGCAAACCGCCCCTCACCCCGGGCATGACGAGTTTGGGGGAAGGGTGCGCGCTGTCTTGATTGCTGTGGCAAGAGGCGCTGCGAGTGGGTCCCGGCTTTCGCCGGGATGACACTGAGGGGGAGGTGGGGTTTTTCGTGAAACCGCTGTCTTTCTTTCCTTACCTCCGACGTAATTGTCGCGCTGACCGGGGGGTGTGACGCTTCTTCTGAGACAACAGGAGGAGCTTTTTCATGCCGGGACGGTTGGTGGGGCTTGTGGCGGTCATTCTTGCCTTTGGGGCGCTGAGTTTCATGGCGTTGATGGAGGCGGGGTATCTCGGTGTTTTCCTCGGGCCGCTGCAGAGCTGGGCGGGGACGCAGGTGCTGGTCGATCTGGTGATCGTCTGTGTGCTGGCGATTATCTGGATGGCGCGCGACGCGAAGACGAGCGGGGTCAATCCCTGGCCGTTTGTGGCGGTGACGCTGGCGGCGGGGTCGTTCGGGATTTTGTTCTATCTCGTGGCGCGCGAAGTGAAGGCTCGGGCGGCGTGAAGACTCAGCGCAGCGTGGCGGGGTCGCAGGCCGCGACGAGGCCGCGTCCGTAGAAGGCGTCGCCGCCGCGGCCCTCGGCGGCGGCGCGCGATGCCATCAGCTCATGGGCGAGGCGGCATTGCGCGGCGGCGTCGGCGGCGAGGTCGGGCGGGAGCTGGTTCGATGCGACCGCATCGGCGAAGTCGATATAGCGAAGTGCGGTCGCCTTGAGCGCGCCGGAACCCGGATGGCCGGAAAACGCGCTCGCGGCAAGCGCCTGGCAGAGTTCGCCGTCCGCCGCGCAGACCCGGTCATAGGCGACCGCGTTCCAGTAGAGCGCCTCGCCCGTCTGGCGCATGGGCGGCAGCGTGCCCGCGCTGTAGGCCCTTGCGATGGCGCCGAAGACGAAGCCCGCGAACATCGGCTCGCTGTCGAGAAAGCGGTGGCCGAGTTCGAGGCCGGTGTCGAGATCCTCGAGGCCGGCGGTGCCGCCCGCCAGCGCCTTTTCCAGCCGGTTGAACCGATAGAGGTCGTTGACGCCGATGCGGCGGAACATCGCGTCCGAACGCGCGCCGATCACGCTGCCCGCCGCCTCGTCGATGAAGGTGGCCGAAGCGGGAGCGGACGCTGCGGCGAGCGCCCATGCACCGAGGATGGCAGCGGCGAGGAAAGGCAATCGGAGCATGACACGGTCTCGCGTGAGGCACCCGCCCGGAGCGGCGGCGCGGGCGATTATGAGCCGCGAAAGCTGAACAAAAGCTTGTCCGGGGCTCAGCCCTTGAGGCGGCGCTTGCGCGGTTCGTCGACGAAGACCATCAGGATGACGGCGCCGGTGAGGACGGCGATGGAGGTGACGAAGAGGGCGCTGAAGGAAAGATTGTGGGCGATGAGGCCGCCGAGGAGGGGGCCGGCCGCCTGCATCAGCGAGGTCGCCGTGTTGAGGACGGCGATGCGCATGGGGAGGTCGTCGCGGGCGCCGAATTCCACGATGATGTTCTGATTGCTGTTCTGGAAGCCGCCCTGGCCCGCGCCGAGGCCGGCGAAGACGAGGGCGAGGCCGAGGAGGTCGTGGGTGAAGAGGAGCGCGAGCGTCGACGCCGCCCAGAGGCCGACCGACGACATGAAGACGAGGCGGTTGCCGAAGCGGTCGGCGAGCGTGCCCCAGGCGAGATTCGCGCCCGTCTGCGCGAGCAGGAAGGCGGTGGAGAGCACCGCGAGATTGGTGCCGGAAAGGCCGATGCGCTCGCCCGAATAGAGAATGTAGAAGGGCACCGCCATGGTGCCGAGCGCGGCGAGGCCAGCGGCGAGGTAGAAGCGCGTCAGCGCCTTGTCGGCGCGGAGCATGGCCGGGATTTCACGGAGGCGGCCGCCGAGCGTGGCGCGGGCGCGGATGGTCGGCGGTTCGGGCTCGCGGACCAGCATCAGGAGCGAGAGGCCGATCGACGTCAGGATGAAGGCGACGAGGAAGGTCGTCGAATAGCCGTTGCCGAAGGCGTTGCCCTCGACGAGATATTTGCCGCCGAGATAGGAGACGCCCGCCGCCGTGAGGCCCGCCGTGAAATTGCGGAAGCCGGTGAGGCGGCCGCGGAGCCGCAGCGGGATCACCTTCGCCATGAGGGTGTTGAAGATCACCGCCTGCATGCCGTTGAAGAGGCCGAAGAGGCAGAGGAAGGCGATGGCCGTTATCAGCGCGAGGTTGTCCGGCAGGAAGAAGCCGCCAAGCGCGAGGCCGAGGACGCCGGCGCGCATGCCCCAGCCGATCAGGAGGCCCATCGGGAGGACGCGCTTCCTGTGCTCGATCAGCGTGGCGCCGAAAATGGAGGAGGCCGACGCGCCGATCCATTGCGCGGCGAGCGCGAGGCCGACGGCGAATTCGGAGCCGGACAGCAGGAAGATATAGGCGGGGACGAAGGTCGGCGCGTTGACGAGGCGGAAGCCGGTCTGGCCGAGCAGGCCGTGGGCGAGGTTGGCGACGTAGTTGCGGGGGAGGTTCCGCTCGATCTCGGCCTCGTAGGCGATTTCGGCGTCGGCGGCGCGGCGCGCGAGCTCGTCTTCGGTCAGCCGGTCGTCGGTTGGGGGTGTCTCCCGGTCCAAGCGCCTTGTCCCTGTTGTTATCTGACTGTTTGTCAGGCGTGGCGTCGGCGCCTTTATAGACTCGTTCGGCGGTTCGGGTCAGTGGGGATGTCGTCAAAGTTTCAAGGAGGGGTGTTCGGGGGTGAACCGGGCGCGCTTTCGGTTATGCGCCGAGATCCCTCGCTTACCCCTCCCCGAAAAATCCAGGATTTTTCGACCCTCCCACAGGGGGAGGGTGGGAAGGAAGGGCTGGAGGTTTTATTCCCGCAGCCATTCCTCGCGGGCGCGGGCGCCGGGGGCCTGGGCGAGGGTTTGGGCCAGCCAGTCCATCAGGGAGCGGGCGGTGGATTTGTCGCCGGGGGCCTTTTCGGTGAGGGCGAAGGGCGGGTTGACGATGACGAGGCCGCAGCCGGTCATGCGCGTGGGATCGGCGGCCCTGATGTGGAGTTCGAGGCAGAGGGTTTTCGCCGGGCCCTCTCCGGCGAGGCGTTCGAGGAAGGCGCCGGAGACGGAGGGGTCCTTCACGGGATACCAGATCATGAAGGTGCCGGTGGCGAAGCGCGATGCCGCCTCGTTGAGGGCGCCGACGAGGCGGTCGTATTCGTCGCGTTGCTCGAAGGGCGGGTCGATCAGCACGATGCCGCGGCGCTCCTTCGGCGGGAGCATGGATTTGAGGGCGGTGTAGCCGTCGATCATGTGCGTCTTCACGCGGGCGTCGCGGCGGAAGCGGGCGGCGAGGGCGGCGGCGTCTTCCGGGTGGAGTTCGCAGAAGGCGAGGCGGTCCTGCGGGCGTGTGAGCTTCGCGGCGAGGGCGGGCGAGCCCGGATAGATGCCGAGCGGCGAGGGCAGCGCGGCGAGGTAAGGCGCGAGGGCGGGATGGGGATCGGGCGCGGCGAGCACGCGGGCGATGCCTTCGCGGAACTCGCCGGTCTTCTGCGCCTCGATGCCGGTGAGGTCGGTTTCGCCGGTGCCGGCATGGGTGTCGAGCACGAAGAAGGGTTTGTCCTTCCGTTTCATGTAGTCGAGCACGAGGGCGAAGACGGCGTGTTTCATCACATCGGCGAAATTGCCGGCGTGATAGGCGTGACGGTAGTTCATAGGAGACCGAGCGTCAGGAGGATGGCAATGCCGCCGCCGGCGGCGAGGAGGAAGAGCGCGAGCGCGGGAACGAGCCCGGCGGCGCGGCCCGCGAAGACGATCATGTAGACGCCCTTCAGGATGTTGTTCGACGCGGCGGCGATGAGGATGGCGGCGACGCTTGCCTGAAGCGCGCCGGAGGACTGGGCGACGGAAAGGACCAGCGGATCGACATCGGTGACGCCGGCAAGCGCGGCGAGGACGAAGAGGCTTTCCTCGCCGAATTCGACGCGCGCCCAGCCGACGGCGAGCGAGAGCGCGATGAAGAGCAGCGCGAAGACGAGGGCGGTCTGGATTTCGAGCGGGTTCGAGGGCGGCAGGCTGTCGCCCTTGCCGGCGGCGGCGCCTTCACGGCCGCGCCAGAGAAGGATGGCGGCCATGACGAGGCCGAGCGCGAAGAGGGCGACGAGCGGGAGCATGAGCGCAAGCGCGAGATCGCGGTTGAAGATCGCGACGACGACGAGGATGCGCAGGAACATGACGGCGGTGGTGAGGACCAGGGCCGCATGGATGCGCGCCTGCGGGCCGGCGGCGCGGGCCTGGCGCGAGAGGACGACCGTGGTGGCGGTGGAGGAATAGAGGCCGCCAAGCCCGGCGGAATAAAGGAGGCCGCGGCGCGGCGCGAGATAGCGCTGCACCAGATAGCTCGCATAGGAGAGGGAACTGACGACGACGACGGCGAGCCAGACCTGATAGGGCGTGATTTCGGTGAGGTCCGTCATCGGCTCGTTCGGCACGAGGGGCAGGACGATGCCGATGACGATGAGAAATTTCGCCAGCGTGGCGAACTCGCTCGTGTCCAGGGTTTCGGCGAAGGCATGGAGCTTTTCGCGCGCGCCGGCGAGAAGCACGGCGGCGACGGCAATGGCGACGGACACCCAGAGAGGCTCCACGAGCGCGAGGGGACCGAGAAGGAAGGCGACGAGATTGCCGACCGGTGCCACGATGCTGCCGTCGAGGCGGACGCCCGGCTCTGCCGGCATGCGCGGCTCGGCGCGCTGCTGCTCCAGCACCTGCCAGTACCAGATCGCGAGCCAGAGGCCGAGAATGGCGAGGCCGCCCAGGAAGAGAAGCGCGCTTTCGGGCGCGAGCGCATAAAGCAGCGCGCCGGTGAGCGCGAGCAGCGGGAAGGTGCGCACGCCGCCCGGCGGCTTCATGCGTTCGTCGCCGAAATATTCCTCGAAGGCGAGCCCGAGAAAGAAGGAAAGGCCGAGCAGCGCGAGAAGACGCTCCGGCGCGAGCAGCGCGTCGGGCAAGGCGGCAAAAAGCTCGTCGGCGGTTTCCGGCATGTGCGTCTCAGGGTGCGAGAATATCCGCCTGAAGCAGGGCGGGCTCGAAGGGAATGACGACGCGGCTGTCCGGCGCGGGCTTTTCGGCGGGCTGGCCGCGATAGTCGACGCGGGCGAGCAGGTCGCGGATGAGATGAATGCGAGCGAGGCGCTTGTCGTCGGCGCGGACGACATTCCAGGGCGCGACGGAGGTGTGGGTGCGGAGAAGCATGGCGTCGCGGGCGCGGCTGTAGCCGGTCCAGTGTTTCACGGCGACGTTGTCGATGGGCGAAATCTTCCACTGTTTCAGCGGATCCGTGCGGCGGTCGGCGAGGCGCTTCTTCTGTTCGGGTTTCGAGATGTCGAGATAATATTTCAGGAGGACGGTTCCCGAGCCGACCAGCATGTCTTCGTATTGCGGCACGGAGACCATGAAGCGCTCATATTGCTCGTCGTCGCAGAAGCCCATCACCCGCTCGACGCCGGCGCGGTTGTACCAGCTCCGGTTGAAGATCACGAGTTCGCGCGCGGCGGGAAGATGCGCAGTGAAGCGCTGGAAATACCATTCGCTCCGTTCGCGGTCGGAGGGCGTGCCCAGCGCGACGACGCGCGTCTCGCGGGGACTGAGATGCTGGACGATGCGCTTGACGACGCCGTCCTTGCCGGCGGCGTCGCGGCCTTCGAGGATCACCAGCAGTTTGCGGTCGCGCGCGATGATGTCGCGCTGGAGTTTCACCAGTTCGACCTGAAGCTCGTAGAGCTCCTTCTTGTAGCGCTTGTCCGACAGCGCGGGCGGGTCTGCCGGTCTTTTGGTGCCGCTCATCTGACTGTTTTCCGAAAGGGACGATCGAGGGAGCCTAGACCCACGCTCCCGGCCCCGGAAGACCCTGTGTCGCCGCAGGCGCGCCAAAGGGGCTTGATCCCGGCGCGGGGAGCGGCTAGTGATATGTTATAATATATCATTTCAGTCAGGGGGCTCTTCATGTCATACCGGTCTTTCCGTGCGCCGGCTTTCGTCCGGCGGGGCATTTTCATCGGCGTGTCGCTGAGCGCACTTTGCGCCGCGCTGCCGGCAGGCGCCGAAGAGGCGGCGGACGAGAAGGAAGCGGTGCAACTGGTGCCGCTCTTCGTGACGGCATCGCCGCTGGCCGCGCCGCTCGACGAACTCGCCGTGCCGGTGACGGTCGTGACGCAGGACGAGGTGCTGACGTCGTCCGCCTCGACCATCGGCGCGCTGCTGAAGGACAAGCCCGGCATCACCGAAAGCTCTTTCGCGGCGGGCGCGAGCCGGCCGATCATTCGCGGCCTCGACAATACGCGCGTGCGCGTGCAGGAGAACGGCATCGGCGCGGGCGACGTGTCGGCGGTGAGCGAGGATCATGGCGTGCCGATCGATCCCCTGACGGCGAAGCGCGTGGAAGTGGTGCGCGGGCCGGCGACGCTGCGCTATGGCAGCGAGGCGATCGGCGGCGTGGTGAACGTGCTCAACGACCGCATTCCGACGATGCTGCCGGAAGGCGGCTTCGAGGGCGAGGCGTCGGTTTCCTACGACACGGTGAATGACGGGCGGCGCATCTATGGCGAGATGAATGCGGGCGAGGGGAATGTCGCTTTCCATCTCGACAGTTTCGCGCGCAAGACGGACGACTACCGTATTCCGGGGCCGGTGGACCGGCAGGTGAATACGTGGACGGAGACATCCGGCATCGCGGGCGGCGCCTCCGTCATTATCGACGAGGATGCGGTCAGCGGCTATGCGGGCGCGGCGGTCAGCTATTACGACAGCAATTACGGCATCCCGGCGGGCGATCCGCTTGACCCGATCCATATCGACATGCGGCAGACGAAAGTGCAGGCCGCGAGCGAACTCGAATTCAACGACGGGCCGTTCAGCAAGCTCGGGCTGACCGGCGGCTACAGCGACTATTCGCATGGCGAGATCGATAGCGTGGGGGATACGGGCTCGCGCTTCGACAACAAGGAATGGGAAGCGCGGGGCGAGTTGTCGCATCGCGCGGTGGGACCGCTCACGGGCGCCATCGGCATCCATGCGCGCGGGCGCAAGCTCGAAGCCGCAGGCGAGGGCGGCGAACTGATCGCGCCTTCGGATACGGACGCCATTGCCGGTTTCATTTTCGAGGAAATGCCGCTCGCGGGCGAGTGGCTGAAGCTGCAGGGATCGGGCCGGGCGGAACATGTGAACGTGACGGGCACCGCGCTCGATACGGTGAGTGCGCTCGAATTCGACAGCGAGCGGAGCTTCACGCCGCTCAGCTTCGCGGCGGGGCTCGTGGCGAATGCGGGCAATGGCTGGGTGTTCGGCTTCAACGCACAGCGCGTGGAGCGGGCGCCGGACGCGCTGGAGCTTTATTCCAAGGGACCGCACGAGGCGACGGAGACGTTCGAGATCGGCGATCCGACGCTCGGCAAGGAAACCGCGCGGACGCTGGAACTGACCGCGAAGCGCACAGGCGACGATTATTCGTTCGAGGCGGCGGTGTTCCATACCGAGTTCAGCGACTTCATCTACAAGCAGCTGACAGGCATCACCTGCGACGACGATTTCGCTTCCTGCGGCGCCGGAACGGAGCTCGACCAGGTGCTGTTCACGCAGGAGGACGCGACTTTCCGCGGGTTCGAAGCGGCGGGCCGCGTGACGCTCATGCGCTGGGGAACGGCGAAGGCCGGCCTCAGCGGACAATTCGACATGGTGCGCGCCGAACTCGACGCGGGCGGCAACGTGCCCCGCATTCCGCCGATGCGGGCGGGCGCGGGCGTCTTCTACGCGGATGAGCAATTGTCGGGCGAGTTCGGTTTCCTGCATGCCTTCGAGCAGGACCGGCTGTCGGCGAACGAGACGGAGACGGGAAGCTATACGAACCTCAAGGGCGAGGTGCGCTACCTGATGCCGTCGGCCTCGGGGAGCACGTCGCTCGAGCTTGCGCTGGTGGGCGAGAACTTGCTCGACGAGGACATCCGCAACCATGTTTCGTTCAAGAAGAACGATGTGCTGCAGCCGGGACGCAATGTCCGGGTGGTGCTGACGGCACGCTTCTGAAGCGCCGGCGGCGCTCGCTTCGGCGGGCGCCGCGGCTTGCCACATGAGGGGCGGTGCGTTGCGCGTTTTTCCTGCTTAGCCTACCTACAGGCCGATGAAGGGCTGGAGGGCGCGGGCGATCCAGCCGTCGAAGCGGGTCGGGCCTTCGGTGACGGCGAGGCAGATGCATTCTTCCTCCGTGCCGATCTGGAGGCTGTGCATCTCGGTGTCGTCGCTCTCCTCGACATCGCCGGCGGCGAAACGGCCATGTGGATCCTCGAAGCTGCCTTTCAGCACCAGCACGAGTTCGGTGCCGCTGTGGCCGTGCTTCGGGATTTTCACGCCGGGGCGGGCGCGGAGCATCCAGAGGCGCTGGTCGTTGGGGCCGCCGCGCCAGAGCTTCACCTTCTTCATGCCGGGGCCGAGGAAGCTCCAGTTCAGATCGTCGACGCCACGGCCGAGCCAGGCGCGCAAGGGCGGCGGAAGCGGGTCGGCGGATTTGCTTTCGACGCGAGGACGCGCGGCGATTTCCGCCTGCGCTTCATCGAGGAGGGCGAGCGTGCGCGCGAGCGCTTCGGGCGCCATGCGCTCCGGCGCGAGCGTGTCGAGGAGCGCGCCGCCGGCGGCTTCCGCCACGGCGAGGCGCGGCGCGGCATCGTCGAGAAAACTCAGGTGGCAAGCGACGAGCAGCGACTGGCCTTCGCTCAAGCTGCCAGCGGCGTAGGCCATCAGCCATTCCTCGCCGAGACGGTGGGTGACGGGGCCGTATGTAAAGGGGGCGCTCATTTCAGATCCTCCAGCGCCGGACGCAAACGCGCGAACGCCAGTCTCAAACGCGATTTCACTGTGCCGAGCGGTATTCCGAGCCGCTCGGCAATAGCGGAATGGGGCAGGCCTTCGAGGAAGGAAAGCTCGACGGCTTCGGCCTGATCGGGGGGCAGGCCGACAAGCGCCTCGCGGACGCGGAGGCCTATTTCGGCACCGGCCATCTCCTCGTCGGCGGGACGGGGCGCCTCGGGAAGCAGCATCGGGTCAGAGGGATCGAAATCCGGACGGCGCTCGCGGCGCACCGTGTCGATGAAACGATTGCGCGCGATGGTGAAGATCCAGGTGCCTGGGGAGGCCTTGGTTCCGTCGAACTGGGCCGCCTTGCGCCAGACGGTCAGCATCACCTCCTGCGCGAGATCCTCGGCAAGGCGCTCGTCGACGCGGAGGCGCCGCAGATAGGATTTCACCCTCGGCGCGTAATGGCCGAAGAGCCGCGCGAAGGCGGTGCGATCGGCATGAAGCGCGATGGCCGCGATCAGCCGTGCCATCTCTTCCGGGCTTCCCGCCGGCGCCTCTCCGGGCGCCTTGTCTTCATTCATCAGGCCCAGCTTCCTCAGGTTCGGCTGCCAGTCATGGCAGCCGGCTCGAGCCGGTCCGATCCGCAGTGCGTGTTTCGTGCGCATGATGCAGATACGGGGTCCGTCCCGCCATGGATCACCCACGGCGTAGCGCCTGCGGGAGAGTCTAGGGAAAAGCGGGCGGGCGCGATAGCAGGGCATGTGGACGCACGCGTTTGTGATCCGGCAGGGCGGCGGCCGCGTAGGGATGAGGACAATCCGCTCAGTCTTTCCGCCAGAGGAATTTCATGTCTCCCTTCGACGACCGCGTTTTCCCATCCGATCCGGCGTCCGGAATGGATGGTTCCGGCGGCCCCCGGCGGCTGCGCATCGCGGTGGCGGGCACGGGCATTTCCGGGCTTTCGGCGGCGTGGCTGCTGTCGTCGCGGCACGATGTGACGGTTTACGAGAAGGACGCGCGGCCGGGCGGGCATTCGAACACCGTGGTCGCGGAGTGCGCGGAGGGGCCGGTCGCGGTCGATACCGGCTTCATCGTCTACAATGAACTCAACTATCCGAACCTGACGGCGCTGTTCAGACATCTCGGCGTCGAGACGATGGCGAGCGACATGTCGTTCGCGGCTTCGCTCGAAACGGGAACGGCGCGGCGTTTCGAATATTCGGGCTCGGGGCTGAACGGGATTTTCGCCGACCGGCGCAACATCGCGAGCCCGCGCATGTGGCGGATGATCGGCGACATCGTGAAGCTTTACCGCGCGGCGCCGGACCTCATCTCGATGACGGGGCTCGACGAGAAGCCGCTCGGGCAGTTTTTGCGCGAACAGGGCTATTCGGCGTCGCTGCGCGACGATCACCTGCTGCCGATGTGCGCGGCGATATGGTCGCTGCCGCTCGAAAGCGTGGAGCGGTTTCCGGCGCTGGCGTTTCTGCGCTTCTTCGACAATCACGGATTGATGCGGCTGAAGGGCCGGCCGGCATGGCGGACGGTGAAGGGCGGCTCGCGCGAATATGTGGCGAAGCTGGCGGCGGCGCTCGACGGGCGGATCAGGTTCGGCACGGGCGTGACGCGGGTCGTGCGCGACGGCGAGGGCGCGACGGTGCATGACAGCCGGGGCGGCGTGGCGCGCTACGACCATGTGGTGATCGCGGCGCATAGCGACGAGGCGCTGGCGATGCTCGGCGATGCGGATGAGCGCGAGCGCAGGCTGCTGGGCGCGATGCCCTACCGGCACAATGTGGCGTGGCTGCATTCGGACGCGTCGTTCATGCCGGTGCAGAAGCGCGTCTGGGCGAGCTGGAATTATATGGGCGGCGGCGCGGGCGCGCCGGTCTGCGTCAGCTACTGGATGAACAAGCTGCAGGCGCTGCCGACGGAGCGGCAGCTTTTCGTGACGCTCAACCCGTCGCACGAGCCGGCACCCGGGAGCGTGGTGACGCGGATCGACTACGATCATCCGGTGTTCGACGCCGGCGCCTTCGCGGCGCAGAAACAGCTCTGGCAGATACAGGGGCGGCGGCGGACATGGTTTTGCGGCGCCTATTT
Organism: Parvibaculum sp.; assembly: GCF_030694575.1. Lineage (GTDB taxonomy): Bacteria > Pseudomonadota > Alphaproteobacteria > Parvibaculales > Parvibaculaceae > Parvibaculum. Next base: position 13,803 of record NZ_JAUYUS010000013.1, read on the forward strand.
CGGTTCGGGTTTTCACGAGGACGGATTGCAGGCGGGGCTTGCGGTGGCGGAGGAACTGGGCGGCACGATGCGGCCCTGGACCGTCGCCGATCCGTCGGGCCGGATCAGCCTGCCGCCGCGGGCGGAGCGGAGCGCGAGAGAGGAGGCAGCCGCATGACGGAGATGCCGCAATCGCGGCTTTATCCGGGGCGGGTGTTTCACCGGCGGCTGCGGCCGCGCGTGCACGAGCTGAGTTACCGCGTCTTCTACATGCTGCTCGACCTCGACGAACTGCCGGCGCTGCACCGGTGCTCGCTGCTTTTTTCCTATAACGGATCTTCGCTGTTCGGATTTCACGACAGCGATCACGGCGACGGATCGGGACGGCCCTTGCGGGGCTGGATCGAGGCGCAGCTTGCGCGGGCGGGGATCGATACCGGCGGAGGCCGCATCCTGGCGCTGACGTTTCCACGCGTGCTCGGCTATGTGTTCAATCCGCTGACGGTTTACTTCTGCCAGCGCGAGGATGGCACGCTTGCCGCGATGCTCTATGAGGTGAACAACACGTTCGGCGACCGGCACAGCTATCTGATTCCGGTCGCGGACGGTGGCGCGGAGGCGGTGACGCAGGAATGCGAGAAGGCGTTCTATGTGTCGCCGTTCATCCCGGTTGCTGGGCGCTATCGCTTCAAGCTGTTGCGGCCCGGCGCGCGCATGGCGCTCACCATCCGCGAGAGCGACGAGGCGGGGGCGCTTCTCACCGCATCCTTCGCGGGCGAGGCGCGGGCCTTTTCAGACGGCCAGCTTGCGCTGGCGTTCCTGCGGCATCCGCTGATGACGCTGAAGGTGGTGGGCGGCATTCATATCGAGGCGTTCAGGCTCTGGCTGAAGGGCATGCGCCCGGCGGCGCGGCCGGCGGCGCCCGCAAGCCCGGTGACGATCGTCCCGTTTCGGGACGAAGCGGCATTTTCGGGCCCCCGTGTGTAACGCAATCTTAGTTCCCCTCTCTCTATAAAAGCACGAGTTTCCGCCAGAACCGCCTGCTTCCGCGCAGGCGAGCCGGAAGGTACGAGTGCCGATGAAGGACGAGGGCAAGGGCGAGGCGGCGGAGCCGCACGACCCCGATGGCGAGGCCATGACGGCGGCGATGTCTCCGCAGGAGCGGATGCGCGCGTTCGCCGAGATGTTGCGCCTGCGCATGGCCGGCCATTTCGTTTCCGTGCGCTCGAAAGTGGTTTTCCTGCTGACGATGGTCGGCGCCATTCTCGTCATCCTGAGCGGCGCCTTCACACTTTACGATTTCAATCATGCGCTCCGGACGCAGGTCGAGATTCGCGTTTCGGGCGCGGCCGACGTGCTGACGATCGCCGCGCGGCGGGCGAACAGTTTCGCCGAGATGGAGCCGGTGCTCGCGGCGATGACGGGCGCCGCTTCCGTCAAGGACGTGGCGGTGGCGGGCGCGGACGGACGGGTCGTGACGACGTCGAATTCGGGCTGGCTCGGCAAGCGCGTGGATATGGCGGCGCTGGCGGGAGACGGCGCGGGCCATACCGTCGAGCTCGGCAGGCTCGAGCATCTTTCGGGATACGGAACATATCCCGGCGACTATGCGATCCGGCTCGAGCTTCCGCGTCTCGGGACAGAAGCCGTCGCCATCCTGCGGATGGATACGGATTATCTCGCCGGGCAACTCGCCATGCAGGCGTGGAACACGATGATGTGGCTCACCATCACGGTGATCCTCGCGACCCTGACGATCTCGCTGCTGGTCCATCGCGTGATCGTGGCGCCCATCGAGGCGCTGCGGGATTATGCGGAGACGGGCGGCGAAACGGAAGCGCTGCCGGCGGGGCCGGACGACGAGATCGGTATTGTGGCGCGCGCGCTTTCGGATTCGTTTCGCGCGAACCGGGATGTCGAGGCGCGGCTGACGAGCCTTGCCGCTACCGACGGGCTGACGGCGCTGGGTAACCGCACATTCTTCAAGTCGCGTCTCTCCGAGGAAATCTCGCGGGCCGAAAGGCATGGCGGCCTTGTCGGCGTGATGATCCTCAACCTCGACAATTTCAAGGACGTCAACGATACGCTGGGCCACGACGCGGGCGACCTCGTGCTGCGGCGGACGGCGGACATTCTGAAAGGATGCCGCCGCGGCGGCGATGTGGTGGCGCGTATCGGCGGCGACGAGTTCGGCGTCATCGTGACCGACATCAAGAGCGCGGACGATGCGCTGCAGCTTGCGAGCCGGCTGGTGCGCGCGGTGAGCGTGCCTTTCCGGCTCGGGACGCAGGAACTGACGCAAGGCGCCTGTGTCGGCCTGACGCTTTATCCGCAGGACGGACGCGACGCCGACGTGCTGGTGAAGAACGCCGACCTCGCGCTGTCGCGTTCGAAGCATGAGGGATCGGGCGCCTGCGTGCTTTACCGGCACGAACTGCATCTGCGCGCGATCGAACGCAACACGATCGAGCGCGACCTGCGCGTCGCGGTCGCGCGGAACCAGCTCACGCTTTTCTATCAGCCGAAGGTGGACATGGCGTCGGGCCGCGTCACCGGCGCGGAGGCGCTGATCCGCTGGCGGCACGAGGAGCGCGGTTTCATTTCGCCGGCGCAGTTCATTCCGGTCGCGGAGCGAAGCGGGCTGATCGTGCCGCTGACGAAATGGGTGCTCGACGAGGCATGCCGGCAGAACCGCGAATGGCAGGAGCTGGGATTGCCGAAGATCGGCGTGGCGGTGAACGTCTCGGCGATCGACCTGAAGCGGACGGACCTGACCGACACGATCGCGAACACGCTGATCCGGCGCGGGCTTTCGCCGCAATATCTCGAGCTCGAAGTCACCGAGAGCATGGTGATGCAGGATGTCGACGTCGTGATCGGCACGCTGCGCCGGCTGCGCAGTCTCGGCATCGGCATCGGCATCGACGATTTCGGCACGGGTTATTCCTCGCTTGCCTACCTGAAACGCTTCCCGGTGAAGCGGCTGAAGATCGACCGTACTTTCGTCAACGACATCGCCGACGGGCGCGACGGGCATGTGATCCCGAAGGTCATCATCGATCTCGCCCATGCGCTTGGCGTGAGCGTGGTGGCGGAGGGCGTGGAGAATGCCGACCAGTACGACATTCTGAACGAGCTGGGCTGCGACGAAGTGCAGGGCTATTTCGCCGGGCGGCCGATGCCGGCGGCGGAGTTCGAGGTCTTCCTGCGCAATTCGCCGGCGGGCCTGCGCGCGGGCGCGGCGCAGATCGAGGCCTCGGCCGAAAAACCTGTAGCGCGTCCGGCGGGGGGCGCGGCCTCGCGCGGCTCGGCGGCCTGATCCTTTCATTCCCGGCATCGCCGGATTGACGCAGCGTGCGCCTTGAGGTGCGCGTGGCGCTTTACGCGCCCACCGCGTGGGCTAAACTCCCGCCAGCAAACATAATGAGCGAGGGCCGAGAGCCCGCGCCGATACCGGGAGACGCCAGATGGATCTCGCTTACGGGCCCCAATACGAGGCCTTTCGCGCGGAGGTGCGCGACTTCATCGCGAAGCACAAGGACAAGGCACCGAAACGCTTCGGCGTGTCGCGGCCTTCCGAGGAGTCGCTCGCGTGGCAGAGGCTGCTGCTGGAGCACGGGCTTACCGCGCGGACGGTGCCGAAGGAATATGGCGGCTATGGCGCCGAGCCCGACATTCTGAAGTCCCGCATCATCGCGGAGGAGTTCACCAAGGCGAGCCTGCCGATGGGGCTGGCGAGCCAGGGGATTTCGATGCTGGTCCCGACGCTGCTGGAGCTCGGCACCGAAGAGCAGAAGAAGAAGTGGATCGAGCCGACGCTCCGGGGCGACGTGATCTGGTGCCAGGGCTATTCGGAGCCGGGCTCGGGCTCGGACCTTGCCTCGCTGCAGACCAAGGCGACGGAAGACGGCGACGACTTCGTCATCAACGGGCAGAAGATATGGACCTCGACGGCGCATGCGGCGGACATGATCTTCTGTCTCGTGCGCACCGAGCCCGACAAGCCGAAGCATGAGGGGATTTCCTACCTGATCTTCTCCATGAAGACGCCGGGCATCGAGGTGCGCCCGCTGAAGACGATGACGGGACATGCGGAATTCAACGAGGTGTTCTTCACCGATGTGCGCGTGCCGCAGAAGGACATCGTGGCGGGACGCGGACAGGGCTGGTTCGTCGCGAATGCCACGCTGAAGCATGAGCGCGGGATGCTGGGAGATCCGAACCAGGCGGGGACGCGGCTGAAGGAGATCGTCGACCTCATGCATGAGGAGACGGTGGGCGGCCAGCGGCTGATCGACAATCCGCTTTACCGCGACCGGCTGGTGCAACTGCAAAGCCGGGTGCTGGCGATGCAGTTTCACGGGCTGAGGCTGCTGACGGCCTCCACGAAGAAGGAAGACCCCGGCATCGCGCGGCTGATCGTGAAACTGCAGGGCTGCGAGATCAATCACCAGCTGGCGGCGCTCGCCATCGACGCGCTGGGCGAACTCGGCGTGCTTTACGAGGACAGTCCGCATTTGCGTGCGCGAGGGAGCTGGCAGCATCGCTACATGTTCGACCTCGGCCTCATCATCGGCGGCGGTACGGCGCAGATCCAGAAGAACATCATTTCGGAACGCGGCCTCGGTATGCCGCGCGAACCGAAACTCGTGAAAGCGTAAGGAGCGGACCCATGGAATTCGGATTGTCGGAAGACCAGAAACTGCTCCAGGAAAGTGTCGGGCGGACGCTGGAACGGGTGTCGCCGCTGGACCGCGTGCGGAAGGCGGCGGAGACGCGCGAGGATTACGCGGCCGATGTGTGGGCGGCGCTGAGGGATCTCGGCGTGCCGGGCATGATGGTGCCGGAGGATTTCGGCGGCATGGGCATGAAGCTGCTCGATGCGGTGCTGGTGGCGGAGATGCTGGGACGCCATGTGGCGCCGGTACCGTTCGTGGGCACGGCGGTGATGGCGCCCATCGCACTGACGGGTGCGGGAAGCGCGGCGCAGCAGGAAGCATGGCTGCCGAAGCTTGCGAGCGGCGAGGCGATTGCGGGCGTGGCGGTTTCCGAACGCGCGGCGGGTGCGCGGGACGGCGCGGGCGTGACGGCGGCGGCGGGCAAGCTCAACGGCAGCGCGCTGTTCGCGCTCGACGCGGCGGGTGCCGACATCCTGATCGTCGCGGACAAGGCGGGCGGGCTTCATCTCGTGAAGGGCGATGCGAAGGGGCTGACGAAAGTCGCGCTCACCAGCATCGATCTCACGCGGGGGCTGACCGAGCTGCAGTTCGATAATGTGGAGGCGGAAGCGCTGGCGTCGGGCGATGCGGCGGCGACGCTCGGCCGCATGATCGATGCAGGCCGCGTGATGCTGGCGGCGGACACGCTGGGCGCGGGCTGGGCGATGATCGACAAGGCGGTGGCCTATGCGGCGGAGCGCAAGCAGTTCGGCCGGGTCATCGGTTCGTTCCAGGCGGTGAAGCATATGTGCGCGGAGATGGCTTCCGAGCTTGAGCCGTGCCGTTCGCTCATCTGGTATGCCGGTCATGCCTTCGACGAGGTGCCCGCAGAGGCGAGCCTGATGGCGGCGCATGCGAAATCGCTGACGGCGGAGGTGGGGCGCTTCGTTGCCCGCACCGCGACGGAGGTGCATGGCGGCATGGGCTTCACCGATCTCGTGGGGCTCCACTACTGGTTCAAGCGGATCGGTCTCGACCGGCAGTTGCTGGGGAGCCCGGAACGGGTGCGCGGCGAGGCGGCGAAGATGCAGGGCTGGGCGGCGGATTAAAGCTCGAGAGATTGTGCGGGCGAGGTGAGTTCAGTAACCCCTCCCCAAACGGCTTGCAGCCGTTTGACCCTCCCGCAGGGGGAGGGTGGAGAAAGAGAAATGCCAAGGGATGGCCACCCTCTTGCCAACCGCCGGGGCCGGGCGTCATATGCGCGGCATTGGTTTCCCTTGCCGGTGCATCATGGACAATCTCGGTTATCTCGCGGCGTTCCTCACGACGTTTGCCTTCATTCCGCAGGCGATAAAGACGATCCGCACGCGCGACACGTCGGGGCTGTCGCTGGCCATGTATGCCTGCCTGACGGTCGGCATCTTTTTCTGGCTGCTGCACGGGATCAACAAGCAGGACTATGCGCTGATCGGCGCGAACGGGGTGACGCTGCTGCTGGCGTTTCCGATTTTCCTCATCATTCTGACGAATGAGCGGGCGGCCCGGCGGGCGCTCAAGGGGAAGCTCGCGGCGGATAAATAGACCAAGGTCTATTTATCGCTTGCACGGCGCGGCGCCGCCTGCTTGCATGTCGGCAATCAACAATTCCAAGGGAGGATACCCCCATGCGCGCGGCCGTGTTCCGTCAGGGCGATCTCGTCGCCGATACCGTTCCCGATCCCGAACCCCAGGCGGGGCAGGTGCTGGTCAAGACGCTGGCCTGCGGGATTTGCGGCTCGGATCTGCATGCGTTTCATCACGCCGACAAGATGGTGGAGGCGGCGCAACGCTCCGGCTCGAGCTTCACGATGGACCTGACGAGGGACATCGTGTTCGGACATGAGTTCTGCGCGGAAGTGCTGGACCACGGGCCGGGGACGCAGAAGACGCTGAAGCCGGGGACGCGCGTCTGTTCCATGCCGCTCGCGATCACCATGAACGGGAGCTCGGCGAATGTGCAGCCGGTCGGCTATTCGAATTCGATGCCGGGCGGTTTCGCCGAGCGGATGGTGCTGAACGAGCTGATGCTGCTTGAAGTGCCGAACGGGCTGCCGACCGAGCAGGCGGCGCTGACGGAGCCGATGGCCGTCGGCTGGCACGCGGTCGAGAAGGCGAACACGACGGCGGACGATATTCCGCTGGTGATCGGCTGCGGGCCGGTGGGGCTTGCGGTGATTGCCGCGCTCAAGATCAAGGGCATCCACCCGATCATCGCGGCGGATTTCAGCCCGGCGCGGCGCAAGCTCGCCGAGCAGATGGGCGCCGATATCGTGCTCGACCCGAAGGTCGACGCGCCTTATGCGCGCTGGGCGAAGGAAGCGACGCCGGAGGGCTACGACCCGACCAACATCATGACGCTGCTCGGCATGGGCCCGAAGCTGCGGCCGGGCGTCATTTTCGAATGCGTCGGTGTGCCCGGCGTCATCCAGCAGATTTTCGAGGGCGCGCCGAAGAATGCGCGGATCGTCGTGGTCGGCGTCTGCATGGAGCAGGATCGCATCGAGCCGTTCTTCGGCATCAACAAGGAACTGAACGTGCAATTCGTGCTCGGCTATACGCCGGAGGAATTCGCGCTGACGCTGACGCATCTCGCCGAAGGGAAGATCGACGGCTCGCCGCTCGTCACGGGCAAGGTGGGCGTCGAGGGCGTGAAGGAGGCGTTCAGCGAGCTGGGCAATCCGGAGAAGCACGCGAAGATTCTCGTGGAGCCGTGGAGGTAATATCCACGCATCCTTTCACCCTCCTCCCGGGGGAGGGTGGTAGATTTTTTTGGTGCTTAGGCGGGGGGCGCCGTTTCCGCGAGGGACGGGCGCTTCGAGAAGTCTTTCCACCAGCCGGCGAGTTCGGGGGCTTTGGATTGCCAGCCGAGCCCGGCATGGCGGAAGTCGAGATAGCCGAGGGCGGCGCCGATGGCGATGTTGCCCATGTCGACGGCGCCGTCGAAGGAGGTCACTTCGTCCTCCAGCACGGCGATGCTGCGCTCGATGGCGCGGCGCCAGCGGCCCATCCACATTTCGGAACGCTGTTCCTCCGGCCGGTTGCGCTCGAAGGTGAGCGAGACGGCGGCGTCCATGATGCCGTCGGCAAGCGCGTGGAGGCGCTGCACGCGCCAGCGTTCGACATTCGCTGCGGGGATGAAGGAAGGGCCTTCCAGCGCCACGTCGAGATATTCGCAGATGAGCGGACTGTCGAAGAAGGACGTGCCGTCATTCATGACCAGCGCCGGGATCTTGCCGAGCGGGTTCGCGGCGTGGAGCGCGGCCGGGTCTTCCATCGCGGAAATCAATTCCTCGGTCACGCGGCCGAGCGCGTCCTTTTCGCGAATGAGGATGCGCACCTTGCGCGCGAAGGGCGAGGTCGGCGAGTGATAGAGCTTCATGAAAGGTCTTTCGCTAGAGACAGGCGATGCCGGAGGTGTGGCCGTTCATGCCGCGAAGCGTGCGCCACTCGACGAATTCGCGGCAGCGGCGGCCGCGCTCGTCGGTGAATTCGCGGGTGGGTGTGATCTTGCCGCTGGCCTTTTGGGAGGCGGTGAACCATGTCACCTGTTCGCGGAGCGGCACCGTCATCATTTTCGCGACGGCTTCGTTGCGGGCCTGGACGGGGAGGCCGGTGAGCGAGGGGCCCTCCGAACCGCCGACCATGTAGCCTGCGGCGACGCCGGCCGCGACCGCCCATTCCGTGCCGCCGCCGGTGCCGATCGCCATGCCGAGCATGGCGCCGCCGGCGGGACCGACGAGGCGGGTGCCGCGATCGTCGACCGGCGCATCGATCAAGCCTTGCGGCTGCCTCATGGTGACTTCGGGCTGCGGCAGGCTTTGTTGCGCGCAGGCGGCGAGAAGGACGACGGTTGCGAGCGCTATGCGGCGCATGGCTCAGTCCTTCCGCAGAAACGGCATGAGAAACCGGCGGAGCGCGGGGCTCAACGCCGCGAGAGCGCCGATCACGATGGTGATGAGGGGCAGGCTGCCGCTCCCCCCCTTTACGAGTCCGAGAAGGCCCATCGTCATGTCGTTCAGCGTGCGCTCGACCAGGTCGAAGTCGCGCTTCACCTCGGCGCGGGCTTCCGCGATGCTGCGGTTCGCGAGTTCGAGTTCGAGCTTGTCGGCGCGGCCGGGCGCCTTGGCGGCGAAGAGGAGCGCAATGAAGGCCAGCGCCACGAGCGCGCCGCCGGTGATGAGCGCGCCGAGCGGGTAGCCGTAGATTTCCGAGAGCGCGAGGAAGCCCGCGATCACCAGCATGATGAGGGCGAAGAGGGCGATGAAGACGGCGATGCCGACGAGGGAGAGGCGGCGCGCGAGGCGGCGGGCTTCAAGCTCCGCCCGGTAAAGCTCCGCCTCGGCGAGTTTGCGGACGTGTGGCGTGGGATCGATCAAGTTGATCTCCTATCGCGTGAGCAGGCGGCCGATGAGGAAGCCGAGACCGAAGGCGAGAAGCGCGCTCGGGACGGGATGGGCGTCGATCTGCTTCTGCACGTCGTCCAGCCCTTCCTGCATCCGTTCGCGGATCATTTCGGCGCTTGCGAGCCCTTCCTCCAGCGTTCCGGCCGCTCCTGCCGCCGCGGCGGCGGCCTGTGCTTCTTCCAGCGCCAGTTTCAACGCCTCGATCTGAGCCTGAAGCTCTTCGACTGAAGCGTCCTGAGATTTCTTTTCGGCCATTTCGGCGTCTCCTGGGCTATGCGGTTTGCAGATGTCCGGCAACCCGCCCCTTTGGATAAGCATAGCTCACGATGCGGGCCAGACAAGGCATGCCGAATCGACGCAGACGCCGGGACTAGAGATAGGGGGAGGCGAGGCGGAAGGCGGCGTCGCGGAGGCGGACGGGGAGCGGGCGGGCGGCGATTTCCTGGTGGGTAAGGGGGTGCGCCGTCGAAATCTTCCGTTCGATCAGGCTGTCGAGCTCGCCCGCGAAGGTCGTGCCGTAGCATTCGAGGTTGAACTCGAAGTTGAGGCGGAGGCTGCGGTCGTCCCAGTTTGCGGAGCCGACCATCGCCCACATGCCGTCCACCGTCATCATTTTGGAATGGTCGAAGGGGCCGTTGGTTTTCCAGATGCGGCAGCCGGCGCGGGCCAGCCCTTCGAGTTGCGGCATCGCCGCCCAGTCGCAGAAGGGCAGGTTGTTGGTCGCCGGCAGGACGATGTCGACGATGACACCGCGCATGGCGGCGAGCGAAATATTGGTGCGGAGCGTGGCATCGGGGATGAAGTAGGGCGTGACGATGCGGACGTTGTGGCGCGCTTCGGCGAGCGCGCCGAGCAGCGTCCAGCGGATCGGGTTGAGGCCCATGTCGGGACCGGCGGGAAGGCCGCGCGCCACGACATCGCCGGCCTGTTCGATTTCGGGAAACCAGTCCGGGCCTTCGAGGAGTTCGCCGGTCGTGAAGTTCCATTCATAGGCGAAGGTGTGCATGAGCTGCGCGACGACCGGACCTTCGACACGAAAATGACAATCGTGGATGGGTTTGCGCGGGTCTTCCGCGATGACGTTGCCCTCGGCGATGTTCATGCCGCCGGTGAAGGCATGGCGGCCGTCGACGACGAAGATTTTCTGGTGATTGCGCATGTTGAGGTATGGCATCCGCCAGGGCATGAACGAATGCAGGAAGCGGGCATAGTCGATGCCGCGCTCTTCCAGCAGCGGTATCAGGGAGGGGCGCGAATACCACGAGCCGACGCCGTCGATCAGCAAGCGGACCCGGACGCCGCGGTCCATCGCGCGGGAGAGTGCGTCGACGAAGAGGCGGCCGACGGGATCGTTGTTGAAGATGTAGGTAGAGATCGCGATCGAGCGTTCGGCGCGGTCGATGGCGGCGATCATGGCGGGGTAGGCTTCATCGCCGTTGAGGAGCACGCCGACGGCGTTGCCGGGCTCGAAACTCTCGGGAAGAATCTTCTGGCCGAAGCGGGCGAGGCCTTCCAGCTCGCGCAGCTTGACCACGCCTTCGGTGGCGCGCAGTTCCGAGCGGGCGGGAAGCGGCGAGATGAGCAGCATGTCGTGCTGCTGGCCGCGCAGCTCGCGGGCGCGGCGCTGGATGCGGTTGACGCCGAACAGGAGATAGATGATCCAGCCGGCAAAGGGCACGAGAACGACGAAGCCGACCCAGCCGGCGGCGGCGCGCTCGTCCGTCTTGGTCAGCATCACGTGAATGGCGGCTCCGGCCATGCCGCCGAATTGTATGACGGCGAGAAGAAACGGCCAGAAATCCCAAAATCCGGTTTCCATCGGGCTCCAGAGTAACCTATGCGGGCGCGCCGGTCGCGCGCGATCAGAAGCGCAAACTGGCGCCAAGTATCAGGGCGCGGTCCTCGCCGGGGAAGTAGCGTTCGGTGCCGGTGCCGAAATCCGAATAGTCGGCGCGATCGGCATAGCGGCGGTCGAGGATGTTGGTCAGTTTGCCGAACAATGTAACGGTTTCCGTGACGGCATAGTCGAGGCGGAGATTGAAGATGTCGTGGCCGTCATACTGGGCGGTATTGCCCGCGTTCATCCAGTATGAACCCATATGCACCCATTCGAGTTCGGCCCTTCCCAGGCCTTCGTTGAAGACATAACCGAGGCGGACATTCGCTATGGTGCGCGGCGCGGTGTCGACATCGTCGCCGTCGCGGATGACTTCAGTGGCGGTGACATTGTCGAAGGCATAGGTGTGACGCGCATAGGTGGCGGAGCCGGCGATGTCGAAGCCGTGGCCCAGCGGGGCGGCAAGCTCCAGCTCGATGCCGGCGTGGTTCGTCTTGCCGTCCGTGACGTTGAAGCCGCCAGCGTCGCGGAAATAATAGTTTCTCTTCTTCATGTAGAAGAGATTGGTTTCGTAGCTCACGCCCAGCCAGTCGCCGCGCGCGCCCACCTCGATGCTGTCGAGCTCTTCCGATTTCGCTTCGTCCGGCACCTGCAGGCGCTGCAGACGGTAAAGATCGGTCGTCTGGGGTGCGCGGGTGCCGCGCGCAACGTTCACATAGCCGGTGACATTGTCGTTGAATACATGCAGGAGGCCGATCTTCGGCGTGACGTCTCCGAATTCGTCGACGCGGCTCGGAATGCGCAGATAGCGCCCGAAGGTGCCGACCGGCGCGTGGTTGGTGTAGTCGTAGCGCGTATATTCGAAGCGGAGCCCCGCAGTGAAAACCGTCGCCGGAGCGAGGCGCCATTCGCTGTGGATATAGGGCGCGAGTACGAGAGCCTGCACGTCGTAGTCGTAGTGAAGTCCCTGGGGCGACAGGTTGGGCGGAAAGCCAGCCGTGGGGCCTTCCTGGAATTCGGTGAGCGAGCCGTCGGTATATTCGCTGTCGAAGCCGAAGATGATCCTGTGGCCGCCATCGAGATCGGCGACGAGGCTCGACAGAAGGCCGCCGCTCCAGTGGCTGTTTTCCTCGACCGGCGTACCCGGCAGGAAATGCATGAGAAAGTTCATCTCGTTCTTGCGGGCGTAGGGCGTCAGCACCAGCATGAGATCGTCGGCGAGGTCTCGCTCGATACGAACCGCCGCGCGTACGGCCCATGCGTCGCGATAGGCTTCCGGGTTCGGGTTGGTCTTGTAGAGCGCGGGGTTCTTGTAGGCATCCGGCCCCTCGACGAAGCCGGCCGTTTCCTGATTGACGTTCACCGCCGTGAGCGTCGCCTGAAGGCGCGTTTCCGGCGTTTCGAAGTCGTAGCGCATCCGCGCCTTCTGCTGGTCGAGGCCGGAAGAGGCGCGGAAGCCGCCATCATGCAAAGTGGAGAAGCTGCCGCGGAAGCCATGTGTCGCGACACCTTCGCCGCGCAGCGTCGTGCTTGCTGTGCCGGTAATCTTGAAGAGATCGTGGGGGCCTGCCCAGGCGGACAATTCGGCGTCGCCGTCGGGTGCGGGCGGGCGGCTCAGAAAATTGATGAGCCCGTGCTCGGCATTCGAGCCATAGCGCGCGCCGCCGGGACCGCGCACCACTTCGATGCCGCCCGAGATCTCCTCCATTGCCTCCATCAGCGCGTTCACATTGGCGAAGCCCGCCGCGCGCATCGGCACGCCGTCTTCCAGATAGAGAAAGGAACCCGCACCGGCGCCGCCCGACAGTACCGGCGAACGGATGGCGGTGAGATGTTCGGCACCGCTGCCCTGCTGGATGCCGACGCCGGGCAGGCGGTTCAGCGCTTCGGCGGGCTGGATGGGCGCGATGAAATCGACATCGTCGCCGGAGATTTTGGAAATGTTGCCGGTATGGGTCGCGCGGGACGTGCCGAGGCCGGTGGTGGTGACGGTGATCTGGTCGAGCGCCCAGACGCGGGAGGCCGGCTCTTCGGAGGGTTCCTGCGCGGTGGCGGGGCCGACCGCCGCCACGAAAGACATGGCCAGCAATCCAGCCGCGAACCGAAGATCAATCACGCCAAACTCCCCTGGGGCCGGGCCCCTTTTGCTCCACCCGCACGGCACTGATCCGGCCGCTTGGCCCCATTGTTAACATGCCGGGCGGAGAGGTCGACTCCCTTGGTCCTGGCCCGGTTCGGGCGGCAAAACGTGGCAATCCGCCACGGACGGGTGCCGCCGGGGCAGCCTTGCCCCAACGGCCTACCCGGCCTAAAGTTCGCCCGTCATGAAAATATTCGGTACTTCCATTCCGCCAGTGGCCCTGTCGGTGGCGATCCTCGCCGTTGCGACGACGGCCGTCGTCTATTCGCCGACGCTCTACCGCATGTTCTGCGAGGCGACCGGCTATGGCGGCACGGTGAGCGTGAACCGCTCGCTGAAAGCGGAAGACAATGCCATCGGCCCCGCCGTCAAGGTGCGGTTCGACGCCAATGTCTCGCCGGGGCTCGACTGGAACTTCCGGCCGGCGCAGCGCGAGGTGACGACCCATATCGGCGTGCCGACGACGGTTTTCTATCATGCGACGAACAACAGCGACGAAACGCTGGTGGGGCGCGCGACATATAATGTGACGCCGGATACGGCGGGCTATTATTTCAACAAGACCGAGTGCTTCTGTTTCGTCGAGCAGAAGCTGGCGCCGGGCGAGAGCGCGGAAATGCCGATCGTCTTCTTCCTCGATCCCGAGATGATGGAAGACGCGGACGCGAAATACATCCGCACGATCACGCTCTCCTATACGTTCTTCAAGCAGGCTTCCGACGAGGAGGCGATTGCCGCCGCGCGGCCGCTGCGCGAGGGGTCGGAGGCGCAGACGAAGGCGCTTTCGAGCGCGGAAACGGCGGAATTCACCAATCGGGTCCCGCACCGCCAGTAAAGTAGTGAGATTCCGGGACTGGCCGCGGCCGGAACAATCCCTGTAGGCTTGCGTCGAACCGCAGCCAGAATGCAGGGCCCATGTTTCCCATCTCCGACGACAATTCCGAACCCGGCACACCCATCGTCACATGGGCGATCATCGCGGCGTGCGTTGCCGTGTTTTTCTGGCAGTATTCGCTGCCGCCCGGCGCGGCGGAGCTTGCCGTCTATCAATTCGGGCTCATTCCGGGCGTGCTTTTCGGCACCACGGAGATGGCGGATGCGCCGGTGCCCGCCTGGGCGACGGTCATCACCTCGATGTTCATGCATGGCGGGCTCGCGCATCTCGGCGGCAACATGCTCTATCTCTGGATATTCGGCGACAATATCGAGCTGGCGATGGGGCGGCTCCGCTTCATCGTGTTCTATGTCGTGTGCGGCATCGCGGCGGCGCTGACGCATGCGCTGATGGTGCCTGCGTCCACCGTGCCGCTGGTCGGCGCGAGCGGTGCGATCTCCGGCGTGCTCGGGGCCTATCTGCTGCTCTATCCGCGCGGGCGGGTGCGCGTTCTCTTCCTGCCGCTTCCGATCATCATCGTGCGAACATTTTATGTCCCCGCGATCGTCGTGCTCGGGCTCTGGTTCGTCATTCAGGTGGTGAGCGGGCTTGCCAGTCCGGTCGAGGAGGCGGGCGTCGCCTTCTGGGCGCATGTCGGCGGTTTCGTGGCGGGGATGGTGCTGGTGCCGCTTTTCAAGCGGCGCGACGTGCCGCTGTTTCACAAGGCGGCGCCGAAAGTGTTCGATGCGCGCACGGTGGACCGGCGCCGGGGGCCTTGGGGCTAAGCATCCTCCACGAGGAAGCGGCAGAGGAGTTCCATCGTTTCGCCCGGGGCGAGGGTGCGCAGGCCGGTGACGCTTTCGCGCTCGGGGCGGTTCACGGCGTCGGGGGCGTGGCTGACGGGTTCGGCGCAGAAGAAGTCCTCGCCCGGCGGTGCATAGACGATGGCATGGGGTGCGCCTTCCGCCTCGATGCGGAGCGCGCGGGGGCGGTCCGCCCATGCGATGCGAAAGCGGCCGTCGCTTTCCGAGAAGCAGTGATCGACCTCCACATCCTTCATCTCGCGCCCGCCGTCGAAACGCCATTTCTCCGGCGTGGGGGCGAGGCCGGTCGGCACGCCGTCCGCACCGCTTTCCCAGACCTTGGGAAGCCGCGCCTGCAGGCGGGCGGTGGCCCGGCCGCCGAAGAAGGGATGGAGGCCGAGGCCGCCGGGCATCGGATCGGCGGAAAGGTTCTTCAGACGCATGAGGACAATGAGGCCTTGCGGTCCGAGCGCGAAATGCTGCTCGGCCTCGAAGCTCCACGGCCATGTCCAGCGGTTGTTCTCGGCATTGTGGGCGAAGCGGAGGCGCGCGGCGTTGCCGCCTGCTTCCAGCACCTCCCAGGGCGATTGCCAGCCGCGGCCATGGATCGCATGCGGCACGCAGATGACGTCGGGCGGCAGTTGCACCTCATGCGCGCCGAAGCGGAAGCGGCCATTGGTGATGCGGCCGGAAAAGGGAACCAGCGGATAACAGGCCATGTCGAGGGGGCCGGGCGCGGCGCAATCGCGCGGGAGGGGCCGCAGCAATTGCTGCACGCCGCCTTCATGGCGGCAGGAGAAGCGCGCGATGCAGCCGCCCGTTTCCGGCGCGATGACGGTTTCGAGACTGTCGTGGACGAGGGTCAGCATGAAATTCGCATCCGATAGCGGCAGGTGCCCAAACAAAAGGCAGGCCGCGTTGCGGTCTGCTTATTTCCGAGCCTGCACTGCCTCGCCGCCGCCGCCAAGCCCCCGATTTGCCGCCGTTCGCTTCTGGCACGGGGCTTGCGAAGCATGGATTGGCAGCGGCTAGGGTTCCGGCTTCGCGTTTGCGTTCGAGTTTTGCGAAGTGCTGGTCCGAGAGCCGCACCCTGTCCGGTGAACAGCGGGCAGGTACACGGCGGGATAAAAGCCCGGGAGACGGATGTAATGCGGGGATTGGCATTGCAATACCGCCGTGACGCCGATCCTCCGATTTTTGAAACGCGATCACCTGATCCGGAGGACTGGCTATATGACTTCTTTCAAGCTCTCTTCACTCAGATTGTTTACGGCGGCTTTCGCCGCGCTGGCGCTCGTTCTCGTCTCCTTGTCTCCTGCCTACGCAGCGCCGAAAAAGGATTTCAAGGTCGGCTGGTCGATCTATGTCGGCTGGATGCCCTGGGGCTACGCGCAGGATAACGGCATCGTCAAGAAGTGGGCCGACAAGTACGGCATCAATATCGAGCTGGTGCAGTTCAACGACTACATCGAAGGCATCAACCAGTACACGGCCGGCGCCTATGACGGCATCATGTCGACCAACATGGACGCGCTCGCCATTCCGTCCGCCGGCGGCGTCGACTCGACCATCCTCATCATCTGCGACTATTCGAACGGCAACGACGTCATCATCCTGAAGGGCAAGGACAAGCTCGCGGACATCAAGGGGCAGAAGGTCAATCTGGTGGAGCTTTCCGTGTCGCATTACACGCTGGCGCGCGGGCTCGAATCCATCGGCATGAGCGAGAAGGACGTGACGGTGGTGAACACGTCGGATGCCGACATGATCGCCGCATGGGGCACGAAGGACGTGACCGCGATGGTGACATGGAACCCGATGGCGGCGGAAATTCTCGCCGACAAGAGCGCATATAATGTCTTCGACTCGACGAAGCTTCCCGGCGAAATCCAGGACTCGCTGGTCGTCAACACGCAGACGCTGAAGGACAATCCCGACTTCGCCAAGGCGATGACGGGCATCTGGTACGAGACGATGGCGCTGATGTCGGCCGGCGACGAGGCCGCCACCGCCGCCAAGACGGCGATGGGCACGGCGTCGGGCACCGATCTCGCGGGCTATGAAGCGCAGCTCGCGGCGACGGCAATGTTCTACACGCCGCAGGACTATATCTCGTTCACCGAAACGGAACTCGAAAAGACCACGCATTTCGTGAACAAGTTCCTGTTCGATCACGGGCTGCTGGGTCAGGACGCGACGTCGCCGGGCTATATCGGCATCGAGCTCGCGGACGGAACGATCGTCGGCGAAGCGGGCAATGTGCTGCTCCGCTACAACACCGAGTACGCGAAGCTTGCCGCCGAAGGCAAGCTCTAGAGGCCGGCGGTCACGAGGTCAGTAACGCCATGCGTAGATTCATCAACCGGCGGCCGGATGCCGTGACGCAGCTCGCGCTCATGCTCCTGCCGTTCGTAATCGTCGTCATCTGCTACATGGTCGCCTCCGAGGCGCGGCTGTCGGTCAACCCGAACGACAAGCTGCTTCCCGGATGGTCGACCATCGCAGCGGCGGTCGAGCGCATGGCGTTTCTGCCCGACCCGCGAACGGGCAACTACCTGCTCTGGAGCGACACCGTGTCGAGCCTCACAAGGCTCGGCATCGGTGTCGCCATCGCCACGCTGATCGGCGGGGTCTTCGGCATCCTGCAGGGGCTCATTCCCTATTTCAGAGCCACCTTCAACGCCTTTACGGGCGTGCTGTCGATGATCCCGCCGCTCGCGGTGCTGCCAATTCTCTTCATCATCTTCGGGCTGGGCGAACTCGCGAAAGTGGTACTGGTGGTGGTGGGTATCGTGCCTTTCATCATCCGCGACCTTGCGCTCCGCACCGCCGAGATTCCACACGAGGAAATCATCAAGGCGCAGACGCTCGGTGCTTCGACATGGCAGATCATCCTGCGGGTCGTCGTGCCGCAGATGCTGCCGCGCCTCATCGACGGCGTGCGGCTTTCGCTCGGCGCGGCCTGGCTCTTTCTCATCGCCGCCGAGGCCATCGCCTCCGACAGCGGGCTCGGCTACCGCATCTTCCTGATGCGCCGCTATCTCGCGATGGATGTCATCCTTCCTTATGTCGCGTGGATCACCATCCTTGCCTTCTCGCTCGATCTCGCGCTGCGGCTGTTCCAGCGGATCGCCTTCCGCTGGATGTATCGGGGGAACGGGCAATGACGCGCGTGACGGTTGAAAACCTCTGGAAGTCCTATGGCGACCAGACCGTGCTCGAGAACGTCAGCTTCGAGACGGAGCCGGGCTCCTTCATTTCGCTGGTCGGGCCGTCGGGCTGCGGCAAGTCCACTTTCCTTCGCATGATGCTGGGCGACGAGGCGCCCTCCAAGGGCCGCATCCTGATCGACGGCGTTGCGCTCGAGGCGGAGCCGTCGCCGGACAGGGGCGTGGTGTTCCAGAAATATTCCGTCTTTCCGCATCTCACCGCCTTGCAGAACGTGATGCTCGGCCTTGAGTTCGCGGCGAGCCCCGTGGCGGCGCGGCTTTTCGGTCGCGCGCGGCGGCGTGCGCGGGCGGCGTCGCTCGACATGCTCAAATGCGTGGGGCTGGAGCAATCCGCGCACAAATACCCGTCCGAACTTTCAGGCGGCATGCAGCAGCGGCTCGCGATCGCACAGGCGCTCATCAAGAAGCCGAAGATATTGCTGCTCGACGAGCCCTTCGGCGCGCTGGACCCTGGTATCCGCGCGGAAGTTCACGAGATCATGCTGCGGCTCTGGCGGGACGAGGGCATGACCATCTTCATGGTGACGCACGATCTGTCCGAGGCCTTCAAGCTCGGCACGCGCGTCATCGCCTTCGACCGGCGGCGGACGCGGCCGGAAGAGCTGAAAGCCTATGGCGCGACCGTCACCTTCGATCTCAAGGTCGACGGCAAGACGGTGCCGCCGCGGCCGGAAGCACCCGCCCCGCTCGCGGCGGCGGCGAAATGAAAGCACGCGGGACGGCCCGCGGCGCTTGAACCACCTGCCTGGACGGCCAGGTTTATGCCGGGAGCGCACTCCCGGCACGCTAGAGGAGACGCGCGATGGCAGAGGCATCATCCCGCACCGAAACCGCAAACCCCTATGCGGCGAACAAGGCGCGCTACGAAGCGCTCTACAGCGGCGCGAAAGCGAAGCGCCGCGATTTCAGCGAGGCGACCGGCAATCCCGCCATGCTCGACCCGGCGCTCGTTACCTTCCGGGAAACGGTGCCGGCGGGCTGGGGCTGGTCCGGGCTCGTGCGGCGCGGCGATACGATGCGCGTCGTCAACACGGGCGGAACGGCGGGCGTGTCGCTGCTGCTTTACAATGCCGACGACCCGACCGAGCGTTTCAACGCAGGCGACACGGTGAAAATCCAGTGGACGGCGCGGCTCTCGCGCGGCCGTGTGCTCTTCTCCGACATGGGGCGCGTGCTTGCCTCCATCACCGACGACAGTTTCGGCTTCAACGACGCGCTGGCCGGCGGCTCCACCGCCCGCACCAACGAAGCGAAATACGGCAACGCGGCTTTGCGCAACACGCGCGACAATTTCATTCTGCTTGCCGCGAAGCACGGGTTGAGCAAGCGCGACCTGCCGCCCTGCGTGACGCTGTTCGCACCGGTGGGTGTCGACGCATCCGGCACTCTCGCATGGCAGGGCAAGGGTGCGGCGGCGGGCGACTATGTCGATCTGCGCGCCGAACTCGATCTTCTCGTGTTCGTGTCGAACGCGCCCCATCCGCTCGCGCCCGGCGATTATGCGCCGAAGGATATCGAGCTGGTCGTGTGGTCCTCGCCGCCGCCCGGCCCGCAGGATTTCTGCCGGACGGCGACGGAGGAGGCGCAACGCGGCTTCGAGAACAACGAATATTACCTCGCGCAGGGGAGGAACGCCCGATGACCCTCACGACATCGCCGCGCGATCCCGCCGCCGCCGTCTACGATTTCACCGTGCCCGCCAACAGGCCCTGGTCCCATGTCGTGAAGAAGGGGCAGGTGCTGCGCATCGTCGATCTCGACGGGCCGCAGGCTGTGGACACGCTTTTCTACAATGCGCACGACCCGGAGGAGCGCTATTGCGCGCAGGAGACCGTGCGCGCGCAAGGCTCGCCCTATCTCACCACGGGTTCGCGCCTCTTCACGAACGAGGGCAATGCGATGGCCGTCGTCGTCGCCGACACGGTGGGTGGCCACGACACGTCGGCGGGTGCCTGTTCGTCGGAAGCGAATACGGTGCGCTTCGGCCACGAGACGAAATACATGCACAGCTGCCGCGACAATTTCGTGATGGCGCTCTCGCAACATGGCATGACGAAGCGCGATCTCGTGTCGAACATCAATTTTTTCATGAATGTGCCGGTGGAGCCGGACGGGACGCTCGCCATCGTCGATGGTGTGTCGAAGCCGGGCGACTATGTGGAGATAAAGGCGGAGATGGACATTCTCTGCGTCATCTCCAATTGCCCGCAGGTGAACAATCCCTGCAACGGCTTCAATCCCACACCGATCCGCACATTGATCTGGGACGCATGACGTCCCGTCCGCCCGCCGTTTCGCATCTGCCTTGGCGGGGATGCGGGGCCGGCGGGCTGGCACCCCATTCGGAGGCCAGATGTTCGCCAGGGTTCTGATCGCCAATCGCGGCGAGATTGCAGTTCGCGTCATCGAGACGCTGCGGCGCATGGGTATTTCGCCGGTCGCGATCTATTCCGAAGCCGATCGTTTTGCGCCGCATGTGCGCCTCGCCGACGAGGCGGTATGCGTCGGCCCGGCGCCGGTCGCGGAAAGCTATCTCGATGTCGATGCCAT
The DNA here is from genome assembly GCF_030694575.1 of Parvibaculum sp. Taxonomy (GTDB): domain Bacteria; phylum Pseudomonadota; class Alphaproteobacteria; order Parvibaculales; family Parvibaculaceae; genus Parvibaculum. Next base: position 34,316 of record NZ_JAUYUS010000013.1, read on the forward strand.
TCTCGATGCCGTGCGCGCCACGGGCGCCGAGGCCGTGCATCCGGGTTACGGGTTTCTGAGCGAGAACCCGGAATTCGCGAGCGCGCTGGCGCGCGAGGGCGTCGCCTTTATCGGGCCCCGGCCGGAACATATGCGCGCCTTCGCGCTGAAGCATACGGCGCGCGAACTGGCGGAGAAGAGCGGCGTGCCGCTGCTGCCGGGATCGGGCCTCATCGTCGATCTCGACGATGCGCTGACGCAGGCGAACGAGATCGGTTATCCGGTGATGCTGAAAAGCACGGCTGGGGGCGGCGGCATCGGTTTGCAGCTTTGCCATTCGGCGGCGGACATGCCGCGCCTCTACGACACGGTGCGGCGTCTCGCGCTGGCGAATTTCAAGGACAGCGGCCTCTTCATCGAGAAATATGTCGCCGCCGCGCGGCACATCGAGGTGCAGATTTTCGGCGATGGCGCGGGAAATGTCATCGCGCTCGGCGAACGCGATTGCTCGGCGCAGCGCCGCAACCAGAAGGTCATCGAGGAGACGCCGGCGCCGAACCTCACGGCGGAGAACCGCGCGGCGCTGCACGAAGCGGCGGTGCGGCTTGGCGAAAGCGTTTCCTATGCGTCGGCCGGAACGGTCGAGTTCATCTATGACGAGACGGAAAAGAAATTCTATTTCCTCGAAGTGAATACGCGGCTGCAGGTCGAACATCCCGTGACGGAAGAGGTGACGGGGCTCGATCTTGTCGAAATGATGGTGCGTCAGGCGGCCGGAGACATCGGCGATCTCGCGGCGTATCAGCGCGAGCCCGCGGGACATGCCATCGAGGTCCGGCTTTATGCGGAAGATCCCGGCCGCAATTTCCAGCCGTCGTCCGGTCTTCTCACCGAGGTTTCCTTTCCCGCTGATGCGCGCATCGACGGATGGATCGCCACGGGAACGGAGGTGACGCCGTTCTACGATCCGATGCTCGCCAAGATCATCGTGAAAGGCGGAACGCGCGCGGAGGCCGTTGCGAAGCTTGCCGGCGTGCTCGATGCGTCCCGCGTCTACGGCATCGAGACCAATCTCGACTATTTGCGGGTTCTCGCGCGGGCACCGGAATTTCTCGACGGCCGCATGCTCACTTCGACGCTCGCCGGGTACGATTATGAAAGCGCCGGCATCGACGTTCTCGCGCCCGGCGCACAGTCGAGCCTGCAGGATTATCCGGGCCGCGTGGGGCTGTGGAATGTCGGTGTGCCGCCGTCCGGGCCGATGGACCCGCTGTCGCACCGGCTGGCGAACCGCCTCGTCGGCAATCCCCAGGATGCGGCAACGCTGGAAATGACGCTGAACGGGCCGACGCTGCGTTTTCGCGGCGACGCGACCATCGCGCTTGGCGGCGCGGAAATGAAGGCGACGCTCGACGGCGCGGCCGTGCCGTTCTGGCAGGCGGTCGATGTGAAGCGCGGGCAGGTGCTGGCGCTCGGCGCGGTCGAGGGTGCGGGGCAGCGCGCCTATCTCGCCGTGCGCCACGGTTTCGACGCGCCGGTCTATCTCGGCTCGCGCTCCGCCTTCACGCTGGGGCGGTTCGGCGGCCATGCACCGGGCGCGCTGAAGACGGGCGATGTGCTGCGCGTCAATCGGGAGGGCGCAGTTGCGCCCGCGGCTTCGGGGCCGCTGCCTCTCTCCGCGCGGCCCGCGCTGACGCGCGAATGGGAAATCGCGGCGCTATACGGGCCGCATGGCGCGCCGGACTTCTTCCTCGACGAGGACATAGAGGCGCTGTTCGGCACGGCCTACGAGGTTCACTACAATTCAGCGCGCACGGGCGTGCGGCTGATGGGACCGAAGCCCGGCTGGGCGCGCAAGGATGGCGGCGAGGCGGGGCTTCACCCGTCGAACATTCACGACAACGCCTATGCCGTCGGCACGATCGACTTTACCGGCGACATGCCGATCATTCTCGGGCCGGACGGGCCGAGCCTTGGCGGCTTCGTCTGCCCGGCGACGCTCGCCAAGGCGGAGCTCTGGAAGCTCGGGCAGTTGAGGCCGGGCGACAAGGTGCGCTTCCGGAGGATCGGCGAGGACGAGGCGGCGGAACTGCGCCGGGCCGAGGAAGGCCGGATCGAGACGCTTCTGCGCCCCGCCGCGCCCGTCATCGCAGCCGCCCCGCATGAAGATGCGATCCTCGCGCGGCTCACCGACCTCGAAACGGAAGTCACCTATCGCCGCGCGGGCGACGATTATCTGTTGATCGAATACGGGCCCATCGTTCTCGACTTCGCATTGCGCTTCCGCGCCCACGCGATGATGACGGCGCTGGAGGCACGCGCGCTTGCCGGCATCCTCGAAATGACGCCGGGCATCCGCTCGCTGCAGATCCATTTCGATCCCGATATTCTTCCTGCACGGAAACTTCTCGCCCTGCTTGAGGAGATGGAGCGCGCGCTTCCCGCGAGCGCCGACATCGAAGTGCCGAGCCGCATCGTGCATCTGCCCTTGTCGTGGGACGACGAGGCGGCGCGGGAGGCGGTGCGCAAATACGGCACGCTGGTCCGGCCCGATGCGCCCTGGGTGCCGAGCAATATCGAATTCATCCGCCGGATCAACGGCCTCTCCCATATCGAGGATGTGCGCCGCATCGTCTATGACGCGGACTACATGGTGCTGGGTCTCGGCGATGTCTATCTCGGCGCGCCGGTCGCGACGCCGCTCGATCCGCGTCATCGGCTCGTCACGACGAAATACAATCCCGCGCGGACATGGACGCCGGAAAACGCGGTCGGCATCGGCGGCGCCTATCTCTGCGTCTATGGCATGGAGGGGCCGGGCGGCTACCAGCTTGTCGGCCGCACGGTGCAGATGTGGAACAGCTGGCGCCGGACGGAAAATTTCGGAAAGCCGTGGCTCTTGCGTTTCTTCGACCGCTTGCGCTTCTTCCCGGTCTCGGCGGAGGAGCTTCTCGATGCGCGGGAGGCGTTTCTGCACGGCGAGTATGAAGTGCGCATCGAGGAGGGGAGCTTCCGCCTCAGCGATTATTTCTCCTATCTCGACGAGAACGCCGCCGCCATCGCCGATTTCCGCGTGTCGCAGCGCCATGCCTTCGAGGAGGAGCGCCGCCGCTGGGAAGAGCAGGGCCTCGCGATGGCGTCGATGGAGCCCGAGGCAGAGACAATCGAGGAAATTTCCGAATTGCCGGAAGGCGGGCAGCTTGTGGAAGCGGGCGTTCCCGGCAATGTCTGGTCGATCGGCGTCGTGCCGGGCGACGAGGTTGCCGCCGACGATACGCTGGTGATCATGGAGTCGATGAAGATGGAAATCGAAGTGCGCGCGCCCTTCGCGGCGCGGGTGCATGAAGTGCATTGCGCGCCGGGCAAGATGGTTCAGGCGGGGCAGGCGCTTGTGACGCTGGTGCCGCTCGACGAGGTGCAACCGAGGCTGGAGGCTGTGTCGTGAAGGGTTTTTCTTTTTCTTTCGCCTCGCTGCGGGCGGCCTTCGCGGCCGGTGTCCGTGCGGAAGACGTTGCGGCGGAGGCGCTTTCGCGCGCCGATGCCTGTGGCGATCCCGCCGTCTGGATTTCGCGCGTGCCGCATGAGGATGCGATCGCGCGGGCAAAATCGCTCGATGCCTTGCCGCGCGAGCAGCGGGCGCGCATGCCGCTGTTCGGCATTCCCTTTGCGGTGAAGGACAATATCGACCTTGCCGGATTGCCGACCACGGCGGGCTGTCCCGCCTTCGCCTATGAGCCGAAGGAGAGCGCGCCCGTCGTCGCGCGGCTGATCGCGGCGGGCGCCGTCCCCATCGGCAAGACCAACCTCGACCAGTTCGCGACCGGGCTTGTCGGCACGCGCTCGCCGCATGGGAGCCCGCGCTCCGTCTTCAATGCCGATTATATTTCCGGCGGCTCTTCCTCCGGTTCCGCCGTCGCCGTGGCCGCGGGGCTTGTCGGCTTCGCGCTCGGCACCGACACGGCGGGATCGGGCCGCGTGCCCGCCGCCTTCAACAACATCGTCGGGTTGAAGCCGACGCGCGGCATGCTTTCCACGCGCGGCGTCGTGCCTGCCTGCCGGTCGCTCGATTGCGTCTCGATCTTCGCGCTGACGGCGGAGGATGCGCAGGCGGTGTTCGAGGAAGCGGCAATCTTCGACCCGCTGGACATTTATGCCCGCGCCCGGATGCCGGAAGTGCCGCCGCTGCCGGGCACTGGCTTCACTTTCGCGGTGCCGCGCGCGTCCGACCTGCAATTCTTCGGCGACGACGAGGCGGCGCGGTTGTTCGGCGAGGCGGCGGAGCGGCTGGAAGAACTGGGCGGGCGGGCGCGCCGGATCGATTTCTCGATGTTCGCGGAGGCGGCGGCGCTGCTCTACGAGGGCCCCTGGGTGGCGGAGCGGACGGCGGCGGTCGGCGCCTTCATCGAGGCGCATGAGAAGGATACCGATCCGACGGTCAGGGGCATCGTTCTCGGCGGAAAGTCCAGAAGCGCGGTCGAGGTCTTCGAGGCGATGTACAAGCTCGAAGCGCTGAAGCGCCGGGCGGCGGCGCTGTTCGCCGATATCGATGTTCTGGTGGTGCCGACCGCGCCCACGACCTACACGGTGGAACAGGTTGCGGCGGAGCCTTTGAAGCTCAACAGCCGTCTCGGCACCTATACGAATTTCATGAACTTGCTCGACATGGCGGGCATCGCCATTCCGGCGGGCATCGGTATCAAGGGATTGCCGTTCGGCATCACGCTTGCCGCGCCCGCCTTTTCCGAGACGAAGCTCGTCGCGCTCGCATCCGCCTTCGCGGCGGCGCAGGGGCTCGCGCCCGGCGCGCCGGGGCAGCGTTTCGAGGATGAAGGCTTCATCGAACTCGCGGTGGTCGGCGCGCATATGTTCGGCCTGCCGCTCAATCATGAACTGACCTCGCGCGGGGCCATGTTCGTCGAGCGGACGCGCACCATGCCGGGTTACCGTTTCTATGCGCTGGCGGACGGGCCGCCGTTCCGGCCGGGCCTCGTGCGCGTCGCGTCCGGCGGCGCCTCGATCGAGCTTGAAGTCTGGCGGCTGCCGCGCGCGGCCTTCGGAAGTTTCATCGCCGGCGTGCCGCAGCCCCTGTGCATCGGTACGCTCGACCTTGCCAGCGGGCGCAAGGTGAAAGGTTTTCTCTGCGAGGAAAGCGGGCTCGAGGGCGCGGAAGAAATCACCGCGCTCGGCGGCTGGCGCGCCTATATGGCGCGGAAGATGGAGAAGGCGGGCTAGAACGCCCGCTCGAGAAACAGGCGTGCCTCGAAAAGATCGGCGACGGCGGTGACCTCGAAGCCGGGCGCCGCAAGCGCCAGCGCCGCGTCGCGCTCCGCCATGCCATAACCCGTCAGCACAAGGACGGCGCCTTTGAGGCCCGCGCCTCTGGCGGCGGCGATGTCGCCCGTCCTGTCGCCGACGAGCCAGCTTCTTTTCAGGTCGAGGCCCATCAGCGCGCCGGCATGTTCGATCATGCGGCAGCCGGGCTTGCGCCAGCCAGCATGGCCGTTGCCATAGCCCGGCGTGAAATCGGGGTGGAAGGGGCAGGCGATGGTGAGGTCGAGCGCGACTCCCTGCGCCGCGAGCTGGCGGGTGATCTCGGCCTCGACATCGAGGAAGGCCGGCCATGAAATGAGGCCCCGGGCGATGCCGGACTGGTTGGTGACGCAGACGGTGCCGAGGTCCTTGTGCCGGCCCCAGGCGACAAGCTCTGCCGCGCCCGCTTCCAGCGCCACATCTTCCTTGTTTTTCAGGTAGTTGACCTCCTTGACCAGAACGCCGTCCCGGTCGAGAAAGAGGCCCGCCCGGCCTTGCCTGCGGGGCGGCGTCGCGGTCGAAAGCCAGATTTCGTCGGGAACGGGCATGAGGCAGGGTCTCGAAGGGGGCGGAACATGTCGACGTTTTTACGCTATCTTGAGCGCCGCTTCGCCATGATTGCGCCCGCGAGATCATCAGAGACCGTTTTATGACCGAAAAAGCCCCGGATATTCAATCGCTTGTGGAAGGGCTGGGCCGTGCGCGGGTGGCGCTTGCGGGCGACGTCATGCTCGACCGCTTCGTCTACGGCCATGTCGAGCGCATTTCGCCCGAGGCGCCGATTCCCGTCCTCCGGGTCGATGACGAGCGGGTCATGCCGGGCGGCGCGGGCAATGTGGCGCGCAACCTCGCCGCCCTCGGGGCGGATGTCGCCTTCCTGTCTGCCGTCGGTGGCGACGAGGCGGGGACGGAACTGAAGGCGGCGCTCGGCGCGGAAGCGGGCATCGAGGCCATGCTCACCGTCGTTCCCGGCCGCGCCACCACGGTCAAGACGCGCTTCGTCGCCATGAGCCAGCAGATCCTCCGCGCCGACCGGGAGACGACGCAGCCGCTCGACAAGGCTTCGGCGGAAGCGTTGCTCGCCGCCCTCACCGCCGCCCTGAAGGGCCGGCAGGTGCTGATCCTTTCCGACTACGGCAAGGGCGTGCTGACGCCCGGCTTCGCGCGCGGCGCCATCGCCGCCGCAAGGGCGGCCGGTATCCCCGTGATCGTCGATCCGAAGGGGCGCGACTATTCCCTTTACGCGGGCGCGAGCGTCGTCACGCCGAACCGCAAGGAACTCGGCGAGGCGAGCGGTGCCGCGGTCGATACGGATGAGGAGATCGTCGTCGCCGCGCGGGGGCTGATGGCCGCGCATGGCATCGGCGCCGTCGTCGTCACGCGGGCGCAGGCGGGCATGAGCGTCGTCGCCGCGTCGGGCGAGGTCACGCATCTGAAGGCGGAGGCGCGCGAGGTGTTCGATGTGTCGGGCGCGGGCGATACGGTCGTCTCGACGCTCGCCGCCGCGCTTGCCGTGGGACTGCCGCTCGCGGAGGCGGCGAGCCTTGCGAACTCGGCGGCCGGCATCGTCGTCGGCAAGGTCGGCACCGCCGTGGTTCATCGCGACGAACTGGCGGCCAAATTGCGCGAGCGCGAATTCTCGGCACTCGAAGCAAAGGTGGCGGGCCTCAAGAGCGCGCAGGATATCGTCGCGGGCTGGCGCGCGCGCGGGCTCAGGGTCGGCTTCACCAATGGCTGCTTCGACCTGCTGCATCCCGGCCATGTCACGCTGCTCGAACGGTCGCGGGCGCTGTGCGACCGTCTGGTGGTCGGTCTCAACAGCGATGCCTCCGTCACGCGGCTCAAGGGCGAGGGCCGCCCCGTGCAGCCCGACATCGCGCGCGCGACAGTGCTTGCGGCGCTTACCTCCGTCGATCTCGTTGTGATCTTCGAGGAGGATACGCCGTACGCGCTCATCCGGGCGCTCAGACCCGATCTTCTGGTGAAGGGCGGCGACTACACGATCGACAGGATCGTCGGCGCGGATTTCGTGCTCGCCAATGGCGGCCGGGTGGAGATCGTCGATGTCGTGCCCGGCTTCAGCACCACCAACACGCTTGCGCGCCTGAAGGGTTGAGGGAAAACATATGCCGGGTTGGGGAGAGAAGCCGGCGCCGTCCGCCGAACCGGACGAAGCCGCTGACGCGACGCCGCTCGTGACCTTTCGTCCCGCGCATCGCTGGTGGGACATCGCCGCCGTGCCGCTGCTGGCCGTCGCGGCCACGTTGCTGCTCGGCGCCGCTGTCGCACTTGTTTATGCCCTCCTGCACGGTCTTTCTTTCCCGGAACTTCGCGCGGCATTCGACCGCGTGAGGGATGCGACCTATGTCGTCTACGGAAGCCAGATCGTTCTCTATTTCGCCCTCGCCGCTGCGATAGCGGCCCTGCTGGCGTTGCGCGGATACGGATTGAGAGAGACGCATTTTCAGCCGGTTCGCGGCCGCGTCGTCTTCGCGGCTCTCGTCATGGGTGTCGTGCTTGCCGTTCTCGCCATGCTTCTGCTTTCGGTGCTGCCGGAGGAGACGCAGCGCCAGATGATCGAGCAGAGCGATCTGCTGATGCCTGAAACGGTCGGCGAGGCGGCCCTGCTGCTCGTCATCGCCGTGCTGCTCGCGCCGCTGGTGGAAGAGCTTTATTTCCGGGGCATCGTGCTCAGGGTGCTTGGCGCCCGGCTTCCCTTTGCCGGCGCGGCGGCGTTCACGGCCGTTTTCTTCTCGCTGATGCACGGGCATCTTTTCACCATGCCGGATGTCGCCGGATGGGTGCTCAGCGGCGTCATCTTCGTTCTGGGAATGGTGCTGGCCTGGCTGACGCGGTGGAGCGGTTCGCTTCGCCCCGCCATCGCGATGCATGCGGCCTATAATTTCGTGCTCTTCATGCCGAGCATCGGCGCCATGCTTGCCGCCGGCGTTCAGACATAGCCGAGCTGCTGCTCCAGCGCGCCGCAGAGCATGTGGCCGAGCACGATGTGCATCTCCTGGATGCGGGCGGTCGTCTTCGACGGCACGCAGAGAATGTGATCGGCAAGACCTTCCATGAGGTTTGCATCCGCCCCCGCGAAGGCGGCGGTCACGAGCCCCTGGCGCCGCGCCGCTTCGAGCGCGAGAACGACGTTGCGGCTCTTGCCGGATGTCGAGATGCCGATGGCGAGATCGCCGCGCCGTCCCAGCGCCTCGACCTGGCGTTCGAAGACGTGCTCATAGCCCATGTCGTTCGCCGCCGCCGTCAGCACCGACGTATCGGTCGTGAGCGCGATGGCGGCGATGGCCGGCCGGTCCTTGATGAAGCGCACGGAAAGTTCGGCGGCGATGTGCTGCGCGTCCGCCGCGCTGCCGCCATTGCCGAAGAAGAGCAGCTTGCCGCCGCCCGCCACCGCTTCGGAGCAGGCCGCGACCAGACCGGCGAAGTCCTGTTCGAGCTTCTTCGCCGTCTCCTGCGCCACTTTCATGTGCTCGTCGAAAGCGGCGTGAAAAATATCGTGTGCACCCAAGGGGACTTCCTCGCAGTTCCGGTTCGCTGTTCCGGTTTCTCTGTTTATAGGCTGCTGCGGGGTGCCGGGCCAGCGCTCTCGCCGAGCTCTTCCCGGAGCCGGACCAGCCGCATGATGTCGCGCAGCGCCACGATACCGTTGAGCCGGCCGCCGCTCACCACCATCAGGCGCGAATTTCCGCCCTCGCGCATGAGGCGCAATGCTTCCTCGGCGGTGGCGCCGGGTGCGATGGCGTTCAGGCGGGAGAGGGGGTGCATGGTATCGCGCACCGAGCGCCGTTCCCATTCCGCGCGGTCGATGGCGCGGAGATCAGCCACCCCGATGCAGCCGACGAGAGTGCCGTTCTCCATCACCGGAAAGGTTTCGTGAAACGAGCCGTAGATATGCTCGTCCACCAGCCGCCGCAGCGAGATGTCGGCGGGAACCGTCAGCGGGTCGCGCGTCATCACCCGCGACACGGGCTCCGATTGCAGGAGCTGCTGCATCTGCAATTGCGCATAAGAACCGCGCGAGGCCGAATAGAGGAAGAGGCCGATCAGGCCCCACCAGATGCCGGCGACGAGGTTGCCCGAAAAAAGGTTCATGACGCCGAGCGCGATGAGGACGAGGCCGAAACCCTGTCCGACCTTCGAGGCGCGTTGCGTCGCCGCGACGATGTCGCCGGAGCGGCCCCAGAGCCAGGCGCGGTAGACGCGGCCGCCATCGAGAGGAAAGGCGGGAACCATGTTGAAGATCGCGACGATCAGGTTGATGAGCGCGAGATAGCCCGCGACCGCCGCCGCCGTCGCGCCTGCCTCGGTCGCGGCCAGCGCGCTCGCCACCACATAGAAGAAGACCGCGAGCCCAAGGCTCGCGATCGGGCCCGCAATCGCCATCAGCAGTTCCGAGCGCGGCGTCGGCGGTTCCTTCTCCATATGCGCGACACCACCGAAGATGAAGAGCGTGATGCCGCTGATCGGAATGTCGTAGCGCCGCGCCACCACCGAATGGGCCAACTCGTGCAGGACGATGGAAAGGAAGAGCCCGGCCGCACCGACAATGCCCATCGACCAGTAGGCGAGAGGCGTCAGGCCCGGCGAGTAGGCGGGAAAATATCCAGTCGCCAGTGTCCATGAGATCAGGAGGGCGATGAATATCCAGCTCACGTCGAGATTCACGTCGAATCCCATCAGGCGGAAAAGTCGGATCTGGGCACCGAACATGCTGAGGTCTCGCTCCTTGTGGGCTCCGGGCAGTCTATATGCATGCCGGGGTCCGTGTTTCGTGTTCCTGGCGGCAATTCCGCGCAGGGACGCCCGGTCGCTCGACGGGCAAAAGCCGGGCAAGGCGCCCGGCTTTATGACAGTTCGGTGACAGTTCGATGACAGCCGGTGCCGAATTTCACGCGCGGATGAGATCGGGCAGGGGCTTTGCGGGTTGGCTATCGGGAAAGACGTCGCGTTCGAGCGCCTTCCGGTTCACCTTCATATGGTCGTGCAGCACCGCCTTGAACACCGAGCGAAGGTCGATCGAGGGATACAAGTCCCTGTTTTCATAGAGGTTCTTGTCGTCGAGCCCGCGCCAATCGTTCACCACGCGTCCGCCCTGCACGGCGCCGCCGAGCAGCAATGCCGTGCCGCCCGTGCCGTGATCCGTGCCGCCCGTGCCGTTCATCCGGACGGTCCGGCCGAATTCGCTCACCACAAGCACGGCCGTCCGGCGCCAGCGCTCCTCGCCAATTCCAACAGCCAAGCGCTCAAGCCCGCTATCCAGAACGGTAAACTGCCTGGCAAGCCGCCCGTTTTCGGCGCCCTGGCCTGCATGCGTATCCCAGCCGGACAGTTCAAGCGACACGACCCGTGGCCCGGCTTCGCCGCTCATCATCTCCGCTGCAATTCCGCAAGCCTGCTCGAACGAATTCTCGTTCCGGCCACCGGAAGCGGTTTGCCGGAAATTCCTGTCGCGGCTTTGCTGCCAGACTTTGCCAAGCAGAGGGTCCGTTGCATAAAGCCGGTCCATCAAGGCGAGGAAATTCTCGTCCGGTTCCTCCGTGACCGGCGGAATCCATGAGGAAACCGGTGCCTTGCCGCGAAGGAGAAGAGGCACAAGCGATCCGACCGCCAGCGCTCCGTTCCCTGGATTGGTGAAGGGCAGAGCCCTGTTCAGCCAGCCGCTCCGGCCCTTCGGTTCCGCGGTTCCGTTTGCAAGTACGTCCTGGGCGTCGAAATGCGATCGCTCCCGGTAGGGTGAGGCCGCGCCGATCACGGCAAGCATTTCGCCCTTCGCATGACATTGGCCGCAGAAACCCAGCGCCGGATGCAGACCGAAAAAGCCATCGAGGTCGGTAATGCCCTTGTCTTGTCCAGGTGCGGCAAGCGCCAGTCCGCGCCTCGTTCCCGCGTAGTTCGGATCGCCATAGGGCACGACGGTGGCAAGCCCGTCCATGCCGCCCCTGAGATTGACGATGACGAGGGCGGGTCCCTCCGGCGCTTCCGCGGCGAAGGCGAATTTCGTTTCCGCGAGGGAGGCAAGGGCAGTGCCGCACGAAAGGGCCAGAAATTGCCGCCGTCCGATCTGTGCTTTCGCCATGCTTTTATCTCCGCTGGAAGAGAGGCGAGGCAATGAGTATCGCGGCGGCCTCCTGTCTGGTCGATGCGCGTTCGATAGCAAGGCGGTTGTCGCGGTCCACGAGTGAGCCGAAATTTCGCTCCATGGCCGCGCGTGCATTGGTGCTGTCGCTGGTCTGCGCGGCGAGCGCTACGCCCCAATCCACTCTCCTTGAGAGCGAACCGGGATCGCTCCAGTCCTGGGCGGTGTCGTACCAGCCTTGCGGTCCGGGCGGGCGAAGAAGGGGCTGGCCCATTGCCGCCTGATGCCGGGCCGCGAGCTTCGCGAGCTGAGGCGTCATTTCCATATCGAGTGCGCGGAGGGAAGACACCACCAGATCGCCCGGCTGTTTCAGCTTGGAAAAGAGCGAAGCGCGGGCCTCGTCGAGCGTGACAAGGGTGCGCGAGACCTCGCCGAGATCGCCTTGCGTTTCAAGCCAGCGGCGCTCCAGCTTGTCGACCGCAGACTCCGGCGGGTCGTCATCGATAAAATGCCGGGCGAGTTTTGTTGCAATGTGGCGGGCGGTCGAGGGATGGCGCGCAAGGTCGCGCAGAATGTGTTCGGCGGTGGCTTCGCCCTTGTCGGGATAGGTCTTGCTGAGCAGGGTTGCGCCGCCGGGTTCGTGCCGGGCAGGCTGAAAGATGAAACGCCATGCCGTTTCCTCATCCTTGGGCTTGCCGCTGGTCCATCCGGTCAGTGCCGCGGCGAGTTCTATTACATCCTCCTGTGAATAGCCGCCGCCCACACCTAATGTATGGAGTTCCAGGATCTCACGCGCCAGGTTCTCGTTGAGGCCCAGCCCTCTCTTGAGGCCAACCTTGGAGTTCGGGCCGGTCGAGCGACCGCTGTCGAGATAGATCTGCATCGCCGGGTGGCGGCATACCGAGAGGAGCATCTCCTCGAAGGGGGCGGCAACGAATGGAGATATTGCCGTTCCTGCGAAGTAGGGGAGTGCGATTTTCGCAAGCCAGTTCTTGGGCTGGACCGAGAAATGATTGCTCCAGAACCGGATAAGCCTTTCGCGGAACGGATGCTGAGTTTCGACTGCCGTCGACAGGGTGTCGAGCGTCGCTTCGGAAAGGATGTCACGCAACCGGAGCAGAGACTGCTGGGAGGAAAGGCGCGCATTTTCGGCGTCAGGCCCGTCAGAAACCGAGCGCTCGTACTCCCGGAGACGGTAGTAAGTTTCGGCCTCCTGGCCGGCGCTCGGCGGCACCGCCGACGAGGGGACAGGAATCGAAGTCTCGATCTGGTCAGCCAGCCAGCCGCGAGGGTCGGCGCCCATTGCTTCCCGGTCGGCTGCATTCGTGCCCAGCCCGAACCGGACACTCGCAGTCAGACGTTCGATTTCCCTACTGTAAGTCACGGCTGCCCGTTCCGCCTTGCCGGCCATAAAGGCCTATTCGCTCCGCCGCAGGTTCGCGAAAACTAGCAGCACTTTCCGGCGGAAACGGGGCGGCAGGGGTGTGTCCGGTCAAATATTTCCGGGCCGGAGGCAGGTGGTCCCCTCTAAACGACGCCGGCCTTGAGGAAATCATGAATATGAACAAGGCCCAAAGGTCTCTCGCTCTCGACGACGAAAAGGCTCGTGATCTTCTTCTCATTGAGGATTTTCACCGCCTCCGAGGCAAGCATGTCCGGGGCGACGGTCTTGGGCGAGCGATTCATGATGTCGCTCGCCGTCCGGTCGAGCAGGTTGCTGCCCGAATTGCGGCGGATGTCGCCATCGGTAATGACGCCTATGAGTTTGCCGTCCTTGTCCACGATGCCCGCGCAGCCGAGGCTCTTTTGCGACATGACGAGCAGCACCTCGGACATCCGGCTTTCGGGCGCGGTCAGGGGCAATTCGTCGCCGGTATGCATGACTTCCGAAACGTGGCGCAGCATGGCCCCAAGCTTGCCGCCGGGATGGAAGATGCTGAAGTCCTTGGCTGAAAAGCCTTTTTTCTCCAGAAGGGCGATCGCGAGGGCGTCGCCCAGCGCGAGCTGCATGGTGGTCGAGGTGGTCGGCGCGAGCTTGTTGGGGCACGCTTCCTCGGCACGCGGGAGAATGAGGGCGACGTCGGCTGCTGTCCCGAGTGCACTTTTCGCCTCCGAGGTCATGCCGATTAGTGGAATGGCAAACCGTTTTGCGTGCGAAATGATGCTGGAGAGTTCGGCGGTCTCGCCCGACCAGGACAGCGCCAGAATGACGTCGCCGTTGGCGATCATGCCGAGGTCGCCATGGCTTGCTTCGCCGGGGTGAACATATTGGGCAGGCGTTCCGGTCGAGGCCATCGTCGCGGCGATCTTGCGCGCGATATGGCCGGACTTGCCCATGCCGGTCACGATCACCCGGCCGGCGCTGCGGCCGAGTTCGTCCACGGCCCTGGTAAAGGGACCGTCCAGCGACGCGGCGAGCTGCTTCAGTCCTTCGATTTCAAGCAAGAGCGTCCGCCTGGCGGAGGCGAGATGCGAGGTGCCGGCCTCGGTGGCCACGACCCGGTCGGATCCGTCGTTTTCAATGCGGGGCAAGTACATCTCCCATGCGCGGCGTCGCGAAATCGCGCTGCATGCCGTCTTTATATATCGGTTGCGTTGCCACTTTATATATCACGGGGACGGGATGATGGCAGCAGGCGTGACTTAACTGCCGCAGTTGGGTATCTCAAAATCCATAACGGCGGTGCATATTCTTGTTTGTAGCGGTGAAATCTCTACTGTCTCCCGCAAGGGGGAAACAGACGGACCGGCAACGGGACCGGAAGAGGATGCTTGTGTTTGGCGGATTGGTCAGCCGGTTGCGGGGCGCTCTTGGCGCCGGAAGTGTTCCTGCGCATGCGCCGGAAGACACGCGTCTTTACGCGATCGGCGATATCCACGGCCGGGACGACCTGCTGGCTCAGCTTCTCGATTTGATCGCGGCCGATGCGAAGGGCTGCGCTGCGAAGCGCAACATACTGATTTTCCTGGGCGATTATGTAGACCGCGGACTCCAGTCCTGTGAGGTGCTCGACCGGCTGACCGGCGATCTCATCCCCGGTTTCGAGCGGGTTTTTCTGAAGGGTAATCACGAACAGGCGCTGCTGCAGTTTCTGGGGGACGCCGCTTTTGGCCGGACGTGGAAATATTACGGCGGTCTCGAGACGCTCCATTCCTATGGCATCAAAGAGCTGACTCTCTCCGACGATCCGAAGGACTTCGAACGAGCGCGCGAGCGTTTCAATGAGGTTCTGCCGAAGAGCCATCGGCGCTTCCTGGAAATGCTGCCGCTCTCGGTGGAGTTCGGAGACTATTTTTTCACCCATGCGGGCGTCCGGCCGGGAATTGCACTGCACCGTCAGATCGAGGAAGACCTGCTCTGGATTCGCGACGACTTTCTTGAATCGGGTAGCTCCTTCGGCAAAGTCGTTGTGCATGGTCATACCCCCAAAGAAGAGGTTGTCTTTCGTTCTAATCGGATCGGTGTAGATACTGGGGCCTATATGACTGGGGTGTTAACCGCGCTTGTGCTCGAGGGCTCTGCGCGACGCTTGGTACAGACGGGCGGCGGCAGCGTGCCCCTTGCCAGGGCGAGTTAGACTGCAGCGAAGCCTGCGATCATTTGCCTTTATTTGCACTCATTCTTGAACGGAAATAGCGGATATGGTCAAAGACTGCGCTCCGGCATTTTTTGCAGCGGGTGGAGCCGGTATTCGTTTTGTGTAAGGGCAACCGGCTTCGCCGCGATGCGGGACCATGTTGCGATCGTCCAAGGGGCTAATCATGATGCAGTCGGCCGCAAGCTTTTTCCGTCTCGACAAACCCGGGAGCGCGATGCGCCGTCTCGGCGCCGCGCTCGCTGCCGTTCTCCTTTTCGGCTCGCTTGCCGCCTGCGATGGTCCCCGGACGAACGCTCCTTCTCCTGTCCAGCAGTCTTCTTCCGAGAGCATGCCGCTTCCGCCCGATGCCGACATCGATTACCGGCTCGGTTCCGGCGACAGGCTTCGTGTGATCGTATTCGGGGAAGGCGATCTTTCCGGCGAGTTCGATGTCAGCGGGTCCGGCAAGGTCGCCCTGCCGCTGATAGGCCAGGTTCATGCCGAAGGCCTGACGCTCAGCGACTTCGAAAGCGCAGTCGAGGCCAAGTTGCAGGAAGGCTACCTGACAAGTCCCAAGGTAAGTGTCGAGGTCCTGAATTACAGGCCCTTCTATATCTATGGTGAAGTCGGAAACCCCGGTCAGTATCCCTATCGAAGCGGCATGACGGCGCTGAACGCCATCGCGGTGGCTGGCGGCTATACATACCGGGCCAATCAGGACCGCCTTTACATTACGCGGGGCAAAGGGAACGAGGTCGAATACCCGGCCAGTCAGGCAGTCAAGGTGCTGCCGGGCGATGTGGTGCGGGTGCCCGAACGTTTCTTCTGACCGTGAATTTTTTGTGATGAGGAACGTGTGTCGACTTGAGACGTTTCCGTTAATGCAGGTCACACATAGGAAGAATCCGGATTCCAAAGAGAGGCATTTTCGCAACGGCCAATGAAAACTTAGGTCAAAAGCGACTGGTTTTCTTTCTGTTCCGGCTTCGCATATCGGACTCGCGTCATGCTTGTGGTAATGTTTTGTTAGTAAAAAGTGGCTGAGGACTTGTTTCGTCTTTTGCCGCTTCAACTTTAGTTTTGCGGACTGCGGGTGGCCCGGTATGCCGGGCGGGTCGTGCAGGGTCTGACAGGGGAGTAGCCATGCTTAAGAATCTTTTTGCGGCGGCGTTGTTCGCGGTGGGGCTTGCGCTTGCGCCGGTCACTCTCGCCGTTGCACCAGCTGCAGCGCAGGGTACGGCATCGGTGGCTGACCTGCAGGCTGAGGTCGAAGCGCTGATCCTTCAATACGGCGAAGACGAAGCCGCGCTCGAGGCCGGAATCGAAGCCTATATCACCGGCTCCGCCAATCCCGAACTCGCCACGCAGGCCGTCATCAACGCGCTGACGAATCCCATGAATCCCGAGGTTCGGCGGTTGCTGACCGAGAATGGCGGGATCAAGCTTGCCGTAGGTCGCGGCCTCGGTGCGGCGATCGCCGTCATCGCGCTGACCAATCCCGATCTCGCGGCCACGCTGCTCGCGATGGTGGAAGCCTCGGGCGATGCGACGCTGATCGCAGCCGTCGCCGAGGGGCAGGAGCTCAGAACGGCTGCCATCCTGCAGGGCAGCGGCGATACAGGTGAAGGCGTCCTTGAGGGCGAAGACTCGACGTCCGAGGCGCCGGCCAGCGCCAATTAAATAGAGGTTTTTCGGTGCTGCCGCTCGCCAGCGTTATGAACGGTGGGCGGGACGGGGGTGCGGGATAGTGACTAGCTTTAGCGGGAGAATATCCATGACACGTGGCGGAACACGCGTTGCATCCTTGACGGTGGGAATTTTATTGGCTTCGGCACTCGGTGCGATGGCACAGGAGGCCGACACGGATTTGCGTGATGTGCGCGGTCAAAGTGTCATGGAGCGGGCACGGCCTGGCTACGACGCAGCGGGCATTCGCGCCGGCGGCTTCATGGTTTATCCGAGCGCGTCGATCACCGGCGCTTACAACGACAACATCTACGCGACCCCGAACAACGAGACTGATGATTTCATCACCACTCTCGCTGCGCGGGTGAACGTGAACTCAACCTGGAGCCGTCACGCGCTCAGCCTGCGCGGCGGTGTCTCCCAGGATATCTACGCCGACAACAGCGACGAAAACCGGTTCGACTGGGACGTCGGTGCTGGCGGGCAGATCGACATCACCTCCAGTACGGCGCTGTCGGGTTCTCTTGGTTATGCCGAGCTTCACGAAGATCGCGGCGATCCGAACTCCCCCGCGGCCGCTTCCGAGCCTGTCGAGTACAGCCTGTTCACGGCTGCGGCGGACTTGCGGCAGAAATTCAACCGGGTCTCGGTGGGCATCGGCGGTGAATACCGCGAATACGATTATGACGATCTTACGTCGGTCGGCGGCGTCCCCATCGATCAGGATTTCCGTGACCGTCAGGAATACTACGAGCGCGCGCGTGTCGGTTACGATGTCTCGCCGGACACGAACATCTATATCGAGGGGCAGCTCGACCAGCGCAAATACGACCAGCAGCCCCCGATTGTCGCTGTAAACCGCGATTCGGATGGCCGGCAGATCGTGGTCGGGTCGGATTTCCGCCTGACCAATCTCGCCCAGGGCGGTGTCTATATCGGTTATCAGGAGCGCGAATACGACTCGGCAGCTTTCGGCGATACAGATGGCCTTGCCTATGGCGCCAACATCAACTGGTTCGTCACGCCGCTCACCACCGTGGCGTTCAAGGCGGACAGCAGCGTTGAAGAAACATCGGTTCTGGGCGCATCGGGATATGACAGGCAACGCTTCGCGGTCGATGTCGACCACGAACTGCTCGTCAACCTCATCCTCCGGGGCGGTGCTTCCTACGAAAATGACGACTTCAATGACAGCACTCGCGAAGACGATATCATCGGTGCGAAGGCCGGTGTCGTCTACCTGCTCAACCGTAATCTCGATCTCGAGCTGGGGTACCGGTTCACCGACCGGGACTCCAACAACCCCGCTTTCGATTACACGCGGAATATGGTGGGCTTGACGCTTACGGGTAAGCTCTGACCATTTCAATGGGTCGAGTACGAAATTAGGGGCAGGCAGGGCAGAAGCCTTTGCCTGCCCTACTTCGTTTCCGGGGACGACAGCAATTCAGTGAACTGTGGCGATCCCCGCGGTTGTGTATAGTGCGCCACGTGAGGCACGCACGGATGGGATATCGACGATGAATGCTCCGATAAAGGGTTCAACTTCTGCGCCGAAGGGGTCTCCCTATGGTTCGGTCGAGACGCCGGAGGAATCTTTTCTTGAACTCGACCTTCGTGCCATTTACCGGGCCATGCGAAAGCGTTTGGGGGTAATCGTCGGAATTGCCTTCGGAGTAACCGCGCTCGTTATGGTGGTGGTTTTCCAGATGACGCCCCTCTATACGGGCGAGGCATTGGTTCTGCTCGATCGCCAGAAGACCCAGGTCGTCGATATGAGGGCCGTCATGTCGGGGCTGTCGCCGGACTCCGCGGCCGTGGACAGCGAAGTCGAAATACTTCGCTCACGCGCCTTGGCAGCTCGCGTCATCGAGAAGCTCAATCTCACCCAGGATCCGGAGTTCAACCCGGCGCTTCGGACGGAATCTGTCCTTCGCTGGATAGATCCGAGGGTCTGGATCAAGTTTGCCCTTGAAGATCCGGCTCCCCAGTCGGAAGAAATGCGGCAGCGGTCCGAACTCAACGCAGTCATCAGTGCCTTTCAGGCGCGTACATCGATCAGCCGGCGCGGTTTGACCTTTGTCATCATGATCGGGTTCGATTCCGCGAACCCGGAGAAGGCAGCCCTGATCGCAAATGCGATTGCCGATACTTACATCCTCGATCAGCTTGAGGCGAAGTTCGATGCCACCCGGCAGGCAAACGAATGGCTGTCACGCCGGCTCACGGAATTGCGCGAACAGGTACGCGATTCCGAAAGAGCTGTGGAAATCTATCGCTCGGAAAACGGGCTTGAATCTGCATCCGGCATGACGGTTAGCGAGCAGCAGCTTTCGGAACTGAACGCACAGCTTATTCTGGCGCGTGCCGATTTGGCGGAGGCCCGCGCGAAATACGCCCGAGCCCAGCAAATGAGGAGCACCGGCGGGAGCATCGAGAGCGTGACCGCTGTTCTTCAGTCCCAGACGATCTCACAGCTTCGCCAGAAGCAGGCCGAACTGGCCCGGGAGCTTGCCAACCTTTCTACAAAGTACGGCCCGCGCCACCCCGAAATCGTCAATGCGGAAGCGCAGCGCCGGGATATCGCGCTTCAGATCGACGCCGAAGTAGGCCGCATCATGGGGAGCATCCAGAACGATGTTTCGGTGGCGGAGACACGTGTGGAAGCACTTGAGCACAGTCTTGCCGAGATAAGAGGTGAGACAGGTATTGGAGGGCAGGCCGAGGTGCAACTTCGGGAACTGGAGCGCGAGGCCTCTGCCAACCGCGCCGTTTATGAGAGCTTTCTGAACCGGTTCAAGGAAACCTCGCAGCAGGAAGACCTGCAGACTCCGGATAGTCGCGTGATTTCGGCCGCCACCGTGCCGCTCGTTCCGTCCTATCCGAGGAAAGCCTTTATTGGCGCCGTCACCGCCGTGCTGGCCTTGATGCTGGGAGCGGGCATTGCACTTCTTCTGGAGCAGCTCGATAACGGCATTCAAACTGCTCGCGATGTCGAGCAGGAGCTCGGCTTGCCGCATCTTGTATCGCTTCCAATGGCTCCTTCGGAAAAAGGAGCCGATGGGAAGGTAATGCCGCCGCAAGAGTATTTGCTGGCAAAGCCGCTTTCCGCGTTCTCGGAGTCATTGAGAAGCCTGCGTAGCGCCCTCCAGCTTTCGAATGTCGACAATCCTCCAAAAGTGATCCTGTTCACTTCCGCTCTGCCCAGCGAAGGCAAGACGACGACATCGGTAAGTTTTGCACGCGCGGCGGCTGCATCCGGCCTCAAGGTGGTTCTGGTCGATTGCGATCTGCGCCATCCATCTGTCCACAGGGTTTTCGGTATCGCGCGCCCCGAAGCGGGGTTGGTCGAACTGCTGGCGGAGCGCCTTGAGCTGGGTTCAGTTCTGATAAAAGATCCCAAGTCCGAGCTTGATGTCGTCCCGATTGCTTCCGGCACAGCAAATCCGCCGGACGTGCTTGGATCCGCGCAGATGAAGCTCTTCCTGAGCCGGCTGAAAGATGCCTACGATCTGGTCGTACTCGACAGTGCGCCAATCATGCCGGTTTCGGATTCCAGGGTTTTGTCCAAGCTTGCGGACGAGACGGTCTTCGTCGTTCGGTGGAACGAGACGCCACGCGACGCAGCCATCAGTGCGATCAAGGAATTGAGATTGTACGATGCCAGCATCGCAGGTGTCGTACTCTCGGTCGTGAATACCGCGAAGCAGGCGAAGTACGGCTACGGCGACGGCGGGTACTACTACGGGAAATACAGCCGGTACTATGTCAACTGACTATCGGCGCACCGGGCTGCATCAATGGCATGTCCGGGGCATATTGCTTTTGTGCTGTTTATTGGCCGTAGCGCTGCTGACGCTCACGTTTCCGCGCATGGTTTCATATGCGGCGATCGCACCTGCCGCAAAGGTCGCGGCAGCGCTTGATCTCGGGTTTCCCGTCGCTCGTGAGGATATCGTTGCGGCGGAAAACGCATATACAGAAGCGCTGGCCTGGTCGCCTCGTGACGCGCGAATTTTGTACGGCCATGCGCGCATTGCCCGGCGGCTCGCGTATTACGCCGAAAGGCAGCCGGAGGGGGCCGGGCAGGCCTCCTTGGGGAGTGCTGATTTTTACCGGCAAAAGGCTATTCAAAGTCTGCGCGATGCGGCTGCGGCCGCCCCCGCCAACGGTACTGTGTGGGCACTGCTGGCTCGCACCGAGCTTGACCGGGGCGCCGTGCCTCGGGACGTCACGGGACTGCTGAATGTCGCTCGGCTAACCGCCCCCAGCAGGGCGTCGGCGCTCCTGCTTCAGCATGGCATTTCCATGCGGCACTGGCGCGAGATACCTGACGAAACAAGAAACCATGCGTTAGCCAATACTCATTTGCTATGGGCGAAACCCGATCTGAGGCCCGTACTTATCGAATCCTATCTCGCCGGCGGACTTGAGGCGCGCAGCGCGTTTCGCTCCGACATGAAACTGAGACCGGGCGGCCTCGAGCAGTTCGACAGGCAGTTGTCGACATCTCTGAGAAGGCGCAGGTAGCTTTCCTGGATGGCGGCGAGTGACGTGGCTATTTCGAATAACCCTATTCCGGGCCAGTACTTTTCTTCCGTGTCGGCCGGCTCGTATAGGCCGCACCGTCATTCTCCGGCCGTCCACGGACGGACTGGGCGACAGCCACTCCCATGATGAATGCATAGAAAATGGCGACTGCGGGAATCTGCAGACTGAAGTCGACGAGTGCATGCACGCCGACAAGGATGGTTGCCGCGACACCTAACGCCGGATAGGCGCGGCTGCGGCGGCGTCTTTGCACGCCTCCGAAACAGATCAAGGCAAGACCAAGAACCGACAACGTGAGGGCTGCGGCGCCGGGGAGGCCAAGTTCGAGAGCATTCTCGAGGTATGTGTTATGCGCCTTCTGCCAAAGGGTGAAGATATCGGGGTCACCGCCTCTGTAAGCTTCGATCGCATCGCTATAGGTCCCATATCCGGTACCGACTAGAGGCGCCGTTTTTATGGCTTCGATCGTCGTTACAAAAATGGACGACCGCAGATTATTCTCGATCGAAAGACCCTGACGATCGACCCGTTCCAGAAAATTTCCGCCGCCCAAAACGAGTGCTATGCCGACGGGCAGTAGAATGAGCAGGGGAATATATCGATAGGCCGCGCCTCGTTTTGCAGCCGACCGTGTCTGAAGAAACGCCAGTGCCGCTAGCGCGACGAGAGAGGCGGCGATGCCGCCCCGGGAAGTTGTGAGGAAAAGTGCAAGAGAAGCCGTCACGAAAGCGGCCGACACCCAACGCGCATGCAGGGTGACCATTTCAATGACCAATACAATTTTTTGACCGAAGGGCCGGCTTATCGTGAAGATATGCTGTACGCGGTCGAGAAAGACAGAAGCGCTGCATAGCAGGGCAAGGCCTGCAAATGTCGCGAAGGAGTTGCGGTTTACGAAAGTCGATGTAAGCGAGTCCGCTCGCCGGGTGAGAAAGTAGGTGGATATCCACGCCCCATCGATGAAAAAGCCGACAAGGCCGTACAGGCAGTAGGCGCCACCGATGGCAATCGCCGCGTAGCGGGCCAGACGCGCGCGGGC
>NZ_JAUYUS010000014.1 GCF_030694575.1 Parvibaculum sp.
AGGCTCATCGCGGCTTGCGCGATGTAGGGTTCGAGCTTGCGCGAGCGTTCGAACAATCCCTCGTCGCGATAGAGATCGAGCGTCGCGAGCGCTGCCGCCGCAGCAAGCGGATGTCCCGAATATGTGTAGCCGTGAAAGAGATCGATCACATGATCGGGGCCCGTCTGGAAGGCGTCGTAGACATGCTTCCTGACGACGCAGCCGCCCATCGGCACGGTGCCCGACGTGATGCCTTTCGCAAACGTCATGATGTCCGGCGTGACGCCGAAGCGTTCCGACGCCGTCGCATGGCCGAGCCGTCCGAAGGCGGTGATGACCTCGTCGAAAATCAAAAGGACGCCGTGTTTATCGCACAATTCGCGCAGCCGCTTCAGGTAGCCCTTGGGCGGCGGCAGCACGCCGGTCGAGCCCGCCATGGGCTCGACGATGACGGCGGCGATGGTCGATGCGTCGTGCAATTCGACCATGCGCTGCAGTTCGTCCGCCAGATGCGCGCCCCATTCGGGTTCGCCGATGGTGAAGGCCTGTTCGGCGCGATTATACGTGTGCGGAAGATGATCGGTGCCGGCGAGAAGGGGGCCGTAGAACTTGCGGTTCGCGACCATGCCGCCGACCGAGATGCCGCCGAAGCCGACGCCGTGGTAGCCGCGCTCGCGGCCGATCAGCCTTGTGCGCGTGCCCTCGCCGTTCGCGCGGTGATAGGCGATCGCCATCTTGAGCGCGGTGTCGGCGGCTTCCGAACCCGAGTTGCAGAAGAAGACATGATCGAGATCGGCGGGCGCCATCGCGGCGACGCGGCTCGCCAGTTCGAAGACCTTGGGATGGGCGAACTGGAAGGAGGGCGCGAAGTCGAGTTCCGCCGCCTGCTCCTGGATCGCCTTCACGATCGGCGCCCGGCAATGCCCGGCATTCGAGCACCAGAGGCCCGCCGTCGCATCCAGAACCGGCGTCCCGTCCGGCTTGAAATAATGCATGTCCTTCGCTCGCGACACGATGCGCGGCTCGCGCTTGAACTGCCTGTTCGGCGTAAAGGGCAGCCAGAAGGATTCGAGATCGTTCGGCGTGGCGTCGGCACTCATTCAAAGGCTCCTTGGAAAAACTTTCCGCGATTGAAAGTCGGCGCGCGTGCGAAAGCAAGCGGCTCGGCGCGTGACTCTTCCAAATCCGTTTAGTATCTTAAACGAATGGCTGGGGATGTACGACGCGCGCACCGTTCCGCTCCCGCGGCGGAGATCGCCGAGGGCGAAGAAAAAGGGCCGGACATCGGCGCCCGGTTGCGGGAGCTGCGGAAGATGCACGGCTTCTCGCAACGCGAACTTGCGAAACGCGCGGGCGTCACCAACGGCACGATTTCGCTCATCGAACAGAACAGGATCAGCCCTTCCGTCGGGTCGCTGAAGAAGGTGCTGGACGGATTTCCGATTTCCATCGCCGACTTCCTGACGCTCGACATGAAGCCGCGCTCGAAAGTCTTCTACCAGGCGAAGGAGCTGCGCGAGATTGCCGGCGGCGCGGTGTCGCTGCGTCTCGTCGGCCGCGACATGCGCGGCCGCGCGATCCAGATGATGCATGAGCGCTATGCACCCGATGCCGACACGGGCGACGAGATGCTGTCCCATGCGGGGGAGGAATGCGGCGTCGTCATTTCCGGCGTGCTCGAACTGACGGTGGGCGGAGAGGTTCGCCGTCTGGTTCCGGGCGACGCCTATTATTTCGACAGCCGCCTTCCCCACCGCTTCCATAATCCCGGCACGATCGACTGCGTCGTCGTCTCAGCCTGCACGCCGCCGAGCTTCTAAGCCTCTGTTACAAAAAGGAAAAACGAGAACCGCCGGACGCGACCGTCCGTCGCAGGGGCGCCTTCTTGCGAGGCGCGGGGGCCGTTCCTATCTCTTTATTGTTCCCTCTGATGGCTCGGGCCCTCTCCCTCCCTCCCCCAAGACAGGGCCCATGAGTTATCTCTTTGCCCTCCCCGCGAAAGCGGGGAGGGCTTTTTTTGTGCGGAATTCTTGCCGGCCCATTCGAGACGCGGGCCCGCCAGGATATGGCGGGCGCGTCTTTCGCGGATGATGTCCTGCGGCTAGCATGGCGGCGGCGCGGCGATGCGCCGGGGGGCATGTTCATGCGCTATGCGGGGCCGACGATCTTCCCTCGATGGAGTTCCTGTGCGCATGGGCCGCGAGGTTTCGCACCGCTTCTGCTTGCCCTTTCCTTCTGCCTCGCCGCCTGCGCGGCGCCCTCGCCGGCCGAGCGGAAGCTGGAAGCGGAAGCACTGGCGGCCGAATTCGGCGGCGGCGAAGCACTCGTCATCGAGACCTCCGATTTCGATCTCTATGCCAGGACGCGGGGAACCTCCGCACCGCTGCTCGTCGTCTATATCGAGGGAGACGGGCTTGCGTGGACGAACCGTACGACCGCGTCGGCCGATCCGACGCCGGTCGACCCCGTGGCATTGAAGCTCGCGCTGCTCGACAAGCACGACGCCGTCGCCTATCTCGCGCGGCCCTGCCAGTACACCGGCCGCGGCGACGGGAGCGCCGGACGCAACTGCCGGACGACCCTCTGGACCTCGGCGCGCTATGGCGAGGAAGTCGTGGCGGCGATGGACGAGGCGGTGGACCGGCTTATGCGCGAGGCGGGCGCGCACGAGGTGGCGCTTGTCGGGTTTTCCGGCGGCGGCACGGTGGCGAGCCTGATCGCGGCACGGCGCGGCGACGTGGCCTGGCTCAAGACGGTGGCATCGCCGCTCGACATCGCGGCCTTCACCCGTCATCACGCAGTGTCGCCGCTTGCCGAATCGCTCAACCCGATAGACGCGGCAGCGACGCTTTCCCGCGTGCCGCAGGTGCATTACAGCGGCGCGGAGGACGAGGTGGTTCCCGCCCCCGTCAACGACGCCTACATGGCGGCGCTCGCGCCCGGCGGCTGCGCGTCTCGTGTCATCGTGGCAGGCGCCGGGCATCGCGAGGGATGGACGGCGGCGTGGCCCGCGTTCGGCATGGAGGAGCCCCGCTGCGCGGCAGCGGCCCCCTGAGCCATCGGCCGTCGAGAAGCCGCCTCCTAAACGTCGTTCTTTCCCGCCTTTTGCGCGCTTTCGCGTTCGGCCCAGCCGAAGATGCCTTTGGACATGAGGGAAAGTTCTGCCTTGCGCCTTGCGCCATAGACGGCAGCGCGAGCGGCGTGAGCCTCGCGGTTCTCGGGCTCGGCAAGCGTCGCGGCTTCGGCGAGGTGACAGGCAAGGCGCATATCTTCCTCGCGGCCGGTGGCGGCGAGGGTTTCCGCGCGCGCGACAAGCTTCGCAACGCCGCCCGCAAGAGCCGCGATCTCGGCGGCGACGGCGGCGTCGGGGGCGGGCTTCAGGCGCGAAGGATTGCCGTCGTACCAGCCGCCATAGAGCCGCCAGATATTGTGGATGATGAATTCCGGCTCGTCATAGACGGGCTTCAAATAGGGCTTGTCCATGAAATGGGACGGCAGCTTGACGCCATGGATGAGATCGTCGAGGCGCGCGCCTGCGTTCATCATGTCGAGCGAACGGGAGACGAGGAATTCAAGCGCGGACGCTATCGTGTCCAGCACGCCCGCAATGCGCGCCTTGCCTGCAATGGGAAGGCCGTGGGCGGGAAGCAGAAGCTCCGGCTCCATCGCCGCCATTTCGCGAAGCGCGCGCGCCCATTCCAGCGGGAAGCGCTGGACCTTTTGCGGATTGCCCGCATTGGGGAAGACCCAGGTGACGAAATCGCCCGAGCAGATCGCCTTGTGCTCCGGCACCCACGCCCAGAGATGATCGTCGGTCTCACCGATGGCATGGCGCAATTCGAAGCGCGTATCGCCGGCACGAAATTCCATGCGGTCGCGGAAAGTCGTGTCGGGCTGGACCCAGGGGTCGGGACCGAAGCGGCGGGCAGCTGGCTTGCCGCCGGGTTCGCCGCCGCCCATGCGGAGTTCGGTGGCGGGCGCGAACTGGCGCGCATTGATGGTGAAGTTGTAGCCGTTGGTCAGTTCGTAGCGGCGGAAGCGGGGCGAGACGTTTTCGTGGCCGATCACTTGCGGGCGCGGACGGTTGCGGTCGCAGGCCTCGCAGAGAACGGCGCCGGTGCCGCCGACATGATCGGCATGGCCATGCGTGTAGCAGACATGGGAGACGGGCTCGTCCGTCCAGCCGCGCAACGATTTCATCACGCCGCCCGCAAAGGCTTCGAGGCTGGTGTCGAAAAGGACGAGGCCGTCGCCGGTGCGGAAGGCGACCACATGCGAGAAGGCTTCTATGAGAGCGATGCCGGGGGCAACCTCGGAAAGCTCCGTCGTCGGACGGTTGACGAGGCCGGCGCCTTCATAGATGTCGTTGTCGATGTAGCGCGCGGAAAGCGCGAGAAGATCGGCCATGGGGAGCTCCCTTTTCGTCCATTATGCACGAGCGTGCGATTTGGCGCGCAAGGTCGGAAAAGGCCGGCCGATTGTCTACAATATATGGAGAGAATTCCGCGACACGGAATTTGAGGGCTCCCCCTCCCTCTCACGGAAGGAAGGGGGCCAAATCACTTCGGATTGAGGCCGAGCATGTTTGCGATGACCTTGTCGAGCGTGCGTTTCGGGGCGAAGGCCATCAGCGCCTTTTCGGCGAGGCGGCCTTTTACGGCCGCGTAGCGGACCTTGGGGTTCGGCGTGGTCAGCGCCTTCAGGATCAGCTTGCCGAGTTTTTCGGCAGGGAGGCCCTCGCGGCCCTGGCCGATGAAGACCTTCTGGAATTTTTCGAGGATCGGCAGGTACGGCGAATTGCCGTAGCGCGAAATGTCGATCTCTTCGGCCTTGTCCCAGATCGCCGTCTTGACCGGGCCGGGGCCGATCACGATGACGTCGATGCCAAAGAGCATGAGTTCGCGGCGGAGCGCCTCGGAGAAGCCTTCAAGCGCGAATTTCGACGCCGCATAGGGGCCGATGAAGGGCATGGCACGGATGCCGCCGACCGACGAGATGTTGACGATGCGGCCGGGATTGCCCTTCAGCGACTTGTCCGCACCGAGCAATGGCGCGAAGGCCTGCGTGACGAGGAAGGGGCCGGTGACGTTCACATCCATCTGCTTGCGGAAATCGTCCGGGTCGACTTCGAGGAGGGGCCCCGAGACGGCGATGCCCGCATTGTTGACGAGGCCGGCCAAAGTCTCGCCCTTCAAGGCGGCGCGGACGGTTGCCGCGCCCTGTTTCACGGCAGCTTCGTCCGTCACGTCGAAAAGAAGCGGCGTGAAGCGGTCACCCAGTTCCTTTTTCAGGCGGGCGGCGTCGGCCTCCTTGCGGACGGAGCCGAAGACGTGGAAGCCCGCTTTCGCGAGAACGGTGGCAGCCGCATGACCGATGCCGGTCGATACGCCGGTGACGACGATGGATTTCATGGCTTGTTCCCCCAATGACCGAAAACGATCAGATGGTCATGTTCATTCAAAGATCAAGGTCGTATCTGACCCAATCCCCGCGACGGGCGAGCTTATCGTAGAGGGCCTGCGCCGTCGCGTTATCCGAGGCCGTCTGCCAGTAGAGGCGGAGCCAGCCTTCGGCACGGCCTCTTTCGGCAAGCGCCTCTATGAGCGCGCGGCCGGCGCCGTGCCCCCTCGCGCCTTCGTTCACGAAGAGATCCTCGAGATAGCAGACCGGCTTCGGGCTCCAGGTGCCGGGATGGAGGATCGCATGGGCGAAGCCGAGCGTTGCGCCCTCCCCTTCCGCGATGAGGCCGATATGGTTCGGCGCGGGCGCGAGAAAGCGGGCCCATGTGTCGGCGCTGACTTCCGGCGGCAGGCCCGTCTTGTAGAAGGCGAGATAGTCCGCCCACATCGCGTCCCATGCGCCGCGGTCGAAGGCGGCGAAGGGACGGATGTGGACGGACTTCGTCATGTCACGAAGCCGTCGCGCCGCCATCGACGACCATGGTCTGGCCGGTCATGAAGGCGCCGGCCGGGCTGGCGAGGAAGACGGCCGCGCCCGCAATCTCGTCGGGCATGCCGATGCGCTTCAGCGGCGCGCCGGCGGTGGAGCGTTCGAGGATCTCCGGATTGTCCCACAACGCCTTGGCGAAATAGGTCTTGATGAGGCCCGGCGCGATGCAATTCACGCGGATGTTCGAGGGGCCGTATTCGACCGCAAGGTTGCGCGCGAGCTGCATGTCGGCAGCCTTGGAGACGCAATAGGCGCCGAGGATGGGCGAACCGCGCAGGCCGCCGATGGACGAGACGATGACGATGGATCCGTCCTTCCGCTCGACCATTTGCGGCAGAACCATGTGGGCGAGCCAGTGGTTCGACTTGATGTTGGCCGACATGATCTTGTCGAAGGCGTCGTCCGGCAGGTCCTTCGAGGGGCCGAAATAGGGGTTCACGGCGGCGTTGCAGACGAGGATGTCGACCCGGCCCCACTTTTTCATGGTCGTGTCCACAAGACGCTGCAGGTCGGCCTTTTCGGAAATGTTGCAGGGGACGGCGATGGCGGCGTCCTTGTATTTCGCGTTGATCTCGCCCGCGACCTTCTCGCAGGCGTCGGCCTTACGGCTCGATACGACGACCTTCGCGCCATGCTCGGCCATGCGATGGACGATGGCTTCGCCGATGCCTTTGGTGGAACCGGTGACGATGGCCACCTTTCCGCTCAGGTCGAACAGGTTCATGTGTCGCCTCCCTTAATTTTATTGTGGTTTTCCGTAATCGAATTGGGTTCTCGCCGGACGCGGCGTTTGATAGGCTCTGCCTTACCAGCGGGGTATGGGACTTTAGTACACTATCGGGTGGCGAAACCACAGGCGGGAACTCTCTCGATCCCGGCCGGTTTCTCCTATCCGGGACAACAGGCGGGTCGCCATCCGGCGCCCGGACCAACCGATCGGAGCTATCAATGCTGATGAAAAAATTCGCCGTCGTCGCGCTCGTCGCGAGTTTCGGCCTCGCAGCCTGCCAGACCCAGGACCCCTATACCGGCGAACAGAAGACGAGCAAGGCAACCTACGGGGCGCTTGGCGGCGCCGTCATCGGCGCGCTCGGCGGTGCCCTTATCGGCGGCGGCGATTCGACCGACCGGCGACAGCGCGCCATGATCGGCGCGGGCATCGGCGCGCTGGCGGGCGGCGGCGTCGGCTATTACATGGACAAGCAGGAAGCCGAGCTGACGCAGCGCCTGCGGGCGTCCGGTGTCAGCGTCACGCGCGTCGGCAACGACATCATCCTCAACATGCCGGGCAACGTCACCTTCGCCACCAACTCCTCCGACATCAACGCGAAGTTCTACGACGTGCTGAACTCGGTCGCGATCGTGCTGAAGGAATACGACAAGACGCTGATCGACGTGACGGGCCACACCGATTCGACGGGCTCCGACCAGTACAATCTCGAACTGTCGCAGAAGCGCGCGCAAAGCGTTGCCGCCTATCTGATCGGCCAGAGCGTGGACAGCCGCCGCTTCTACATCGTCGGTGCGGGCGAGAGCCAGCCGATCGCGACGAACGACACGCCGCAGGGACGCGAACAGAACCGCCGCGTGGAAATCCGCTTGTCGCCGCTGACGACGAGCTGATTACAGCGCATATATGGATGAAGAGGGCCCGGCAGCGATGCCGGGCCTTTTTTGTTTCAGGGTGCCGGAAATTGCGTGAGCGGATTGTACGGCATGTCGGTGTTGCCGTAGTCGATGCCCATATGACTGAGTTCCGACGTCACCTGCGAGCGGTGATGCGTGGCGTGGTTGAAGAGTTGCGCCCACCAGAAGGAACGCGGCAGGCGGCGGCCGTTTGGCATTACGATCGGCTCGTCGAACCAGACGGCCACGGCGCTTTCGCAGACGAGACGGAGGCGGGCATCGAGGCCGACGCGGGCCGCCCGGAGATTGTCGAATTCGGTTTCGATGCGGCGCTTCGGATCGAAGGGCGGCGGCGCGACGCCCTGGATGTAGCCGAAGAGATGCGTGTCGACCATGAGGATGTGATCGAGCGTCGCGACGATGTCGCCGAAGAACATGCCACGCTCGCGCGAGGCTTCGCCGGGCGGCAATTGCGCGACGATGCCATAGAGCTTTTCGTTCTGCCACTGGTTGTAGCGCGAAAGCTCGACGGCGATGGGCGCGTAGCCGCTCACCCGAGCAGTCTTTCGATTTCGTCCACCAGCGAGGTGTCGAGCGGGCTCACCTTGCTCGGATAGACGCCCACAAGCGTGCCGTCCGGCCCGACGAGATATTTGTGGAAGTTCCAGCGCGGGCGCGCATCCTCACCCGCGACTTCGCTCACCCAGAGATAGAAGGGATGGGCTTCGGTGCCCACGACCTGCTGCTTCGCGGTGAGGGGAAAGGTGACCGAATAATTCACCTCGCAGAAGCTTGCGATCTCTTCCTCGGTGCCGGGCTCCTGCGCGCCGAAATCGTTGGACGGCACGCCGATGATTGTGAGCCCGCGCGCGCGATATTTCTCCCAGAGACCTTCAAGCTCGCGGTATTGCGGCGTGAAGCCGCAACGGCTCGCCGTGTTGACGATGAGGACAGGCTTGCCCTCGAAGCGCGACAGCGGCAGCGCTTCGCCCCTGATGGTGCGGAATTCGAAAGCCCAAGCCGACATGAGATGTCTCCTCGCCTTTTTATCGGCGCGCATTATAGCATGGCCCCGAAAAGCGGCGAAGGAGACGAAAAACATGTGCGATACGCTAGTGGCGCGGCCGGGAGCGACGGCGACGGGAGCGTTGCTCTTTGCCAAGAATTCCGACCGGGAGGCGAACGAGGCGCAATATCCGATGTTCGTGCCCGCCGCATCGCATCCGAAGGACGCCACCCTCCGCTGCACCTATATCGAAATCCCGCAGGCCCTCAAAACCCATGCCGTGCTGCTGTCTCGACCCTTCTGGATGTGGGGCGCGGAGATGGGCGCGAACGAGCACGGCGTCGTTATCGGCAACGAGGCGGTGCATGCGAAGATCGCGCCCGGTGCGACGCCCGCACTGATCGGCATGGACCTGTTGCGGCTCGGTCTTGAGCGCGGCGCCAACGCGGCGGAAGCCATCGACGTCATCACGACACTTCTGGCGACACATGGGCAAGGCGGCAATTGCGCCCATAAAGGCCGCTTCGAGTATCACAACTCCTTCATCGTCGCCGATGCGGCGGGCGATGCCTTTGTGCTCGAAACGGTCGGGCGCGAATGGGCGGTGGAGCGTGTCGCCACGAAGCGCAGCATTTCGAACAGCTACACGATCGGCAGCGGGATCGAGCGCGCCAGCCAGGGCGCGGCTGCGCTGGCCGCGGAACGGGGATTTCTGAAAGAGGGCCAAGCCTTTCACTTCGCCGATGCCTTCGCGAACCGCAAGCGCTCGGCGCTCGCCAGCGGCCATCAGCGCTGGTGCCGGACGAGCGCACTGCTGAATGCGCGGACAGGTGGACTGACACAGGCCGACATGATGGCGTTCCTCCGGGACCACGGCGCGCAGGCGGCGCGCAACGAGCAGTGGCGGCCGGACGGCATTCTCGGCGGGGCGGTGTCGGCGCATGCGACCTACGGGCCGGTCAGGCGGTTCGGCCAGACGACGGCATCCTGGGTGGCGGAGCTCGGCCAGGGGCGCGCCGTCCATTGGCTGACGGCCACGGCGGCGCCCGATACGGGCATCTTCAAGCCGGTGTTTTTCGGGCCCGGCTACGAGGGTGCCGCCCTGCCGGATTTCGGGCCGGCGCCGACGGATGTGTTCGATGCGAAGACGCGGTGGTGGCGCCATGAGCGGCTACACCGGGCGGTGCTGCGGAACTATCCCGAGCGGCTTGCGGCCTACAGGCAAGAGCGCGACCGGCTGGAGGCTTCTTTCGCGGCACGGGTGGAGGCGTTGCTTGCGCGGGGCGGCGGGCCTGCGGAGGCCGGGGCGCTGTCGCGGGAGCTATGGCGCGAGGCGGACGCTGCCGAAGAGCAGTGGCTTGAGCGGGTGCGCGCCATCCCCGAAAACCCGGCGTTCAGGCCCTCCGGCCCGATGACGGCGCATTGGGGGAGCCTAGCGAGGCAGGCAAGGATGCGGTGAAAGCCGCGACAGGGCCCAAACTGGTTAACGGTTTTGCAAGGGCTCGGGCATAGGGTGAAGAAGACGTGAATTTACCGGTGGGTCCTGGGGGGCCCGAGCCACGGGGACGTTCGGACATGCCGTTGCCGATCAAACATCTCGCCGCCACCTTGCTTTACGCGCTGCCTTCGGTGGCGCTTGCCTATGGCGCCATCGTGTTTTTCGCCGTCGATCCGAAGCTCGCGGCGCTGGGCGGGCTCATCGCCTGCCTGTTGGGGGCCGAAGCCCATGCCGCCATCTCTCGCGGGATCGAACGCAAGGCCGTCCGCAAGGAATTGCAGGAACTGACGAGCCTCGCGGCCGGATTGTCGCGCGATCTCGACGATGCGGCGGACAAGATCGTCGAACTGGAAGAACGCTTCGAGCGCGAGACCGCCGAGCGCATGGAACGCATCTTCTCCGAAATCCGGGTGGTCGAAAGCCTCGTGAAGCGGCTTGCCGAAACGCGTGAATTCTCCGGCGCCGTCGTTGCCGCCGCGCAGCCGGCCACCATCGAAGCCTCCAGGCCCGCTCTTGAGCTCGCCTCTCCCGCGCCGGACAGCGACGTTCCGCCGCCGAAGCCGGAAAAGCGGCTGGAGGACATGAACGATTCCGAATTGCTGGAGACGATCCGCCGCTCGCTCGAGACCAACCGCGTCGATCTCTACCTGCAGCCGGTGGTGAGCCTGCCGCAGCGCAAGGTGCTTTATTACGAAGGCTTGTCGCGGCTTCGCACCGACAAGGGCGAACTCATCATGCCGCGCGACTACATGCGCGTGGCGGAGCCCGCCGGCATGATGCCGACGGTCGACAATATCCTGCTCTTCCGCTGCATCCAGGTGGTGCGCAAGCTCGCCCAGCGCAACAGCAAGGCGGGCGTCTTCTGCAACATCTCCGCCTTCTCGCTGCTGGACGAGGATTTCTTCCCGCAGTTCATCGACTACATGCAGCACAATACCGATCTCGCGCAGCACCTCATCTTCGAATTCAGCCAGATGACGGTGAACGGCGCGGGCCCCGTCGAACGGGCGAGCCTCGAAGCGCTGGCCGCGCTTGGCTTCCGCTTCTCGATGGATCAGGTGACCAATCTGCGCTTCGACGTGGCAGCACTGCACGACCGCAACTTCCGCTATGTGAAAGTGTCGGCGGCGACAATGCTGGAAGGCCGTCATACCGCCGGGGACATCCATGCGGCGGACCTGAAAGAACTGCTGCGCCGGAATGGCATCCAGCTCATCGTCGACAAGGTGGAGACGGAGCGCGAAGTCGTGGACGTGCTCGACCTCGATGTCGAGCTCGGTCAGGGCTTCCTCTTCGGCGAGCCACGCCCCGTGCGCGAAAGCGTATTGAAGGACGAGCCCACCCGGACCGAAATTTCGATAGCTGCCGACTAGTTTTCTCCCATCTGACGCGCTTGCGGCTCCATATTCGCCCCTCGGTTGACAGGGGGTGGCGCCGGGGTATCTTGCCCCAGCCTTGCCCTGTCATTCCGAAAGAGCAATCCCATGAGCCTCGCCGACCTCAAGCCGATCATCGAGCACGCGTTCGAGAATCGCGACCAGATCAACGCCCAGACCAAAGGCGAGGTGCGGGATGCCGTAAACGAGGCGCTGAACGCCCTCGACAGCGGCAAGGCGCGGGTCGCCGAAAAATTCCAGAACGAATGGGTCGTGCATCAGTGGCTGAAGATGGCCGTGCTGCTCTCGTTCCGCCTGAACGACATGTCGGCGATCGCGGGCGGCCCCGGCGAGAACACCAGCTGGTGGGACAAGGTGCCGTCGAAGTTCGAGGGCTGGGGCGAGACCGAATTCCGCAAGGCGGGCTTCCGGGCCGTGCCGGGCGCCATTGTCCGCCGCTCGGCCTATATCGCGCCGAACGTCGTGCTGATGCCCTCCTTCGTCAATCTCGGTGCCCATGTGGACGAGGGGACGATGGTCGACACCTGGGTCACCGTCGGCTCCTGTGCGCAGATCGGCAAGAACTGCCATCTCTCGGGTGGCGTCGGTATCGGCGGCGTGCTGGAGCCGCTGCAGGCAAACCCGGTCGTCATCGAGGACAATTGCTTCATCGGCGCGCGCTCGGAAGTCGTGGAAGGCGTGATCGTCGGCGAAGGCGCGGTGCTTTCCATGGGTGTCTTCATCTCGGCCTCGACCAAGATCATCGACCGGGCGACCGGCGAGGTCCATATCGGCAAGGTGCCGCCTTATTCCGTGGTCGTCCCCGGATCCCTTCCCGGAAAGCCGAACCCGGACGGGTCACCCGCACCCAGCCTTTATTGCTGTGTGATCGTGAAGACGGTGGATGCGCAGACCCGCGCCAAAACCGCCATCAACGAGTTGCTGCGCGACTGACGCTCATTTGACGAGTTGCGGGGCGCGGGGTACCAAGTGGACCCATGACCGCGCCCGCTTCATCCCCCGCCTCCCCCTACGATCCACTCGACATCGCGGTGGAGCTGATCCGCTGTCCAAGCGTGACACCCAATGATGGAGGCGCGCTCGGCGTCCTTGAAAAGTGGCTGACGCCGCTCGGTTTCAAATGCGAGCGGATGCGCTTTTCGGCGGAGGGGACGCCCGATGTCGACAATCTCTATGCGAGGCTCGGTTCGGGCCATCCTCATTTCTGCTTCGCCGGGCACACGGATGTCGTGCCGGTAGGCCAGACCGATGCGTGGAGCGTCGATCCCTTCGCGGCAGACATCAAGGACGGGCGGCTCTATGGGCGCGGCGCCGCCGATATGAAGAGCGCCGTGGCGAGCTTCGTCGCGGCGGCCGAACGCATCTCGCGGGAAGGCTTCCAAGGCTCGATCAGCCTGCTCATCACCGGCGACGAGGAAGGGCCGGGCATCAACGGCACCAGGAAGATGCTCGAAGCCCTCGCCGCGCGGAACGAGACGATCGACCATTGCATCGTCGGCGAACCGACCTGCGTCGAAAAGCTCGGCGACATGATCAAGGTGGGACGGCGCGGCAGCATAAATGGCTGGCTGACCGTTCACGGCACACAGGGCCATGTCGCCTATCCGCACCTTGCCGACAATCCCGTTCCGCGGCTTCTCGAAATGCTGAGGCGGCTCGACGCGCATGTGCTCGACGAAGGCACGGATCATTTCCAGCCGTCGAATCTTGAAGTGACAACCGTCGATGTCGGCAACACGGCAACGAATGTCATTCCGGGGTCGGCGCAGGCGACCCTCAATATCCGCTTCAACGACCTTCATACGGGAGCCTCGCTCGACAAGTGGATGCGCGGCTTGCTCGACGCGGTGACGGCAGAGATGGGCGGCAGCTACTCCTTCAAGACGAGCATTTCGGGCGAGGCTTTCATCACCCAGCCCGGGCCGTTCTCCGCGCTGATCGCGGAAGCGGCGCAGGACGTGACGGGGATCGTGCCTGAGCTTTCGACAACCGGCGGCACATCCGATGCGCGGTTCATTCGCGCCTATGCGCCGGTGGTTGAATTCGGGCTGCCGAATGCGACGATGCATAAAGCGGACGAGAACACAGGCGTCAGCGAAATAAGACAGCTTGCCGATATTTACGAGACGGTATTGCGCGGCTACTTCGCCGGGCGGGCATCTTGAGCGCGGCGGAGGTCACCAACGGCCTGATCGGCGCCTGGCGCATCGTCACGCGGGACGAACGTGCCAAGCATTGTTTCGATCTGTCGACGGCAGGGGCGGCACGCTCTTTCTCGGCCCTGTTGCTCTCTGTGCCCGTGCTCTTTTTCAGCATCACCGCCTCGTGGCGCATTGCACAGTCGGAATTCGATCTGGCCCGCGACCTGTCGTTCGGCCTCTTCATTACCGCCGAAATGCTCAGCACATTCATCTATTGGGGATTGTTCCTTGCGGCCATGATGCGGATCGCGCAAGCGCTGAAACTGCGGCCTCATTATATCGCATGGCTCATCACCTATAATTGGGGTGTGCTGTTCACGACCGTCGCCTTCGCGCTCCCCCTCATTCCCTACTCGCTCGGTATCTACTCGGCGCAGATGGCTGTCGTGCTGGCGCTGCCGGCGCTGATGCTGCTCGCCTGGTACCGGTGGCAAATCGCGCGAGAAGTCCTCGGCGCGGACAAGGGCGCCGCGGCGGCGATACTGGTTTTCGACTTTGTGCTCAGCCTTTCGGTCGACCAGGTGGTGGGCATGATCTTGCTGCCGGGCGCGGGAGGCTTCAGCGGATGAGCGACAATCGCCCCATCGGCGTTTTCGACAGCGGTATCGGCGGCATTACGGTGTTGAAGGCGCTGCGAGCGGCACTCCCGCATGAGGACCTCGTCTATCTGGGCGACACCGCGCGTCTCCCCTACGGCACGAAGAGCCCCGAAACCGTGACGGCCTATGCGACGCAGGCGACGAAACACCTGATGGAGCATGGCGTGAAGATGATCGTCATTGCCTGCAATACGGCATCCGCCGTCGCCATCGGCCCGCTGACGGAAGCGTTGAAGCCGCTGCCGGTCATTGGGGTGATTGAGCCGGGCGCAAAAGCAGGCGTCGGCGCCACCAGAAGCGGCCATATCGGCGTCATCGCCACGGAAGCTACGGTAAAGGGAGGCGCATACGCTCGCGCAATCCATGCGCTCAAGCCGGACG
Organism: Parvibaculum sp.; assembly: GCF_030694575.1. Lineage (GTDB taxonomy): Bacteria > Pseudomonadota > Alphaproteobacteria > Parvibaculales > Parvibaculaceae > Parvibaculum. The sequence goes on from NZ_JAUYUS010000014.1 coordinate 14,637, forward strand.
CCTTTGTGAGCCAGGCGCCCTGCGGGCTGTTCGTGACGCTGGCCGAGGAAGGCTGGGTCAGCGGCGATGTCGCGGAGGCGGCGGCCAAGCGCTATCTGGCGCCGCTTTTCAGGGGCAAGAATGCGCCCGATACGCTGGTGCTCGGCTGCACGCATTTTCCGGTGCTGGCGCGAACCATCAAGAAGGTGGTGGGCAAGGACGTGAAGCTGGTCGACAGCGCCGCAACGACCGCAAAAGCGGTGCAGGCGGCGCTGGCCGACCGGGGCCTGGGGGCGAAGCGACGCGGCAAGGGAAAGACACGCTTTCTCGCGACCGACAGCACGGAGCGTTTCGCGCGGGTGGGCGGCATTTTCTTCGGCGAAATCATCCGCGCGAAGGATGTGGAGCTGGTGGATATAAGGCCAAGCTGAGCCGGCCTACTCGTAGTCGACCTGCAGCAAATACAATCCATCCGGCGGCGCGACCGGGCCACAGGCGGCGCGGTCCTTTGCCGCCAGTGCCTTTTCCACCTTGCGCCGCGTCCAGCTTCCATCGCCGACCATTTTCAGAGTGCCGACGAATGAGCGCACTTGATTGTGGAGGAAACTGCGGGCGCGGCAGACGATTTCGATTTCGTCCGCATAGCGCGATACCGAAATCTCGTCGACGGTCTTCACCGGCGATTTCGCCTGGCACTGGACCGAGCGGAAAGTCGTGAAGTCGTGGTAGCCGACCAGTGCCTGCGCCGCATCGTGCATCGCATCGGCATCGAGCGGCTTGTGGACGAGCCATGCCTGGCCCCGATCGAGCGTCAAAGGCGCGCGGCGGTTGACGATGCGGTACATGTAGTGGCGCTTCACGGCGGAGAAGCGGGCCTCGAATGTGTCCGGCACTTCTTCGGCTTCGACGATGGCGACGGGATGCGGGCGCATATGGGCGTTCACGGCATCGCGCAGCGTGTCCACCGCGACAGGGTTTTCGAAGTCGACATGGGCAACCTGTCCCAGCGCATGAACGCCCGCATCCGTGCGGCCAGCGGCATGGACTTTCAATTCCCGGCCGCAAAAGCCCTTGATGCCTTCTTCCAGCACTTGCTGCACGGAACGGCCGTTGGTCTGGGCCTGCCAACCGACAAAGGGCGAGCCGTCATATTCGATGGTGAGTTTGTAGCGCGGCATCAGGCGACACTCTCGCCGGCGGAGAGGGGAAAGCCGCGCAGAAATTCGCGTGCGCCGACCGGCGATTTGCCGGCGCGCTGGAGGTCGGCGATTTCGAGCGCGCCTTCCCCGCAGGCGACGACGATGCTGTCTCCGGCATCGAGCACCATTCCGGGCTTGCCGGATTTCGCGACGGGCTTCGCCCGGAGGATTTTCACGCGAACGGCTTCCTTGCCGCGGGCAATCTCGAAGAAGGCGCCGGGAGAGGGCGTGAGCCCCCGGATATGGCAATCGAGCTCGCTCGCCGGGCGGCGCCAGTCAATGCGGGCTTCGGCCTTCTCGATCTTCCGCGCGTAAGTGACGCCATCCTCCGCCTGCGGGGTCGCTTCGAGACCGCCACGGGAGAGAGCGGCAAGCGCCCGCACCATCAGCGACGCACCGATATGGGAGAGCCTGTCGTGGAGGCTGCCCGCCGTCTCGTCCGCCGCGATCCTCACACGCTCCGCCAGGAGCACCGGGCCGGTGTCGAGGCCTTCCTCCATCTGCATCACCATGACGCCGGTTTCGGCGTCGCCCGCCATGATGGCGCGCTGGATGGGCGCGGCGCCGCGCCAGCGCGGCAGCAGCGAGGCATGGAGATTGAGGCAACCGAGGCGCGGCGCTTCGAGCACCGGCTTCGGCAGGATGAGACCGTAGGCGACGACGACCGCAACATCGAGATCGAGCGACGCGAAGGCCTGCTGCTCGGCCTCCCCCTTCAACGAGACCGGTGTGAAGACGGGGATGCCGTGCTCTTCCGCGAAGCGATGCACGGGCGAGGGCTGCTCGGCCATGCCCCTGCCCGCCTTGCGCGGCGGTTGCGAATAGACCGCAACGACTTCATGGCCGGCGGCGACGATTTCCGCGAGAACGGGAACCGAAAAATCCGGCGTTCCCATGAAGACGAGCTTCAAGCCGGTTCCTTCTGAAGCTTCTTCTGCTTCGTCAGCTTCTTCAGCAGCATGGAGCGCTTGGTGCGCGAGAGATGGTCGATGAAGAGGATACCCTTCAGGTGGTCCATCTCGTGCTGGAGACAGGTGGCGAGAAGATCGTCGCAGTCCTCCTCGCGGATTTCGCCCTGATAGTCGAGATAGCGCACGCGGCAGCGGGCCGGGCGCTCGACGTCCTCATAAAACTCCGGCACCGACAGGCAGCCTTCTTCGTAAACGGCCGTGTCTTCCGAGGTCCAGAGGATATCCGGATTGACGAAATAGCGCGGCTGCGGCTCCTCGCCCTCGCGGGCGAGGTCCATGACGATGACCTGTTTCGGCACCCCGATCTGGATGGCGGCGAGACCGATGCCGGGAGCGGCATACATGGTCTCCAGCATATCGTCCATGAGCGCGCGCAGGCCGTCATCGACCCTGTCGACGGGCTTCGAGACCTCTTTCAGCCGGGGGTCCGGCGCGGTGATGATTTCGCGTATCGCCATGGGGTTGAAATAAGCCCGGGGGACGGCGGGGTCAAGCCGGAGAGCGTCGGCGCGGACGAGGCGGGGAATCGGCTATAGTTCCTCCAGAGGTGGAAAAAATGACAGAAACCCTGGTTATTGTGCTCGTCGCCCTGGTGGCCGCCGGTCTCGGCGCCGCTATCGTCCTGCTCATGCGCGGGCGGGCAAAGGATGCGGACGATGCCGTGGCCGCCCTCGTCCGGCAGCAGACCGAACTGGTCGGCCGGATTGCGGCCATGGCCGAGACGCAGGCACAAACCCGGGTCGAGCTCACCACAACGCTGAACGAGCGGCTGGAGCAGGTAAGTCTGCGTATGGGGCAGAGCCTCGAGGCGACCGCGCAGAAGACGGCGGAGACGCTGGGCACGCTGACGACGCGGCTGAGCGTGATCGACGAGGCGCAGAAGAACATCACCGATCTCTCAACACAGGTGGTCGGGCTTCAGGACATTCTCGCGAACAGGCAGGCGCGCGGTGCCTTCGGCGAGGTGCAGTTGAATGACATCGTCTGCAACGCGCTGCCGCCATCGGCCTATGGTTTCCAGACCACGCTTTCCAACGGCACACGGGCGGACTGCGTCATCCACCTGCCGAACCCGCCGGGCTCCATCGCCATCGACGCGAAATTTCCGCTCGATGCCTATCACATGCTGCGGAACGCCAAGGACGACACGGAGCGCACCGTCGCGCAGCGCCAGTTCCGCGCCGACCTGACGAAACATGTGAATGCGATTGCCGAAAAATATATCGTGCCGGGCGAGACGGCGGAGTCAGCCCTGATGTTCCTGCCGTCAGAAGCCGTCTATGCCGAACTGCATGCGAATTTCGGCGATGTCGTGAACCGCTCCTATCAGGCGCGCGTGTGGATCGTCTCGCCGACGACATTGATGGCAACGCTCAATACCGTGCGGGCGGTGCTGAAGGATGTCGAGATGCGCAAGCAGGCAGGTGTTATTCAGAAATATGTCGGTCTGCTGATGCAGGACGTCACGAGGCTCGACGGGCGTGTCGGCAATCTGCAGCGGCATTTCGAGCAGGCCGAGAAGGACATCGGCGACATCAGGAAGTCGACCGACTCGATCACACGTCGGGGCGAGAAAATTCAGGAAGTCGAACTGGGCGAGGAAGACGCCGCGATGCCATTGCCACCGAGCACCGCCACCGCCGACCTGCTTTCGAATTGACACCCTCAATCCGGACTATTTTGCCAGTTGCCGTGCCAAGATTTTTGAGGTGCGGGCGGGCGTTTCTTTGCTAGGCTCCGGGCGGAACCGACACTGCGCCCCGGGGGGCGGCTCAAGGGCAAGGGGAACGCGATGCAGGCCACCAACGATTTCATCAATGCGTTGAACAACATCCTGTGGGGATGGCCGATGCTGATCGCATTGGCGGCGACAGGTGTTTTCCTCACCATCGGGCTGCGCTTCGTTCCCTGGCGGAAGCTGCCGGAAGCCCTCGCCCTCTCCGTCCGTCCCTCAAAGGGCGCCGGCGATATCTCGCCTTTCCAGGCGCTGATGACGGCGCTGGCCGCCACGGTCGGCACCGGCAACATCGCCGGCGTCGCTACCGCGATCTATTTCGGCGGCCCCGGCGCCTTGTTCTACATGTGGGTGATCGCCCTTGTCGGCATGGCGACCAAATATACCGAGGCAGTGCTCGCCGTCGCCTACCGCGAGGTGGACGAACTCGGCAATCATGTCGGCGGGCCGATGTATTACATCAAGAACGGTGTCGGTGCGAAGTTTCCGACGCTCGCGCTCATTCTCGCGCCGGCCTTTGCCATCTTCACCGCGCTTGCCGGTTTCGGCATCGGCAATGGCGTGCAGGCCAACTCGGTCGCGCATGCGCTGAATGAAAGTTTCGGCGTGCCTGTGCTCGTCTCCGGCCTTGCGATGATGGTGCTGGTGGGACTTGTGCTGGTCGGCGGCATCCGCCGCATCGGCGAAGTTGCAAGCGCGCTCGTACCGACAATGATCGTTCTCTATGTGGGTACGGCCGTCGTCATCCTCGCGATCAACTACGCGGCCATTCCGGCGGCCTTCGCGCTTGTCTTCCAGTATGCCTTCACGCCGGGCGCGGTCGAAGGCGGCGCCATCGGTGCAAGCGTCATGCTCGCGATCCGCTGGGGCTTTGCACGCGGCATCTTCTCGAACGAGGCAGGCCTCGGCAGCGCCGCCATCGCCCATGCGGCTGCGAAGACGGACGATCCGATCCAGCAGGGTCTTGTCGGCATGGTCGGCGTCTTCATCGACACGCTGGTCGTCTGCACGCTGACGGGCCTCGTCATCATCACATCCGGCCTGTGGGCGGGCGGCCTCAACGGCGCGGCGCTGACAAGTGCGGCTTTCGGCTCGGCGCTTCCCTGGGGTGCGGCCATCGTCGCGGCATCGCTTGCCCTCTTTGCCTTCACAACGCTGCTTGGCTGGAGCTATTACGGCGAGCGGGCGGTGGAATTCCTTTTCGGTATCAAGGCAATCTGGCCCTATCGCATCGTCTGGGTGCTGGCGATCCCGTTCGGCGCCGCAACCAGCCTCGATCTCGTCTGGAACATGGCGGACGCTCTCAACGCGATGATGGCTCTGCCGAACCTGATCGCGCTCTTCATCCTGGCGCCCGCGGTCTTCGCAATGACACGCAACTACTGGGCGAAGAGCTAGGAACCGTCAGAAAGGCCGTCGCGACTTCATCGCGGCGGCCAGCGTTCCGTCGTCGAGATAGTCGAGTTCACCGCCGACCGGCACGCCGTGTGCGAGGCGCGAAACGGCGATGCCGAGACCTGAAATCCGGTCGGTGATGTAATGCGCCGTGGTCTGGCCGTCGACTGTCGCATTCATGGCCAGGACGACCTCGCGCACTTCACCGCCGGTCAGGCGCTCGACCAGCCGGCCGATATTGAGATCGTCGGGGCCGACACCGTCAAGGGCAGAGAGCACACCGCCAAGCACGTGATAGCGGCCTTTATGCGCGCCCGCACGTTCGAGCGCCCAGAGATCGCCGACCTCCTCCACGATGCAGAGGACATGCGGGTCGCGCAACTCGTCCGTGCAGATGGCGCACGGGTCTTGCGTATCGACATTGCCACAGACGGAACAGACACGCGCCTTCGCCATTGCCTCGGTCATGGCGGCGGCGAGAGGGCCGAGCAGCGTTTCCTTCTTCTTGATGAGCTGCAGGACGGCGCGGCGGGCGGAGCGGGGCCCAAGCCCCGGCAGCTTCGACAGCAGCGCTATCAGTCGCTCGATCTCCGGACCGGTGACGGCCATTGGCTCAGAGCCCGAGGCCCGGAGGCAGCGGAAGACCACCCGTGACGGACTTCATCTTCTCCGCGGCAATGGATTCCGCTTTCGTCTTGGCGTCGGCGGCAGCGGCGACGATGAGGTCTTCGAGGATTTCGCGCTCCTCCGCCTTCATCAGCGACGGGTCGATGGTGACCTTCTTCACCTCGCCCTTACCGGACATCGCAACGGTAACGAGACCGCCCCCTGCACGGCCCTCGACCTCCGCCGCTTCAAGCTCGGCCTGCATATCGGCCATGCGCGACTGCAACTTCTGCGCCTGCTTCATGATGTCGAGCATGTTCTTCACTCGTCGGACTCCATGTTTTCGAATGCGGCCTCGGGATCGGGCGGAAGCAGGCCTTCGCCTTCCGGCAGGACGAGCCCCGGTTCGCGCACATCGACGATCTCCGCGCCGGGAAAAGCGGCGAGCGCTGCCTTTACCAGCGGATCGGCGCGGGCATTTTCCTTCGCCGCCTCTTCTCGCGTTTGCGCTTGCTCACGCAAGGTGGGCGTTGCAGGTGCCGGCCCGCGAGCGATCGAAACGAACCAGCGCGTGCCTGTGGCCTTCGAGAGCGTGTCGGAGAGTTCGCTGACGATCGTGCTCTGCGTGCCTTCGAGAAGGCTGATTTCGATGCGGCCCGGCTCGAAGCTCACGAGACGTACGCCCGCCTCCAGCGCATGCTTCAGGCGGATATCACGTTGTTTCGAGACGAGTGCAACGACGTCTTCGAAGTTCCTGACGATGGCCGCCGTCGCCACCGCGGCGGCAGGCGTGCTTTCGGCCGGACGGAAGTCCGTGGCGATCGTGGAGACCGAGCGCAATTGCGCGCGGGGCCCGTCGGAGGAAGGCGCCGCGGACTGCGCGGTTGAGCGTGCGGGGGCAGCACCGCCGCCCTTCAACTGTTCGAGGAGTTCTTCGGGGCCCGGACCGTCCGCGACATAAGCGAGGCGTACCAGCACCATTTCCGCCGCCGCGATAGGCCGCGCGGCGCCCTGCACCTCGGTCAGCCCCTTCAAAAGCATCTGCCAGACCCGCGAAAGAACGCGGATGGGAAGCCGTTCCGCCATGTCGCGGCCGCGTGTGCGCTCGGTTTCCGACATGGCGACGTCGTCGCTCGCCCCCTCGACAAGCTTCAGGCGCGTCAGCCAGTGCGTCAGTTCGGCGAGATCGGAGAGGACGACTGCGGGGTCGGCACCGACATCGTATTGCGCGCGAAGTTCCGTCAACGCGCCGCCGATATCGCCCTTCATCAGAAGATCGAAGAGGTCGAACACCCGCGCGCGGTCGGCGAGGCCGAGCATGTCGCGGACATCGCTTTCGAGGACGCCGTTCTCGCCATGCGAAATGGCGCGGTCGAGAAGCGACAGGGCGTCGCGCGCCGAGCCATCGGCCGCGCGGGCGACCAGCCGCAACGCCGCATCTTCCGCCTCGACATGTTCCTTCGTCGCGACGCTGCCGAGCAGACCCGTCAACTCGTCCACCGACAGGCGTCGGAGATCGAAGCGTTGGCAGCGCGAGAGAACCGTTACCGGCACTTTCCGGATTTCGGTGGTCGCGAATATAAACTTCACGTGTGCGGGCGGCTCTTCAAGCGTCTTCAGCAGGCCGTTGAAGGCCTGCTTCGAGAGCATGTGCACTTCGTCAATGATGTAGACCTTGTAGCGCGCCGAGACCGGCAGGTAGCGCACGCTGTCGATGATTTCGCGGATGTCGTCGATACCGGTGCGCGAGGCTGCGTCCATCTCCATTACGTCGACATGGCGCGATTCCATGATCGCTTCGCAATGAACGCCGAGACCGTCCATGTGGATGGTGGGGCCGCTACCGTCGCCCTTGGTGGCGCCGGGCTTCTCGTAATTCAACGCGCGGGCAAGGATGCGGGCCGTCGTCGTCTTGCCGACGCCGCGCACGCCGGTGAGCATGAAGGCATGAGCGACGCGGTCCGCGTCGAACGCGTTCGAAAGCGTTCGCACCATCGCTTCCTGGCCGACCAGATCCGCGAAGACGGTGGGGCGGTATTTGCGGGCGAGAACCTGATAGCCGGAGGATACCGCGCGGGTGGGCGCAGGCGGTACGTCGCCGAGATTGAAACCGGGTTCCGTCGCGGGATCCGGTCGGTGGGGCGCATCCTCTTCGGTGGCGAGATTTTCCACGCTGTCATTCATGGAAATCGCGCGCTCCTTCTGTGGCTTGCAGGCGGGAAAAGGGTGGGAGACCGGACAACGACCCGAGCGAAACTCGTTACGGCTGCTTCCTTCCGGATCTGACCGGGTTGGCGAGGGACTCGTCCGCCGCCAGCCTCCCGAGGAGGACTATATCAGGGGAAAGGGCGGCCGATGCAAGGCTTGGAGCGCCGATTCGGCCACCTTCTAACGGAGATTGAGCGGGCTCCCGCGCTGTGCCAGTCTGCGCCACCCCGATATTCAATAACATAAGCCGGACACACCGATGCCCCTGCCCGAAAATCCCAATATTTTCGCCAACAATCCGCTCGACCGCGCAAGCTACCGCCGCACCGACCAGGCATGGCTTGCAGAGCAGCTCGCGGCGCCGACAAGCCTTTTCGTACCGTTCCGGCGTCAGCCGAAGCGCGATTGGGAGCCGTTCGTGCTGCCGGAGGCCGCTCCTTCCGAAGGCAAGGATATCGGCTGGCTGCCCGGGTCGCTGATGCCCCAGCTCGCGGGCGAGGGCATCGTCGTCTTCCTCGGCATCAACAAACGCGGCAAGGCGCTCTTCGCGGCGGATGTGAGCGGGCTGAAAGACGCGGAGAATCACCCGGCGCTGAAAGGCATCGGTTCCTTCGAAGATTTGCGTGGCCTCGCCATGGCCGGCGAAATCACGCCGACCGAACTCGCGATCATGGCGCAGGCGAAGTCGATGATCGACTGGCACAGCCGCCACGGCTTCTGCTCGGTCTGCGGCACGAAGAGCGAGATGGCGGAAGCCGGCTACAAGCGCCAGTGCCCCTCCTGCAAGGCAGAGCATTTCCCGCGCACCGACCCTGTGGTCATCATGCTCGCCACCTACAACGACAAATGTTTCCTCGGCCGTCAGAAGATCTGGCCCAAAGGCATGCATTCGGCGCTGGCCGGGTTTGTCGAGCCGGGCGAATCGATCGAGGAAGCCGTCGCGCGCGAGCTTCACGAAGAAGCAGGCCTGAGCGTCGGCGCCGTCAGCTATCACTCGACGCAGCCCTGGCCTTATCCCTCATCCCTGATGATCGGCTGCCACGCCGTTGCCGATTCGGAAGATTTCACCATCGACGGCATCGAGCTTTCGGAAGGGCGCTGGTTCACGCGGGCCGAAGCGCAGGCGATCCTCGCCGGGAAGGGCGACGGTACGGCGTGGTTCCCTCCGCCCTTCGCGATCGCGCATCAGCTCATCAAGGCGTTCGCGGAAGGGAAGGTTTAGGGGAATTCCATTTCCTTCGTCGTTACCGCCCGGCTTGTCCGCGCCACGACGAACTTGAAAATGATGGAAAATCACTCCCCTGGCGCGATGGCCGCGCGGTAGGGATGCGCCTTGTAGACGCCGAGGATACGCAGTTCGCTCGTGAAGAATTCAAGCTCTTCCAGCGCAAGGCGGACATGGCGGGAGGCCGGGTGGCCTTCGATGTCGGCATAGAACTGGCTTGCGTTGAAGGTACCTTCAAGCTGATAGCTTTCGAGTTTCGTCATGTTGACGCCATTGGTGGCGAAGCCGCCCAGCGCCTTGTAGAGCGCGGCGGGTACGTTCCGTACACGGAAGATGAAGCTCGTGATGACAGGCTCGTCTTCCGGTTCGGCGTCGTTCGGCTCCTTCGCCATGATGAGGAAGCGCGTCGTGTTGTGCTCGGCGTCCTCGACATTGGCGCGCAGCACATCGAGCCCATAAATCTCGGCGGCAAGCGAGGAGGCGAGCGCGGCGCGCGTAGGATCGCCCGCATCGGCGATCTGGCGGGCGGCGCCTGCGGTATCCGCGGCGACGACGGCCTTCAGGCCCAGATCACGGATCACGCGGCGGCACTGGCCGAGCGCATGGACATGGCTGTGGACTGATTTCAGGTCTTCGAGCTTCGCACCCTTGAGGCCCAGAAGCTGATGACGCACGCGCAGAAAATGCTCGCCGACAATATAAAGTCCCGCGCCGGGAATGAGGTGATGCACGTCGGCGACGCGACCCGCGAGCGAGTTTTCCACCGCAATCATGCCGAGCCGCGCGCGGCCTTCATTCACCGCGGCGAAGACATCCTCGAACGTGTCGCAAGGAAGGCTGACCATGTCCGGGCAGGCTTCATGCACCGCGATATGCGAATTCGCGCCTGGCTCGCCCTGAAAGGCAATGGTGTTCTCGGCAAGGGCTTCGGGGGCGGCGTCTTTCGTCATCAGACGGATCTCCGGGACAGCGCCGCTCGGGCTTTTTCGAGGTCGGCGGGAGTATCGACACCGAGCGGAACGGTGTCAACGAGCGCCACCTCAATCACCATACCCGCTTCCAGCGCTCGCAGCTGTTCGAGCTTCTCGCGCATTTCCAGCGGCGACGGCGGCAGCGCGACGAACCGGGCCAGCGCCTCACGACGATAGCCGTAGAGGCCGATGTGATGATAAAGCGGCCCGGCCCCCCAGGGCGCAGTCGCGCGGGTAAAATAGAGCGCGCGGGCAAGCCGCGTTTCACCAAAAGAGACGACGGCCTTCACGACGTTGGGGTTGGCGCGCTCTTCCTCGATGACGATTTCGGCGGCAAGCGTTGAAATGTCGGCACCCGGACGAATGAGTGCATCGTAGGCGGTGCGGATGAGTGCCGGATCGAGAGTCGGAAGGTCACCCTGCACATTCAGGATGACCTTGTGATGACCTTCAGGGTCAAGCTCGCAGACGGCTTGCCAGACACGGTCGGAACCGGAAGGAAGATCGGGGTCCGTCAAAACGGCCTCCCCACCTGCCGCACGGACGGCGTCGGCAACTTCGGCCTCGGCGGCGGCAACGACGACCCGCCCGAGTTCCGCCTCCATCGCACGGCGCCAGACCTGCACGATCATCGGCTCGCCGCAAATATCGGCAAGCGGTTTTCCCGGCAGGCGGGTGGACGCCATGCGGGCGGGAATCACCACCAACGGGTGTCCGGCGAGATCCTTGGCCGCAGGGCGGGTTAAATTTGCCATCGAGCCTCTCTCCACATGTCCCAACCCGGCTCCGGCGACGGCAGAGGCCGGTGCGGCGGATCGCCGCAACCCGATTCTTCCCATGCGGGGCCTAGACGTGCATTACGCAACGCTTCGTCCGCGCGGGGCATTTTCCTTGATACACGCGGATTTGGCGCACTTATACGGCTTGCGGCACGGCGGCGGAAGCGGCTAATCTCCGCGCCAATTCACAGGGGGCCTTGTCGAAGGCGGAACGCACATTCGTGCGGTGCTTTCAATTCGCACCCCCGCCGATCTCGCAACCGAACCGGGCGGAGCAGGAGCCGATGGACTCTTTCGAATTCAACAAGTTTGCAGGTGCGGTGCTTGCCTCCGTCCTTTTCATTCTTGGCGTGTCCATCCTCAGCGATACGCTTTATGAGCCGAAGGAGGCGAATCCTCAGGCTTACGCCGTTGCGGCGCTGGAAGAAGGCGAAGGCAGCGGCCAGACGACGGCTGCCGCAGAGGAGGTCCCGCTCGCGACCCTTCTCGCCAACGCCGATATCGGTCGCGGCGAGAAGGCCAGCAAAAAGTGCACGGCCTGCCACACATTCGAGGAAGGCGGGCCCGCACGCATCGGTCCGAACCTTTATCATGTGGTGGGCGGACCGCATGCCCATATGCCCGGATTCGCCTATTCCGCAGCCATGCAGGCCAAAAGCGGCGAGACCTGGAGCTTTGAGGAACTCGATCACTTCATCGCGGACCCGCGCGGCTATCTGCCCGGCACGGCGATGAGCTTCGCCGGCATCAAAAAGCCGCAGGAGCGCGCCGATCTCCTCGTTTACCTGAACTCGCTGGGTTCCGACCTGCCGCTTCCCGAAGCCCCGGCTCCCGAAGCCGCGACCGAGAACGGCCAAAACGGCGCTACGCCGGCTGAGGAAGCCCCTGTCGAAGAAGACGCGACGCCCGTCGAAGAAACCTCGACGCCCGAGCACAACTAAAACAGCCCTCTGAACCAGCTTCGAACGCGCCCGGTGAAAACCGGGCGCGTTTTCATTTGCGCGGAAGACATGCCGGATGACTTTGTTTTAACGGGCATATCCGGCTAAAAAGGATCAAAGTAAGAGGAAATGAGGGGGCGCGGCACGGCGGCCCGATATGTCCGGCGTCCCGCGCCGGGCAAGAGGGAGAGAGAGTGTGCGTGGGTTCATGACCAAGCCGGTCCTGGCCGGGGCGGCCATCGCTATCCTGGTGGTGGCGGCGATTTATTTTTCCACCACGAATGGGGAGCCGGAAGGTGCCGCGAGGACCGACGCGTCACCGGCCACGACATCTTCGCCGGCTGACCCTGGCTCTGCGCGCGGCGGCAGCGCAGCGGCGGACCTTTCGAGCCGCCCGAACGAGGTTGTTGCTCCTGCGGCGGCGGCCGACGACTTCAACCCCGAAATTCCACGCCATGGCTCTTCGCTCTTCGGCGATCTGAAATATGGGCCGGACTTCAAGCACTTCGACTATGTGAACCCGGACGCGCCGACAGGCGGACTGGTGCGCTACGGCGCATTCGGCAGCTTCGACAGCCTTAACGGCTTCATCGTGAAGGGGAAGACGGCAGCCGGCCTCGGGATGATCTACGATACGCTCATGGTTTCCAGCATGGATGAACCGGCCTCCGAATATGGCCTCATCGCGGAAAGTGTGCGTCACCCGAAGGACTATTCCTCCGTCACCTACAAGCTGCGGCCGCAAGCACGCTGGCACGACGGGGAGAAGATCACCCCCGATGATGTAATCTGGACGTTCGAACAACTGAAGAAGAACCATCCATTTTTTAATGCCTATTACGCCAATGTGGTGAAGGCGGAGAAGACCGCCGAGCATGAGGTTACCTTCACGTTCAACCAGACCGGCAACCGGGAGCTACCGCAGATCGTCGGGCAATTGCCGGTGCTGCCGAAGCACTACTGGACAGGCAAGAATGCGAAGGGGACGAACCGCAATTTCTCCGAAACGACACTCGAACCACCGCTCGGTAGCGGGCCCTACAGGATCGCCAATGTTTCACCCGGGCGCTCCATCACCTATGAACGCGTGGCGGACTACTGGGGCCGGAACTTGCCGGTGAATGTAGGCGCCAATAATTTTGGCTCCATGCGCTACGAATATTATCGCGACGGCACGGTGGCACTGGAAGCGCTGAAGGGCGACCGTGTCGATTTCCGGGTCGAGAACAGTGCCAAGAACTGGGCCACCGAATACGACATTCCGCCCGTGCGGCGCGGCAACCTGAAAAAAGAACAGGTGCCTTCGCTCAACCCCCAAGGCATGCAGGCCTTCATCTTCAACATCCGCCGCGACAAGTTCAAGGATCCGCGGGTGCGTGAAGCCTTTAACTGGGCGTTCGATTTCGAATGGATGAACAAGAATCTGTTCTATGGCCAGTACACGCGGACGAATAGCTACTTCGCAAATTCCGAACTCGCGGCAAGAGGTCTGCCCGAGGGGCAGGAGCTCGATATGCTCCGGAAGTTCGAGGCCGATCTTCCGCCGGAAATTTTTACCGCTCCCTATCGCAACCCGGCGACTGACGGCAGCGGCAACAATCGCGCCAACCTGCGCCGAGCGGCAGCCTTGCTGGCGGAGGCGGGCTGGAGCGTGCAGGACGGCAAGCTAGCCGACGCAGCGGGGCTGCCGATGAATGTCGAATTCCTGCTCGACGACCCAACCTTCGAACGCGTGGTCGCACCCTACCGGCAGGCGCTCCACAAGCTCGGCATTCAATCGAGCATCCGCACCGTCGATACGTCGCAATACCAGAACCGTACCGACAATCGCGACTTCGACATCATCGTGGAATCATTTCCCCAATCGCTCTCTCCGGGCAACGAACAGCGCGAATTCTGGGGCTGCGAGGCGGCGGAGGCGCCAGGCAGCCGTAACGCCATCGGCATTTGCGATCCGATCGTCGAAAAGCTGATCGACCGCGTGATTTACGCGGCGAGCCGCGAAGAACTCGTTGCGGCATCGAGGGCTCTCGACCGGGTGCTTCTCGCCGGACACTATGTAGTGCCGCAATGGTATTCGGCGAATACGCGCGTCGCCTATTGGTCGCGGTTGAAGCATCCCGAACGCATGCCGCCCTATTCAATCGGGTTTCCAACTATCTGGTGGATCGACAGCTCCGCCCCCGCGCCACAACCGAAGGCGGACGAACCGCAATGAAGGGGCTACCCTTTGTCTCGCGGCGGCAGATGCTCGCGCTGGCCGGCGGTGCGGCGGCAGCCGCATGGTTGCCGTTTTCCGCGGCGCGCGCAGCGACAACGAAGCGGCAGCACGGCATGTCGATATTCGGCGAGCTCAAATACGGGCCGGACTTCAAACATTTCAACTATGTGAATCCGGACGCTCCCAAGGGTGGCGCCTTTTCGCAGATCGGGCCGAAGACTGCCTACAACGCCTCGTTCCACACATTCGATACCTTGAATGGCTACATCCTCAAAGGTAATGCCCCTCAAGGGCTCAACCATATTTTTGATACGTTGATGATGCGGGCCTTCGATGAGCCGGACGCAGTTTACGGACTGCTCGCCGAAAGCGCAGAGGCATCGGCGGATGGCAATGTCTTCACGTTTTATCTCCGCGACGGCGCCAGGTTCCACGATGGCACGTCACTTACGGCAGAAGACGCCGCTTTCTCCTTTATGTTGCTGAAAGAGAAGGGGCATCCTCTCATTGCACAGAACCTGAAGGAAATGACGGCGGCGGAGGCACGCGATGCACTGACGCTCGACATTCGTTTCACCGGCAATCAGACGCGCGACCTGCCCCTCTTCATCGCCGGTGAATTGCCGGTGTTCTCGAAAGCGTTCTACTCCGAAAACGACTTCTCGGCCGCTTCGCTGAAAGCACCGCTCGGCAGCGGCCCCTACCGGATCGGCGACTTTCGCGCGGCTCGGTTCATTACCTATGAACGTGTAGAAGAATACTGGGGCGCAGACCTGCCTGTGAATGTCGGACAGTGGAATTTCGACCGCCTGCGTTACGAATATTTCCGTGACCGGACGGCGCAGTTCGAAGCTTTCAAGGCGGGAAATTATCTCTTCCGCGAGGAATTCACGTCGAAGACATGGGCGACGGAATATAACTTTCCCGCCGTGAAGGATGGCCGCGTGCGGCTTGCGACCCTGCCGGACAATACGCCATCCGGCGCGCAGGGTTGGTTTCTCAATACGCGACGCGAAAAATTCAAGGATCGGCGCGTGCGCGAGGCCCTTGGTCTCGCCTTCGATTTCGAATGGACGAACAAAAATCTGTTCTACGGGCTCTATAAGCGCACCGAGAGTTATTTTGAAAATTCGCCGATGAAGGCAGAGGGTGAGCCGGACCATGCAGAGCTTGCGCTGCTGGAGCCGTGGCGCGACGAATTGCCCGCAAAGGTTTTCGGGCCCGTGACGGTGCCGCCCGAGAGCGACGGGTCGGGGCAGGACCGGCGCTTGCTGCGTCGCGCCGCGGAGCTGTTCGACGAGGCCGGGTGGCGGATGTCCGACGGCGCGCGGCGGAATGAAAAGGGGGATGTTCTTTCGGTTGAATTTCTCGATGATCAACCGATGTTCGAGCGCATCGTCGCTCCGCTCGTCAAGAACCTCAAATTGCTCGGTATCGATGCGCGCATACGGCAAATCGATACGGCGCAATTCCAGGACCGGATGAACAACTACGATTTCGACGTGTCCATTCGCCGCTTTTCTCTTGGCCTCACGCCTGGCATCGAGATTCGCAGTTACTGGAGTTCCGAGTTCGCCGACGTGCCGGGAGGCCGCAACCTCTCCGGTATTTCAAGCCCCGCCGTCGATGCCCTGATCGAGACGATCATCGCCGCAGACAGCCGCGAGGAACAGATAATTGCGGCGCGCGCGCTCGATCGCGTATTGCGGGCCGGCCACTACTGGATTCCGCAGTGGCACAAGAACCTGCACCATCTCGCTTTCTGGGATGTTTTCTCGTGGCCCGAAACAAAACCCGAATATGATCGCGGCGTAGAGGCCACATGGTGGGCCAACGTGGAAAATGCCGATCACTCCGGCAGCAAGGACTGATACGCCATGTCGGCTTATATTCTCCGTCGCCTTCTTCTCATGATCCCGACCATTCTCGGCATCATGCTCGTCAGCTTCATACTGGTACAGTTCGCGCCGGGCGGTCCTATCGAGCGGATCATTGCGCAGTTGCAGGGAACGGACGTCTCCGCGACTGCGCGCATCGGCGGTTCCGGCGGCGGCGATTTCGGGGCGCAGGGGCAGATGTCCGGCGCGGACAGCGCAATCAACAGCAAGTATCGCGGCGCGCAGGGACTCGATCCGGAATTCATCAAATCGCTTGAAGTGCAGTTCGGTTTCGACAAGCCGGCGCATGAGCGCTTCGCCAAGATGATCTGGGATTATGCGCGGTTCGATTTCGGGCAGAGTTATTTCCGCGACGTGAGCGTTCTCAGTCTCGTTGTCGAAAAGATGCCGGTTTCGATCTCGCTCGGGCTCTGGACGACGCTGCTCACTTATCTCATCTCGATTCCCCTCGGAATCCGCAAGGCAATCCAGGATGGTAGCCGCTTCGATACGTGGACGAGCGGCGTCATCATTGTCGGCTATGCGGTGCCGGGGTTCCTGTTCGCCGTGTTCCTGATCGTTCTCTTCTCGGGCGGCTCTTACTGGTCGATCTTTCCCCTGCGCGGTCTCACTTCCGACAATTGGGAGAGCCTGAGCATTGCCGGCAAGGTTCTCGATTATCTCTGGCACATCATTTTGCCCGTGACGGCGTTGGTGATCGGGTCCTTCGCGACAACGACACTGCTTACCAAGAATTCCTTCCTCGACGAAATCAAGAAGCAGTATGTAATGACGGCGCGCGCGAAGGGCCTGTCCGAACGACAGGTGCTATACGGGCATGTGTTCCGCAACGCGATGCTCATCATTATCGCGGGCTTCCCCGGCGCGTTTGTCGGTGCGTTCTTTACCGGTTCACTGCTCATCGAGCAGATATTCTCGCTCGACGGATTGGGATTGCTTTCGTTCGAGTCCATCGTCAATCGCGATTACCCGGTCGTCTTCGCGACTCTCTATATATTCGGACTTCTCGGCCTCGCAATGACGCTCATAAGCGATCTCACCTATACCTGGGTCGACCCGCGCATCGATTTCGAGACGAGGGAGGTCTGAGTCATGGGGCGCTTCTCCTTCCCCTTCATTGCCATGCGCCGGCGACCGCTCAGCCCGATCAATCAGCGTCGCTGGCGCAATTTCAAGGCGAACAGGCGTGGTTACTGGAGCCTATGGATTTTCGGTATCCTCTTCGTTCTTTCGCTGTTCGCGGAATTCATCGCGAACGACAAGCCGCTTGTCGTCACCTACAAGGGCGGCATCTATTTTCCGGTTCTCGTTTCCTATCCGGAGACGGCGTTCGGCGGCGATTTCGAGACCGAGGCGGACTACCGAGATCCCTTCGTGCGAGATCTCATCCGCGACGAGGGCGGCACGATGATCTGGCCGCTCGTTGAATATTCCTACCGCACGATCAATCTGAACCTGCCGGTACCCGCCCCCGCCCCGCCCTCCGCCGAAAACTGGCTTGGCACCGACGATCAGGGGCGCGACGTGACGGCGCGCCTCATTTACGGTTTCCGTATCTCCGTTCTTTTCGGACTTGTTCTCACAGTACTTTCTTCCGTCATCGGCGTCGCAGCCGGCGCGATGCAGGGCTATTTCGGTGGCTGGACCGATCTTCTGTTCCAGCGTTTCATCGAGATATGGACGAGCATTCCGACACTTTATCTCCTCATCATCATTGCCGCCGTGATCGAGCCGAACTTCTGGATTCTGCTCGGCATCATGCTGCTCTTCTCCTGGGTATCGCTTGTCGGTGTCGTCAGAGCGGAGTTCCTGCGGGCGCGTAATTTCGAATATGTAAATGCGGCGCGTGCGATGGGGCTTTCCAATACCAAAATCATGTTCCGGCACCTGTTGCCCAACGCTATGGTCGCGACCCTTACATTCATGCCATTCATCCTCAATTCTTCAATCACGACGCTTACCTCGCTCGACTTTCTCGGCTTCGGCCTGCCGCCCGGATCGCCGTCGCTCGGCGAATTGCTGGCGCAAGGGAAATCTAACCTGCAGGCGCCGTGGCTCGGGCTCACGGGCTTTTTCTCCATCGCCGTCATGTTGAGCCTGCTGATCTTTGTCGGCGAAGCGGTGCGCGATGCATTCGATCCCAGAAAGGTGCTCCAATGAGCGCGCCTCTTGTGGACGTGAAAGACCTCTCCGTTGGCTTCCGTATGGACGGACAGGAGACGATTGCCGTCGATCGCATTTCCTTCGACATCAGGGCGGGCGAGACGGTGGCACTTGTGGGCGAATCCGGATCGGGAAAATCCGTCTCGGCGCTGTCGATCATGCAGCTTCTCTCTTACCCGCAAGCCTTTCATCCGTCGGGGAAGATTCTGTTCGCGGGACAAAATCTGATCGGTGCAGACGAGAAGACCATGCGGCGCATTCGCGGCAACAAGATAACCATGGTCTTTCAGGAACCGCTGACATCGCTCAATCCGCTGCACACGATCGAGCGGCAGGTGGGCGAGGTTTTGATCGAGCACAAGGGAATGCGCGGGCCGGCGGTGCGGGCGCGGGTGCTCGACCTGCTGCGAAAGGTAGGCATTCCGAATGCGGAAGAGCGACTAGACGCCTATCCGCACCAGCTTTCGGGGGGACAGCGCCAGCGTGTCATCATCGCGATGGCGCTCGCGAATGAACCGGACCTGCTGATCGCAGACGAACCGACGACCGCGCTCGACGTAACGGTACAGGCGCAGATACTCGAACTGCTGAAGGATCTGAAGCGTGAGATGGGAATGGCGCTGCTCCTCATCACACACGATCTCGGTATCGTGCGGAAGATGGCGGACCGCGTCTTCGTCATGACCAAAGGCGAGATCGTGGAACGGGGGGAAACCGAACGGGTTTTCACCGCTCCGACACACCCCTATACGCAGCATCTTCTGGCGTCTGAGCCAAAGGGGCGTTCGCTCGGAGCTCCGAAAGACGGACCCGTCGTCATGGAAGCCGACAATCTCAAGGTCTGGTTTCCTGTCAAGCGCGGGTTGCTCCGCCGCACGGTCGGCTACATCAAGGCGGTCGACGATGTTTCGCTCACGCTTCGCGAGGGACGGACGCTCGGTGTCGTCGGTGAATCGGGATCAGGCAAAACCACGCTCGGCCTCGCACTGATGCGGCTGCTTTCGAGCGAAGGCGAAATCCGGTTCAACGGCACTTCCATTCAGGGATTGAAGTCGAAAGAGCTCAGGCCCCGCCGCCGGGATATGCAGATCGTATTCCAGGACCCGTTCGGCTCCCTCAGTCCGCGCATGTCGGTTTCCGATATCGTGAGCGAGGGCTTGCGTATCCAGCAACCAGGCCTGCCGGCGGTGGAACGTCGCGCGCACGTATCCGAGGCACTGAACGAGGTCGGACTCGACCCGGAGATGCAGGACCGCTATCCGCATGAATTTTCCGGCGGGCAGCGGCAGCGCATCGCCATCGCCCGCGCCATGGCGCTGAAACCGCGTTTCGTGATGCTGGACGAGCCGACGAGCGCGCTCGACATGTCTGTACAAGCGCAGATTGTCGATCTTCTGCGCGAATTGCAGCGGCGCAACAACCTCGCCTATCTGTTCATCAGCCACGACCTGAAGGTGGTACGTGCGCTCGCGGATGACATCATCGTGATGCGCGGCGGCAAGATCGTTGAGGCCGGCACAAGCGACGAAGTCTTCGATCGGCCAAAAACCGACTATACGAAAGCACTGATGGCGGCAGCTTTCGATCTGACGGTCGCACCGGCAGGCGTCGTGTCGGAGTAGCGCTAACGCTTCGGCAGTCTCCTGATCGTGGTGACGTGGCCGGCATCCGAGCGGGCGATGCGCGACATCGCGATATCGAGCCTCTCCACCGCCACACGCATGTGAAAGCCGTTTGCATGGATCATGCGCTCCGCGTCGACCATGATGCCGACATGTCCCTTCCAGAAGACGAGGTCGCCGCGCTGGAGCGCCGTGAAGTCGATCGGTTCTGGTAGCGCTTCGCCGAGCGTCGCCTCTTGCATATCCGTATCGCGCAGCGAGGAAATGCCTGCTCGCTCAAGGGCCATCTGGATGAGGCCGGAGCAATCGACACCGAGGCTGTCCCGGCCGCCCCAGAGATAAGGCACACCGATGAATTCCTCGGCAACGGTCACGAAGTCGCGGACATAGGCGCCGACGGTAGCGAGATGAGCGGTAAAGACCCAGCCGCCACTCTCGATCTCGCTGAAATTGCCGCGCGCGCCGACGACGCGCAGCTTCGCGTTCATCGATATGGGAAGCGCGGGGCGCGTCTTCAGATCGGGCTTCGGATAGATGAAGGTGCGAAGAGCCGCCACCGTATGCGTCGGCTTGGCGGGGCGGGAGACAAGATCCTTCGCCTCGACATAGCCGACATAATCATCACTCGCCGACTGCCCCCAGGCCCAGCCGTTCTTTTCTTCGTAGACCCGGAAAACCTCGCCATAGAGAAGCTGCGTATCCATGGGTGCGGCAGCCTCGGGCCGACGCAGGAGTGGCACCGAAGATGCCCCCACCTGGCGGTCTACGCCATCGACGAAGCGAGACGCCTTGACCTCGCCGCGCAGATGCGCCGCCGCAAGGTCATCGCGGTAGGGATTGAGGCGATGATCCGGGCCACGCGCACGGCTCATGCCTGCAGGCTCCGGGAAGAACTGACGATGAGATCGGCAAACTCATGCATGAAGGCCGAACCCTTCACGGTCCTTTGCACCAGCACATTGCGCCGGTCCGCTTCATCGCGCGTCCGCTTCAGCAAATCAAGGCTGCCGAGCGTGTCCAAGGCGCGGGTGATGGCGGGCTTCGAGACGTCGAGCGAGGCGGCGAGGCCGCGAACGGTGTGTGGCGGCGGATCGAGATAAACGATGAACATGATCGCCAGCTGCCTCGATGAAAGGTCCGGTCCGTCGCGGCGGACGGACTGAAGCACCACATCGTGCCAGAGAGACAGAGCCTGCACAGGCTTCAGCTCCACGGCACCTGTCAGAGATAGTTCCGGCATCGACGTCCCCCAACGCTGCCAATCCCCCACCCGGAGGTTTTCCGTTCCGGGCCCGGATCAGTCTAGCGGGACTCCGGAACGGGGCAAGTGTCAGGCTCCGTAGCGACGCTGCAGAAGGTGATAGAGGGCCCGAATGCCCTGCGCTTCGCCACCGACAGGACGGCCAGGCCTCGGCTTGGGGGCCCAGCCATAAATGTCGAAGTGGACATGGGCCCTTGCCTTCTCGACGAAACGGCGGAGAAAGAGCGCAGCCGTGATCGAACCGGCGAAGGGGCCGTCCGACACGTGGTTCACGTCCGCGATCTTGCTTTCGAGCCATGCGTCATAGGGTTTCCAGAGCGGCATCCGCCAGAGCGGGTCCGACATGGCTTCAGCGGAGACGGCAATCTCACCCGCGAGCGCTTCATCGTCCGTGTAGAAGGGCGGCAGATCGGGGCCAAGCGCCGTGCGCGCCGCACCGGTAAGCGTCGCCATATCGATGACGAGGTCAGGCGCCTCGCTGTCGGCCTCCGCCAATGCGTCGGCAAGGACGAGGCGGCCTTCCGCGTCCGTATTGCCTATTTCGACTGTCAGTCCCTTGCGGCTCCGCAGGACGTCGCCAGGCCGGAATGCATTGCCCGAGACGCTGTTTTCCACCGCCGGGATCAGTACACGCAACTGCACATCGAGCTTGGAACTCATGATGAGCTGCGCGAGCGCCAGCACGCAAGCCGCACCGCCCATGTCCTTTTTCATCAGAAGCATGGCGCTGGAGGGTTTGAGATCGAGGCCACCGGTATCGAAGGTCACTCCCTTGCCGACCAGCGTCACCTTCGGTGCGCCCGCGCGGCCCCATCGTATGTCGATCAGGCGGGGCGCGACGGCGGCTGCGCGACCGACGGCATGGATCATCGGGTAGTTCGCGGCAAGCAACGCCTCGCCCTCCGTCACCTCGCAAGTTGCACCGTGGCCGCGCGCAACCTCTTCGGCGGCGGCGGCGAGATCGGCCGGGCTCATGTCTGCGGCCGGGGTATTTATAAGATCGCGGACAAGGAAGATAGCCCCGGCGATGCGGCTCACCTCTTCCCCGTCCACTCCTTCCGGAAGCACGAGGCGCGGCCACTCGCGCGGTCCGCCGGCGTAACGCGTGAACCGGTAGGTGCCGAGCGCGTAGCCGAGTGCGGCTTTTGCGGCGTCCCCATGCCTTTCGCCGGCAAACCTGTAGTCGCCCATCGGCAACGCGGTGGCCAGTGCGCCGGCAACGAATGGATCGGCTCCATCGCCCAGCCCGAGGAGTACGCCGGCAAGGCCGCCGGAGCCGTCGGGAAGCAACAGCACCTTGCCGGCCTCGCCCTTGAAGCCCGACGTGGCGACCCAGGCGGCGCCGGGGCCGGCATGTGTTGCACACCAGGTTTCAGTCTCGCCGGAGCGAATTTGCCAGACGGGCGTCGCCGCCACGTCTTTTCTGGTGATAAAGATGTCGAGCACGCGGGCCTTCCGGGGTCAGGATTTACGTGATTTCGCCGGTCCGAAACCTTATAGAGAGGCCGGTGGCCCCGCAACGGCCACACTTTATCACCGGGGGACAGAATGGCGGCGCCCGAGTTCGAGCTTGTGATCGGCGACAAGAACTGGTCGAGTTGGAGCCTGCGCCCCTGGCTCTTGATGCGGCAGGCAGGCATTCCGTTTCAGGAAACCTCCATCCGCCTGCGCAGCCCGGATACAAAATCGCAGATTCTCGTTCATTCACCGACCGGCTTCGTGCCTGCCCTGAAGTGGCGCGGGGTCGTGATCGGCGACTCGCTGGCGATTTGCGAAACGATCGCCGACCTCTTTCCGGGCAAGAAGCTCTGGCCTAAAGACGCGCTCGCCCGCGCCCTCGCCCGCAGCGCCTGCTCCGAAATGCATTCGGGTTTCCAGGCCATTCGCCGCGACATGCCGATGGCGGTTCTGGAGCGTCATAATGGCGAAGGGCATACAGAAGAAGCCCTCGCCAGCGCGCGTCGTGTAATCGAGCTGTGGCGTGCGCTGCGCGGCCGCTTTGGCCGGCAGGCGACCGAGGATCAAGGTTTTCTTTTCGGCCATTTCACCGTGGCGGACGCCATGTTTGCACCGGTGGTCACACGGTTCGAAACCTATGGCGTCAACCTCGGCGCCTTGGGCGATGACGGCATGGTACGCGCCTATATGGACGCCATATTGACGCTACCCTCCATGCGGGACTGGATCGCCGGGGCTGAAGCGGAAGAGAAGGAAAAAGCGGCTGCGACGGCCTAGGGCGCGCCGTCGGCAATCAGCCCTTGTTGCCTGTAGTACCGCTCCGCTCCTTCGTGGAGCGGGACGGGAATGGACGAGATAGCGAATTTCTCTCTCTCTTTCTCATCTCCCGGCAGGAGGCCCGGCAAGGCCGGTCCTGAAAGCAGGACCCGGTTCCCCGGAAAAAAGAGCGCCTCGGTGATTTTGTAGACGATATCGGGATCCGCCTGCTCATTCACCACCCATACCATCGATACACCGAGGGTCCGCGTTGCGGGAACAAAGCGGTAGAGATCATCCGGGATTTCCAGGGGCTGAAAGCTCTCGCCGGGATGAGTGAGCTGCTGAACCTCTTCCCCATCGATAGGCACGATGTTGATGGAGCCGCGATCGGCGAGACTGGCAATTTCCGCCGATGGCAAGGCGTCGACGAGAAAGAAAGCGTCCAGTTGACCGCGTAGCGTCAGATCGATGGCGGTCGCCGTATCGTACTCCGAAAGCTGCACCGTACGGCGACCAAGGCTGTGGACGGCGAGAACGGGGAGCGCCGCCTCCCGTGTGCCGGACCCCGCGGGCCCGACGGAGACGCGCATATCCCTCAGGTCTGCGACGGAGCCGATGTTGGCATTGCGGCTGGCGACGAGATAAAGCGCCTCCCGATAAACCCCGGCGATAGCGCGAAGGTTCCGGATCGGCTTCTCGCCTTTGAATGGCGTCTCGGCCTGTGCTGCTAATTCGAGAACGGGAGCGGCGACGAGAGCGGAATCGAAAAGACCCGCGCTCACGGCCCGAACATTGGCAACCGGTCCTGCGGAAGACCTTGCGACTGCAACGAGCCCGGCAACACCGCAGGGCATGCCCCGCTCGCACCGCGGCGTTCCCGGCGGGCGGCTGATTGCAGCGGCCAGCCTCTCACCGACGGCGAAATAATCGTCCCCCGCGCTGCCGGTGCCGATCTGAAAGAAGATGACCGCTTCCGGCGGTTCCTCCAGGCTAGCCGGTGGACGGAGGTAGAAAAGAACCCCCGCCACAAGGACGGCTGCGGCACCCAAAACCGTTATGGCGGCGCGCGCGGAGATGCGGGAAGCGGCCACCTTTACCGGTTCGTACAATCGCAGGGCCGTGTCCCAAAATTGCTTCGGCTTCATAAGAACTATCCAGACGCAGCAAACGGATCGGCGCGACCCGGGTTGTATGATCCTCGAATCCTCTCGGTTCCTATAATTAATCCTTTCTTGACCGCTGTGTCTCAATATCGCTTCAGAACATGGTCCTGTTCGCACGGGGCCATCCCGATTCCATGTGCCGGGACCGACCGTCATGAAGCTTTTCGCAGATCAGACCCAGCGATCCGCCCTTCGCGCTCCACGCAGCGGCTGGCTTGCATTGGCTACGCTCTGCTCCGTCATCGCGCTTTCCGGTTGCGCGTCGACCGGCACAACCCCCGTCGCCCAAGCGTCCAAAGAGGCGGCGCAAGCCCGGATCGACGAGCCGGCGCTTCGCAATGCGGCCATCGAAAGCACCAAGACACAGGACTATGTGGCGGCGGCGGCTTATTGGGGCGCGCTTTACGAGCGCACACCGGGCGACGCCACCACAGCTGTCCACTATTCGAAGGCGCTCCGGCAGATCGGCTCGATCGAGCAGTCGCTCACGGTGATGCAGCGCGCCCGGATTAAATTCCCCGAGAACGCGGAGGTGCTTGCCGAAGCAGGAAAGGCGTTGACCGCAAGTGGCCGGCCGGACCAGGGCGTCGCAATGCTTGAAGCCGCGGCACTGCAATCACCGAAGGACTGGAGCATCCGGTCCGCTCTCGGCGTGGCTCTCGACCAGATGGGGCGCTACGACGAAGCCAAGGGCCGTTACAACGAATCCCTCGCGCTGTCGCCCGACAACCCCTCCGTGCTCACCAATCTGGGCCTGTCCTACGCCTTGACGGGCGATCTCGATATGGCCGAGCGGACGCTCCGCAAGGCTGTAGCGGACACCCGCGCCGATGCTTACGCGCGGCAGAACCTCGCCATCGTTCTCGGTCTTAAAGGCAATTTCGACGAGGCCGAGCGGCTGGCACGGGCCGACCTGCCGGCCAATGTCGCGGACGGCAACATGGCCTATCTGCGTTCGATGCTGTCGCAGCCAGCCCTTTGGAAGCAACTGGAAGAGCTCGACCGGCAGCCCGAGGGAACGGCACCGGCAAGCCCGCCGGCTGCGAAGCCGGCCGCTGCGAAAGAAAGCCATGCCTTCCCCGAAGCTGAAGACCAGGTGTCGTCGCTGCCGCCCGAGACGCGCGTTTCCATTTACTAGAATCGTGCCGGCCCCGGGACCTGAACTACTATTTCATCAGCGGACACAAAAAGGCGCCTCCCGGACTTTCGGCAGGCGCCTTCTCGCTTTTATGTACCTCGTCAGGTATTCGCCAGCGTCTTGATGATGGCCGGGCCAAGAATGACCCCGAAGAGCACCGGCAGAAAAAATACGATCATCGGCACGGTGAGCTTCGGTGGCAGGCCTGCGGCCTTCTTTTCGGCTTCCGACATTCGGATATCGCGGTTCTCCTGCGCCATGACGCGAAGCGCCTGACCCAGCGGCGTGCCGTAGCGCTCGGCCTGAATAAGGCTCGTCGCCACCGCCTTCACGCCGGGAAGCCCCGTGCGTCTGGCGAGGTTCTCATAGGCCATGCGGCGTTCCTGCAGATAGGAAAGCTCCGCCGTGGTGAGACCGAGCTCCTCGGCCAGTTCGACCGACTGCGCGCCGATTTCGGCAGCGACTTTCTGGAATGCGGCCTCGATCGACATGCCGGACTCGACACAGATCAGCAGAAGATCGAGCGCATCCGGAAAGGCCTTGCGGATCGAATCCTGCCGGCGGCTGATCACATTCTCGACGAAGAGGTTTGGCAGATAGAAGCCGACAAAGGCGGCTGCGCAGGCGACGGCAAGACGTCCCACCGGTTGCAGCCCGAAACTATTGAGGAACGTAAGGTAGAGCAATGTGACCAAGAACAGCAGCGGCGGCATCACAAAGCGAAAGAAGACGAAGGTGTACATCGGCCCGGGGCCGCGGAAGCCGGCCTGACGCAACTTCTCCTTCACGGCGGCATTTTCAAGCACATTGCCACTCGCGAACTTTTCGACCACCTGCTTCATGAAGCCTTTCGGTGTATGACGGAGACGCGTCTTCTCCTGCGCGAGCGCCTCGCGAGCGCGAGCGCGCATCGCTTCGCGCTCGGTCGAGACGTATTTCATACGTGTGGAAAGCTTGTCCGTGTTCATGAGCGGCGCGGTCAGCGTGAAAATGGTCGCGAAGGCGGCCACGCCAGTGAGGAGCATCACCACGTTTTCCACGTTGAACATATTTTCCACAAGCTCGAACACGCTCATTCCCGATCCTAAAACTTGAAGTCGATCATCTTTTTCATGATGAGAACGCCAATAGTCATCCACATGAGACCGCCGACGATGATCATGTTTCCGGCCGTGGTCGTGAAGAGAACATCCATATAGCCTGGTGAAGTGATATAGATGAGCAGCATGACGCCCGGCGGCAGCGCTCCGATAATGCCGGCGGAAGCTTTCGCCTCCTGTGACATGGCCTGGATCTTTCCGCGCATCTTCTTGCGTTCACGGAGCACCTTTGAAAGGTTGCCAAGCGCTTCGGAAAGATTGCCGCCTGTCTTCTGTTGAATGGCCAGAACGATCTGAAAGAAGTTCACCTCCGGGAGAGGCATACGTTCGTAGATTTTCGCGAGACCCTGCTCCAACGTCACGCCGACGCGCTGGCCCTCCACGATGCCTTGGAACTCCGTGCGGATGGGCTCCGGCGATTCCGTCGCAATGAGCTTCAGGCAATCATTGACGGGAAGGCCGGACTTCACGCCGCGCACGATGACGTCGATCGCATTCGCGAATTCTTCAGTGAATGCCTTCTGACGACGTTTGATGAGATAGGCAAGGACCCATCGCGGCAGGCCGAACCCGCCGGCGAACCCCCCAAGTGCCGCAATCACCATCGAAAGACCGGAGATTTTCAGGAGGAGCGCACAGACAAGACCCGCTACGATACTCGCGATGTAGAAGGTACGAGGCTCGATATCGAGCCCCGCCCGTTCTATGCGCGTGCTCAGCGAAATCCTCTTGTTCTGCTCTTTCTGCTGCGCCTCGAGGCCTTTGAGCGTTTCCTGCATCTGCTTGCGGCGCTTTTCGCTGTTGTCGACCTCTCCGTCAACCGAGGTAAGCCGCGCGTTGCCCGCTCGCGTGACGCGCTCGACTCGTTTCTTCGACCGAGATTCGCCGCCGACAAACAGGAACCCTAGCGCGCCGAAGCAAAGAGCGGCGAGCAGGGCGATACCGAATATAATCAGGGTTGCCTGATCCATATTTTCTTTCGCAACCCCCTCAGCCTTGGGCGCGGTCGAGCGCGGCGGCCAAGGCCTGGTGCTGATTGTAGTAGCGCGCGCGATCCCAGAACGAAGGACGTGCGATGCCCGTGGATTTGTGTTTTCCGATGATGCGCCCCGTTTCATCCTCGCCCTCGATCTCATAGACGAAGAGATCTTGCGTGATGATGACGTCGCCTTCGGTACCCAGCACTTCCGTGATGTGCGTAATACGACGCGAGCCATCGCGCAGGCGAGCCGCCTGAATGACGACGTCGATCGACCCGCAGATCATTTCGCGGATCGTCTTCGAGGGCAGCGCATAGCCGCCCATCGTAATCATGCTTTCGAGGCGCGAGAGCGCTTCGCGCGGGCTGTTCGCATGGAGCGTGCCCATGGAGCCGTCATGACCGGTGTTCATGGCCTGGAGAAGATCGAAGGCTTCCGGTCCGCGAACTTCGCCGACGATGATGCGTTCGGGACGCATGCGCAGACAGTTGCGGACGAGTTCCGTCATCGTCACCTGACCTTGTCCTTCAAGGTTCGGCGGGCGGGTTTCGAGACGGACGACATGAGGCTGCTGGAGCTGCAATTCGGCGGCGTCCTCACAGGTGATGACGCGCTCGTCGGTGTCAATGAAGCCGGTGAGACAGTTCAGAAGCGTCGTTTTGCCTGAACCTGTACCGCCCGAGATCAGCACGTTGCAGCGGACCTTTCCGATAATTCCGAGAACCTCCGCACCTTCCTGCGAGATCGAATTGTACTGAACGAGATCGTTCATCATCAGCTTGTCGCGGCGGAATTTTCGGATAGTCAGCGCGGGCCCGTCGATGGCAAGCGGCGGCACGATCACGTTAACGCGGCTGCCGTCGGGCAGGCGGGCGTCGCATATCGGGCTCGATTCATCTACGCGGCGGCCGACCTGGCTCACAATTCGCTGGCAGATATTCATCAGCTGGCTGTTGTCGCGGAACCGGACGTTCGTCAGCTCGACCTTGCCATTCACTTCGATGAAGGTGCGTTCGCAACCGTTCACCATGATGTCGGCAATGTCGTCGCGCGCGAGGAGCGGTTCGAGCGGTCCATAGCCGAGCACGTCGTTGCAGATATCCTGCAGGAGAGCTTCCTGCTCGGAGATCGACATGACGACATTTTTTATCGACAGGATTTCGTTGACGATGTCGCGGATTTCCTCGCGCGCGCTTTCCGCGTCGAGCTGGGCAAGCTGCGTGAGGTCGATCGTGTCGATCAGCGCGTTGAAGATCGTCGTCTTGATCTGGTAGTAATTTTCCGAGCGATGGTCACCGGCCCGTGCCTGAACGGCAGGCTTCGGCGCCGTCTGCTTCGGCGGCAGCGGTTTCGGAGGCGCGGCCGCGGCCGTAGCCGCAGGAGCGGCGGCGCTCCCTTCCTGCCGTGGTACGGCAGGCGCGGGCGCCGCTGCTGACTTGCGCGGGGCTGCTGCCTGACCTTCGGTCCGCCTTCCAAACACGACGAGCTACCTCCGTTTATCCCTTGCGGGACAGAAAACTGAAGAATGACGACTTGGTGGGCTTCGGAGCGCGCAGGTCGCGCCCGCAAAGCTGCTGCGCGAGGAAGCGGAAACCTTCCGTGGTCTTTCCCTTCGGATCGAGCTCCTCGATCATCTGGCCATTATTCGCCGCCGTACCAAAGAGGCCCGGATTGAAGGGAAGCACCAGGGTAGCCTCTGCGCCGACCGCTTCGGTGAAATCCTTCACTGGAATTTCCGGACGTTTCGGCATGCCTACCTGGTTCAGTACGATATGCGCGGCGTTGTCGTTCGGGCGGGCCTGACGCACGAGATCCAGAATGTTCTTGGCGTTACGAAGGCTCGCGAGATCCGGCGTGGCCGTGATGACGATTTCATCAGCCGTCAACAGGACTTTCTTTGTCCACGGCGCCCAGACATGCGGCAGATCGACAACCACGCACGGCACACCCTCACGCACGATATCGAGTACCGTTTCGCAGCTGTCGCCATCCATTTCGAAGTCGCGATCGAGAATCGCCGGCGCGGCAAACAGGCTCAACCGGTCGGTGCACTTCACCAGCAGGCGATCGAGGAGTACGTCGTCGAGACGCTCAGGCGCCATCAATGCATCGGCGATGCCTTGCGCGGGATCCTGGTTGAAGTCGAGACCCGCGGTGCCGAAAGGCAGATCGAGATCGGTTATGATGACATCTTCGTTCATGCCGGTGGAAATGCACCAGCCGATATTGTGGGCGATGGTACTCGAGCCCGTGCCGCCCTTGGCGCCGATAAAGGCAATGGTGCGGCCGATCGGCGGCGCGTCCGGATCGACATAAAGCCTTGAGATCGCCTCGATGACGCCCATCGGATGAAGCGGTGCCACCAGATATTCATTGACGCCCTGGCGGATCATCTCGCGGTAGAGCGAGACATCGTTCATATGGCCGACGACGACAACCTTGGTGCCTGCGTCGCAGACTTCGGCAAGAGAAGTGAGCTGCGAGAAGAGCTCGTCCCCGGCTGCGCGCGATTCGACCATGATGAGGTTCGGCGTTGCGCTCTGCTGGTACTGGGCTATCGCGGCGGGAATGCCGCCCATATGGACGGTAAGATGCGCCTTGGCAAGCCGGCGGTCCTCGCCGGCGCGCTGGATGGCGCTGCCGGTGGCCGGCTGCTCGCAAAACGCGTGAATCGTGATCCGGGGTACGGGCTTCACCACGGCAAGCCCGTCCGCCTCATGAACGGTGGCGGAAAAGGCGTGAGGAGGCGACTGACGCTCGGGCATCGGCGGCGCTTCCACCGGAATATCCTTGTGGGCCAAATTGCTCATTACTGTACCTCACTCACGGCGCCGGAGTCCTGATCGCCTCGCACCGTGGCCGTAGCCTCCCCTGCGCGATACTTTTCGAGCACTGTGCCGCGGCGCTGCGCATCGGCCGGGGTCATGTTGCGCGGACCGATCAGGTCTGCCGGGTCGGCGATCATCGCCGCCAGATTATTCTGCGTCGAACAGCCATGATTGGGCAGAAGGCCGTTCGAGGGATCGGCCGAATAGCTCTGCGACCAGTCTCCGCAAGCAGTGGGCTTGGCAACATAGCGCTTGAACGAAAGGATAAGCGGCGCGGAGGTATCCGCACCGGAGGCGCGGTATGGCGTATAGGCCAGTGCGTCGCCGCCGACACCCTGCTCGGCGAGAGCGTCGCGTACATCGCTGAGGGCGACGGCAGCAGCGCCCTCGTTCGGAGAGCCGGACGGCGTGGAAATCGTCAGGGGGCCGTGGCCGCGTTGCCGGTAACCGGCGGCGAAGCCCGCAATGGCGTTGCGGTCCGCCTGCGACAGGCCCGGCTGGCCCGGAACCACATCGACGTTCAGCGTCGCGACATCGGTCTCGATCGAAATCGGATGGGTATAGGCGACACCATATTGTGCCTGTTCGACGCCATTGAAGCTGCAACCGGCGAGGCCCAGAGCGAGCGCGGCTGCAATTCCTCTGGCGGCATGCATTCCGTTCAGCTTTGCCATGTCATTCATCCTTCGCGCTTCAATCCACAACAAAGCCGACCGGACCCTGCAACGAGTTGTCGCCGGGGGCGGCGCCGCGTGCGCCATAGGTGGCATTCAGGCGGCCCATCAGGATCGCATCCATGTCACTCGCCGGCGCAAATCCGTCCGTCGGCAGAGCGAGGTTCTTTCGCGACGTCGGATCGACCAGATAAGGTGTGACGATCACGACAAGTTCCGTTTCATTCTTCTGATAGTCCTGGCTGCGAAACAGCTGGCCGAGTACCGGCACGTCTTTCACACCGGGCACGCCGTCGATGTTCTGGCGCATCGTGTCGGAGAGCAGTCCGGCCATGACCAGAGAGCCGCCGCTGGGAAGTTCGAGCGTCGTCTCCGCGCGGCGAACCTTGAGGCCCGGTACGGTTACGCCATCGCCATCCGCGCCCTGGAGAACGTATGCTCCTTCGGACGAAAGCTCGCTCACCTCGGTCGAAATCTTCAGGCTGATGCGGCCTTCGCTGAGTACCACCGGGGTGAAGTTCAGACCGACACCGAAAGGTTTGAACTCAAGCTGCACGTTGCCGTCGCGGTCGCGCGACGTCGGCACGGGGAATTCGCCGCCGGCGAGAAACTTCGCAGACTCGCCGGAGATCGCGGTCAGGTTCGGCTCGGCGAGCGTACGAAGGATACCATCTCGTTCGAGAGCGCGTATGGCGCCTTGCAGGCCGTCGCCATTGTATGATGGTTGCGCCGTCAGCCCGCCGAGCGAGGTGCCTTGCACGCTGAAGGAATTGCTCGTCGCAAGTTGAAGCGCGAAGTCGCCGAAGCTCGATGCGCTCGAAAGATTGACGCCAAGCTGCTTGATGACGTTGCGCTGCATTTCCGCAACCGTCACCTTGAGCATCACCTGTTCCTTGCCCTCGATGCCAAGCATGTTGAGGACGTGTTCCTTGTCGCCGCCGATATAGCGGGCCGCGAAGTCCTGCGCCTTGCTGGCGTCGGAGGCGCTCGCGACCATGCCGGAGAGAACGACGTGATCGTTGATCGACTCGACGTCGATGCGCGCTTTGGGGAAATACTGACGGAGCGATTCACGCAGACCCGTCAGGTCGCGCGCCACGCGGATTTCGAGGTTCAGTATCTGCTGGCCGGATTCGTTGAAGAAGAACGCGTTCGTCTGACCGACGGCGAGACCGATGAGATAAGTGCGTCTGTTGGTCCGCACCACCGCGTCGACGATAGCGGGATTCGAGACGAGAACATCCCGGGCGGCCACGGGCAATTCCACGATCGCTGCCTTGTTAAGCCCGAGAACGATGCTGCGCGATACCTGACCGACGCCGCCTTGATCGATCTTGACCAATCGAGCATCGCCTGCCATGGCGACATCCGCGGAGCCCAGGGCCGTCGCGGCGGCGCAAAGAAGTACGGCCGCTGTCCGCATCGCGCGCAGTCCTGCGCCGGCGTAGCCCGCTTTCAACTTGTTCCACATACTGCTCATGCCCGACCCCATTGCCTACTTCACGCGCACGTTCTGCGCCGTGCCGTAGCGCACGATTTTCACAACCGATCCGCCTTCAGCCGCTGTCGTTTCGTTTCCGGCGAGATCCTGTTCCGCCATACTGCGGAGCGAAAGTCCGAGATTGCCTTCCGCTTGGGCGACCGATATCACCTCGACCTGAACCGGCGTCAGCTCGAGCGTCGCCGTCTTGCCCACCGCAACCTGTTCACCGGCCCGCTCGTCGAAGCGCTGATCGATAGCCAGCACACGGATATTGCGCAGGATGGTTTGGCCACGCGCCACGTCGACAACATCCACCCGATCATTGGGAAGGATAAAGCCGCCGGCGCTCGTCTCCGGCGTGATGCTGATAGCCGCCGCGCGCATGCCAGGTTCGATGAGTGCCGACATGAAGCCTGCACCGGTCAATGTCACGAGCTTGTCGGCCGTGACCGGCTCGCCGTTCAGAATGCTCGCGCGGGCGACGCTGCCCATATAATCCTCGACCGCGGCCGGATTCTGGTTGCGCGTGATATAGGCGCCGTTCATCGAGGTGTCCGGCCAGCGCTGCCAGCGCAAGTCGCCGCCGGCAACTCGCTGCCCGAGTTGAAGATTGCTGCCCGCGACAAGCACTTCCGTTGTCGGCGCCTCGACGAGTTTCGGCTCGACGGGCTCGTCGTTGCTGGTCACGAGACCGCGAGCGAGAAAAGCCGCGAGGCCCGCGGCGACGATCGCCAGAACCAGAACTCCTATGCGTGCGGCGTTCACTTGCTCAATCCTTTCCTGGTGCGGTCCGAACAGGCCGCAAATTTCTTTCGATCACGCAGCATGCGCCGCGACTTTCAGCCATAC
Organism: Parvibaculum sp.; assembly: GCF_030694575.1. Taxonomy (GTDB): domain Bacteria; phylum Pseudomonadota; class Alphaproteobacteria; order Parvibaculales; family Parvibaculaceae; genus Parvibaculum. The sequence goes on from NZ_JAUYUS010000014.1 coordinate 48,243, forward strand.
CGTCTCCGGAAACATCAACAAACCCGCAGCAGCGAGCGCAACGCCGTAGGGAATGCCGGTATTCCGGTCATGAAGGCGCAGTATCCATTCGCGCTGCATGAAGAGCGGCAGCGGCATCGTGCGAAACCAGAGCAGCAGAAGCGTCAATGCACCGCCGATGATCGAGGCGATAAGCAGGTAGCCGAGCAAATCGTACCAGCCGATCCAGAGCGCGGTCGCCGCGACGAACTTCGCGTCGCCACCGCCGATCCAGCCGAACGCGAACATCCCCATCCCGACGATCAGCATCGCAACGCCGGCCGCGACGTGGAGCGCGATCTCCGGCAGGGGCAACCCCGTGAAAGGCACGAGCACTGCGAACATCGCGGCGAGCGCGACGGTCAGCAGGTTCGGAATGGTCATCGTCGTCAAATCCCACAGGGCGCCGAAGATCATGGCGAGCGGAAAGACGGCGAGGAGAAGCATGTTCGTCACGAAGGATGCCCGACTTTTCCTCATGGGCGATACCGCCCCGCGCAGAGGGCCCCATGCCTCTCCACACGAGCCGATAGTGGGCGAGGAGCGTAAATTTGGAGTAAATGGCAGGCCAAAATGAGCCGGAATCGAGGCTGCGGCAGGCGGAGATACAGCGGCCTTGTTTGCCAGGCGCCACGGCCGGCCGGGGCAAAAGAAAACCGCCGGACATGTGCCTGTCCGGCGGTTTGATCTCTCGGCGAAACCTCCGGACGAGCCGGAAGCCTCGATCTGCAACAAGACCGATTATTCGGCGATCTTCTCGGCGATATCTTCGAACTTGGCGATGAGGTTGTCACCGACGGTACCCACCGCGGTGATGATCACGACCGAAATGCCCGCAGCGATCAGACCATACTCGATGGCGGTCGCACCGGACTCGTTCTTCACGAAAGACTTCAGAAACTGGCTCATACAAGCCTCCTTGCATATTTGACTGTCGACAGCACCAGCCCACGCGCATCGCGGTAATCGATCCGCAGGGCGCCCTTTCGGACTGGTGGCAAGCTTAGCCCCCCTCCCCTTACCCAATTACTAATGATTATTCGGGATTTCAGGTAAGTTTTAACGACTGTCAGAGTATTTAACTGGTATATATTCAACCATTACTGTATTGATTTGACTTCTCTGAGTACTAATTGGTTGATGGGGCACACGGTTCCGGCATTGCAGTTTCGAGCATCGTTAATCGTCGGTTAAAGCCAGAAGCAAGCACCGGAAACGCACGGTCTCAAGCCCCGCTGGTGGCCGAGTGTCTTCTTGCTATTACTGTGGCTGTGTCGCGCCATATCCTCGAGAGTGTTTCCACAACGGAAACCAGTTTCGAAGAATCAGCTAACGCGGCTCACACAGGCCCCGCAGTGCCGCTTCGTCGCTGACGACGAGGCCGGGATAGGCGCGCGTTGCAATGCCCGCGCGAACGATTTCGGCAATGGCCCGGGCCACGACCTCCTCCGTCGTGTCGACCCGCGCCGCCAGTTCGCGGTGGCGGGGCAACCGCGCGATGAGAAGGCAGTCTTCGCCGTCTGCAGTTCGGTGGGGTTCCGCGAGCGCAAGGAGTTCGCCATAGACCCGTTGGGCGCCCGTACCTTCACCGTCTCGTGTCGAGGCAACGTGCGGCAAAGTACCTGCCTCGCCTGCTCGCAGCAGTCGCGCATATTGGCAAAGCAGCGCGCGCGAAACGGATTCCTCGCGCGACAGAAGCTCCACAAAGCGGTTTTCGGGCATGATGGCGATGATCCCGTCTTCTCTCGCCACGACCGTGAGATCAGTTTCCGCAACTCCGAAAACGGCCATTTCTCCGAACTGGCCGCCGGCATCGACATCGACATACGCTATACGACCGGCAATTCCCACGTTGCGGGCCAGGCGCACGCCGCCGCTGACGACGAAGATAACGCCCTCCATCGTGTCGCCCTGGGCGAGGTTCAGCACAATCTCGTTGCTCGATATTTTCCGCCAGTCGCATTCGGCCGCGAGGAGCGCGAGTTCGCGTGGCGGCAATGCTGCGAGAACGGCGATGCCGGCAAGCGTGTGAGCATTGTCCCTGGCCCTGTTTCGACCACTCCGCGCGCCGCCAGCCATGCCTTCTCCTCAATTCAACTCCGGCGAGACTAGGGTTCCTCCTTTAATCCGCCGTTAAAGCGGCAGATGCGAACGGATCGTTACGGTCAACATATCCTTTACTCCTTGCCGATAGTGTCGCGGGAACAGGTCTCAAAAGAGAGTGGCAAGGACATGCGCGTATCCCGCATTGGCAAAAACACCTCCCGCCGCATCTACGCGGCAGCGCTCGGCGCTGCCTGCGCCGCGCTGCTGGCCGGCGCCGCACAGGCCGCCGAATTCCAGGTCGAGGTGAACAAGTCGAAAGCTCTTCATCTCGGACAACCGGCCGCTACCGTGATGGTCGGCAATCCGGCAATCGCCGATGTAACGGTCGAGGGCTCGAAACTCGTCTACGTCATGGGGCGCAGCTTCGGCCGTACCAACATCGTCGCGCTCGGCAGCGATGGGGCGACGATCCTCGACATCAATGTGAGCGTCGTATCGCAGGAAGCATCCACGGTTACGCTGACGCGCGGCTCAGGCCAGTATTCCTACAATTGCACGCCGCGCTGCGAACGGGTTCCGACAGTTGGCGACAGCCCGGACGCTTTCGAGGAACTCATGAAGCAGACCACAACCGCTGCCGGTACCGGCAGCGCGGCGGCAAACGCAGCTTCGACTTCGTCCGGCGGCGGACTCCATTAGGATTGTCCGCGGGGATTTCAGCACCAAGGCTGCGCCTTTCGAGGCGCAGCCTTTTTCATTTCAGGGAAACTCTTCCGGCTATTTGCTGATACGCAAATTCGAAAGCGACTGAGCAATGGATTTGAAGACGTCGGTCAGCTCGCTCGCTGTGTTGACGCTATAATACATGCTCGGAGAGGAGGCACAGTTGCGGAGCAGCGTCGCGTTGCCGTTGATCAGTCGAACCGTATAGACGGTTATACCGTCGCCTTTGATTGCGCTGCAGACGAGCGCCGTTCTTACGTCGACGCCGGCGCAATAGGAGCTGCCATTACATGAACCGATACCTTGGCGATAATAGGTGTTGTCTCCGTCGGTCAGATACACCATCACCTTTTCGAGTTTTTCGGCATCCTTTGCTGCGGCGTTCGACAAGACCTTGCCGTTGATCAGCATTTGCCAGCCCCAGACGAATCCGATGGTGGTGTTCGTGGCCCCGCCGGCAACCATGGCGTCGATCTCGTTCTTCAGCATGGTCCAGTCGGTTGAGAAAGGAACGATCGGACGCAGGGTGCAATTGTTGTTGTACAGGTTGTTATCGTTCGCCGGGAAAAGCGTCGCGTTGTCGATAGTAACGGGATCGGCGATCGAAACGTCGTAGTTCTGATCGCGGTCCACCACGCAGCCTTTCCAGCTCGATTTCGAGACGGTGCGTACGTCCTGTGTACAGGTCGTCGTCTTGTTCTTCCCGCTACCCGTGGTGACGCAGGTCTCCGTCGGCAGTTCCCACGACCACTTCAACCAGTTGCTGTTCTTGTACGAGGTGCCGACATTGACGTCGGTAGTGAAAGGCACGATTGCAATCCTCACGTCGCCGGCCGAGACCGCCGCGGAAGAAACGGTCGTGATAAGATCCTTGGCTGCGGATTTCAGCACGGTCATGCGACCGTCGGAGTTCATCGAACCCGTGTTGTCCAGAACAAGCACCACTTCAAGCTTCTTGCCCATTCGCGTGACTTCTGTGGTCGCCGCAACCTTGAGCGTATTGATGCCGACTACACCCATGAGGCTCGTCGGCATATCCGCGCTGACCGACAGGGAGACGACATTGCCGTTCTGCGTCACGCTGAGCGTGCCGGGAACGCCGATCTTGGATGCCGGATAGTTGGCGCTGAAGTAGCTCTGGGCCATTGTCTGCATCTGCGCGGCACTCAGCCCTGTGGAGCCGCCGATCGCGAGGGCCGACGCATCGAGCGCAGCCTTGAGCCGGCTTTCGACGATATAGGCGCGGGAAATGTCGACGGACGCGCCCACCGCGGCGACGATGGGAACCATCGAGATCGCCAAAATCGCGGCGAAGTTGCCGCTCCGGTCATTCCACAATCTGCGAAACAGGTTTTGAAAACGCCGCATGGATGGCCCGACCTCTGTAATCCGCCGGCATCCGCCGCTCCACGGGGGCGGACGTGGCAGGGAAAGCGTACACGGTCGTTTTAGGGTGGGTGGCGTTAAGAAGGAATGAATCGAACAGGCAATATTTAATACGCTTACCTTTTGGTAACCGGCGCGGCGCTATCAAGAATATCGCGTGGAGACGGGTCTTCAGCGCGCGAGGGCAATCCATGGAAGATGCACGTCAGGGAGAGCATACCCGACGCGACCGGCAGCGCGGGTTCCTGCGCGCCAGGAGCGGCAGCGCCGCCGTCGAATTCAGCCTGCTCGCTATTCCCTTCTTCGCGCTTCTCTTCGCGATGATCGAGACCTGCATCGTCTATTTCGCGGCGTCCAATCTCGAAAGCGTCGTCGCCGACGCCGGCCGTCTCGTGCGAACCGGCCAGGTTCAGACGGGCGGAATGTCGGAGGCCCAGTTCAAGGATTATATCTGCGGCGAGATGATGCTTATCAGCAATTGCGGCGCCGATCTTCATGTCGACGTGCGGAATTTCACCAACTTCAACAGCGTCAGCTTTCCGCCGCTGATCGACGAGAACGGCAACGTCGTCGACACGACGGTTTTCCAGCCCGGCAGCGCCGGCGACATCGTTCTCGTTCGCGTCTATTACACTTGGGGCGTCATGAGCCCCTCGCTTATCGGCCTCTCCAATGTGGATGGCGGCGGGCGCCTGATCGCTGCCAGCGTCGCGTTTCGGAACGAGCCGTTCATCGTTCCGACCAGTTGAGGGATGGGAATGCGCGGATTATTTCCAGCATTGAACGGCGCGATGGCCGCCGGATGGTTCAAGCGGTTCGCGCGCGAAGCAGCGGGAATTGCGGCGGTTGAATTCGCCCTCATCTTCCCGCTCATGCTGACCTTCTATTTCGGCGCGATCGAGATCACCAACATGCTTACGGCCAACCGCCGCGTGACGTCGGTCGCCTACACGGCCGCCGACATCACCGCGCAGGCCGCCTCGGTGAGCAACGCCGACATCACCGATATCTTCAATGCAAGTTCGGCGATCCTCGCGCCTTTCAGCACGACCCCGATCACGGTGCGGATTACCAGCGTGGTGGCCAACTCCAGCAATGTGCCGAAAGTGGCCTGGAGCGACGGCCACAACATCGCGCCGCGCGCCGCCGGTTCGAACATGACGCTGCCGGCGGGTCTCACGACCGCAGGGTCCAGCGTCATCGTGGCCGAAGTGACCTATGCCTATGCCTCGCCGATCAGCGAGCTCATCACCGAGACGATAACCTTCAGCGATATCGCCTATCTGAAGCCGCGCCGCGCCGTTCAGGTCACCCGGACCAACTGATTTCCCCGCCGGACGGACAATTAACTATGTTTCGCCCGGAGCTGTAGCAAATCTGCCGCAAGCGGAAGCGCCGGTCCGTGGGCCTCTTCCTGAGGGCCACCGTGGAGATGGCGGCGGATGGCGGAAGTCACGCCGCACGAGGATCCCCGGGCCGAGCCTAAACATCTGATTTTACGGAACATTCGGGCTGGCGGAGGGAGAGGGATTCGAACCCTCGATACGGTTTCCCGTATACACGCTTTCCAAGCGTGCGCCTTCAGCCACTCGGCCACCCCTCCGGACTCGCCCGTCTGAGGGGCGATAGCGCGCGGCACTATACGCGACAAAAACCCTGAATCAACCGGGATCACGGCCTTTATGCCTTTGATCCGGCAAACTTCTTCCCACGAGTGTGCTTGTTTGGGACACCCGATCCGGTTACCGTTCCGGACGTTAGTTTCTATAAATCACCGCGTAGGGCTGGGGGGCTCGTGTGCCATGGTCGTTTTCAGGCTGATTGGACTTCTTTTCATTATTGCTGCCCTGATGGCGCTGGGTTCGGACGCGCTGCTTTCGCTCGAAAAGAGCGAGGTCACGATGCGTTCATTCGCCGAGCTTTGGGCGCTGGTGAACCAATCGAGCTATGACGCAGTCGCCGGTTGGGTCAGCTCCGGCGCACCGGAAGGCCTTGTCGGGCCGATCAACACCGTCTTCACTTATCCGGCATGGGCCGTACTCGGCGTGATCGGCATCGTGCTGGCGGGGCTTCTTGCCCTGCTGCGCCGCGGCGACTGAACACCGGACATCCGGCAAAGGAAAAGGCCGCCCGGTTCACCGGGCGGCCTTTTCTTGTTCGGGGCAGAAGCGAGAGCTGCTAGTTCGCGTCCATCTTGAGCGCGGAGATGAAAGCGTCCTGGGGGATTTCGACGCGGCCGAACTGGCGCATCTTCTTCTTTCCCTCTTTCTGCTTGTCCAGCAGCTTGCGCTTGCGGCTCACGTCGCCGCCATAGCACTTCGCCGTCACGTCCTTGCGCATGGCCGAGATCGTTTCGCGTGCCACGATGCGCCCGCCGATCGCCGCCTGGATCGGAATCTTGAAAAGGTGCTTCGGGATCAGCTCCTTCAGCTTCTCGCACATCACGCGCCCGCGCTGCTCCGCACGGCTCCGGTGCACGATGGTCGAAAGCGCATCGACAAGCTCATCATTGACGAGGATGGTCATCTTGACCAGATCGCCCGTCTCGTAGCCCTCGATGTGGTAGTCGAAGCTCGCATAGCCCCGGCTCACCGATTTCAGCCGGTCGTAGAAATCGAGCACGACTTCGTTCAGCGGCAGGCGATAGACCAGCATTGCGCGCGAGCCTGCATAGGTAAGGTCGACCTGGTGGCCGCGCCGGTCCTCGCAGAGCTTCAGCACGGCGCCCAGATATTCGTCCGGCACGAGGATCGTCGCGCGGATCCACGGCTCTTCGATATGATCGATCTTCATCACATCGGGCATGTCGGCCGGATTGTGCATCTCCACGATCGAGCCGTCGGTCATATGCAGTTGATAGATGACGGAGGGTGCCGTCGTTATGAGATCGATGTTGAATTCGCGTTCCAGCCGTTCGCGCACGATTTCGAGATGGAGCAGCCCGAGAAAACCGCAGCGGAAGCCGAAGCCAAGCGCCGCCGAGGTTTCCATTTCGAATTCGAAACTCGCATCGTTGAGACGAAGCCTGCCCATCGCGGCACGCAGATCCTCGAATTCGGCGGCGTCGACAGGGAACAGCCCGCAGAAGACGACCGGCTGCGCCGGCTTGAAGCCCGGCAGCGCCTGGGCGCAGGGGCGCTTTTCTTCCGTCACCGTGTCGCCGACGCGCGTATCCGCCACTTCCTTGATCGATGCCGTGAAGAAGCCGATCTCGCCCGGCGTCAGGCTGGCGACGGCTTCCTTCTTCGGCCGGAAAATACCGACATTGTCGATCGTGTAGACACCGCCGGTGCCCATCATCTTGATGCGCTGGCCCTTTTTCAGCTCGCCATCGATGATGCGCACGAGCACGACGACGCCGAGATAAGCGTCGTACCAGCTATCGACCAGCATCGCCTTCAGCGGCGCGGAAAGGTCGCCCCTCGGCGGGGGTAAACGGTTGACGATGGCTTCCAGCACCTCGGGAATGCCGATACCGCTCTTCGCGGAAATCTCCACCGCCTCCGATGCGTCGAGGCCGATCACGTCCTCGATCTGCTGGCGCGTCTTGGCGGGCTCCGCCGCCGGCAGGTCGATCTTGTTGAGGACCGGCACGATTTCGTGGTTCACGTCGAGCGCGTGATAGACGTTGGCCAGCGTCTGCGCCTCGACGCCCTGGCTCGCATCGACCACGAGGAGCGAGCCCTCGCAGGCCGCGAGCGAGCGGTTCACTTCATAGGCGAAGTCGACATGGCCGGGTGTGTCGATGAGGTTGAGTTCATACATCTCGCCATTCGCGGCCTTGTAGTCGAGCCGGACGGTCTGCGCCTTGATGGTGATGCCGCGCTCGCGCTCGATATCCATCGAATCGAGCACCTGCTCCTTCATCTCGCGCGCCTGAAGTCCGCCGCAGAGCTGAATCAGCCGGTCGGCAAGCGTCGACTTGCCGTGGTCGATATGGGCGATGATCGAGAAATTGCGGATATGGGAAAGGTCGGTCATGGGGCCTGCTGTGTTAACAGGCGCCCATATAGCACTGGCCGGGGTGCAAGCCAATTGGGGGTGGCGCTAGTCGTCCTCCTCGGCCGGGACAGCCCGGCGGCTGGCGAGATCGCCGATGAGCCTTTCGGCGAGTTCCGGCGAAAGATCGACCGAGCATTTCCGCCCGAACGGCTCGCTTGCCTCGGCGGTCCAATAGAGGCGGGGCCGAGGCCCCGTGCTGACCAGCCTCATGGCGATGCTCAGGGAGGGCACGGGCGAGACGGCAGGGGCATCGCCCTGGCGTGGCGCGGCGATCCGGGCATTCACGTCCACATCGGTGCTGACGCCATGCTCGGTCGCAATCACGCCGACGCCGATCCCGAATTTCCTGTTCTGGACCGGTGCCACACTGCATTCCCTCGTGAAGGTCAAAAGGAGACCGGCCTGCTCTTCCGTCGCAACGACCGGGAAGCCATGGCCGCGCAGAAGACCCCGAATCCGTTCTGCCAGGTCGATATCATCCAGCGTCCGGTCGGGCCCGGCCACCGCCACCGGCACATCCATGGGGACGGGCATATAGCTCGCAGCATGGAAATCATCGGCCGCCGCCGCTGGAAGTGCCACGAGTCCCAGCCCGAGAAGCAGACCGGCCATCGCGAGCAAGCGCATCATCCCCGCCACTCGGCCCGGCGCTTTTCCATCCAGGCCTTGACCCCTTCCTTGTAGTCGGGGTGCTTGATCATTTCCTCCAGCAACCGCTCGGCGGCCACGACGGCGCCAGCCGCGTCCCTGTGGAGGTCGGTATAGATCTGCCTCTTGGTCTCCCGGAGCGAACCCGGCGAGACGCCATCGGCGAGCTTCCGCGCATAATCCATGACATGCGGCATAAGGTCTTCCGGCGGCAACAGCTTATTGAGGAAGCCCATCTCCAGGGCCTCCTCGGCGGTGAAGATGCGGCTGGAGAGCAGGATGTCGTTGGCGTGGGTCAGCCCCACGATCCGGGGCAGCACCC
>NZ_JAUYUS010000018.1 GCF_030694575.1 Parvibaculum sp.
CCGCGAGACGGCGGACGAAATCTGCGCGCCGGAGGTGGCGGACCTCTTCACGGAAAAGGCGGCGCGGATCGCGGAGAGTTTGCAGCTCGGCATGTTCTTCAAACCGGCGCTGCACGATCCGGAGCGGAAGAGCGGGTGTTGTTGAGACGGTGGGGCTGTTTCTCGCTCTCCGCGAGGGCAAGCGATCGGAATGGCAAGCACGGAGCAAGCGGCTCTGGATTGCCGCGTCGCGGCCACGCCGCTCCTCGCAATGACGAGATTGGATATGAAAAAATATCTCTCCACGTCATTGCGAGGCCTGAAAGGCCGAAGCAATCCATTGGGCATTTGCCGCGAGAAACGCCGTATGGATTACTTCGCCCGTGTCCGGCCGTCCGCTCCAAACCTGCGACGAGAGCCCGCATGAAAACATCAAGGAATCCGTTACAATGAACGATCATGTAACGGATCGGGGTTGTTGTGACATCAGCGGTAAAAGAGCCGGGCGAGAAGCAGATCGAGCGCGCGTGGCATGCGATGGACGCAAGCGAGACGCGGGATGCCTTCGGCACGCCGGCGGAGGGGTTGGCGGAGGATGAGGCGGAACGCCGCCTCGCCGCTCATGGACCGAACCGTTTGCCGAAAGGCAAGCAGCGCGGGGCCTTCAGCCGGTTTATCCGCCAATTCAACAATCTTCTCATTTATGTGCTGATCGTTGCGGCCATTCTGGCCTTGTCCATCGGACATGGCACCGACGCAATCGTGATCGCGCTTGTCGTGCTGACCAATGCGACCATCGGGTTCATTCAGGAAGGCCGCGCGGAGAGGGCGCTGGAGGCGATACGCGGCATGCTCGACCCGCACGCCTCGGTGCTGCGGGAGGGGCGGCGCGTCAGCGTGGCGGCCGATCAGGTCGTGCCGGGCGATGTCGTGATGCTGGAAGCGGGCGACCGCGTGCCCGCCGATCTCAGGCTTGTGAAGGCGAGCAATCTTCGGATCGACGAGGCGGCGCTGACGGGCGAATCCGTGCCGGTGGACAAGGCGACGGCGCCTGTCGATGGTTCAGCGGCGCTCGGTGACCGCACTGCGATGGCTTATTCGGGCACCTTCGTTGCGGCGGGGCAGGGCGCGGGGATTGCGGTCGGGACCGGCGCGCAGACCGAGCTTGGGCGCATCAGCAGCCTGCTCGGCGAGGTCGAGACGCTGACGACGCCGCTCACGCGGCAGATGGATCAGTTCGCGCGGCAGATCGCCGTGGTGGTGCTGGCGCTTGCCTCGTTCGTCTTTCTGTATGCCGCGCTCGGATCGACCTACACGCTCAGCGAGTCCTTCATGATCCTGGTGGGCCTTGCCGTCGCCTCGATCCCGGAGGGTCTGCCCGCCATCATGACGATTACACTTGCCGTCGGCGTGCAGCGCATGGCGAGCCGCAACGCCGTCATCAGGCGGCTGCCGGCCGTGGAGACGCTCGGCTCCGTCTCGATCATCTGTTCGGACAAGACCGGTACGCTGACGAAAAACGAAATGACGGTCAGTGCCGTGGTGACGGCGGCGGTGCATGCCCATGTCGAAGGAGCGGGGTACAAGCCGGAGGGGCGCTTTCTCGTCAACGGCTCGGCAATCGACGCGGTGTCCTATCCGGTGCTGGAGGAACTCACGCTTGCCGGACTGCTCTGCAACGATGCCGAACTTGCCGAGAAGGAGGGGAACTGGCTCACGGATGGCGACCCGATGGAAGGGGCGCTGCTCTCGCTCGCGATCAAGGCGGGGCACGATGTCCGCGCGGCGCGGGCGCGCTTCGCACGGCTCGAGGAAATTCCCTTCGATGCGCGGCATCGCTATATGGCGACGTTGAACAAGCGCGAGGAAGCGCTGCCGCCCGTTCTCTATCTCAAGGGAGCGCCGGAGCGCGTGATCGAGATGTGCGCGACGGCGGCGGCGCCGGAGGGCGAGCGCGAGATCGATCGTGCATTCTGGCATGGACAGGTCGATGCGCTGGCGGCGGAGGGGCAGCGCGTCATCGCGCTGGCGCGCCGCGTCATGCCGGAGGGGACGGCGAAAGTTTCAAACGACGATGCCGAGACCGGGTTGACGCTGCTCGGGCTTGTGGCGCTGATCGACCCGCCGCGGCCTGAAGCCATCGCCGCAATCGAGGAATGCCGCGAGGCGGGCATTGCGGTGAAGATGATCACGGGCGACCATGCCGTGACGGCGAGCGCGATTGCGCGGCAGCTTGGCTTGAACGGCGCGGCGCGGACCGTCACCGGGCAGGAGCTGGACGCGATGGACGATGCGGGCTTTGCCCGCGCGGCACGAGAGGCCTGCGTCTTTGCGCGGACGAACCCCGAACACAAGCTGCGTCTCGTCGAAGCCCTGCAGGCGGACGGCTCGGTCATTGCGATGACGGGCGACGGGGTGAACGATGCGCCGGCGCTGAAGCGCGCCGATATCGGCGTGGCGATGGGCGGCAAGGGGACGGAGGCGGCGAAGGAAGCAAGCGAGGTTGTGCTTGCCGACGACAATTTCGCGTCCATCGTCGCCGCGGTGCGCGAGGGGCGCACGGTCTACGACAATCTTACCAAGGTGATTTCATGGGTGCTGCCGACGAATGGCGGCGAGGCGCTGACGATCATTCTCGCGGTGCTGTTCGGGCTGACGCTGCCGGTGCTGCCGATCCAGATTCTCTGGATCAACATGGTGACGGGAATTGCGCTCGGCCTTACCTTCGCATTCGAGCCGACGGAACCGGGCGCGATGAAGCGCATGCCGCGTCCGGCGGGACAGCCGATCCTGTCGGGCCGCATATTGTGGCGGGTCTTCTTCGTATCGCTGCTGATGGTGGCGGGCACCTTCGGCATATTCACCTGGGCGACGGAGCGCGGGCTGCCGGTCGAGACGGCGCGGACCATGGTCGTCAACGCCATCGTCGTGATGGAGATTTTCTATCTCTTCAGCGTGCGTTACGTGCATGGCACGTCGCTGACATGGCGCGGCGCGATGGGCACCCGCGCGGTGCTCATCGGCGTGACCGGCATCGTCGCGGCGCAGTTCGCGTTTACCTATCTGCCGTTCCTGCAGGGCGTCTTCGGCAGCACGCCGGTTTCCCCGGCCGATGGCGCGATCATCGTCGGCGTGGGCATTGGGCTGCTGCTGATCGTCGAGATCGAGAAGCGCGTGGCGCGGCGGCTGGGTTTTGCGAGGTGAGGGCGGCGCTTTTATAGATCTTGCGCCGCCGCTCCTCACCCCTCACCAAACCGCTTGCAGCGGTTTGACCCTCCCGCAGGGGGAGGGTGCAGAAAAAACTATTCGGCCGGTGCCTTGGCGACTTTTTCGAAATCGCTCGCGTCGTGGCGTTCGGGGAGCTGGCTCGAGGGCTCGCCCCAGGCGCGGTTGACCATGCGGCCGCGTTTGACGGCGGGACGCTCGGCGAGTTCGCCGGTCCAGCGGAGAACGTTTTTATATTCGTGGACGCTGAGGAACTCGGCGGCTTCGTAGAGGAGGCCTTTGGCCAGCGCGCCGTACCAGGGCCAGATGGCCATGTCGGCGACTGTGTATTCGTCGCCCGCGATGTAGCGGCTTTCGGCGAGGCGGCGGTCGAGGACGTCGAGCTGGCGCTTGATCTCCATGGCGAAGCGGTCGATCGCATATTCGATCTTGAACGGCGCATAGGCATAGAAATGACCGAAGCCGCCGCCGAGATAGGGCGCGGAGCCCATCTGCCACATGAGCCAGGAATAGACTTCGGCGCGCTTCGCGAGGTCCTTCGGCATGAAGGCGCCGCCGAACTTCTCCGAGAGATAGAGGAGCATGGCGCCGCTTTCGAAGATGCGGGTCGGCGGGTTGGTGCTGCGGTCCATCAATGCGGGGATTTTCGAGTTCGGGTTGACGGCGACGAAGCCGGAGCCGAACTGGTGGCCCTCGGAGATGTTGATGAGCCAGGCATCGTATTCGGCGCCCTTGTGGCCGGCTTCGAGCAGCTCTTCCAGCATGACCGTGACCTTGACGCCGTTCGGCGTCGCCAGCGAATAGAGCTGGAAGGGATGCTTGCCGACGGGAAGCTCCTTCTCATGCGTCGGACCCGCGATGGGGCGATTGATATTCGAGAAGCGGTTGGCGTTCTTGTCCTGGTTCCAGGTCCAGACTTTCGGCGGCGTATAGGCTTGGTCGGTCATGGGAGCGGTTCCTTTGTGCGGCGAATGTCCGGATATGGGTGTTTTATTTTATGGCGCCAGAGGCGCGGAGGTTTTCGATTTCCGCGTCGCTGAAGCCGTGGGACTTCAGGGTTTCGACCGTGTGCTGGCCGAGCGCGGGGGAGGCGGATTTCGGCGTGTCGTCGAAGCCGGGGAAACGGATGGGCGAGGCGGGCGCAAGATAGGTGCCGGAGCCGTCTTCCTCCGGCACTTTTACATAGGCGCCGGCGGCGTGCGCCTGCGGATCCTCGAAGACGTCGCCCGGGCGCATGAGGGGGGCCCAGATGATGTCCTCGGCATCGAGTTTCGCGCGCCAGTGATCGACATCATGCGCGGCGAAGGCGGCATCGAGAATGTCGACCAGTTCGGCGGCGTTGGCGCGGCGCTTTCTCGGATTGTCGAACCGCTCGTCGGTTTCGAGTTCGGGCCTGCCGATGGCGCGGCAGACGGCGGTCCAGTCGACCGTGCCCTGACGGGGGACGATGACGATCCAGGTATCCTTCGTCTTGAAGAAATTGCTGATCGGCATGAGCGCTTCGTGGCGCGACTTGGTGGAGCCGAGCTTGCCGTAGCGGAGCTGGACGGCGGTGTCGGAGCCGGCGGCATAGATGCCGGCGCGGAGGAGAGACGCCTCGACGAGGCGGCCCTTGCCGGTTTTTTCGCGCTCGAAGATGGCGGCGAGGATGCCGCCGACGGTCGCCATGCTGGTGGTGTGGTCGCCGATGCCGGTGCGCAGCGTCGTCGGCTCCTTGCCCTTCACGGTCTGCAGCCAGCCGACGCCGGAGCGGGCATAGAAGGCGGCGATGTCGAAACCGGGGCGGTCGCGGTCCGGCCCTTCTAGGCCGTAGCCGGTGACGCTCGCATAGACGAGGCGGGGGTTCACGGCTTTCAGGCTCTCGTAGTCGAGGCCCGCGCGTTCCAGCCCGCCGGGGCGGACATTAGTGATGAAGATGTCGGCGTCCTTGACGAGACGCTTCACGGCCTCGACGCCTTCGGGCTTCGAGGTGTCGATGGCGAGGCCTTTTTTGCCGCGATTATCGAGGTCGAAGATCGGGCTGCCCTTCAGGTGGTCGGCGCCGACATTCTGCATCGTGTAGCGCATGGGGCAGCCGGAAAGCGGCTCCACCTTGATGACGTCCGCGCCCCAGTCGGCAAGGATGCCGCCGGCGCCGGGCGCGGCGATATAGGTGGCCATTTCAATGACCTTGAGGCCCTCAAGCATGATGTCCGGTCCCTGTTAGCTGAATTTCTTGTTGGGCGGATCATCCATGAAAAGGCGGGGGAGTCAAAGTGGGGGTGGAGAGGAGGGGATAGCGGGGAATCGGGACGCTCGTCCCCGTTGCGATCTTCATGCAGGGGCGGAAGGGCTGAGGTAATAATCCGTTTACTGTGCGTTTTACCTGAAACCGTTCATTAAGCGGTTTCGCCTAGGCTCAATCGGGGCGCCCGCGGACTGTCGCGGGCATCGACGATGTGGGTCCGGGGCAAGGAATGAGTTCGGAAAAGCTGACCATCGCCGACGTCGAACGTCTCCTCACGGATACGTCCGAGGACGCGCGCGCCGCCGTGGCCGCGAAGGTCGCCAGCCAGTTCGGCAGTATCGAACTCGCGCCCCGCGAGCGCGAACTCGCACATGAAATTCTCGGCTACCTGGTGCGCGACGTCGCGGTGAGCGTGCGCGAGGCGCTGTCGCGGTGCATCAACGACAATCCGACGGCGCCGCGCAACATCGTGCTGCATCTGGCGCGCGACATCGACCAGGTGGCGATTCCCATTCTCGAACGCTCGCCGGTGCTGACGGACGAAGACCTTGTGGGGCTCGTCTATTACGGCAGTTCCGACAAGCAATGCGCGATTGCGGGGCGGGCCGTGGTGGGAGCGCCGGTTTCCGAGGCCATCGCCCATCGCGGCGACCGCAGCGCGGTGCTGACGCTGGTGCAGAATTCCGGCGCCGTCATCAACGAGGCGGCAGCGACGATGCTGGTGCAGCGCTATGCGGACGATGCCGACGTGGCGGCGCCGCTGGTGCAGCGGAGCGAATTGCCGGCGCTGCTTGTGGAGCGGCTGATCGCGATGGTGTCGGAGCAGATGCGCGAATATCTCGTCGTGCATCACGAGATCGACGGGCGCATGGCGGCGACGCTGGAAGAACAGGCGCGCGAACGGACGACGACGAATGCGCTCGGCCGCATGGGTAACGACGATTTGCGCGGACTGGTGGCGCAGCTTGCCGAGAACGGCCGGCTGTCGGCGACGCTCATCCTGCGCGCCGCCTGCATCGGCGAAATGCGCTTCGTGGAGGCGGCTTTCGCGGAGCTGACAGGCGTGCCGGACGAACGCATCTGGCGGCTTATCCACGATGTCGGCGCGCTCGGCTTCCGCGCCGTCTATGCGCGGGCGGGGATGCCCGAGGCGCTTTATCCGGCATTCCGCCGCGTGCTCGACACCTATCATGCGGTGAGGAGCTCGGACGGCTCGCTCGAACTCGAGCTCTACCGCCACCATGTGCTGGAAGGGCTGCAGGAGACTTTCGAGACCGTGGCGCCCGATCTCGACAGCATGATCGACAAGCTGGCGCAACTGGCGGGGCCCCGGCCGGCGCCGCGCGCGCGAAACGTCGCCTGAGGCGGCGCTTCATCAAGCGGCTTTTCTTCTCCCGAAAATGATCTAGTTTCGCCTACTTCAATTCGAGAAGAGGCGAGACCCATGACCCATCAGATCCGAGACGCTTTCATTTGCGACGCCGTGCGGACGCCCATCGGGCGCTATGCGGGCGCGCTGGCGCAGGTGCGCGCGGACGATCTGGGCGCAGTGCCGCTGATGGCGCTGATGGAGCGGAACCCGGATGTGAACTGGGAACGGGTGGACGACGTGATCTTCGGCTGCGCCAACCAGGCGGGCGAGGACAACCGGAACGTAGCTCGCATGTCCTCGCTGCTGGCGGGACTGCCCGAAGGCGTACCGGGCTCGACGGTGAACCGGCTCTGCGGCTCGGGCATGGATGCCGTCGGCACGGCGGCGCGGGCGATCAAGTCGGGCGAGGCGGGCCTCATGATCGCGGGCGGCGTGGAAAGCATGTCGCGCGCGCCCTTCGTGATGGGGAAGGCGGCGAGCGCCTTTTCGCGCGACGCGGAGATTTACGACACGACCATCGGCTGGCGCTTCGTGAACCCGCTGATGAAGCGGCAATACGGCGTCGATTCCATGCCCGAGACGGCGGAGAACGTGGCCGAGGATTTCCAGATTTCGCGGGCGGACCAGGATGCCTTCGCGTGGCGGAGCCAGCAGCGCGCCGGGCGGGCGATGGAGAGCGGGCGGTTCGCGCAGGAAATCGTGCCGGTGACGATCGCGAGCCGCAAGGGCGAGACGGTGGTGAGCGCGGACGAGCATCCGCGGCCGGACACGACACTGGAAGCGCTCGGCAAACTCAAGGCGCCGTTCCGCGAGGGCGGCACGGTGACGGCGGGGAATGCGTCGGGCGTGAATGACGGCGCCTGTGCATTGATCCTCGCGTCGGCGGATATGGCGGAGGCGAACGGATTGCGTCCGCGCGCGCGGATCGTCGCGATGGCGACGGCGGGCGTGCCGCCGCGCATCATGGGCATCGGACCGGCGCCGGCAACGCGCAAGGTGCTGGAAAAGGCCGGGCTCAATATCGGCGATATCGACGTGATCGAACTCAACGAGGCGTTCGCTTCGCAGGGGCTTGCCGTGCTGCGCGATCTCGGGCTGCCGGACAATGCGGATCACGTGAACCCGAATGGCGGCGCGATCGCGCTCGGTCACCCGCTCGGCATGAGCGGCGCGCGGCTGGTGACGACGGCGATGTACGAGCTGGAGAAGCGCGACGGGCGCTATGCGCTCTGCACGATGTGCATCGGTGTCGGGCAGGGCATTGCGATGGTGATCGAGCGGGTTTGAGGAGGACGAGCCGCTTCGTCTTCACCCTCCCCCTGTGGGAGGGTCAAACCGCTGCAAGCGGTTTGGGGAGGGGTTCTCCGCTGACGGCGGGTGCGGGCATTCCGGTTATGCGCGGAGGTTCCACGCTTACCCCTCCCCGAAAAATTCTTCGCGTGCCGCTCGAATTTTGTCGACCCTCCCTCAAGGGGAGGGTGGGGAGAAAGATTGCTCGTTAAAAGCCCAATGCCAGTTGGACGAGGCTGGGGCGGGTGACGAGGCCGGCGGGGGCGCGGGATTTGCGCTTCGGGGCGCGCGCGGGCCGCGGCTTTTCCTGTTCCGCTTTTGAAGGTTCGGGCCGGTGCGGTTTCGGCGCGGCGGCCTTCCTTGCCGGCTTTCCGGTGTGGGCGAGGCGGCGGGGACGGCGGACGAGGGCGAGCAGGTGCCGGTCCGGCGAGAGGCAGGTGCGGTCGAGGCGCCAGGCGGCGATGCGGATTTCCTCGCCGGGGATCGCCGGGTTCACGTCTTCCCATGAATATTCGACGATGGCCGCGGGTGCCGCCGCCATCTCATCCGTATACGCATCTTCCTCGGGCAGCGGATCGGTTAGGAGGATTTCATCCTCCGGTTCGTCCCGCGGCGCGAGGCAAGGGAGGACGGGCGCGGACCAGTCCGCGAGTTCGGCGGGCGGACAGGGGCGGCAGATATGCGCGCCCTGCGCGGCGGTGAAGCCGAGGGCGGACAGCGCGGCAAGCGTCGTCTCGTCCTCGACGCCGACGGCGGTGGCGCCGAGGCCGCGCGAGGCGGCGAGCGCAACGCGCTTACCGACGAATCCGAGGCCCGACTGCTTCAGGCGGCGGGCGAACTGGATGATGGAAGCGCCGCCGATCTTCACCTCGTCGAAATAATCGGGCGAGATGAACTCATCCGGCACGATCACAGCGCCGCCGCCGTCGAGCGCGGTGCGAAAGCCGAGGCGGCGGAATGCCGCGAGTGTTTTCGCGGCCGCCTCGCCGTGGCGGGCGAAGGCGCCTTCGGGGACTTCGAGAATGAGCGAGGCGGGATCGAGGCCGCGCTCGGCCATGATGGCGTCGAGCGCGCCGGGCAGGCCCATGTCGGCGAGATCGGGCGCGCCGAGATTGATGGAGAGCGGCCAGTCGCGGCCCGCGCCCTGCCACTCAGCGAGGGCATCGGCTGCGGCGGACGCTACGTAACGCGTGAGTTCGCCCGAGCGTTCGCGGCGCTCGAAGAAGGAGAGGAAGAGGCCGGGCGGCAACAGGCCGTAGTCGGGATGGTTCCAGCGGATATAGGCTTCCGCGCCGAGCGCCTCGCCGGTGGCGAGCGATATTTTCGGCTGGCAGACGATGAACAGGTGCCCGGCCTCGAAGGCGAGGTCGACGTCGCGGTTGGTCAGGCGAAAGGAACTGCTGTACATCTTGATCCCGGACGGCACACAACAAGCGGGCATGAGACAGGGTGGCGCCCAGGTCTTTCCGAGTGCTTAATTCCTGCGAACGAGCGGCGGACAGCGTCGCCAAAAGATAAAAAGAATGCTTCGAATTGAAGCAAAGGGAGGTTTCAAGTGAGCAAATCCACAGGCGATGCCCTGATTCCGGCAGCGACGATCCTGCTGCTGCGCGACGGCGCGGAGGGCGTCGAGGTGTTCATGGTGGTGCGACATCACCAGATCGATTTCGCGAGCGGCGCGCTCGTCTTTCCGGGCGGCAAGGTGGACAAGCTCGACATGGCGCCGCATGTACGCGAGCGCGTGGACGGCGCGGAGGGGCTGGACGATTGGGAATTCTCGATGCGCGTGGCGGCGATCCGCGAGGCGTTCGAGGAGTCGGGCGTGCTGCTGGCACGGAGCGAGCAGACGGGCAATCTCGTCGACGCGGCGCGGCTGAAGATGCTGGAGCATTACCGCGACCCCCTGAACAAGGGTGAGGTCGGGATCGGCGATTTCCTCATGAAGGAAGGCTTGCGGCTTTGCGGCGATGCGCTGACGCCGTTCGCGCACTGGATCACGCCGAACATGATGCCGAAGCGGTTCGACACGCGGTTCTATCTCGCGGTGGCGCCGGAGGATCATCTGGCGGTGCATGACGGATCGGAATCGGTCGACAGCGTGTGGATCCGTCCGGAGCTGGCGCTGAAGGAAGCGGAAGCGGGAACGCGGACGATCATCTTCCCGACACGGATGAATGTGGAGAAGCTCGGACAGAGCCCGAGCGTCGCCCATGCCATCGAGACGGCGCGGAAGACGAAGGTCGTGACCGTCGAACCGCAGGTGACGAAGAATGCGGCTGGCGAGCCGGTGCTGAGAATTCCCGTGGAGGCGGGCTATTCGGTGACGGAGGAGCCCTTGTCGGCGGTGGCGAACGTGGCGAAGCCGAAGGCGGGGTAGGAAGTTTCCCCTCCCCAAACGGCTTGCAGCCGTTTGACCCTCCCACAGGGGGAGGGTGGGAAGAAAGAAGCGAGGGCGACTCAGTACAAAAATTGTTCGGTGATGATGCGTTCGTCGAGGCCGTGGTCGGGGTCGAAGAGCATCAGGATGTCGATGCTGCCGTCTTCTTCCACTTCGACGTCGCGGACGTTTCGGAATTCCGTATGGTCGGCGACGGCGCTGACGGGGCGTTTGCCATGTTCGAGGATTTCGAAGCGGACTTTCGCGCGGTGCGAGAGCAGCGCGCCGCGCCAGCGGCGGGGGCGGAAGGCGCTGATCGGCGTAAGCGCGAGGAGCGCGGCGTCGATGGGGACGATGGGGCCCTGCGCCGAGAGATTGTAGGCGGTGGAGCCGGCGGGCGTCGCCACCAGCACGCCGTCGCAGATCAGTTCTTCCATACGGATCTTTCCGTCGATGGAGATGCGGATCTTCGCGGCCTGATAGGTTTCGCGGAGCAGCGAGACCTCGTTGATGGCGAGGGCTTCCTTCTTCGAGCCGTCGGCCAGCGTCGCGCTCATGCGAAGCGGGTGGAGCGTCGCGCATTCCGCGGCGGCGAGACGCTCCTTCAGCGTGTCGTCGCGATATTCATTCATCAGGAAGCCGACGGAGCCCCGGTTCATGCCGTAGATCGGTACGCGGCGCTGCATATGCTCGTGCATGGTCTGGAGCATGAGGCCGTCGCCGCCGAGCGCGACGATCACATCCGCCTCCTCGGGCTTTGCGTCGCCATAGCGGGCGGCGAGCGCCCTTCGCGCGGCCTGGGCCTCCGGCATATCGGTCGCCACGAAGGCGATCTTCTCGAATTTCATTATCTTCCCCTCGAGGGCGCCGGTTAATTTTCCGTACGAAGCGGTAAATCAACCGCGGACACAAGGAGGTAAGCATATGGGCGGAGATACGCAAGCCAAGGATGAGACGGAATTCGTCTTCATCTATTCGACCTTCGGCTCGGTCGCGGATGCGGAGCGGGCCGCGGAGGCACTGGTGCGGGAGAAGCTCGCGGCCTGCGTCAATATTCACCCAGGCATGCGCTCCGTTTACGAATGGAAGGGCGCGGTGGAGCGGGAGGACGAGACGGCGGCATTCATCAAAACAAGGCGGGCGCTTGCGAGCGAGGCGATGGAGCGGTTGAGGGCGCTGCATCCATATGAGGTGCCGGCGATGCTGGTGCTGCCGATCGAGGGCGGGAATGAGGATTATCTGGCCTGGGCGAGGGGGCAGACACGGGGGTGAACTAGCACCCTCCCCCTGAGGGAGGGTCAAACCGCTGCAAGCGGTTTGGGGAGGGGTGCTACGTCGCAGGTTCGCGTGTGCTGTGGTTATGCGCCGACATTCCACGCTTACCCCTCCCCGAAAAATTCTTCGCTTCGCTCGAATTTTGTCGACCCTCCCTCAAGGGGAGGGTGGGAAAGAAGGGATGGAGTTTGTGGGAGGCGTTTCAGCCGCCCGTCAGCGACATGTGGCGGGGGACGGCGGGGCGGTTGTGGGTGCGGTCGATGATGAAGTCGTGGCCCTTGGGCTTGCGGCCGATCGCTTCGTCGATGGCGGCGTTGAGGATCTCGTCGGTTTCGCTCGCGCGGACGGCGCCGCGGAGGTCGGCGGCGTCTTCCTGACCCAGGCACATATAGAGCGTGCCGGTACAGGTGAGGCGGACGCGGTTGCAGCTTTCGCAGAAGTTGTGCGTGAGCGGCGTGATGAGGCCGAGCTTGCCGCCGGTTTCCTTGACGCGGAGATAGCGCGCGGGGCCGCCGGTGCGGAAGTCCATCTCGTCGAGCGTCCAGCGTGTCGCGAGCGCGCGGCGCACTTGCGACAGCGGCAGATATTGTTCGGTGCGGTCGCCATCGATGTCGCCCATCGGCATGGTTTCGATCAGCGTGATGTCGTGGCCTTCGCCATGCGCCCATTCGATGAGCGAGGGGAGCTCGGCTTCGTTGACGCCCTTGAGCGCGACCGTGTTGATCTTGACCTGGAGGCCGGCGCGCTTTGCGGCGGCGATGCCGTCGAGCACCTGGGGCAGGCGGCCCCAGCGGGTGATTTCGGCGAAGAGGCCGGGGTCGAGCGTGTCGAGAGAGACGTTGATGCGGCGGATGCCGGCGGCGTGGAGATCGTCCGCGTGGCGCGCGAGCTGGCTGCCGTTGGTGGTCAGCGTCAGTTCGTCGAGCGCGCCGGTTTCGAGGTGACGGCCGAGGCTGCGGATCAGCGTCATGACATCGCGGCGGACGAGGGGTTCGCCGCCGGTGAGGCGGAGCTTGCGGACGCCCTTGGCGACAAAGGCGGAGCAGACGCGGTCGAGCTCCTCCAGCGTCAGCAGTTCGGGCTTCGGCAGGAAGTTCATGTGCTCGGACATGCAGTAGACACAGCGGAAGTCGCAGCGGTCCGTCACCGAGACGCGCAGATAGGTGACCGCGCGGCCGAACGGGTCGATCATCGGCGTGGCGGGCGTTTCGGCGGGGAGAAGGGGCGCTTCCAAGTCCATGACCGGAATATAGCATCGGGTCAGACGGATTTCGCCCCCTGAGTGCGAGGGGTTTTGCCGGGTGCCGGGGCAAGGTAGCCTCTGCCTCAATCAAGACGAGGGGAGCGCTCATGGCGGCCGACTACATTCTTTCCATCGATCAGGGGACGACGAGCACGCGGGCGCTGCTGTTCGACAAGTCGGGCTCGCCGATGCGGGTGCGGCAGAAGGATTTGCGGCAGATTTTCCCGCAGGACGGCTGGGTGGAGCATGACGCGGCCGAGATCTGGGCGGCGGCGCTGGAAGTCTGCCGGGGGCTGCTGACGAGCGGCACGACGGCGGGGAATATCGCGGCCATCGGCATCACCAATCAGCGCGAGACGACGGTGCTGTGGGAGCGGGCGACGGGCAAGCCGCTGCATAATGCCATTGTGTGGCAGGACCGGCGGACGGCGGCGCTGTGCGCGAAGCTGAAGGCGGAGGGCAAGGAGCCCATCGTGCAGGCGAAGACGGGGCTGCTGCTCGATCCCTATTTCTCGGGGACGAAGCTCGCATGGCTGCTCGACCATGTGGAGGGCGCGCGAGAGAGAGCGAAGAAGGGCGAACTCTGCTTCGGGACCATCGACTCGTGGCTCATCTTCAATCTCACGGGCGGCAAGCGCCACGTGACCGATGCGACGAATGCATCGCGGACGCTGCTCTTCAATATCGAGACACAGGACTGGGACGACGAGTTACTCGGCTGGTTCGACATTCCGCGCGAGATGCTGCCGGAGGTGAAGGATTGCTGCGCGGATTTCGGCGTGACGGCGAAGGAGTTGTTCGGCATCGAGATTCCGGTCGCGGGCGTGGCGGGCGACCAGCAGGCGGCGACGGTGGGGCAGGCGTGTTTCGAGCCGGGGCTCATCAAATCGACCTACGGGACGGGCTGTTTCGCGGTGGTGAATACGGGCGCGCGGCGGGTGGAGAGCCGGAACAGGCTGCTCGGGACCGTCGCCTACCGGATCGGCGGCAAGACGACCTACGCGCTGGAGGGCTCGATCTTCATGGCGGGGGCGATCGTGCAATGGCTGCGCGACGAGATGGGGCTGGTCGGTACGTCCGCCGAGAGCGAGGCGATGGCGCGGGACGCGAATCCGAACAGCCATGCGGTGCTGGTGCCGGCATTCACGGGGCTCGGCGCGCCCTATTGGGAGCCGGATGCGCGGGCGGCGCTGTTCGGCATGACGCGTGATACGGGCGCGAAGGAGATCGTGCGGGCGGCGCTCGAAAGCGTGTCCTACCAGACGCGCGACCTGATGGATGCAATGGCGGCGGACATGAAGGCGGCGGGGCTGGAAAGCCCGCAGGCGCTGCGCGTCGATGGCGGCATGGTGGCGAATAACTGGTTCGTGCAGAACCTCGCCGATATTATCGGGCGGCCCGTCGAAAGGCCGGAAGTCACCGAGACGACGGCGCTGGGCGCGGCCTATCTGGCGGGGATGCATGTGGGCTTTTACGGCGACATGGCGGATGTCGCCGCACATTGGCGCTGCGAGCGGGCGTTTTCGCCGGAGATGGCGGAGAGCGAGCGGGCGGAGCGGTATGAGCGGTGGCTCGGCTATGTGAAGCGGGTGATCGGGTGAGATTGCCTGCTCGCGGCGCCGAGCAATCTGCTGCCAATCGCGCTATAGTTTCTGAAAGAACGATCCCGGGAGGATGACATGGCGTCGGATGATCTTATTGCGAAGCTGAAGGCGGCGCTGGGCGATGCCGGTGTGCTGACGGGGAAGGATGCCGAGGAGAAGGCGCAAGGGGGCTGGAGCAAGCTCGGGGTGCCCGCCGCTGTGCTGCGGCCTGCATCGACCGAAGAGGTGTCGAAGGCGCTGAAGCTCTGCCATGCGGCGGGCGAGGGCGTGGTGCCGTGGGGCGGCAAGACGGGGCTTGTGGAAGGCGGCGAGGCGCAGGGGCATATCGCGCTGTCGCTCGAACGCATGAACAAGATCGAGGAGATCGACACGCTGGGCGGCACGATGAGCGTGCAGGCAGGCTGCGTGCTGCAGGCGGTATGCGAGGCGGCGGACGCGAAGGGGTTGCTGTTTCCGCTCGATCTCGGCGCGCGCGGGTCGGCGACCATCGGCGGCAACATCTCCACCAATGCCGGCGGCAACCGCGTGATCCGCTACGGGATGACGCGCGACCTGGTGCTGGGGCTCGAAGTCGTGCTGGCGGACGGCACGGTCATGAGCTCGATGAACAAGCTCATCAAGAACAATGCGGGCTACGACCTGAAGCATATGTTCATCGGCTCGGAAGGGACGCTCGGCGTCGTCACGCGGGCGGTGCTGCGCGTGCGGCCGAAACCGGTGTCGCAGGATACGGGGTTCGTGGCGGTCGAGAGTTTCGATCAGTTGCCGAATTTCCTGCGCCACATGGAGCGGGCGCTGGGCGGCACGCTCTCGGCCTTCGAGGTGATGTGGGAGGATTTCTACAAGCTCGTCACGATGGAGCCCGCGAAGGGCAAGCCGATCGTGCCGCACGGACATCCCTATTATGTGCTGGTGGAATCCATGGGCGGCGACCAGGAGGCCGACAGCGCGCGCTTCGAGGCGGCGATGATGGAGGCGCTGGAGGCGGGCGAGATTTCGGATGCGGTGATCGCGAAGAGCCAGGCGGAGCGCGATGCAATGTGGGCGCTGCGCGACGACGTGGGGCAGGTGGTGCATACCTATCCGATGTTCACCTTCGATGTGAGCCTCAAGATCGCCGACATGGAGAGCTATGTCGCCGATGTGAAGAAGGGACTCGCCGCGAAATGGCCGGATAGTTCGCTGATGGTGTTCGGGCATCTGGGCGACGGCAACCTGCATGTCATTCCGGGGCGCTTTCCCGATGCGGGGCCGGAGACGCGGCATGGTGTCGAGGCGGTCGTCTATGGCCGGCTGCGGGAGCGGCAGGGATCGGTTTCGGCGGAACACGGGATCGGGCTGGAGAAGCGGCCTTATCTCGACTGGTCGCGGAGCCCGGAGGAAGTGGCGCTGATGCGGATGCTGAAGCGGACGCTCGACCCGAAGAATATTCTCAATCCGGGCAAGGTGCTCGAGCCGGTTCCACAGGCGAAGGCGGCGGAATAGCCAGTTTGCAGCCGAGGGGGCTGGCGTGGCAGACTGACCGGAACACAGAATCCGGTTTTTCATAATGAGTGACGGAAGGCGGCCCCGATGTCGGTAGCGGAGGATTTCAGCGGCGTTTCAGTGCGCGATCAGGTTTCGGAAGCCGAATGGCAGGTGCGCGTCGATCTCGCGGCAACCTACCGGCTTGTGGCGCATTACGGCTGGAGCGACCTCATCTATACGCATATCTCGGCGCGCGTGCCGGGGCCGGAGCATCACTTTCTCATCAATCCCTACGGCATGAGCTTCGACGAGATCACGGCGTCGAGCCTGGTGAAGATCGATCTCGACGGCAATATCGTCATGCCGACGGATTACGCGGTGAACCCGGCGGGCTTCACGATCCACAGCGCGGTGCATATGTCGGTGCCGGATGCGAATGCCGTGATCCACACGCATTCGGATGACGGCGTGGCCGTGTCGGCGCAGGCGGACGGGCTGCTGCCGCTGTCGCAGACGGCGATGATCGTGCTCGAAGACCTCGCCTATCACGATTACGAAGGCATCGCGCTCGAACATGACGAGCGCGAGCGGCTGGTGCGCGATCTCGGCAACAAGCATTGCATGATCCTGCGCAATCACGGGCTGCTGGCGGCGGGCGCAAGCTGCCCCGATGCTTTCCTGCGGCTTTATTTCCTGGAGCGGGCCTGCACGATGCAGGTGCGGGCGCTTTCCGGCGGCGTGAAACTGACCATGCCGAACCAGGGCGTGCCGGAGAAGACCGCCGACCAGGGCATGTTCCACAAGAAGCACGGCATCGGCAAACTCGCCTGGCCGGCGCTTCTGCGTACGCTCGACCGGATCGATCCGTCCTATCGCGATTGATTTGTTTCAGGAGCGCGCGCTTCAACGACTTTCCAATTGAGATGGGGAGGCTTTGGGCCTCCCGCATCCGTCACGCATTGAAAGAGGTCCATTCATGGTGAAGTTCGGTGTGGGGCAGCCGGCGCGACGCGTCGAGGACATGCGGCTGATTTCGGGCAAGGGGCGGTTCACCGACGACATTTCGCTGCCGAACGAGGCGCATGCCTTCATGGTGCGGAGCCCGCGGGCCCATGCCGTCATCACCGGCATCGACACGGAAGACGCGAAGGCGGCGCCGGGCGTGATCGCGGTCATCACCGGCGCGGACGCGGAAGCGGCGGGGCTCGGCATCGTCGCGAGCCCGGCGGCGGACATGCTGAAGAACAAGGACGGCACGCCGATCTTCAAGACGGTGCGCAACCTGATCTCGCGGGACCGGGTGCGCCATGTCGGCGACACGGTGGCGGTGATCGTTGCCGAGACGGCGGCGCAGGCGCGCGACGCGGCGGAGCTTCTCATCATCGACTATGACGATCTGCCGTCGGTCGCGGATACGGCGGGCGCCATTGCCGATGGCGCGCCGGTGATCTGGGAGGAGAACGGCAGCAACCTTGCCTATGACTGGGAGATCGGCGACGCCGCGAAAGTGGAAGAGGGATTGAAGGCCGCGCATCACGTGACGCGGATCAAGCTCATCAACAATCGCATCGTCGTGAACGCGATGGAGCCGCGCGCGGCGCTCGGACATTACGAGGCGGACCGCGACCACTACACGCTCTATACCGGCAGCCAGGGCGTGCATTCGATGCGCAATTATATCGCGCAGTACTCGCTCAAGATTCCGGTCGAGAAGTTGCGCGTGGTGACGGAAGACGTGGGCGGCGGCTTCGGCATGAAGACCTTCGTCTATCCCGAATATCCGCTGGTGCTTTATGCGTCGAAGCTGACAGGCCGGCCGGTGAAGTGGACGGCGGACCGCTCCGACAGTTTCGTCACGGACAGCCAGGGACGCGACCATGTGACGGAAGCGGCGGTGGCGCTCGACAAGGACGGGAAGATACTTGCCGTGCAGGTGTCGACCATCGCCAATCTCGGCGCCTATCAGAGCCAGTTCGGGCCGTTCATTCCCTCGCTCGCGCCGCGCGGCATGCATGTCGGCGTCTATATGGTGCCGGCGATGCATAATCGCGTGCGTGCGGTCTATACGAACACGGTGCCGGTGGACGCCTATCGCGGGGCGGGGCGGCCGGAAGCTTCCTATGTGATCGAACGGCTGATGGAGAAGGCGGCGCGGGAGATGAACCTTGCGCCGGACGAAATCCGCCGGCGCAATTTCGTGCCGCCGAGCGCAATGCCGCTCAATGCACCGCCGTCGCTGCCTTTCGACTCCGGCGATTTCGAACGCAATCTCAACGATGCGATGAAGCGTGCGGATGTGACCGGCTTCGAGACGCGGCGCGCGGCGGCGGCGAAAGAAGGCAAGCTGCTCGGGCTCGGCTACAGCTATTACGTGGAGCGGACGGCGGCGGGCATGACCGATTATGCGCGCATCGCGGTCGACGGGAAGGACGGCATCGTGCATGTCTGGACCGGACAGCAGACGAACGGGCAGGGCCACGAGACGGCGTGGACGCAGCTCATCTCGTCGCGGCTCGGCGTGGAAGCGGAAAAGATCAAGGTGCATCTCGGCGACTCGGACGTGTTGCCGGGCGGTGCGGGCACGGGCGGATCGAAGGCTGTCTACATGGTGTCGGGCGCGATTTCCGACGCGGGCGACAAGCTGATCGAGAAGGGCCGCGAGATCGCGGCGAACGAGCTTGAAGCGGCGAAGGCCGACATCGAGTATCGCGGCGCGGACGGCGAGCCTGTGTTCGCGGTGGCGGGCACGGACAGGACGATCGATCTTTTCGCGGTGGCGCGGCTCGCGGAGGGGCAGGCCGATCTCGGCGAGTTCGCGGGCGACGGCGAATATTCGCAGAAGGGCAACACGTTCCCGAACGGCGCGCATATCTGCGAAGTGGAGATCGATACGGATACCGGCGTCTATCATGTCGTGCGGTTCACGGCGGTGGACGATTTCGGCCAGATCCTCAACCCGATGCTGGTGGCAGGGCAGGTGCATGGCGGTATCGTGCAAGGGCTCGGCCAGGCGATGGGCGAGCATGCGGTCTACGACGCGAACGGCCAGCTCGTGACCGGCTCCTTCATGGATTACTGGATGCCGCGCGCGGGCGACTTTCCGCATTTCGATGTGAGCTACAACGAGATACCGGCGAGATCGAACGCGCTCGGCGTGAAGGGCGCGGGCGAAGCCGGGACGGTCGGCGCGCCGGCGGCGTTCATCAATGCGGTGATCGATGCGCTGAAGCCCTATGGGGTCGAGGAAATCGACATGCCGGTGACGCCGCTGAAACTGTGGAACATCGTGCGGGGCGGGCGAAGCGCGGCGGAGTAGGAGACAAGACAGTGTGGGAGGGGCGGTTCGAGTTCGGCGATGGCTGGGCCGTCTATCGCGGACGAACGGATGTCAACTCACCGCATCGCCATGCCGCCATCCAGATTGCGGCGGGCGTGGATTGCGGCATCGCGATGCGCAGCCGCGAGAGCGAAATCAATGCGCGTGTCGTGGCCGTTCCTTCCATGGTGCCGCATGAGTTCCTGCGAGCGAACGGGGACGTCGTGGCCTTCTACATCGAAGCTGAATCACCGCTCGGCCGGGTGCTTCGACGCCGGATAGGCGACGAGATTGCAGAGCTTCCGGAAAATCTTGCGATGGCCCTGTCCGCGATCGAGCCGGAAAACGCTATTGCCGCGCTTTCCGAGTTTCTCGATATAGGCCGGCCAGAGGCGCCCGATCTAAGACTTTCGGCGGCGCTTTCCTTTCTGCGCGCGAGAGAAGGCGATGGGAGCGCGATCGGTGCGGCGGCAAAGGCGGCCGGACTTTCGGCGCCGCGATTGAGGGAGCTTGCGCGAGCGGAACTCGGGATAGCACTTTCGCAATGGTTGCTCTGGCAGAAGCTTGGCCGGGCCTCGCGCGCGGTCGCGGCCGGTGCATCGCTTGCGGATGCGGCGGCAGCGGGCGGCTTTGCCGATCAGGCGCATTTCGCCCGTACCATGCGGCGCATGTTCGGGGTTACCCCGCGCGTTGCGGCAGAGACGCTGATGTAGGCGTCAGGCGGGCTTCCTGGCACAGTAGATGCTGATCGAACCGGTATGTGTCGGGAAGACGTGACGTTCTTCCAGTCCGGCAAATCCGGCAGCGGGGATCAGTTCACTCAAGATGCCGTCGGCGTTGGGCTGCGTATATTCAAACCCGTCGGCCATTTGCACTTGCCGGAAAAGCGCCCGCATCAAAAAAGTACGCTGCAAGCCGTAGTCGGCGATGACGAGACGGCCGCCGGGCTTCAGCATCCGGAAGGCGGAGACGAGGATGCCCGACTTCACGTCCATCGGGCATTGGTGCAGCACGAGGCTCGATACGACGGCGTCGGCAAAGCGTTCACCGAGATGGTCATGCGCCTCGTCGCCGAAGCCCTCGTGCCATTCCATTGCGACGTTCGCTGCCTTCGCCTTGGCGCGGGCAATGGCAAGGACCTGCGGGTCAGGGTCGATTGCGATCATGCGGATGCCCGGCGTCTGCGACTTCAGCAGCACGGCCTGACTGCCCGTGCCCGCACCGATATCGACCACGATCTCGCCGGGCGCCAGCGCCAGTGCTTTCGCGACGAGCGGCCGCCAGCGCTTTTCGCGCGTCATCACGGCAATGACCTTGTCGTAGCTGTTTGTGAATTCTGCCTTGCCGAGGGCAGGTACGAATTCGCGTTTGGATGTCATGACGGGTCTCCCTGTTCGCCCTCAAACTAGGGACGGCGGAAACCGGGGTCTTGAACGAAACGCTGCCGCGCACATCCGCGGGTGAGTCTTGTCTCACGTCATGCAGGCAGGCGCGCGGCCTATGCGCTGGCGCTGGCGGATTTCCACGGCATCCCGGCCGCTCAGCGCTTCGGACTGAAGGACCAAAATGCGGGGCCGAAAAAATACCCTCACTTTTCATCCTGTTTTGTTGACATTTTGTCATTTTGGTCCAAGCTTTCTTGCATGAACACAGAGGAAGCGGGCGCCAGAACCCGAGAAGCCGCCGAAGCGGCCATTCTGGACCATCAGGACAAGGACGACGCCGCTGCCGCTTACGAAGCGGAAGCCGGGGAACCGGCTGTGCTGTCCGGCGCGGCCAAACGCAAGCTTGAAAGCCGCCGCAAGCTGATGGCGGCGGCGCGGAAGCTCTTTGTCGAGCGCGGCTACCACGAGACGCGGCCGCAGGACATTTCGCGCGAGGCCGGCGTCGGCCACGGCACGTTCTATCTCCATTTCGAAGACAAGCTCGACTGCTTCCTCGCCTTCACGGAGGAGGCGGCGGATGAGCTCCACGTGTTCGTGGAAACGCATCATGCGGTGGCCGGTTCGCTGGACGAGGGTATTCGCGAACTGCTTACCGCCATCTTCGAATATTCGGACGAGAATCCAGGCGTGCTCGCCGCGGCGCTGACCGATGTCAGCGTCATCTCGACCGGCGATACCGGAAAGAAGATGCCGGTGGACCGCTGGGCGGATGTGTGGGCGCAGCTCATGGACCGCTGGAAGGAAACAGGCGAGGCCTTCGCCGAACTCGACACGAAACTGGCGGGCTATCTCATCGTCGGCGCGATCAAGCAGGGCGGGGCCTATGGCCATCGCCGCAGGATCGAGCGGCCGGACATGATCGAAGGAATGGCGCGGCTTTTCGTTCGTGCGCTGAAGAAATAACGCAACACAAACGGCACAAAAGAGGCCGAGCGGAGGAAAACGGGAATGGCGAAGCTCTCCTATACACGAGACGAGCTGATGGCCTCGCACGACTATGCGAAGCCGCATGAGGAGGCAGGCTACAAGCTGCATGGCGGTTTTCTGGCGGACGGCACTTACGTTTCGCCGCGGGTTCTACACCGCTGGCCGGCGGTGAAGGCGTGGCAGGGTGCGCTGACGGCGAATGGCTGGCCGCTGATCGACGCGACGGTGCAACTGCTCAAGCGCAGCAACTATCCGAATATTCCGCAGGAGAAATTCCTGCTCGCCCACGGCATCGGGCAGTCGCTTTGGAATTCGCTGACCATTACCGGCGTGATCGAGGCGCGGGGCCGGGCGCTTTGCGACCTGCAGGCGCCGGATTTCCAGGCGATCATCGAAGACGACATTTCGCAGACCTGCACCGGGCATCTGCACAAGGGGCTGCTCTATGCGCATGGCGCGGACGAGGGCGGCGACCCGGCGGAGCCGGAATACGGCGCGCATGACCAGATGTGGTATGCGGCGCGCGATCTCTGCTTCGGCAAGGACCGCTACCCGCTGCCGGAAATACCGGAGAACATCGGGCGGCCGGATACGGGGCGGCTGATGCCGCAGCTTCCGGCGGGTTTCGAACAGCTCATCCTTCTGCTGATGAACGTGCTGATGATCGAGGTGCGGGCGGAGAGCTTCTTCGCATTCTGCTGCGAGATCATGCGCGATCCCGATGCTTTCCCCGACCGGCGGGCGGATGCGCGGCATGCGGCGGAAATGGTGGAGCGCATTCGCACCGACGAGGCGATCCATGTCGGCTATCTGCAAACGGCGATTTCGGAGATGCGGAGCTTCACCTTCAAGTCCGTCGATGGCGGCACGGTGAAGGGCAAGGACCTGATCGATCCGATCTGGGAAGGCATGGTGCACTGGCATTCGGTGACGCAGGCCGATTTCTCGCGCGAACAGACGCGCGAGGCGATACGGGCCGGACTGGCCAAGGCGCCGGATGGCGGGCGGCTCTTCGCCGAGTTCGACGCGCTGGAAGAAGCGAGAAAGGCGGCGTGATGCGCGACCTGCAGGGCAAGACCGCCTTCGTCACTGGCGGCGCCAGCGGCATCGGTTTTTCGATGGCAAAGGCTTTCGGTGCGGCCGGCATGAACGTGATGCTGGCCGACATCAACGAGGACGATCTCGGCGCCGCGGTGGCGGAGCTGAACGAGCGGCAGATCAAGGCGGCGGGCGTGCGCTGCGACGTTGCCGAACGGAAGTCGCTGGAGCAGGCGGCGGAAGAGACCGTCTCTACCTTCGGCAAGGTGCACGTCGTCTGCAACAATGCGGGCGTGGGCGCAGGCGGACCGATCGGTACGCTGAAACCTGGCGACTGGGACTGGACGATCGCTGTCAACCTGATGGGCGTCGTCTATGGCACGGAAGCCTTCCTGCCGCATATCCGCGCGCATGGCGAGGGCGGGCATTTCGTCAATACGGCCTCGATGGCCGGCATGATTTCCATTCCCGGCATGGAGCCCTACACGGCATCCAAATATGCCGTGGTGGGCATGTCGGAGGGATGGGCGGGACAGCTTGCGCCGGAAAATATCGGTGTATCCGTGCTTTGCCCCGGCTTCGTGCGGACGCGCATTCACGAGAGCGGGCGGGCACGGCAGGAGAAGTTCGGGCCGGCTGCCGATGTGCGCGATGCGGAACGGGCGGAGGCCGCGAAGCAGCTCGTGCTTGGCGGGATCGACCCTGAACGTGTCGGCGCGCGGGTGCTGGAAGCGGTGCAGGCGAACGAACTCTACATCTTTACGCATCCCGACATGGCGCCCCTGTTCGAGGAGCGCGCCCGCAAGATCATGGCGGCATTCGCGCGGGCCGGCGAAAGCCCGGCGCTGGCCGGGACGGGCTACAAGACGCCGAGTGCGATCAACGTCTTCGACTGAACGAAGACAAACGGATGGAAAGGTGCGCGGAAATATTCTGCGAGCATCATTTTCCGGAGACGGAGGGCCGCTCTATACGGGCGGCCTTTCCTTTTTGTCATGTTGCGCGACTTGACCGGCGCCATGACTGCATTAGGTAGAATAACGCCGGGGCTTTCGGGGCCAGCGAGGAGAAACAATATGAAGAAGCGGGCCAGTCTGGCTTTCGGAACGATACTTGCGGTCGTGCTTGCCGCCGGTGGGGCGTGGGCGGCAACGGATGTGGAGGACGGAAAGGATCTCGTCGATACATGCACGGCGCTGCTCGCAGAGGGGACCTCGGCGGGCTCCGAAGGCGAGCGCTGCAAGAATTTCCTCGTGAACATGATCATGGCACAGAAGGACACGTTGACGATCGGCCAGCCCTTCCGGGCGGAGCGGCTGGGTCCGGACGAAAAGGAGCAAGCGTGTTTCCAGTTGCCGGACAGCCTGCCGTTCGCGGAGTTCGCACGACAGGTGACGTCCTATTCGGAAAGGAACCCGGGCATGGTGCGGCGGCCGGCCTATGAACTCGCGGCGCGCGCACTTGAACAGGCCTATCCGTGCAGCGAAGACGAAATGCGCGGTCGGCCATAAAGACAAAGCCGCAGCGCCGGATCCGGCGTTGCGGCTTTGCTCCACCGGCAGCAATCAGGAAGCGTCCGCGTTCTCACGCAGGGTTTTCACTTCCTCGTAATGACCTTCGATCACCGGCACCACGCTTGTGGCGACCTCCCGCAAGGCGGCGTCGCCGCCGTTGGCGGCATAGCTGCGATGCAGCATGAGCGCCTTTTCGTGGCCTTCCTCCTGCATTGTCAGGTACAGGCTGTCGAATTCCTCGTCTTCCGCGTCGCGAAGCTGCTGGAGTTTGGCTTCGTGCTCGTCGTCGAGAGACGTCGGAAGCTGAGCGCCGGTTTCTCCTTCCGAGACGGCGGTCTTCAGCTTCTCGGACGATGCCGTGTGATCCGCCACCATCATTTCCGCGAAATTTTTGACGTCGTCATTGCCGGATTTTTCAAGCGCGATCTGGCTCGACTGAATTTCGAAAAGATCGCTGACGGCGGCTTTCTGGACGTATGCCTCCGTGGAAAGCTCCTTCATTTCCTCAGCCATTCCGGGTGCGGCGTTCTGCGCCGCCAGCGGCATGGCGGAAAGCGGGGCAAGAGCCAGGAGAGCGGCAGCAACAGCCGTGTGTGTCTTTATCGGCATGGTGTTCTCCTTTTGCAGAGGACATTTCCTCATTGAGAACACTTAACCATCGGTTCGTGCCGTTGGTTCCGTCTGCCTGCCACCGGAATCAGGCGTTGCGGAGATACCAGTCGAAGTCGAGGTCGGTTATCGCCGCAAAGAAGCGGTCGCATTCCGCTTCCTTGATGGTGAGAAAAATATTCGCGAATTCCTCTCCCAGATGCTCTCGCAGGAACGTGGAACCGCGTGCAACCTCGAGAGCTTTCCACCAGTTCATCGGCAGGGTCGGTTCCGTCTCGCGCCGGTAACCGTCGCCGATAACGGGGTCGCTCGGTTCGATCTTCTTGCCGATGCCTTCCGCCATTCCGGCGAGTACGGCGGCAAGCGCAACATAAGGG
Source organism: Parvibaculum sp. (assembly GCF_030694575.1). Classification (GTDB taxonomy): domain Bacteria; phylum Pseudomonadota; class Alphaproteobacteria; order Parvibaculales; family Parvibaculaceae; genus Parvibaculum. The sequence continues at coordinate 25,286 of NZ_JAUYUS010000018.1, forward strand.
TTGGCGTCGGCGCCGCAGACGCGGTGTTCCAGGTGGCGCGTCTCGGGCTTTCCTGACGTTATGCGGAGCGGCACGGAACGATTGTCGAAGGCCCATGCGGGTGTCAGCGGCGCGTAGGTGTTGCGGCGGAAGCGGCGGAAGGAATTGGCGTTGGGGGCGAAGATCGCCATGCTCTCGGCCATGGTTGCTTCGAGGCCGCCGATGGCGTGGCGAAGGTGCGGCGTAAGCTCAAGGCCATCGCCGGCGAACAGGTTTTCGTTTGTGTCATCCGCGAGCGAGACATGGACGTGCATGCCGCTGCCGGATATTTCCGCGTAGGGCTTCGCCATGAATGTTGCGACATAGCCATGGCGATCCGCGACGCCTTTGACGAGACGCTTGTAGAGAACAGCGTCGTCGGCAGCGCGCATCGCATCGGGGCGGTGCGCGAGCACGATCTCGAACTGTCCGGGGGCGTATTCGGAGATGAGCGTGCGGGCGGGCAGGCCCATCTTTTTTGCGCCGGCGAAGACGTCGTTCAGGAAGGGAGCGAAGTCCTCGAGGTCCTGCATGAGGTAGGCCTGCAGGTGCGCGGGCGCGAAACCGTTTGGCGCGGCGGGCGGTTTCGGCTTTCCCGACTGAGCGATATCGCGGTCGATCAGATAGAATTCCAGCTCGATGGCGACGACCGGCGTGAGGCCTTTCGCTTCCAGCGCGGCGACGGTACGCGCGAGCGCATGGCGCGGGTCGGCCGGTGTCGGCGAACCGTCGCGCTCGTAGGAGGCAAGGATCAATTGCGCGGTCGGCACTTCGTGCCACGGGGCATGGGTGATCGTGCCGGCAACGGGATAGCAGGGGCGGTCGCTGTCGCCTTCATCCCAGACGAGGCCGGTTTCGAGAACGTCGGCGCCCAGCATGTCGAGCGACTGGATGGAGCAGGGCAGCGGCCGCCCGTCGCGGTAGGCGGGGAGGAGTTCCTCGGGGCGCAGCACCTTGCCGCGCGCGACGCCGGAGGGATCGGTAAGAAAAGCCTGTATCTGGACCGTTTCCGGATGGGTGGCAAGAAACTCCACCGCTTCCTTTTCGTTCGCGCGCGTCATTCAGATTTCTCCTTCGCCGCAGAGTATCGACAAAGCCTCGCCGAAACGGGCGACAAGGTTTTCGACATCGGCTTCGGCCGTCGTCGGTGCGACGAGCGTCATGTTGTGGAACGGCGTGACCAGCACGTTCCGGTTCAGCAGGAAAAGATGGATTGCGCGCTCGACCTCGTGGTCGATGGCGGCGGCGGCTTCCGCGCCATTTTCGAGAGGGCGTTCGGAGAAGACGAGTTCGGCGCGCGCGCCGAGCTGGGTGACGGTCCACGGCAATTTGCGGCGAAGCACGGCGGCGCGCATTCCCTCGGCGAGACGCGCGGCGAGCGCCGTCATGTGAATGTAGTTCTCCGGCGTCATCACCTCCTCGAGGCAGGCGCGCATGGCGGCAAGAGCGAGCATGTTGCCGGAGAGCGTCGTGCCGATGCCGGAATAGCCGGGCGTTCTGGTTTCGAGGACGCGGCGCATATCGGCTTCGACTTTCGCGGTGAAGCCGAAGACGGCGGCGGGAAGGCCGCCGGCGACGGGCTTGCCGAGGACGAAGAAGTCCGGCGCGAGACCGTGCGCGCGGGTGAAGCCGCCGGGGCCGGTCGAGACGGTATGCGTTTCGTCGAGGCAGAGAAGCGTGCCGTGACGATGCGCGGCCGCGATGAGGTCCTCGATGAAACCCGGCTTCGGCAGCACCATCGCCGTGTTGGTGAGTGCGGGCTCGGTGAGGATGAGCGCGACGTCGCCCGCCGCCAGAAGTTTTTCGACGGCATCGAGATCGTTGAAGGGTGCGGCGACGCTCGTTGCGGCGATGTCCGTTACCTGACCGAGAAGGCCCGGTTTCATTTTCGTGGTTTCGCCGTCGAGCTTCACGAACGCGTCTTCGATCTGGCCGTGATAGCAGCCGTCGAAGACGAGAATTTTCGGCCGGTTCGTCAGCGCGCGCGCCCAGCGGACGACGGCGCGGTTTGCGTCGCTCGCAGTCGCCGTCACCTGCCAGAAGGGGAGCCCGAAGCGCGCGGCGAGGAGCGCGCCGACCTGGGCCGTCAGATCGGACGGGAGCATGGCCGTCAGTCCGCGCGCCGCCTGTTCCGCGATTGCCTTCGCGACCGGTGCGGGGGAGTGGCCGAACATGGCACCCGTGTCGCCGAGACAGAAATCGGAATAGGCGTGGCCGTCGACGTCGGTGACGGTCGAACCTTTCGCTTCACGCACGAAAAGCGGGAAGGGTGTTTCCCAGTCGAGCATCCAGTGGAGCGGCACGCCGCCGGGGAAATGCGCGCCCGCTTCCGCCGCCATTTGCCGGGAGCGTGGATGCCGTTCTGCGAAACGTGTACGCTCGGCAGCGATCAGGGCTCCGGCGCGCTGCCTGATTTCGGGCGGCATGGACATGGGAAAGCTCCAGAGAGGCAAGACAGGTTTCTTTAGCTCAAGCCCGCGGCGCCGCCTAGAGGCGGGGTGGCGCGCTCCAGGGGTGGGCTGCGCCCAATGGACGCGCGACAAGCGGCGACGTGTGGGGAGAGCGAAGCCGATGGAAGGATGGTTCACCGATCAACGTGAGGAGGAATTTCGGATGAAAATGCTCAAGAAAATCACCGTCTTTACGATGGCCGCCGCCATGCTGTCCGGCGCCGCGCTGGCACAGACGCCACGCATCACGACCGGTGCGGAGCTTGTTTCGGCCTGTACGGTTGCCATCGGCAATGGTGCCGCAGCGGACGATCGGATTGCGCGGGCCTCCTGCCATCAGTTCCTGGCGGGGCTTGTCGCGGGGGTCTATGGATCGGTCGACAAAGGCGCGCCGATGATCGTGCGACGGCTCGGCCCGGGCATGGACGAGGAGGTTTGTTTCAGGCTGCCCGAGAAGCTTGCCTATGCAACCTTCGCCGAGCAGGTGACGTCTTATGCGCCGGAGCATCCGGAGCTTTACGAACGCTCGGCCTTCGAGATGGGCGCGCGCACGCTGGCGGCAAACTATCCCTGCCCCGAGCAATAATAGTCCGGATGGGGGCATCGCTTCGGTCGCACAGTTCCTTGTGCGAGACAGCGTAACTCACCGAAAAGCGAAGAAACGGTGCCCCCGACAGGATTCGAACCCGTGACCCCCTGATTACAAATCAGGTGCTCTACCAACTGAGCTACAAGGGCGACCGTGCGCGGAAGATAGTTGCGAGGCGATGCCACGGCAAGCAAAGCTTGTCTGGCGGGTAAATGGCGGGTTTCCGCCGTCTTTTTGGTTAACCTCAGGTGAACGGGTGTCTCATATTGGGTTCAAGCTCCATAATCTAGGTTGACTCAGCTTGTGGGGGCGCTGGCGAGTTAGGTTCCCCCGTTTTTTGGCAGGGAGCCGCTCCCGCCGCCAAAAAGGAGCGCTGAGTCATGTGGATGAGAATCGCAATTCTGCTCGCCGGCCTGCTGATCTGGGATAGCGTGACGTCCGACAACGGACAGTCCGCGCTGGAAAGAAGCGGAAAGGCGCTGATGAGCATCGGGCCGGTGCGCGATCTCGTGAGTTATGCCGAGGATGGCGCGCTGATCGAAGATGTGCAGTCGCTGACCGCCCTCGTCTCGAGCGAGGCGGCGGCTGCGGTCGCGGCGCGCAGCGTCGTGGAAACGGAGCGCGCCGAAAGGCAGGCGGCGCGGGAAGCGCGGGAAAGACGGCGGGAAGAGCGCCGACTTGCGCCCGAAGATGTCGACGCCATCGCCAAGGCCGTTACGGAACTCTACCGCGAGGAGGAAAAGCGTGCTGCGGAAACGGCGGAACAGGCCATGGCCGCGCCGCCGCCCGCGCCCGCATCCGTACCCGAGCCGGAGGCTGTCGAGCGTTCGGTGGTTTCGCTCGGACCGGATATTCTCGGCGCCATCGTCGAAGCATCGAAAAAGACAGGCGCCAACTCGGGCTATCTTCTCCACATCGCGTTGCGCGAAAGCGGGCTGGCACTTGGCGCGCAGGCGCCGACCTCCTCCGCGACGGGGCCGTTTCAGTTCATCCAGCAGACCTGGTACCAGATGCTCGGGACCTATGGTCCGAAGCACGGACTCGAGGCGGAAGCGGCGCTGCTGAAGAAGCAGGCGAACGGCAGCTACACACCGGTATCCGCCGCGGCGCGGACGGAAGTACTGGCGTTGCGGACAGACCCGACTGCCGCGGCGCTGATGGCGGGCGAACTCACCATGGAAAACGCGAAGTCGATGGAGAGGCTGCTCGGCCGTTCGCCGGCGCATGGCGAGCTCTATGCGGCGCATGTGTTCGGTCCGGCAGGGGCGGCCAAGCTCGTGCAGACGCGCGACACGGCCGCAGCCACATCGGCGGCCTCGATCCTGCCCTCGGCGGCGGCGGCCAACAAGTGGCTGTTCTATACGTCGGGCGGCACGCCGCGCAGCGTGGCCTCGCTGTTCGACGAATTGAGCCGGTTCATGTCGACAAGAGAAGTTGCGCAGGTCTGCAACGCGAACCTGAACTTCCTGGGTGTCTAGAGGCCCCGGCGGAAAAGCTCGTAAAGCGCGACGGCGGCGGCGTTGGAGACATTGAGGCTCTTCATGCCGCCCGCCGCCGGGAGCCGGGCGAGGATGTCGCAATGCTCACGGGTCAGCCGGCGCAGACCCGCCCCTTCCGCGCCCAGCACAAGGGCGACACGCGGGGAGAGTTTCAGTTCGGGCAGGGCGGCCTCACCGTCGCCGTCGAGGCCGATGACCTCGAAACCGAGTTCCTTGAGCTTCTCGATGGCGCGGACGAGGTTGGTGATGCGGGCGATGCGGACGAGTTCGAGTGCTCCCGAGGCCGCCTTGGCGAGTGCGCCGCCCAGAGACGGGCTGTTGCGTTCCGTGGTGATGAGCGCGCCGGCGCCGAAAACGGCGGCGGAGCGGAGAATCGCCCCGAAATTGTGCGGGTCCGTGACCTGATCGAGCACCACGACGCGGGTAGTGCCCTCGCAGGCCTCGACTACGTCGAGGTCGGGGAGGGGGGAGGCCCGGAGCGCGATCCCCTGGTGGACGGCGCCGGGGGGAAGCAGGGCGGCGATGTCCTCGTTCTCCATAATTTCAGGACGGACGGGGAGATCCGGGGGAAGGCGGGCGCCCTGACGGGCCAGTTCGGCTTCGGCGTTGCGCGTCAGCAGGAGGCGCTCGGCCATGCGGGCCGGATTGGCCAAAGCGGCCAAAACCGCATGAAAACCATATAGATAAGCGTCGGTTCCAGCGTTTCCGGCCTTGCCGCCGCCTTTGGCGCCACCCGGCCCACGGCCATGGCGGCCGCGCGGCCCGGGGTTGGAGGGGCCGGAACTGGAGAATTGAGAGGGTTGCTTGCGTCGGCTCATGAGC
>NZ_JAUYUS010000021.1 GCF_030694575.1 Parvibaculum sp.
GAAGACGGATCAATACCGGATGCTTGCCGAGGAAAACCGCGTCAGCATGCGCCTTCTCGCACCGCTGCGCGGCGATATAGTGGATCGTTTCGGCCGGGTGCTGGCCTCCAACCGGCAGAACTACCGTGCGATGTTGATTTCGGAACAGACGCCGGACGTCGAAGCGACGCTCGACCGGCTGTCGCGCATCATCGAGATCGACGACTTCATGCGTAAGCGCATTCTCCGCGACATCCAGCGCTCGCCGCGTTTCATGCCGGTGACGGTGGCCGAGGGTCTCTCATGGAGTCAGTTCGCGCAGGTGAACATCAACGAACCCGATCTTGCCGGTATCCAGCCGGATGTCGGTGAAACCCGTGACTATCCGCACGGGGAAGAGCTTGCGCATATCCTCGGCTATGTCGCTTCCGTTTCCGAAAAGGACCTTCAGGCAGCGCGCGAGGACCAGCCGCTTCTGAAGCTGCCGGGTTTTCGTATCGGCAAGGAAGGCATCGAGAAGACCTACGACAAGGAACTGCGCGGCATCGCGGGTTCGAGCCATGTCGAGGTGAATGCCTATGGCCGCGTGATCCGCGAGCTTTCAAAGGATCCCGGCAAGGCGGGTAGCGAAGTCGTGCTCACGCTCGATATGGATGTCCAGAAGTTCGCGTGGAACCGGCTGAAGGGCGAGTCCGCCAGCTCCGTCGTGCTGGATATCCATACCGGCGACGTCATCTCGTTCGTGTCGGCGCCCGCCTACGATCCCAACCAGTTCAATATGGGCCTCAGCACGCAGCAGTGGACCTCGCTCGTCGAAAACCCCTACAAGCCTCTCGTCAACAAGGCATTGGCGGGTATGTATCCGCCCGGGTCGACGTTCAAGATGGTCGTCGCCATGGCGGCCGTCGAGGCGGGCATCGATCCGAACCAGCGGGTTGTCTGCCCGGGGCATTATTCGCTTGGCAGCCATGACTTTCATTGCTGGAAGAAGGGCGGTCATGGCGCCCTCAACATGCATGAAGCGATCAAGCATTCCTGCGACGTCTATTTCTACGACACCGCAAAGCGCATCGGGATAGAGGCGATCGCCGACATGTCGCGGCGCTTCGGTCTTGGCGCGATCTACGATTTCGAGGTGCCGGGCGAGAAGCCGGGCCTCGTGCCCACGCCTCAATGGAAGCGCGCGGCGAGGGGCGAGCCCTGGCACCCGGGCGAAACGGTGATCGCGGGTATAGGCCAGGGATACCTGCTGGCTACTCCGCTGCAGCTTGCCGTCATGACGGCGCGGATCGCCAATGGCGGCTTCGCGGTGACGCCCCACCTTACGCGCGCTATCGACGGCCAGTTGCTGCCGGTGAAGCAACCGCCTCCGATAGGTGTCAGCGAGCGCGCCATCGCGATCGCGCAAGGCGGCATGAACGCGGTGTCGAACGAGATCGGCGGCACGGCCTACCGGTCGCGCATTCCGGACCCCGGCATGGAACTCGCCGGCAAGACAGGTACCGCGCAGGTGCGCCGCATCAGCCGGGCGGAGCGCCTGACGGGCGTCCTGAAAAACGAGAATATCGAGTGGCGTCAGCGCGACCACGCGCTTTTCGTCTGCTTCGCGCCCGTCCATGCGCCGCGCTATGCAATGTCGGTTGTGATTGAACATGGCGGCTCAGGCTCCGGTGCGGCCGCGCCCGTTGCGCGCGATATCATGCATGAGGTGCTGATGCGCAATCCGGTTCGTCCCCAGGCCACCATGCCGCCCGAGGGCGGACCGAAAACGGCGAGGGCAGGCTGATGCTGGATCTCCGTCGCCTCACTGGCCATGAACTGCGGCTGAGCGAAAAGCTGGTCGAATTCAACTGGGGCTTTCTGCTCCTGCTCACGCTCATCGCGTCGATCGGTTTCGCGATGCTCTATTCGGTGGCGGACGGAAATTTTTCGCCGTGGGCCTTGCGCCAGGCAACACGTTTTGCGCTCGGGGCCTGCATCATGGTCACCGTTGCCGTCATCGATTTGCGGCTCTGGATGCGGCTCGCCTATCCGTTGTACGGGCTGGCGCTCGTTCTGTTGATAGCGGTCGAGATCGTCGGCTTCACGGGCATGGGCGCGCAGCGCTGGCTCAATCTCGGCTTCATCCAGGTGCAACCCTCCGAAATCATGAAGGTGACGCTGATTCTGGCGCTTGCCCGCTATTTCCACGGGCTGACGCTCGACGAGGTGTCGCGAATCAGAAACCTCATCATACCGCTCGCGCTTGTCGGCGCTCCTGTCGGGCTTGTCGTCCTGCAGCCGGACCTGGGGACGGCTGTCCTCCTGATAGCCAGCGGCGCCATTCTCTTCTTCTCGGCCGGTTTGCGCTGGCGCTATTTCATCTTCGCAGGGGCCGGCGTTCTTGCCGCGATCCCGGTCATCTGGAGCCGGCTCCACGACTATCAGCGCAACCGCGTCTTTACCTTCCTCGACCCGGAAAGCGATCCGCTCGGCACCGGCTACCACATCCTGCAATCCAAGATCGCGCTCGGCTCGGGGGGCATTTTCGGCAAGGGCTTCATGGAAGGGACCCAGAGCCAGTTGAATTTCCTGCCCGAAAAGCACACCGACTTCATTTTCACGATGCTTGGAGAGGAACTGGGGCTGGTGGGGGGGCTTGCGTTGCTTGCCCTCTATTTCATCGTGCTGATGTTCTCGCTCAACGTCGCGATGCAGTGCCGTAACCAGTTCGGACGGTTGCTCGCCATCGGCGTCTCGATGACCTTCTTCCTCTATGTCTTCATCAACACGGCGATGGTGATGGGGCTTCTGCCGGTCGTGGGCGTGCCGCTTCCGCTCGTCTCCTATGGCGGGACGGCGATGCTGTCGCTGATGTTCGCCTTCGGCCTGCTGATGAGTGTCTATATCCACCGGAATCTTGAAATATCGCGTGGCCCGAGCGCCTTCTGGTAGGCCGGAAAAGCGGGACTTTACGACTCTTTTCCACCCGGCGGCGGTGTCGCTGGACAGGCCTCAATTCGTTTGCTATAGGCACCGCTCCCCCACAAAACGAGTGGCCGGGATGGTGGTACTCACCGGCCGCTCAGGCGGCACGGCGGGCGCATAGCTCAGTTGGTAGAGCAGCTGACTCTTAATCAGCGGGTCCCAGGTTCGAGTCCTGGTGCGCCCACCAAAAATCCCAAACAGCCCCGGTCCCGATGCGCCAGGCATCCCGACTTCTCATACCGCCAATGCAAAACGGCCCTGGAGCGAACCAGGGCCGTTTTGTCTCAAAGGCTGGTAGAGAAGGTCAGGAGGCGGTCGACTGGCGCCGGCTCTGCTGGCCGCTCTTCTGACCGTTCTTCGGGCCATTCTGGGCACGGTTGCCGCCGCCGCCGGGCTTGCCGCCGAAACGGCGCTGTTTGCCGGGCTGGCGGTTGTTGTTGCCGTTGCGGGGGCCGCCGCCGTTACGGTTGCCCGAACGCTTGGCTGCCGGCTCGCCGGTAGGGACGGCGACCTGCTCGCCGAGCCATTCCGTCGTGTCGACGATCGTCAACGGGCGCTTCGTCAGCTTTTCGATGCTTCGCAGATGCGCGCGCTCGGAAGCGTCGCAGAAGGAGAGGGCGATGCCGCTCTTGCCCGCGCGCGCCGTGCGGCCGATGCGATGCACGTAGCTTTCCGGCTCGTTCGGCAGTTCGTAGTTGATGACATGCGTGATGCCGGAGACGTCGATGCCGCGCGCGGCGATATCGGTCGCCACGAGAACGCGAGCCTTGCCGTTTCGGAACATGTCGAGCGCGCGCTGACGGGCGCCCTGCGACTTGTTGCCGTGGATGGCTTCCGAAAGCACGCCCGACTTGTCGAGCTGTTCGCTCACGCGGTTGGCGCAATGCTTGGTGCGCGTGAAGACGATGACGCGGGACAGCTCGGAATTGTCGAGCAGCTTCGCCAGCAGCTCGCGCTTGCGCTTGCCATCGACATGGAGGACGCGCTGGTCGATCTTGTCGACTGTCACGACTTCCGGTGTCACTTCGACGCGCACGGGCTGTTGCAGGATTTCGTCGGCCAGATGTTCGATGCTCGACGGCATGGTTGCCGAGAACAGCAGCGACTGACGCTGGCGCGGCATGGCGGCGATGATCTTGCGAACGTCGCGCACAAAGCCCATGTCGAGCATGCGATCGGCTTCGTCGAGCACGAGGATCGAGGTGCGGCCGAGATTGACGTGCTTCTGGTTCATGAGGTCGAGCAGGCGGCCCGGCGTCGCCACCAGAATGTCCACGCCGCCCGTCATGGCCTTTACCTGGCGGAACTGGTTCACGCCGCCGAAGATGACCGTGTGGCGCAGCTTGAAGTTCTTGCCGTAGCTTTCGATGCTCTGGCTGATCTGCATCGCGAGTTCGCGGGTCGGCGCGAGTATGAGCGCGCGCGCTTCCTTGGGTTGGCGCTTCTCGTTCTTGGCGGCGAGCAGCTGCAGGATAGGCAGTGCGAAGGCGGCCGTCTTGCCGGTGCCGGTCTGGGCGAGGCCAAGCAGGTCGCGGCCTTCGAGAAGGGCGGGAATGGCCTGGGCCTGGATAGGGGTGGGGGTTTCGTAGTTGCTGGCCGCAAGGGTGCGGCAGAGCGGTTCGGCAACGCCGAGGTCCGCGAAAGTTACAGTCGTCATAAAAACTCGTTCTTTCAAGTCAAACGTCGTGCGCCCGGCCACAACGGCCGGCGCTTTAACGCGGGTTCTTGCCGCGTTCCAACGCGCTTGGAATCGGGAAGGGGTCGAATTGTTTCGGGATCAGGCGGTGCCGAAGGGCAGCGCAAAGCGCGCACACGAAAACAATTGAGCGTGACATGGGCCTATTTGGCCGGAATGTCAAGCGAACCATGGTGAAACCGCATTAAAACTGCCGGGAATGAGCCATAAACCATCTGCAGCAGATTGTCGCGGGAGACGGGAGTGGGCATCATCGCGCCACCCGAGAAAACGAGCGGAAGATTCGGATGATTACCGCCTACATACCCGCCGACGGCATGCTGAAACCGGTTTCCCTCGCTGCGGGCGAGGCCATTCCGGAGGCAACCGTCTGGATAGATATGCTGCAGCCGACGGACGAAGAACTTGTCTTCGTCGATCGCGAGCTCGATCTCGATGTCCCGACGGAAGAGGACATGCGGGAAATCGAGATAACGAGCCGCCTCTATCAGGAATCCGAGGCGCTCTACATGACGGCGACGATGATTACGCAATCGGATATGCCGCAGCCGATCAGCGTGCCGGTTTCCTTCGTGCTCTCGAGACATCGCCTTCTGACGCTGCGGTACGCCGAGCCGTTGCCATTCCGCGTCTATGCGGCGCAAGCGCTCCGTCACAGCATGCCGTGTTCGACGGGCGAGGATGTGCTGGCGGGCCTGCTCGACGCCATCGTAGACCGGGTGGCCGACATTCTCGAGAAGGTCCAGGTCGATATCGAGACGCTTTCGAACGAGATTTTTGCACATGAGCGCAGGGGGAAGAAGGACTACAACGCCATTCTCTCCCGCATCGGGCGCGGCCATGCGTTGACCTCGCAGGCGCGTGAAAGCCTCGTCAGTTTCGGGCGGCTCGTCGGTTTCGTGGCGCGGCCGAGCGAGGTGAAGCTGACGAAATCCGCCGAGCGGGGCTTCAAGAATATCGCAAGGGACGTAACCTCGCTCAGCGACCATGCAAGCTTCCTTGCCAACAACATCAACTTCGTGCTCGACGCCACGCTCGGCCTTATCAACAACGAGCAGAGCAGCACCATCAAGATTTTCTCCGTCGCCGCCGTCGTTTTCCTGCCGCCGACATTGATCGCCAGCATCTACGGCATGAATTTCGAGTTCATGCCGGAGCTGACATGGGTTTACGGATACCCGATGGCGCTCGGGCTCATGGTGCTGTCCGCGGTGCTACCTTACATGTTCTTCAAATATCGTGGATGGCTATGAGCGGCGCGCCGGCACGGACGGAATGGATCTGGATACGTCATGCGCCGGTGCAGGGGCAGGAGAGCCGCTATTACGGCCATCTCGATGTCGCGCCCGAACCTGTCGATCCCGCGCTCGCGGCCGCCATCGCCCGGCGTTTGCCCGCCGTTGCCGTTTGGCTCTCCTCACCGCTCACGCGCACGCGGGCGACGGCGCTTGCGCTCAGACCCAGCGCCGACCCGATCCCCGTTAGCGATTTCAACGACCAGAATTACGGTCTCTGGCAGGGGCGCGGCTTTAACGACGTCTTCGCGGCGAACAGGACGCTCGACTGGACGCACCCCGCTGAAATTCTTCCCCCGGAAGGCGAAAGTTTTGTCGACGTCGCGACGCGCGTTTTCGACGGCATCGAACGGCTGACTGCGCATTACGCCGGTCACACCATCGTTTCGGTTGCCCACGCCAATGTCGTCCGGGCGGCGATTGCGCATGCGCTCGGGATCGACCTCGCCACGGCATTGCGCATCGAGATTGCACCGCTCTCGATCACGCGGCTTGGTTGCCGTATCGTGGACGGGGCCGCGCAATGGAGCGTCGGCTGCATCAATCTGGAACTTGCGGGATGAAAACGCGCCTGCCGGAAGCGGCGGATATTCGTGCGGCGGCAGCACGGATTGCCGGCGTTGCCGTGCGGACACCGCTACTGGAGTTTCCCGCGCTCAATGCACGGGTGGGCGGCCGCGTCTTCGTAAAGCCGGAAGTGTTGCAGCGCACCGGCTCCTTCAAGTTCCGTGGGGCCTATAACCGTCTGTCGCAGCTTGCGCCGGGCGAAGCATCCGGCGGTGTCGTCGCCTGGTCGTCGGGCAATCATGCGCAGGGTGTCGCGGCGGCGGCGAAGCTTCTCGGCGTGCCCGCCGTCATCGTGATGCCGTTCGACGCGCCGCCGATCAAGATCGCGCGCACGCGCGGCCTCGGCGCGGAGGTCGTCCTCTACGACCGGCTGAAAGATATCCGGGAGGAAATCGGCCGGCGCATAGCGGCGGAGCGCGCCGCAGTCATCGTGCCGCCCTATGACGATCCGGACATCATCGCAGGGCAGGGAACGGCGGCCCTCGAGATCGCGGAGGATGCGTCGCGGCTGGGCGTTGCGCTCGATGCGGTGCTGGTGCCGGCCGGCGGCGGCGGGCTTGCGGCGGGGACAGCGCTTGCCATCGGTGCAGCGATGCCGGATGCGAAGGTCTGGTGCGTCGAGCCGAGGGCGTTCGACGATCATGCGCGCTCATTGAAGGGCGGCACGCGCGTTTCCAACGGGGCGGCAGCGGAACCTTCCATTTGCGATGCGCTGATGGCGCCGATGCCGGGCGAGATCACCTTCGCGATCAATGCGCCGCGCCTTGCGGGCGGGCTCGCCGTCACCGATGCGGAGATCGAGGCGGCGATGCTTTTTGCCTTCGAGGAGATGAAGCTTGTCGTGGAGCCGGGCGGGGCGGTTGCGCTCGCCGCGATCCTTACCGGCGAGCTGGACGTGAGGGATGCCGCTGTCGCCATCGTCCTCAGCGGCGGCAATGCCGATCCGGCGCTGTTCGCGCGCGTGATCGCGGGCGCCTAGGAGCGGCCCGCTTCTTCTTCCCACAGGGCAATGGCGCGGTCGACCCGCTTTTCCATTTGCCCGAGCGCGTCGACGATGGCGCCTATGCGTTTCCCCGTCATTTCCTGATAGGCCGATGCCATGAAAATGCCGGTCGCATGCGTTTCGATTTCGTCGCAAAGATCGGCATCGGCGCCGCTGCCGCGCAATGTCTCGCCGATTTCCTGCAGACGCTCGGCCGCCATGACGATGTCGCTTGCGGCGCGCGCCGCCGTTTCGGCGATGGCGGCCAGCTCTTCCGGTCCCGTGCAGGCGTCGTTGTGACGGCTGCACGGCTTCACGGCGGCCACGGTCTCGTGGGCCGCGCCGACTGCGCGGCGCATCTCCTGCATCTCGTGATAGAGGAAGCCGAAGCGCGCGTCCGCGCCGGTTTCGCGTGCGAGGTCGTAAAGGCGCTCGATGGCGCCGATCACTTCGCCGGTATCGGCCGTCCGGTTGCGTTTCGCGAATTCCTGCAGGAACCAGCGGCCACGCGGCGTTTCCAGCACGGCCCGCTCGATGGCCGCATACTCGTCCTCGGTTTCGATGGCCAGCGCGGCATTGCTCATTTGAGGCTCCGGTGCCGGGCGTCCGGCGGATGGAAAGCCGCTATTATCGGGACGATTGGTTTCCTATTGGTTGACCGGCGCTTGCCGCCGGCGCCGGGACGTGCGAGGGAAACGGCAGCGCGACAGGGCAGGGCTCCGGGATGAAACTTCCTATCGATATCGAGACGGTCAAAGGCTTCATGGACGCGGCCGAGGGACAGGCGCTGCACGAGGCGGCGCTGGAGGCGTCCCGCTTTGGGCCGGTGCTGGAGATCGGCTCCTACTGCGGCAAGTCGACCGTCTATATCGGAACCGCCTGCCAGCGGAGCGGTGCGGTGCTTTACGCGCTCGACCATCACTACGGCTCGGAAGAAAACCAGAAGGGCTGGGAACACCACGACGAGGCGCTCTACGACGCCGAGACGGACCGCCTCAACACCTTCCCGCTGTTCCGCCGGACGATGCGCATGGCAAAACTCGAAGACACGGTGGTGCCGCTCGTCGCGCCTTCTGCCGTGGTCTCGAAAGGCTGGGCGACGCCGCTCGCGATGGTCTTCATCGATGGCGGCCATGGCATGGAGCCGGCGCTCACCGACTACCGTCTCTGGGCGCCCCGCGTCATGCCTGGCGGCATCCTCGCAATCCACGATGTCTTTCCCGACCCGAAGGACGGCGGCCGCCCGCCCTATGAAATCTACAAGATGGCGCTGGCGTCGAACCTGTTCGCGGAAGAGCGTGTGGTGAAGAGCCTGAGGCTACTCCGCCGCCTCGGCTAGCGTGCGTTCGGCGAAGAGATGTGCGGCGGGGGTCATGCCGGTGATCGCATCGGTCGCAAGGATGACGGCGGCGGCCGTCCATGCGGGTTTCTCGGCGGGCCAGGCCACTTCGTCGGCGAACTGATAGCCCATCCAGTAGGCGCCGCAATCGGCGCGCCACTGATGCTGCCATGAAAGCATGGCTTCCGCCTTCTTGCGCTCGCCGGCGACGAGAAGGGCCATGGTGAGTTCGGAGCTCTCGGCGATCGTCACCCAGGGCTGGTCCATCACGCAGCGGCAGCCCTTGCCCTCCGCGACGAAGATGTCCCATTTCGCGGCGAGGCGCTTGCGTGCCGCCTCGCCGGTCAGCACGCCCGCGAGAACCGGGTAGTACCAGTCCATCGAATAACGGTCTTTCGGTTCCCATGTGCGGTCGAAACGGTGCGGCTTGTCGCGCAGCGCTTCGCCGAGCCGCGCGCGTGCCGTCATCCAGTCGCGTGACGGATGTCCGAGTTCGCGTGCAATTTGCGCCGCACATTCGAGGCTCTTGTAGATCGATGACGAGCCTGTGATGAGGGCATCGTTTTCCGGCGTATGCGGATCGTCGGCCGCCCACCGGATTTCGCCATGCTCGCTCTGATAGGAGAGGACGAATTCGATTGCAGCCTTGACATGCGGCCAGATGCCCGCGAGCCATTTGCGGTCGCGCGTCACGAGGTAATGATGCCAGACGCCGGTCGCGATATAGGCGGCGAAATTCGTGTCGCGAATATGGTGGCCCGCGTCCTTCTCCTCGCCGGTGAAGCGTTGCTCCTCCTCGTCGAAGGGCACGGCGCTCCCGAGCTGTCCCCACCAGGACCCGTCCTTCAACTGCGTTTCCGCGAGGTAGCGGAAGGCGCGGCGCGCGTGTTCGATCTCGCCGAGCACCGTCAGGCCCATCGCGGCTTCCGTGTGGTTCCACGGGTCGATCACGCCGCCGTCGTACCAGGGGATCGCGCCATTGTCGCGCTGGAGTTCGACGATGCGCGCGCGCGAGCCTTCAAAGAAATTATCCGGAACGCGGTCTCCCCAGGTGAGATGCGTCATGCTTACGCCGCTCCCTTGGTGAAGTAGAGAACGACGCTCTTGCCCATCAGCGGGCCCGCGAGTCTTTCCAGCGCGCGCGTCAGCCAGGGACCCTGCAGGATGTCCCATTCGAGGAAGCGTTTGTAGAGATTGACGATCTTCACATCCTCGCGCTTCACGCCGACGGCGCATTTGAGCCACCAGTATGGCGAATGGAGCCCGTGCGCGAAATGGCGATGGAAGAAAGAAAGGCCGCGCGCCTCGACGGAACCCTTCAGTTCGCTTTCCCGGAAAATGCGGACATGGCCGCCGGGCTCGTTGTGATAGTCGTCGGAAAGCTTCCAGCACACCCATTCGGGGAAGAAGCGGGGTACGCTGATCGCCAGCGTGCCGCCCGGCTTCAGGATGCGGTCGATCTCCGCCACGGCCTGCTTGTAGTCCGGGATGTGCTCAAGCACTTCGGAGCAGACGATCTTGTCGAAGCTCGCATCCGGGAAGGGCAGGGACAGCGCATTGCCGACAGTCAGCGAGAAGGAGCGCTTCGTCTCGGGGTCCATGTCGGGACAGGTGCCGAAGCCGTCGCGCGTGCGGCGCACGTCCTCGAAGCCGAGGTCGAGCCCGACCACATGGCACTTCGCGTAGTAATACATGGCATGGACATGCCGGCCTGCGCCGCAACCGAGGTCGAGCGCGCGCTGGCCGTCCTCAAGCCCGAGCACGTTCAAGTCGATTGTCTGCATCTCTGATTGTCTGCCTGTAAATGTCGGCGCATTCGCGCGCGGCGCGTTCCCATTTGAATTTCGCGAGAATGCGCTCGCGGCCGGCCCGGCCGTAAGCCTCGCGCATCTCCGGATTGTCGAGCATGGCGGCAATCGCGGCGGCGAGCGCCGGCGGATTGGAGTGCTGCACCACGATGCCGGCATCGCCCACGACTTCCGGCAGCGAGCCGCCATTGGTCGCAATCACCGGCGTGCCGCAGGACATGGCCTCACCGCACGGAAAGCCGAAGCCTTCGTAAACCGAAGGCGATATCGCGATGGTCGCCTCATTGTAGATCGTGGCGATATCCTCGTCGGTGACGCCGCTCACGAACTCCACCTTGTCCATGATGCCGTAGGTGCGCAGCTCGTCCGTCGTATTGCCTTCGCGCAGACGGCCGATCACCTTCAGCTTGAGGTTCGGCCGCGTCTTCAGCAATTCCGCATAGGCGCGGATGAGATAGATCAGTCCCTTCAGCGGCACGTCGGCGCTGGCGCAGGCGACCAGAAGATCGTCGCGCCGCTTCACATGCGGCATCGGGCGGAACTGGACGTGGTCGATACCGTGCAGCACGAGGCGTGTCTTCGAAACGTCGACGCCGAATTCGCGCACCACGTCACGGCGTGTACTTTCCGACACCACGATCAGCGGGTCGAGCTGGCGGGCCACCTTGATCTGCATGTTGAGGAAGGAATACCAGCGCCGCTTCAGCAGTTTCAGCGACAGCGTTTTCGCATGCTCTATGTCGATGCGGCGGTCCATCGTGATCGGATGGTGGATCGTGCCGACGATTGGCAGGCCCATGTCGCGGAGCTTCAGCAGGCCCCAGCCCAGCGTCTGGTTGTCGTGACAGACGTCGTACTCATCCACGGTGCCGCGTACATAGCGCGCCATGCGCTCGCAGAACGTATAAGGCTCGGAGAAGCCGCCGGTCGCGTGGCTGAACCATTCGAACAGGTCGATCGGGTAGGCAAACATCCAGGGCCGGAGCGAGCGGATCGGATGCGGGTTCGCGTAGAGATCGAGCGAGGGCAGTTTGATGAGCTTCACGCGCGGATCGAGTTCGGGGTAGGGCGGGCCGGAGATCACGTCCACATGGTGGCCGAGTTCGACCAGCGCCTTGGCGATGTGGCGCATATAGACGCCCTGTCCGCCGGTGGTCGGATTGGAGCGGTAGCTCGGTAGCAGGATGCGCAACGGCGCGTCGCCGGAAGCCGCCGCGAGGCGCGGGCTTTCCGGGAGGGTCTTGACGGCAGGCGCGGCCAGCGCGGCGTCCTCGGTGTCGCGCTCAAGCGCCTGCGACATACATTTGTCCCTTGTCTTTTCGTGGTACCCGCGGCGCCGGAAGCGCTCACGATCCGCCGCCTATCTAAGCCCATGCTGCGGCGCATTCAAATCGCCGCGGATCATATCGGGTTCGTTTGTGAGCAACAACCCGCTAACAAGAATGTAAGCGAGCCGCTTTAGTTAAGCCGTCGCCTCGGCTGAGGCGGCGTTTCGCCCGGTTCGGGGGCTGCGCCGGACTGGTGGTGAACGATCAACCAGCCGTCGCCGCTCCGTATGAAGATGTTGGTGGCGAGCAGGTAGTCCTGCGCGATCCGCTCATAGCAGATGACGATCCCGGTGTCCTGATGAATGCCCGCGCGGGCATGCAGGCATTCGATGTCGGGGCTCGCGGGCCCGGTCAGAATGGCGTGCCAGCTCTGCAGCACGGCGTCCCGGCCCTCCACGGGCGGCCAGCCGGGATGGAGGCAGGTCACGGGTTCGCGCTCCGCCCACAGCGCGTTCATCAGCGAGACGTCCTTGTCCGCGAAGGCCCGATAGAAGGTCGCGTTGGCGAACAGCAGGGCGGCGCGGTCGCGGGCTATGGAACGGCCAGTGCTCATTTCCGGGCCATGGTGTGTTGTGTGAGCCAGCTTACCAGCGGCGGCCGGCATTTGCATGTCTGTCCCGGATGTTACGCGAAGCCCGGGCCCTCCGTCGCGTAGCGATAGAGGCCCGCGGCATCGAGACCGAGCGCGACGAGATTCGTGGTGAATACCAGCACCAGATAGAAGCTCCACGGCTCCCTCATGCCATCCACGGGATTGCGCCAGACGAGCCAGCAGAGAAGCGGCGCCCAGATCGACAGGTGGACGAGCGCCAGAAGGGCGGTGAAGCCGGACAGATCGAAAACGAGGGCGAGGAGCGGGAGACCGGCAAGCCATGCCGCGAATATCCATCGAGCCTCCATCCGCGTGAAGATGAACAGGAGGGCGGCCGAATTGATGAAGGCCAGCCAGTAGATCCAGCCGCGCAACGCGTCGGGCGCCTGCGCAATCTGCTCCGCGAGACCCTCGATAGCGCTCATATCCCCCTCCGGCGACAAAATGACCGATTTTGCATTTTCGGTCAGTT
The DNA here is from genome assembly GCF_030694575.1 of Parvibaculum sp. Lineage (GTDB taxonomy): Bacteria > Pseudomonadota > Alphaproteobacteria > Parvibaculales > Parvibaculaceae > Parvibaculum. The sequence continues at coordinate 13,026 of NZ_JAUYUS010000021.1, forward strand.
TGCCGCCGGGGATATGCCCGCACAAGTCACATTATGGAGATCAGCCGAAGCGGCGCTTCAGCCAGTCGATCATCAGCCGGTTCAGTTCTTCCGGCTTCTCCGCCTGGGTCCAGTGACCGCAATCCGCGATGATGTGCTTTTCGAGATCGGGCACATATTGTTCCATGCCCGCCGTCATGGCGGGCGAAAGCACCACGTCGTCGGCGGCCGAGATCATCAGCGCCGGTGCCGTCACCTTCTGCACCAGATCGGCGCTGCGCTCCCAGTTGCGCGTGAAGTTGCGATACCAGTTGATGCCGCCTTCCCAGCCGCTCTTCTCGAAGGCGGCGGTGTAGTAGGCGAGTTCCTCGCCGTTGAGCAGCGGCTTGCCGCGCCATTCTTCTTCCGGCGTGTCGAGCGCCTTGATGAAGGCGAGGTTCTTGTCGGAGGCGGGCAGCTTCTCCCATTCCTGCATCGTGATGCCGGAGCGGCGATAGAGGAAGTTCAGGGTGCGCTTCGTATCCGCGCCGAGTTTCTTTTCCGCTACACCGAACTTCTGGAAATAGACGATGTACATGTCCTCGCCGAACATCATCCGCATCGCCATGATCGGGTCGACGGGGCTGCGCGGCAGGAAGGGTGTGTTGACGCCGATCACGCCGGCTACGCGGTCCGGATGCATCAAGGCCGACTGCCAGACCACCATGCCGCCCCAGTCGTGGCCGCAATAAACCGCTTTGTCGATTTCAAGCGCATCCAGCAGGCCGACGAGATCGCCCGTCAGATGTTCCATGTCGTAGAGCGGCACGTTTTCCTCGCCCTTCGGCCCGCCGGTATTGCCGTAGCCGCGCTGGTCCGGCGCGATGACGCGGAAGCCGGCCTTGGCGAGCGCCGGTATCTGGTGGCGCCACGAATAGGCGAGTTCCGGCCAGCCGTGGCTCAGCAGCACGGGCACGCCGTCTTTCGGGCCGTCCTCGTAGATGGCCATCTTGATGCCGTTCGTGTCGATATATCGCGGCTCGGGAAATTTCACGGCCGTCCCCCTCTGTGTTTTTGTGTTCCGAAATTCTTCAGGCCGATTTCAGCCGCTCGAAGTCCGCCGTCGGCGAAAGACCGAGCGACGACAGCATTTCGGGACGGTCGGGCCCGAGCTTCGGCGGATAGAGATCGGCATTACGTTTCTTGCCGCGCGCCCATGTCAGCAGCACTTTCGAGACGTTGCGCGGATCGCGTATCCATGTGTTCGGCGGATCGACCATGTGGAAGGCGCGCATGAAGGCGCGCAGCAATTCCACGTCGCCGCGTATCGCCGGCATGATCGCGTCTTCCGCGAAGCTCTTGAATAGCCGCGCCTTCAGGCCGGGCTTGTAGTCCGGATCGAGCGCGTGGCGCGCGCGCCGCGTTGCCGCCACATCCTGCTTCACCATGTCGTCGTAGTGCTGGCGCAGTTCGGTCGCGAGCCTTGCGTGATAGAGGCGGGCGCGGGTGCGCGGATCGTTCGTCTTTTCCAGCGTGTCGCGCAGTGCTTCCGCCGCGATGGCGGCGAAGGAGCAGCCGCGCCCGTAGAGCGGGTTGGTGCGGATCACGCTGTCGCCGATGGGAAAGAAGTCCAGCACGCGCGGCTCGCCTTCGTTCGTCATGTGCCGCCAGCGGCTCACCAGTTCGCCCATGCCGAATACGCGGCTTACCGGCTCGGATGTTTCCGGCGCGGTCCATGAGGCGATGCCGGGAAGTTGCGCGCAGACGGCGTCGAAATTTTCCGGCCGCACGACCGCCTTGCGCAGTTCCATTTCGATTTCGGGCACGGCGAGCGTGATCGAGAAGCAGCCATTGTCAGCGGGGAAGAGGCCGTATTTGATGAAGCCGAGATCGCCTGCGCCCGGCACTCTGGTGCGGGCCGGTTCGCTCACGCCGTCGCGCAGGCGGTAATGCCGCGTGAAATAGAGAATGCCCGCGCGCTCGGTCTCGTCCGTGATGTCCGCGCCGCGTTTGTTCAGCCATTCGATGATCTGGCTGTTCTTGCCGGCCGCGTCGACCACGATGTCGGCCGGCCAGTCCTTGGTCTCGCCGTCCTGTTCGACGCTGACGCCGGTCACGCGCAGCTTGCCGCTTTCATCCGTCTCCGTCAGCACGTCGCGCACCAGCGCGCCGGTAACGAAGCGGATGTTCTGCTGGCGGGCCGCATAGCGCCGCATGATGAGTTCGAGCGTCGTGCGGCGGCTCGTCAGGATCGTCATGTCCTCGTCGCCGGGTACGGGCGTGTATTTATCGCGCAGCGCCATCGGCAGGTTGTCGGCAAACGCGATTTCGCGGCAGCCGGCGCCCAGGAGGTCCGCCATCAGGTCCGGATAGTTGTCGCGGATCAGCATATGGAGCCGCGCGAGGAAGGCGTGGCTGTGGCGAAGGTGACCGACGCCCTTGCGCTCCCAGCCTTCGAAAGCCTCGTCGGCGGAGGTGTCGGGCGGTGGCGGGTCGCGTTCCAGCACGGTCAGTTCGCGTCCTGCGCGGGCAAGCGCCAGCGCGGTCGACAGACCGGCAATACCGCCGCCTATCACCAGTATCCGTTCGTGCATCTCAACGCCTCCTCACCCCGGCCCGCATCGACCGTTACAAAACTAGACCACGGTCTAGTTAAAATAGGAAGCGTTTTCGGTTCTGTCCAGAGGCCGTTTTGTGCGGGTTTGTCTATCAGGCGCCGGGCGTCTTCAGCGACCATGCGGCAAGGGCGAGCGAGAGCCATCCTGCGAGAAAGGCGACTCCGCCCACGGGCGTCACCAGCACCAGCGAACGGCTGCCGGTGAGGCCGAGATAATAGAGCGAGCCGGAAAACAGAATTGTGCCGGCCACGAATGCCCAGCCGGCGATCGCCGCGAAGGTGCCGCCGCCCTGTGCCGCGACCCACGCGACCGCGAGCAAGGCAAGCGCGTGGTACATCTGGTAGCGCGCGCCCGTCTCGAAGACCGCGAGTTCGGCGGGGCCGACGCGGCTCTGCAATCCATGCGCCGCGAAAGCGCCGAGCGCGACCGAGAACAGGCCGCTCAATGCGCCGATG
>NZ_JAUYUS010000035.1 GCF_030694575.1 Parvibaculum sp.
GACGGCATGACGTTGATGAGCGAGAGGAGGACGGCCGAGGCGTAGGGCACCGACTGCACGAGCAGCACGCCGACCCAGAGACGCGAATGGCTGTCCGCGAAATCGGGGCTCATCAGGAAAGCGGCGGTGAGGCCCCAGAGCAGGACGAGCATCACCGTTTCCTCGCGCACCTGGATGAAGGCGGCGGCGAGCGGCGGCTTGTCCTCGCATTTCGGCGTGCGGATGAAAGGCTTGCTCGTTGTTATCATGCCGTTGAGCATCGCCTTGGCGACCGTATGCGTGAGGCCGAGCGCGGCGACGCCGGCGCCGAGGCTCTCGATGAAGCTGCAATCGCGCACGCGCACCGCATAGAGCCAGAGCGAGCGCACGAACTTGAAGATGAAGCTGCCGATGGTCGGAATGAGGAAGGCGGCGACGGGCAGCGACACCATGTGCGGCTGGTAGAGCGCCCAGGCGGACAGCACGATGCTCGCCGTGGTGAAGAGGAGCGCGAGCCCGTCCGCGAACCAGGGAAGCCAGCCGGCGAGGAAATAATAACGCTGCGCGCCGGTGAGACCCTTCTTGCTGCTTGCCCAGGGCGCGAGCGCATCCCAGTGATGCTTGACGATCTGCACCGCGCCATAGGCCCAGCGGAAACGCTGCGTGATATAGCCGGACAGCGTGTCCGGCGTGAGGCCGCGGCCGAAGGAGTGGTTGACATAGACGCTGTCGTAGCCGGCGCGGTAGAGCTTGATGCCGAGTTCGGCATCCTCGCAGATGCACCACTCCGCCCAGCCGCCGACGCGCTTCAGCGCGCTCTTGCGCACTTGCGTCATGGTGCCGTGCTGGATGATGGCGTTGAAATTGTTGCGCTGGACCATGCCGATATGGAAGAAGCCGGCATATTCCCAATAGGCCATGTTCTTGAACGCGCTTTCATGGCGGTCGCGGTAATCCTGCGGGCCCTGCACGAAGCCGACATCCTGCTTGTCGAAATAGGGGACGAGCACCTTCAGCCAATTCGGCTCGACCTGATAGTCGCTGTCGATGACGGCGATGATCTCGGCTTCCTCGGCGGTTTTCTCCAGACCGAAATTGAGCGCGCCCGCCTTGAAGCCCGGCCAGTTCTCGAGATGGAAGAAGCGGAAGCGGGGCCCGAGCTGCGCGCAGTAGTCGCGCACCGGCTGCCAGACCTCGGGGTCGGTCGTGTTGTTGTCGAGCACGAGGACTTCGTAGTTCGCATAGTCGAGCTTCGCCAGCGCGGCGAGCGTCTCGCGCACCATCTCCGGCGGCTCGTTGTGGATCGGCACATGGATCGACACCATCGCCGTGGGGCTGACGGCTTTTTCATCGAAGGGCTTGAAGTGGCGCGAGCCGTGGCGCGTCCAGATCACCTCGACGAATTCGATCGCTTCCGCGAGGAGAACGATGAGAAGAAGTCCCTGCGCGAAGAAGAGGAAGCTCCAGACCGTGATGCCGATCCAGGTGAAATAGAGGCCGGTGACGGAAAGTCCCGCCCAGGCGATGGCGGAACCGGCGATCTGCGTGAGCACCGCGAAGAAGACGACGCCGACGGGGCGGACATGGCGCTGGCGCAGCATGAAGAGCATGGCGGGCACGAGCGCGAGGCCCGCGGCGAGCGACGCCCAGAAACGCCATTCCGGCGCCTCGGAAATGCTGCCGGCCATCGGGAACTTGGGCGCGCGGTCGGCATTGTAGATGCCCCAGAAGGCGCCGGCGGCCCCTTCCTCCGACGCCTTCCACGGCTGGTCGAAGGCTTCCATCACGTAATAGGTGATGTCCTCGGCCTTGGCGCGGTTCAGGAACGCGCGCATGAAAGTCGCCTGGTTGACGAGCGACGGCACGGCCTCGGTGCTGAGCTCGGCTTCGGCGAGGCCGGGATAGGGGCGGCGCGGGATGACCTTGCCGCGGCTCGGCCAGCCGACTTCCGTGACGACGATGGGCTTGCCCGGATAGGCGTCGCGCAATTCGTCGAGGCGTTCGAAGACGGAATTCACTGCCTCGTTGATCGGGATGCCTTCCCAATAGGGCAGGAGCTGCACGGCGATGTAGTCGACCGCCTGCACAAGATCGGGATTGTTGAGCCAGATATGCGGCGGCTCGGCGGTGGAGACCGGCTTCCAGATTTTTTCCTTGGCGCGCCTGATATAGGCGATCAGGTCTTCCACGGGCAGGTCGTTGCGCAGCAGGGCTTCGTTGCCGACCAGCACGCGCACGACATTGCGGCGCGGCGCGAGCTGGATGAGCGTGGCGAGTTCCTGCTCGTTGCGCGCGAGATCGGGACCGATCCATGCGCCGACCGCGACGGAAAGGCCGTATTTGGCGGCAAGCTCGGGAATGTTTTCCTGGCCGCGGATGACGCTGTAGGTGCGGATCGCCTGCACCGTGCCGGAGAGGAGCCGCATGTCCTCTTCCATCTGCTCGACGGAAGGATGCCTGTTCTGCGTCGGGTCCTGGCCCTGGCGGTAGGGGCTGTAGGAGAAGCCGACGATTTCGCCGGTCCATGCTTCCGCGTGATGGGGCTGGTTGAAGGCGGCCCAGACCGCGAGATTGGCGGCGATGACGAGCGGCAGGACAATGAAAAAGAAAGCCGCCTGACGCACGAATACCGAGTTGCGCCATGACCGGGGATTGGCCGCCGGTGCATCGGGCGAAGGCTCGGGCGTGGGGGAGACGGGATCGGGTGTGTCCATCATCGGGTCCGCTAGACGCAAAAAGGCTGGGAAAAACGGCTCGAAACGGTACCCCTATGGCGGCCCAGCTCCACCATGCCCGCAGCCGGCATGCGGCGGGCCGGGCACCTTTTGGCCCCGTACCTTGACCAAATTAGGGCAAGTTTCCACCGTGGCCAGTGGCCGCGGCGATTTATAGCCTCAGTCGGCGGCGGCCGGAATACGCACCCCTTCGGGCCGCGCCTGCGCGCCGCGCACGAGGCGGCCGTTGAGGGCGCCCGTCGGCTCGCCGTTGCGGAAGGCGACGGCGCCCGAGACGATGCTGGCCGTGTAGCCATCCGTCTGCTGGATGAGGCGTTTTCCGCCGGCCGGCAGGTCGTTGACGATGCGCGGCGAATAGAGCGTGAGATTGTCGAAATCGATCACGTTCAGATCCGCCTTCATGCCCGGCGCCAAGACGCCGCGATCGTTCATGCCGACAAGCGCCGCGTTGCGCTGGGTGAGGCCATGCACCAGCCATTCGAGCGGGAGCTTCCGCCCGCGCGTGCGGTCGCGGCCCCAATGGGTGAGGAGCGTGGTCGGGAAGCTCGCATCGCAGATGATGCCGCAATGGGCGCCGCCGTCGGAGAGGCCGAAGGCGGTGTTCGGATGGGTGAGCATCGTCTCGACATCGGCGAGGCTGCCGCAGTGATAGTTCATCAGCGGGAAATAGAGGAGCGCCTTGCCGTCGCGCTCCATCATCCAGTCGAGCAACACCTCGCGCGGGTGGCGTCCCGTGCGCTCCGCGACCGCCTTCGCGCTTTCCTCCGGCGAGGGTTCGTAATTCGGGTTCTCGCCGAGCGCGAACATCTTGTGATAGGCGATGCAGAGCATCTCGATGATCTCGCCCGACGGATAGTCCGGCTCCTCGGCGAGAAGCTTCGCGCGGAATTCAGGGTCGCGCAGCGCCTTCATCTGTTGCTCCAGCGGCGCGCCCCAGATCGAGCGGAAGGTCTGGTGCATCACGAAGGGATTGAGCGACGATGTGAGGCCGAGCAACACGCCGGTGGCGCGCGGCGGCACCTGGCCGCGAATGGGCAGCCCGTCGGCATTGGCGGCGGCGATATTGTCGAGCACGCGCTTCCAGACGGTGGGCCAGCGGTCGTCCTGCTCGATGGTGATGGACATGGGCCGGCCCGAAAGTTCCACCATGCCGCGCAGCATCGCGAACTCGGCATCCGTGTCCTTGAAATCGGCGATGAGCTGCAGCACGCCCTTCTGTGCCTTGCCCATGGCGCGGGCGATGCCGTGGAGTTCCATCGCTTCCGCCTTCAGCGTCGGCGTCGCGCCGCCCTTCACGTCCTTGTGTTTCACCGTGCGCGAGGTGGAGAAGCCGAGCGCGCCGGCTTCGAGCGCCTCGACGACGAGGCGGCCCATCTCGGCCGTCTCCGCTTCCGTCGCCGGCTCGAGCGCGGGCGCGCGCTCGCCCATCACATAGGCGCGGACGGCGGCATGCGGCACCTGCAATCCGACATCGAGCGCGAGCGGCGAGGCTTCGACCGCATCCATATATTGCGCGAAGCTTTCCCAGTTCCACTTGATGCCCTCGGCCAGCGCCGAACCCGGAATGTCCTCGACGCCTTCCATGAGGCCGAGCAGCCATTCGCGTTGCTCAGGCTTGCAGGGCGCGAAGCCGACGCCGCAATTGCCCATGATGGCGGTGGTGACGCCGTGAAAGGTGGAGGGCTGGAGATAGGGGTCCCAGGTGACCTGGCCGTCGTAATGCGTGTGCACGTCGACGAAGCCCGGCGTCACGATCTGCCCGCGCGCGTCGATCTCCTCCGCGCCGGAACCTGAAACCTTGCCGACCTCGACGATGCGGCCGCCTTCGATGGCAATGTCGGCCTCGACAGGCGCGGCGCCCGTACCGTCATAAACGGTGCCGCCGCGGATCACGATGTCATGCTGGCGAGACGTGCTGCTCATGGGTTTCCCCTCCCGGAAATGGCTCTAATGGCTTTGGGGGGGAGGATAGCGGAAAAGGGGGACAGGGGGGAGGGGCGCGAGAAAGGCAATCCGAGGCGTAAAGAGGCAAGTTTCCGCTACTCAATAGCGGTCAGTGGTGTTTGAATTCAAAATATTGAGACGCCGTCGTCGAGACTATACTGGGGACTAATATGATTGCTTGGGAAGCAATACCATATGTAGGGACGGGGCTGAGTTTGGTCGCATTTATCGTGGCTGCGTTTCTATTTGCTTACAAGGCGCGACTGGAAAATAGTGCCCGGAATATTGAAAGTGCACCGGCCGCGGATCGACTTGAAGCAATTGCTGCAATGGCAGAGTTTTTTCGCGTCGATCTGCGGAATCTTCGCCCTGAGGAACAAAAAGAAATCGTACTTGCGCAGATAAAGCACAGAGGTCGCCGTGATCTCATGTCCGGCATTGTAGCGATTATAGTTGCGGCCCTGCTTGCTGCCGTCACAATAATTGCAATTGAAAGTTCATCTGTAAACGGAGGAGGTAGCGGCCAAGACCAAAATGCTGAGGAGATTTCCATTGCTAGAAAAAACATGGCCCAAGTCAGATCGCCACTAGTACAGATGGGAAGTTCTCAGGGGTATCGAGCTGGAAACAAGCGTCAGACCTTGACTTTTTTGCAGGGTATCGACACCTCGTCCGACGTGGATCTGAGAGCGAGGCACCTATGAACCAAACGCAGGTGATGCGGCGCTGGTGAGATGAGCTGGCGCTATATCTAGTGGGTCTTTGGGGCCGGTTTTCCGGGCCGGTTGGAGGGTTCAGCGACGCTTCCGGCCTTCGTCCGGCGCAGCTCGCGGCCATGGCCGCGCGAGAACAAAGTCCGCATAAGGACGATGGAAGGGACGGCAACAAGCTCCCGTCGCTTGCCTCTGCCCTTGGGAATTGGGCGATGGTCCCAGTGGAACTGGAGCTCGGCAAGGTAACGGCGCAGATGCTCGTTGCTCCAGACATGCCACACGCCCATCTTGGCGCGGCGGAGAAAGAGGTTGAATGCCTCGGCCGTGTTCACATGGGCGTCGCCGCGCACATATTCCTTCTGGCTGTGACTGACGGAGGCGTGCGCCGCCTGGTCCTTGCCGACAGCAATCAGTGCCCTGTCGCCGTCGGTCATCAGGTGAGCTTCCGTCGCCACCAGCTCGCGCACCAGAGGCCCGACGGTCGAAGCGCTGCCATCTGTCATTTCTGCCGTTCGCACGCGCCCGCCGCGCTCGACGGCAACCAGAATCCGCTTCTTGCCGCTGCCGCGGCCTGGGGCATTGTAGATGAATTTGGCGGTTTTCTCGCCGTATTTTGCCCGGTTTCTGCGAGACGCCTTGCCGCCGTCGGCAATATCGTCGGCCTCGACAATTCCGGAGAGCTTCGCATCGCCGGCGGCCGGGTTCTTCAGAAGCCGGATGGCGTGACCGACCTTCCAGGCGCTGCGCTGCGTGATGCCGAGGTGACGAGCCAGCGCCGGCGAGCTCATGCCCTTGCTCGATGAGACGATGAGAAAGGCCGCCTGAATCCATGTTGCGATTGGCAGCTTCGTTCCATGGAGCGGTGTTCCGGCTGTGGCGCTGAACTGCCTGCCGCAGCCGCGGCATTCATAGAGGCCGGCGCGTCTCGCCGTCAGCGCCCAGTGCTCGCCGGAGCCGCAGAAGGGACATACGCGGCCCTCCGGCCAGCGCAGCCACTCGAAGAGCCGCTGCGCTTCCTCCTCGGTGCGCATGTGCCGCTGCAGGTCCGTCAGCGAACGGATGCCTATGGGATCGAACCGCCTGGTCATGCCACCAAGGCTAACCCTGGAGGCCTCTACAAGATATTGATTTGCCGGGAGCCTGTGCGGAAAGACCCCCAATGAAACGCCTAATCCATTGATTGGAAATAGCTTATCCGGCTGGCACCTGCGTTTGGTTCATAGGTGCGGAGAGCGAAAGTGGCTTACGCAATATCTCTGGCGGAAAACGCGCCAGAAAACAATTCAGACGGTGATTTCTACGACATAAGAGTATTGAATGAACTGCAGTTCGCAATAGAGGACGCAATCGCATACATCGAACGGAAAGCGGCTGCGTTAGGCATCAGCGATATGCGAAACTAAGGGTCCGCAGTTCGCAATTGTCCCCTCCTGTCCGCGATGCGGGCGCAGGCCCCGATCTCGGTCTTTCTCGACCACTAAGGCGCCTAGCCGTTTTCCCCTCACCCCACGGAACTTCCCGCCGCCTCATGCATTTTCTCCCTTGGCCCGTCGGCCGAGGGGAGAGGAGCCATGGCAGCCTGATGATCGTCTGGCTCAAAATCATTCATATTTCGGCGGTTTCTGTCTGGATGGCGGGGCTTGTGAGCCTGCCGGGGCTTTATGTGCAGCGCGCGCATGTGGTGGACAAGGATGCGCTTTACCGGCTGCAGCGGATGGTGCGGTTTTCCTATGTGGCGCTGATCTCGCCGGCGGCCTTTCTCGCGGTCGGGAGCGGCATCGGGCTCATTTTCGCGCGTGAGGTTTTCGTCACGTGGATGTCGGCGAAGCTTGCGCTGGTCGGCGCGCTGGTGCTGGCGCACACATTCGCCGGGCTCGTCATCATCCGCCTGTTCGGCGAGGGCGAGGTCTATCCTGTGTGGCGCTTCCTTCTCGGCACGGGTGTCGTGCTGGCGCTGATCGGGGGCGTGCTTTTTCTCGTGCTGGCGAAGCCCGATATCGACATCTCCTCGCTGCTGCCGGACGGCATGTCGGAGCCGGGGGCGCTGAAGCGCATCCTCGCACCTCTCAATCCCTGGGCGACACCATGAGGCCGATGCCGTGATGGAAAATCAGTTTTCCGCCATGCCAGCCGGCAAGCCCGGTGAGCCCCGCCGCGAGAAGCGAGAGCAGCAGCCCGTGCGGCAGCACGGCGTCGGGCGCGGTGAGGCGGAGGCCCCAATTGAGGCCGGCGACCGAAATGAGCATCATCGCGGCGACGCCATGCGCCCAGCTTGCGACGCGACCGCGAATGCCCGGCACGAGAAGAAGCTCCGCCGTGCCGACAAGGCCGGCGCCGATGCCCGAGGCGAAGGCGAAGCCCGCCGACCAGAGGCCCGCGCGCAGCCAGAAGGGGTCGGCGGTCCACCAGTAGAAGACATCCGCGCCGAGCGTCGCGACAACGAGCGCGATCGGGAAATGAACGCTCATGGCATGAAGCGGATGGCCCGCCACCGCGATGGCGGAACTGACATCCTTTTCCTCGATCTTCGCCTCGACCGGATTTTCCGGGTGATCGGTTTCGCTCATGACGCCTCTCCCATCCGGAAGATAACCCTTTCGCGGCGCGGTCCGTTCCCTCGCGCGGCGGCGATTTGCGCGTGCGCGGCGCTTTCGGGCTGCAGCGGCGACCTCTCGACGCTCGATCCGGCGGGACCGGCGGCGCGCGACATCGCAACGCTCTGGTGGGCGATGCTGGCGGGGAGCGCGGTGCTGTTCGTGCTGGTGATGGGGCTTTTCGCGGCGGCCATGCTGAAGCCGGGCTTCGGCGGACGCTGGACGGAGCGGACATGGATTCTGGGCGGCGGTATTCTCATGCCCGTGCCGGTGCTGGCGCTGCTGCTCTTCTTCGCCTTCGCGATGGGCGAGCGGCATCTGCCCTGGCGCGGCGAGCACAACCCGGTGCGCATCGAGGCGCGGGCGCATATGTGGTACTGGGAATTCCATTACCTCGACTATCCGGATGCCGCGCCCACCATCGGCGTGATGCACATGCCCGCGCGCTACGACGTCGACGTGATCGCGACGAGCGACAATGTCATTCACGGCTTCTGGGTGCCGCGTCTCGGCGGCAAGGTGGACGCGACGCCGGGCCACGAAACGGTGGTGCGGCTCTATGCCGACAGGCCCGGCGCCTATGGCGGCATCTGCGCGGAATATTGCGGCACCGGCCACACGGCAATGACCTTCCGCGTGGAGGCGCACACGCCGGAGGATTTCCGCGCCGCGATTTCGGGGAGCGCGCCATGACGGAGGAGAACGGCGCGACGAAGGCGCTCCGGCTGCACCGCGAGCTGTCCGCGATCTGGGGGACGCCGCCCGGCATTGCGCGGGCCGCTGCCGTGAACCACTCCATTCTCGGCCGCCGCTTCATGCTGACGGCGGCGGCGTTCTTCGCCATCGGCGGGCTGCTCGCCATGCTGATCCGCACGCAGCTCGCCTCCGCCGGGAGCGTGTTCATGGACGAAGGCCTCTATGCGCAGGTCTTCACCATGCATGGCACGATCATGATGTTCCTCTTCGCGATACCGCTGATCGAGGGGCTCGCGATCTATCTTCTGCCGAAGCTGCTCGGCGCGCGCGACCTCGCCTTCCCGCGCCTCACCGCCTATGGCTACTGGTGCTATCTCTTCGGCGGCACGATGCTGATCGTGGCGCTGGCGGCGGGTGCGGCGCCCGATGCCGGCTGGTTCATGTATACGCCGCTCTCCTCCGGCACCTATTCGCCCGGCATCAATTCGGATTTCTGGCTGCTCGGCGTCACCTTCGTCGAAATCTCCGCCGTCTGCGCCGCCGTCGAGATCATGGTCAGCATATTGAAGCTGCGCGCACCGGGCATGTCGCTAGGCCGGATGCCGGTTTTCGCGTGGTACATGCTGGCGGTGGCGGCGATGATGCTGTTCGCCTTTCCGCCGCTCATCCTCGGCTCGATCCTGCTCGAGGTGGAGCGCGCCTTCGGGCTGCCATTCTTCGATCCCGAGCGCGGCGGCGATCCGTTGCTGTGGCAGCACCTCTTCTGGCTCTTCGGCCACCCGGAGGTCTACATCATCTTCCTGCCGGCGGCGGGCGCGATCTCGACCGTGTTGCCGGTCTTCGCGGGACGGCCGCTGATGGGCTATCGCTGGGTGGTGATCGCCGCGATCTCGATGGCGTTCATCTCCTTCGGGCTCTGGGTCCACCACATGTACATGGTGGGCATATCGCATATGGCGATGGCGTTCTTCTCGGCAGCGAGCGCGCTTGTCGCCGTGCCCACCGCGATCCAGATTTTCGCCTGGCTGGCGACGCTCGCGCATGGCCGCCCGCGCTTCAGCGTGCCGATGCTTTATGTGTTCGGCTTTTTCTTCGTCTTCGTGATCGGCGGGCTGACCGGTGTGATGCTCGCGATGATGCCGTTCGACAAGCAGGCGCACGACACGCATTTCGTGGTCGCGCATTTCCACTATGTGCTGATCGGCGGCTTTGTCTTTCCGATGCTGGCGGCGGCCTATTACTGGCTGCCGCTGATAACGGGCAAGCGGCCCGTGCATCATCTCTCGCTGCCCGCCTTCTGGCTCGTCTTCATCGGCTTCAACGTGACGTTTCTCGTGATGCATCTGACAGGACTGCTCGGCATGGTGCGGCGCGTGCACACCTATACGGAAGCGTCGGGACTCGAAATCTACAATCTCGTGTCGTCCATCGGCGCTTTCGTGATGACGATCGGCTTCGCGCTGGTGCTGATCGATATCGTCCTGCAGGTCCGCTACGGCCGCGCCTTTCCGCGCACCCCGTGGAAGGCGATGACGCTCGAATGGGCGATGCCGAAACCGGCGCCCGCCTACAACTTCGCGTCGCTGCCGCGTGTGGACCGCCGCGCGGACATGCTGGCGCCGGAGCGGCTCGGCAGGGAACTTGCGGCGGGAGAGGGCTATCTCGGCTTCGCGCGGGACGGACGGATGGAGACGCTCGCCGTCGGCATGGCAAGCGGACGGTTGGAGCAGGTGGTGCTGCTGCCGCGCCAGACATTCCTGCCGCTCTTCACCGCCGCCGCGACCGGCCTTTTCTTCATCGCGATGCTGGCGAAGCTCTACTGGCTTGTGCCCATCGCGCTGCTGGCGACGCTGGCGCTGTTTCTCGGCTGGACGCGGGCGACGGGCAGCGGGAAGGACAGCGGTGCCTTGCCTGTTGGCCGCGATGCACAAGCGCCGCCGCATACCGAAAGCCGCAACGCGCCGTCATGGTGGGCGATGGTCTTCACGCTGGCGGCGGACGCGACGCTATACGCATCGCTGCTTTTCGGCGGCTGGTTCCTCTGGCTGTCGGCGCCGAACTGGCCGCCCGCGACACTTCCCGAACCCGGCATGCTTCTCTCCGCCGCCGCAATTGCCGCGCTGCTGGCGGCCGGCGCGGCAGGGTGGCGGGCAAGGCATCTGGCGGGTGCGCACCCGCAAGCCTCGCTCGCCCTCTGCGCCGCCGCGCATGGGCTTGCGACGCTCGCCATTGCCTGGATCGCGATGACCGCCATTCCCGACCGGATGGGGCATGCGTTGTCGGCCACCTGTTTCGTGGTGCTGTGCTATGCGGGCTTCCATACCGCGCTTGGCGTCGTCTTCGCGCTGTTCGGCTTATGGCGCGGGCGGCAGGGCCTCGTCTCGGCGGTGCGGTGCCTCGATCTCCGGATCGGAAAATTGTGGCACCTCTATACGGCAGGCGCGGGCATCGCCGCCGTCATCTTCGTGCATGTCTTCATCATGCTCGGCGCCGGCGGAGGCGCGCCATGACGGGCGCAACAGAACGGGCGGGACATGCGGGGCTGTTGCTTGCGGGCTTCGGACTCTGGGCGCTTGCCTTCGTGCATCTCTATGGAATGCAGGCGCTGGGCTGCAGGCTCGGCTGGAACGAGATCGGCATTGCCGGCGCGCTGAGCCTGCACCGGCTCGTTCTCGTGGCGCTCTTTGCCGCTTATCTCGCGGTGCAGCTTGCGCCTTATCTCGCAATGCGGCGGCGGCTCACGGCGGCGACGGGTTTCTCCTACCGCGTCGCCACCGATCTCGCCTTCGCCGCGTTCGGCGCATCGATCTTCTGCTTCTCGGGCGTGCTCTGGCTGTCGCCTTGCCCGTGACGGATCAGGAGGTCTGCTGCTTGCCGCGACTCTGGATGCCTTCGCGGCGCGCGGCGATTTCCTCCGGCGCGACGGATTTGTTGGCGGCATTGGAGAACTGCCGCTCGGTCTTGAGCGCGGTGCCGAAAGCTTCAGCGAAACCGTCATCGATCAGCTTCTTGTAGGCGGGCAGGCATTGCGGCACGACCGAGAGCATGTCGTCGGCAAGCTTGCGGCAGACGGGAAGAAGTTCTTCCGCCGTCACGACGCGGTTGATGAGGCCCCACTCCTGCGCCTGCTGCGCGGAGAGGAAATTGCCGGTGAGGGAAAGCTCCTTCGCGCGGTAGATGCCGATGGCGCGGGAGAGCTTCTGGCTGAGGCCCCAGCCCGGCAGGATGCCGACGCGGGCATGCGTGTCGGCGAAGCGCGCATTCTCCGAACAGACGAGGATGTCGCAGGCGAGCGCCAGTTCGAAGCCGCCGGTGATGGCGACGCCGTTGATCGCGCCGATGACGGGGCCGGAGAACTGGCCGATGGAGGTGACGGGATCCTTGTCGGCGACGGTCGCATTGACGCCTCCGCCACCGACGGCGCTGGCATCGCCGCCGAGTTCCTTCAGATCGAGCCCGGCACAGAAGGCCTTGCCCGCGCCGGTGAGGATCGCCACGCGGATGTTGTCGTCGGCTTCGAGCTCTTCGAAGGTTTCGGCGATTGCCTTGCGCAGGTCGCGCGACAGCGCGTTCATCGCGCCCGGGCGGTTGAGCGTCACGGTGGCGACGGCGCCGGATTTTTCGACAAGGATGACGGGTTCGGACATTGGGGTTCTCCCTCGGTGAATGGCTTTGAGGCTGTTCTATCGGGATCGGGGGAGGGGAGCAAATTACGCAGGGTTTGCCGTTTTCTTGTTATTTTTACGCGTCACCCCCGGGCTTGACCCGGGGGTCCAGGATAAGGGACCAAGGCGCGCCAATGGAGGGATGAAGAAAAGAGTTATTCCTGACGCCGCTTCGCGGCTTCTGGATTGCCGGGTCAAGCCCGGCAAAGACGAAGAAAAGAAAGAGGATGCCTTTTCTTCCTCACCCCAACCACTGCGTCAGTGCGATACCGATGAAGTTGGCGACGGCGTAGCCGAGGACGCCGAACATGACGCCGGGGGTGACGAGGCCGTGCCAGCGTTTGCCGGCGGCCATGGCGGCAGCCGTGGCGGGGCCGACGGCGACGGTGTTGGAGATGACGAGGGCTTCGGCGAGGTCGATGCGGAAGAGCCTGGCGCCCGCAAGCACGATGGCGATGTGAACGGCGGCCATGATGAAGACGAAGAGGAAGATCGGCATCGCCGTCTCGACCATCAGCACGATGTCGGCGGCCGCCCCGATGACGCCGAAAAAGAGATACATGAAGAACATGCCGAGCGTGAAGCCGCCTTCGAGCCGGTGCATCTGCTTCGGAAATATGTTGGCGATGAGAAGCGCGTTCACCGTGACGAAGAGGACGCCGTATTTCGGAATGCCGAGAAGCGCGGCAGTCTCGAAACCGATGAAGCAGCAGGCGGCGGCGAGAAAGAGCTGGAGCGCCAGCGCCCCCATGTCGAGCACGGGCTTCTTCTCTTCCTCCGGGTGTTCATGCGCGTGAACTTCCTGCTCGATGATTTTCGAGGGAATGAGACGCACGAGCCAGGCGAGGCCCGGCAGCATGAGCAGGAAGGCGATGAAGAAGGCCGCCATGACATTGTCGGCTGCGGCCGTGGCGGCGGTGAGAGTCCCGTCGGCGACGAGGCCGTTCGCGGTCGAGACGGCGGCGAAATTCATCGAGCCGCCGATCCAGCTCGCGCCGAGCGCGCCCCCAACGAGATGGCCGGAAGGCCCCATGTCGATGAGCGCGAAGCCCACCAGCACGCCAGCGACCGTGCCGATGACGGCGATGACGAAGGCGAGCAGCATCTTGCCGCTTTCGGGCAGGATCTTCTTCAGGTCGGCCTTGAAGAGCAGCAGCGGGATCGCGAGCGGCACGACATAGGCCCAGACCATGTCGTGAAATGGCGAGGCGAAGGGCACGATGCGCAGATTGGCGAGAAGCATGCCCGCGAAGATCGTGAGAATGACGCCGGAAATCCACAAGCCGAGCCGCGTACGCTCCGACCAGAAGCCGAAGGCGGCGAGGCCGAGAAAGGCGAAGAGAAGCCCGAACATGTTGTCGGCGGCGATCAGCGGCAGGGTCATGAAGGGCTCTTGTCCGGCGGGAGGGGATTCGGGTGACGCCCATCATGCGGCGCTTTCGCTCAAAGACAAGCGTTATGGAATGAGGCGGCCGGAAGTGAGGGAACGGAGCGGCGGCCCTGCGCGTTTTTCATGACAGGAGCAACCGAACCGCAGGAGGACGTCATGGCCGATCCGAAGAAGCAGCCGAACGAAGGCGAGGGCAACCGCACCGCCGCGCGCGAGTACAACAAGGACACGAAGGCATTCGTGGACGAGGGCCGCGTCGGCAAGGCGGCCGAGGATGCGCGCACCGCCATGGAAGGCAGCGAGCGCAAAGACCTCGAAGCGGCCCGCAAGGAAGCGGCTTCCCACGCGAAGGAGCACGACCCGGAGGAACTCCGCAACTACAAGAAGCCGGAATAGGCGCTAGAGCGCGAAGTTCACCGAGATCGAGCCGAACTGGTCGGGCTTCGCCTGTCCCTCATATTCGCGGCTGCGGAAGACATGCGTGAAGGCGACGCGCGTGTCCCAGACGACGAAGACCAAGCCGAGCTTCCCGTCATAGACGAAGTGGCGTTTCTGGATGCTCGCACTGTCGCGGAAGGTGTTGCCGTCGAGGAAAATGTCGCGCGCGATGCCGCGCCCCTCGAAGCCCGCGAAGACGTAGCAATTGCAGCCGCTCGCCGCCGGTTCGAACCATTCCGAGCCGCCGACGCCCGGATAGATGCGCGTCGGGCCGAAATCGTTGGGCAGCGTCGGCCCGAGCCGGAAGGTGGCGCCGAAGCCTGCATAGGTCTGCACATTGCCGAGTGCGACGATGGTGTAGGGGATGACGTCGGTTTCGAGGCCGATGATCTCCGGCGTGGCGAAGGTGGAACTGCGCCATGCGCGCTCGAAGCTGAGATTGATGCCGGGTTCGTTCTTGATCTGGTTATCCCAGCCTTTTGCATCGTCGGCACCGATGAGGCCATGCCATTCGTTCTGCACGAACTCTCCACCGGCGGCGGGGCCTACCATCCCGAGATCGAGCTTCCACTGGTCCTGCCACGCCTCGCCGGTGATGGTGCTGGAGCGGACGCTCTGCAGCGAGAAGGTCATGTGGAGCCAGGCGGCATAGGGCCGGTCGTTTGGCTGCGGCGTCGTCACGGTTGTATCGTCCGGCGTGAAGATCGCGTGGCCGAGAGCGACGCCGACGCGATGGCTCTTGTTGTCGAAATTGCCGGTCGGGAAGAGCAGCGAATAGAAAGGCGGCGACGAAAAATCCGCGAGCCAGGCAGGCAGGTCCGTTTTCGGCCGCGACAGCCATGCAGCCTGGAGACCGTTCGTGTAATGCCGGTCGGTATTGACGAAATTGGCGAAAAGGTCGTTCTCGACCTGAAACGTCAGGAAAGCGCGCCCGAGGCTGGCGGCTTCCGCCGTTTCCTTCGCTTCATTCTCCGCCGCATATGCCGCCATGTTTCCCGCGACGACGCTGAAAAGAGCGGCGGCACCGACCAGTAAAGCTCTCATATAAGGAAAACCCCTTGAAAAGCGCGGACAGGAACTCCGCAAACCGGCTTGACGCCGGGGAGCCCCCGCCTGTCCAATGCTGGCACCAGTATGAAACCAAAAAAGGCGCCAGCAAGGCGCCGGGAACAATGGCGGGAGGAAGAACATGACGCTTGCGGAAGCAACGTCCGCGTGGAGCCGCGAGGAAGCGGCCGCGGCAGGCATGGTATTGGCGTGGCACGCGGCGCAGGCGCCCGACAGGCCCGCGATTATCTCGGAGGCGGGGAACCGCAGCTTCGGCGAATTGAACGCCAACGCGAACCGGCTGGTGCGGGCCCTGAGGCGGGCGGGACTGAAGGCGGGCGACGCGGTGGCGCTGCTCTGCTCCAACCGGCCCGAATTCGTGGAGACGGTGGCGGCCTGCCAGCGTGGCGGTTTTCGCCTGACGCCGGTGAACTGGCACCTGAAGGGCTCGGAAGTCGGCTACATCGTCGACAATTGCGAAGCGAAGGCCTTCGTCGCGGATGCGCGCTTCCCGGCCTCGGCCATGGAAGCGGTGCGCATGTCGCCGGGTCTTGTCGCGAAACTCGCCGTCGGCGGTCCGATCGAGGGCTTCGCCTCCTATGATGCGGCGGTGGAGGCCGAGGACGGCGGCGACCTCACCGATCCGGCGCTCGGTACACAGATGATGTATACCTCCGGCACCACGGGACATCCGAAGGGCGTCTTCCGGCGGCAGGCGGCGCCCGTCTCGCCGCTGCTGGTGAAGCTGACCGAGACGGCGGCTTTTCGCGAAGACGACCTGGCGCTGGTGACCGGCCCGCTCTATCACGCGGCGCCGCTCGCGCTGAACCTGAGCTTCCCGATCAATGCCGGCGTCGGCTGCGTGTTGATGGACAAGTGGGACGCGGAGGAGACGCTGCGTCTCGCGGAGGAGTACCGCATCACGCATACGCATGTCGTGCCGACCATGCTGCACCGGATGCTGCAACTGCCCGAGACGACCAGGGCGAAATACGACACGTCTTCGTTGCGCTGGATTCTTCACGGTGCGGCGCCTTGCCCGGCGCATGTGAAGGAGGGCTCCATCGCCTGGTTCGGTCCCGTGGTCTTCGAATATTACGCGGCGACGGAAGGCGGCGGCATTTTCGTCGACAGCCATGAATGGCCAGCGAAGAAGGGTACGGTCGGCAAGCCGTTGCCGGGCGTGATCGTCGAAGTGCATGACGAGGACGGGCGGCCGGTGAAGCCGCGCGAGGTCGGCACGATCTATTTCAAGGCGCCGGAGCAGGGACGCTTCGAATATTTCAAGGCGCCGGAAAAGACCGAGGGCGCCTATCGCGGCGATTTCTACACGATGGGCGACATGGGCTATCTGGATGAGGACGGATTCCTGTTCCTCACCGGACGCAGCGCCGAGGTCATCATTTCGGGCGGCGTGAACATCTATCCCGCCGAGATCGACCAGGAGATTTTGAAGCATCCGGCTGTGGCGGATGCGGCGGCGGTTGGTGTGCCCAACGAGGAATGGGGCGAGGAGGTGAAGCTTGTCGTCGAGCTGAACGAGGGCTATCGCCCCGACGATGCGATGGCGCGGGAACTGCTCGACTTCGCGGCGGCGAACCTGCCGGGCTATCAGCGCCCGCGCTCGGTGGACTTCATGCAGGAACTCCCGCGCATGCCGAGCGGCAAGGTGCTCCGCCGCACCATCCGCGATGCCTATTGGCAGGGCGACAAGAAAATCTGATCCGGCACCATCTCTCTTGAAATGCAGAACGGGCCGCTTTCATAAAGCGGCCCGTTCGCCTATATGAACCGCGCGGGACGAGGGATGGCGAAAGTAGATATAAAATGAATGCATCCACCCCGCGCGGGAGCCGGATCGGCTTTGTCGTCATTCTCGGTTCCCTGATCGCCTTCGCGCCGCTCTCGATCGATATGTACCTGCCGGCCTTTCCGGCAATCGCGGCTCATTACGGCACCACGGCCGGCGCGGTACAGACGACGCTCGCCGTCTTCTTCGTCGGTCTCGCGGTGGGGCAGGGCGTGGTCGGCCCGATCACCGACCGTGTTGGCCGCCTGCCGCCGCTCCTGATCGGCATCGCGATGTATGTCGGCGCGTCGATATGGGCGGCGCTGGCACCGGATATCGAAAGCCTGACCGCCGCGCGGCTGCTGCAGGCGCTTGGCGGCTGCGCGGGCATCGTCGTGTCGCGCGCCATGGTGCGCGATCTCTTCGACGAACGCGGCTCCGCGCAGGTTTATTCGATGCTGATGCTGGTGATGGGGCTCGCACCCATTCTCGCGCCGATGATCGGCGGCTTCATCATCGCGCATTGCGAATGGCACATGATTTTCTGGGTGCTCGCCGCCTTCGGGGCCGCCTGCGTCCCGGCCGTCCTGTTCGGGCTCGGCGAGACGCTGCCGCGCGAGCGGCGCCAGCATGGCGGGCTTCGCCCCGTGCTCGGCGCCTATCTCGCGCTCTTCGCCGACCGGCCTTTCATGGGCTTCGCGCTCGCCAATGCCTTCATCTCGGCGGCGATGTTCGCCTATATCACCGGCTCGCCCTTTGTCTTCATCGAGTTGCACGGGCTCGATCCTTCCGGCTATGCCATGCTTTTCGGCGTGAATGCGGCGGGGCTCATTATCGCGTCGCAGGTGAATGCGTTCCTGCTGCGTCGCATGTCGGGGCGCGTCATTCTGAAAGTCGCGATGGGCATACATCTCGCCGCCGCGCTGGCGCTGCTGGCCGCGACGATCTTCCGTCCGGATGCCTTTTATGCGCTCGCAGCCTGCATCTTCATCGCCGTCGGCAGCGTCGGCTTTGTCGGCGCGAATGCGATGGCGGCAGCGATGGCGCGGGCGGACAGCCATATCGGTTCGGCCTCGGCGCTGACAGGCATTCTCCAGTTCGCGCTGGCGGCCGTGGCGGGTGCGCTTGTCGGGGCGTTCAATGACGGCACGGCGCTGCCGATGGCGCTGACCATCGCGGGCGCGAGCATTGCCGGCACGGTGGCGCGGCTCATGGCACGGGAGGCGCAGCCGGCCGCGGCTTAAGTGTCGGCCCAGCGCCGCAGCAAATTGTGGTAGATGCCCGAGAGGCGGACCACTTCCGGGTGGTCGATGCCCTGCTCGGCGCCGAGCGAACGGATGCTCTGGTCGAGATCAAACAGGAGCGTGCGCTCCGCATCGTCGCGCACCATGCTCTGCAGCCAGAAGAACGAGCACACCCTGGCACCGCGCGTGACGGGCGTGACGTGATGCAGACTGGTCGAGGGATAGAGCACGAGATCGCCCGCGGCCAGCTTCACTTCCTGCGTGCCGTAATTGTCCTCGACCACCAGAATGCCGCCGTCATAGTCCTCCGGTTCGCTCAGAAAGAGCGTCATCGAGAGGTCGGTGCGGACGCGGACGGGCGTGCCGGGCACGATGCGGATGGCGTTATCGACATGCGTGCCGAAATATTCGCCGCCCGCATAGCGGTTGAAGAGCGGCGGAAATATCTTCAGGGGCAGCGCCGCCGAAATGAAGGTGTCGTTCCGCGCCAGCGCATCGAGGACGCCGTCGCCGAGCTTGCGCGCGAGGGCCGAGTTTTCCTTGAGTTGCTGGTTCTTCTTGACGGTGCCGGATTGTTCGCCTGCCGTCGCCTTGCCGTCGATCCATTCGGCCTTGTCCATCTCGGCGCGAAATGCCGCGACTTCGGCCTTGCTCAGCACCTCGGGAATCGACACCAGCATGATTTGTCCTTCGGCAAACCGGCAGGCAGGCCCGGTTGCGAGACCGGGCCTGCCGCCATTTTCGATCTTTCCGAACCGGAGGGCTCAGAAAGTGTATTCGAGCGTCAGCGTAGCCGAGCGGCCCGGCGCCACAAAGACAAAGGGCGTGCCGCTGCGGTAAAGCGAGTCGTAGTAAAGCTCGTCGAACACGTTAAGGACATTGAGGCGAAGCGTCACATCCGGCGTCACCGCATAGTCGGACATGAGGTCCACGCGGACCCAGTCCGAAAGCTTCGGCGAAGCGTCATGCGCGGAATAGGTGCCGCCATAGACTTCGCCCTGGTAGATGACGGCGGAGCCGACCGACCATTCCTCGGTCACGGCGTATTTCGCCTGAATGAAGGCGCTCTTCTCGGCCGTGTTGACCATCTTGCCCGGCCCGGAGGGGCTTGCGATCACTTCGGCGTCGAAGAGGGAGCCGCCGGCCATCAGGCTCAGTTCCGGCGTGACGTTGCCGGCCGCCTGAACCTCGATGCCGCGCACCCGGCGTTCGCCCTGACCCTCGCCCGCGACCACGACATCGAGGCCGCCTTTACGGGTGATCTCGAAGATCGAGGTGGACAGCAACAGGTGCTCGTTGAAGAGCTCCCACTTGGTACCGAGTTCGTAGGAAATGATCCGTTCCGCATCGATGGATTCGATGGCGGTCGTGTTGCCGCCATAGGCCGCGCTCGTCGAATCCGTCAGGGCGCCCGGCGGGTTCGATGCCGAGGCGACCGACGTATAGATGCTGCCATTCGGCAGCGGCTTGAAGGTGACGCCGGCATGCCAGTTGAAGAAGTTGGTATCGGTGTCGCCCGAGGTTTCGGGATAGGGACTGCCGCCACCGACCGACGACGTCTGAAGCTGTTTGTAGCGGTCGAAGCGGAGGCCGCCGAAGACCTGCCACTGCTCGTCGAGCTTCATCGTATCGGAGACGAAAACCGCCTGCGTCTCGATCAGGCTCGCCGTCGGCTGGTTGTTTTTCAGGATTGTGCCGTTCCAGGCGTAGTTGTTGGGATTGTTGATGTCGACGGTGACGTTGCTCTGTCCCCGATAGCCCGGATTGCGCGAGTCTTCATAAGTGGCCTCGATGCCGCCAATGACGGTGTGCTCGATACTGCCCGTAGCGAAATCGTAGGTGAGCGTGCTGAGCCCGCCGACATAATCCCAGTTCTGGCGGCGTTGTTTGGCGGATGAATTCACGGTGCCGGCGCCGAGGTTCGGTCCTTCGGGCGCGCCGACGACATAGTGGTTGGTCGCATAGCCGTAGCGGACTTGCGTGTTCCAGCGGAGGTTCGGATTGAGTTCGACCTGCGCCTGGAGGGTGGCAATGTCCTGCGAGGTTTCCCAGAAGTCGCGCGTGAGCTGACCGTAGAATTTGGCTTCGCCGCCGACCGTGTAGGGGCTCTTCGTGCTGGCGTTCCACGGCACGCCGAAATCCGGCATGGCGTCGGTTTCGAGATGGTAGTAGTCGCCGATGATGGTGACCGTATCGGAAGCCTGCCATTCGAAGGCAACCGCGCCGCCCCAACGATCGTCATGGACGTCCACGTCGTCGCTGCGTCCCGGCACGTTGGATTCGTGCCACATGCCGTTCACGCGAACGGCGAGCGTATCGCTCACGACCTGATTGGTGTCGATGGTGACACGCTTGTAGTCGTCCGTGCCGAAGCCGACGGTGGCTTTGCTGAAGGTCTCGCCCTGCGGCATTTTCGTGATCATGTTGATCGCGCCGCCGGTCGTGCCGCGGCCGGCGAAGGTCGAGTCCGGTCCCTTCGATATTTCGATCTGCTCGACGGCGAAGGTTTCGCGGCTGACGACGCCGGGGTCGCGCAAGCCGTCGACGAGGACGTCGCCGCGCGCCTCGAAACCGCGAATGATGAAGCGGTCGCCGAGCGCGTTGCCACCTTCGCCTGTGCCGATGGTGATGCCCGGCTGCATCCGGATCACGTCCTTCACCGACGTCGCACCGGCATCCGTAATGGCCTCTTTCGGAATGATTGTGATTTCCTTGGAGAAGTCCTGGATGTCCTGTTCGATCTTCTTGTTCGCCGAGCGGTCCACTTTGTAGGGGGCGGCGGGGTCGGCATAGGGATTGGCGCCGGGCTCGGTCGTGCTTTCGATCACGAGGGTGGGCAGGTCGATCGCGCTCTCGTCCTTCTTCGCGTTCGACTCTTCCGCGAAGGCGGGCATCGCGATGCCGGCGGCCGCCGCGACGCAGCACGCCGTCATGAGTTTGCTTCTGTAGCTCTGTTCCGGGCGCCCCGTCAGGCGCACGGGCGAGCGCAACGATCCCGGCACCCTCGCCGGATTTTTCTTCTCTATCATTCGACAATCCCCCATTTGGGCCGCCCATACGCGGGCTACAAAATTCGGGAGAGCACCGTGCCGCGCGACCTGCCCCATAGCGTCGGCACGCGCCCCTCCCGGAACGATGGGACTAATTATTGAGAATAGTTCGCATCTGCAATCGCAAATTGCGGCGATCTGAAATTAGTTGCGAATGTGAGGCAAAAGCATCACAGCCGCCTCCACGAAGACGGCAAAGCAGAAGGGCCACTCCTTTCGGAATGGCCCTTCGCTCCTATCCGCGCCTGTTTTTGTTTTTGGACGCCGATTCCGTGTGTGTCAGCCGAGCTTCGCGAGCGCCGCCGCGACATGGCCGGGCTTTTCGAGCGTCATCAGATGGCCCGCTTCCGGGATCGAGACGAGCTCGGCACCGGCAATCGCCTTCTTCCAGCTATGCGCATAGACCGGCGCAATGAGCTTGTCGCCGTCGCCCCAGACGAGCACCGTCTTCGCCTTGACGCGGTAGAGGCGCTGCGAGAGGCCGCGATCCGGCACGGGAAAGAGGATCTTGCCCGCCATGCCGAGCTGCCGCGCATTCTGCACGAGGAAGCCCTTCAGCCATTCCGGATCGTCGAGCGCGACGCCCGCCGTCATCAGCGCCGTGCCAGCCGCCACGTCGTGGAAGAGAACGGCGGGAAGCTCGTAGGGCAGCATCGCGAAGATGTCCGGGATCGGATGATCGTCGAGCCAGAGACCGGCCGGGCAGATGAGCCCGAGGCGGCTGACGTCGTTGGGCGCGATGGCGGCCATTTCCGCCGCGATCATGCCACCCATCGAATGGCCGACGAGGATCGGGTCTTTCAGGCCGAGTGCGGCCACCACGTCCCATGTATGGAGCGTGATGTCGAGCATCTCGCGCAGCTCGCCGCATTCCTGCGAGTCGCCATAGCCGGGCAGGAGCGGCGCATAGACGTGGTATTTCTCCGCGAGCTTCGCGAGGAAAGGGTCTTCGGCGGTCACACCGCCCGCACCGTGGAGGAAGACGAGCGGTTCGCCCTTTCCGCCTTCGAAGTAACGGACGGGGACGTGGTGGGTCTCGATCGTTTTCGTTTCCATCAGTCCTTCCCTCCGACCATCGCGGCGATTTCCTTTTCGGCCGGCAGGCTGCCCGGCTTCACGCGCTTTGCCAGCGGCTTGCACCAGAAGCGGTTGTCGTCCTTGTAGTCCGGGAACATGCCACGCAGATGCGGCATCACTTTCTCGGCGAAGAGCTTCGTCGAGTGCATGCACTTGTCCATCGGCATGTTGCCGACATGGAGGAGGCAGAAGATGTTGCCGACATTGAGCCCCTTGATGAGGTCTTCCATGCGCTGGCGGACGGTCTCCGGGCTGCCCGCGATCACATGACCCTGCTCGATCAGGTCCTTCCAGGTGAGTTCCGAATAGCCGCCGATGGGCGGGGCATATTGCGACAGCGCGCCGGTCTGGATCGTCTTGATGGTGCGGTAGCCGGGCGCATCCGCGAAGCCGCCATAGACATGGAGGCAGCGGTTGTAGAAGTAGCTGACATGCTCGGAATAGAGCCGCTCGGCTTCCTCGTCCGTGTCGGCGACGCAGATCGTCTGCGCGAAGCCGGCGCGATAGGGACTCTCGTCGGGCGCGTTGCGCTGCGCGACGCGGTCCCAATAGCCCTGCATCAGCGCCTTGGCGCGGATGTAGCCGGAGAAGGAGAGGTAGGAATAGGAGTAGGTGTTGTCGATGCAGAAGTCGTAGGTCTCGACCGAACCGCCGCCCGGAATATGGATCGGCGGCGGGTCCTGAATCGGGCGCGGCCAGATGTTGACGTGGCGCAGCTTGTTGTAGCGCCCGTTCCACGCGAAGGGATCGGGATCGGACCAGGCGCGGCGGATGAGATCGTGCGCTTCCTGATATTTCTCGCGGGTGAGCGCGGGGATCTGGCCGTAGCAGTAATTCGTGTCCATCGAGGTGCCGACCGGGAAACCCGCGACGAGACGGCCGCCGGAAATGCAGTCGAGCATCGCAAATTCTTCGGCGACGCGCACCGGCGGGTTGTAGAGCGCGATCGAATTGCCGAGCACGACGAGGCCGACATCGGATGTGCGCCGCGCAAGGCCCGCCGCGATGATGTTCGGCGACGGCATGATGCCGTAGCCGTTCTGGTGATGCTCGTTGACGCCGATGCCGTCGAAACCGAGCGTGCCCGCATATTCGAGCATGTCCATGTAGGAATTATAGACTTCGTGGCTCTTCGCCGGATCGAACAGGCGCGAGTCGATATCGACCCAGACCGAACGATGCTTCTCCCGGAAATCGTCCGGAAGGTAAGGCCAGGGCATCAGGTTGAACCATGTGAATTTCATGTCGTTCCCTCTCCCGAAGGGGCTGTTTTTACGGCGCGCCGGAGCACGCTCTCGCCCTCATTCTGATTTAGGGTAAGCACCCTAGGCCGGGAGTCTATTAAGTTTGCGGGCCTCGCGCAAACGTTACACGCGCGGCCTGTCGCGCGTGCCCGGCGAGGCATAAACTCGCGCGCTGAAAACGGCGGAAACCGCGGCAGGGAGAGCATCATGCGTTTCAAGACACTTGGAAATTCGGGATTGAAAGTCTCGGTCGCCGGCCTCGGCTGCAACAATTTCGGCATGAAGATCGATCAGGCCGCTACCGACATCGTTGTCGGGAAGGCGCTCGATCTCGGCATAACGCTCTTCGATACGGCGGACGCCTACGGCAACAAGGGCGGCTCGGAAACGATGCTCGGCAAGGCGCTGGGTCCGCGGCGCAAGGAGATCGTGCTGGCGACCAAGTTCGGATTGCCGATGGGCGACGGCGAATACATGAAGGGCGGTTCACGCCGTTACATTGTGAATGCCGTCGAGGCGAGCCTGAAGCGTCTCGGTACGGACTACATCGACCTCTACCAGTTGCACTTCCCCGACCCGGATACGCCGATCGAGGAAACGCTGGCCGCGCTCGACGATCTCGTGCACTCGGGCAAGGTCCGCTATATCGGTTCGTCGAACCTGACCGGCTGGCAATTCACCGAAGCCGCCTTCATCGCGAAGGAGCGCCGCCTCACGCCCTTCGTGAGCGCCCAGAACCACTACAATCTCCTCGATCGCAAGATCGAATTCGATCTCGTGCCCGCCGTGAAGAAATATGGCGGCAGCGTGCTGCCCTATTTCCCGCTGGCGAGCGGCATGCTAACCGGAAAATACAAGCGCGGCCGCGACCTGCCGAACGACGGCCGGCTGACGCAATGGGGCGAGCGCGGCAAGGGCATCCTCACCGACGCGAATTTCGACCTGGTAGAGAAGGTGACGGCCTTCGCCGAAACGCGCGGAAAAACCACGCTCGACGCCGCCATCGGCTGGCTCGCCTCGCAGCCCCATGTCGCGAGCGTGATCGCAGGCGCGACGAAACCGGAGCAGGTGGAGGCGAATGTGAAGGCGAGCGAATGGGAGATGAACGCGGAGGAGCTGGACGAGATGAACCGGATCACGTTCCGGTTATGACGCCCGTTTCGGGTTGCCCGTGCGCGATGCGGGTGTTCTGCTGAAGGCTCGGCAGACAAACAGGAGGAAACGATGCGCAACACACGCAGGACTTCCATTCTCGTGACGGCGGCGGCCGGCGCCCTCATGCTCTTCGCGGCGCCCGCCTTTGCGGCACAGCTCGACAAGGAAATCGCCGCTGCCGCCCAGCATGCGGGCTTCGCGGCGGCCGCGGGCGATATCGGCGGCGTGCACACTCATCTCCATCACACGATCAACTGCCTCGTCGGACCGGAGGGCGAAGGTTTCGCCGAGAAGGAGCTGAACCCCTGCAAGCCGCTCGGCAACGGCGCAATCCCCGATGCGGAGGACGACGAGACCAGAGCATCGCTGGAAGAAGCGCTGGCGTCCGCGAATGCCGGCCTCGCCGAGGAAGACCTCGACGCGGCGAAGGGACATGCGGCGGAGACGCAGACGAAGCTCGACGCCTTGAAATAGCCTCCGGCCGCGGCGCAGCATTTTTGCGGAGCGCGTTTACCCGGTTTCGGGTGAGCGCGCTTCCGCGTTAGACTGCCCTCAACAAGAAATCAGAACCTTGAGGAGGGACTAATGGCTGAGCTGGATCTCGTGATCCACGGCGGAACCGTGGTCGATGGAACGGGAAGCGAGCCGCGCGTGGCGGACGTTGCGATAGACAAGGGCGTCATCGTCACGGTCGGCAAGGTCGAGGCGAAGGGCCGCGAGGAAATCGACGCGACGGGCCTTCTCGTCACGCCGGGCTGGGTCGACATCCACACACATTACGACGGCCAGGTGACATGGGACGAGCGCATGACGCCATCCTCCATTCACGGCGCGACCACGGTGGTCATGGGCAATTGCGGCGTCGGCTTCGCGCCGGTGCGCAAAGCGGATCACGACCGGCTGATCCGTCTGATGGAAGGCGTCGAGGATATTCCGGGCGCCGCTCTCCACGAAGGCCTGTCGTGGCAGTGGGAGAGCTTCGGCGACTATCTAGACGCCGTGGAAGCGCGCAAGCGCGACATCGATGTGGCGATACAGGTGCCGCATGGCGCGGTGCGCGTCTACGTGATGGGCGAACGCGGCGCGAAGCGCGCGGCGGCGACCGATGCCGAGATCGACGAGATGCGCGAGATCGTGCGCGACGCGATCAAGGCGGGCGCCATCGGCTTTTCGACCTCGCGCACCATCGCGCACCGCACCAGCGACGGCGATCTCACGCCGACCATCGGCGCCGCCGACAAGGAAATGGAAGCGATCGCAAGGGGACTGAAGGAAGCGGGCGCCGGCGTGCTGCAATGGGTTTCGGATTTCCGCGAGGTCGACCAGGAATTCTCGCTGGTCGAAAGACTGGTGGAGATTTCCGGGCGCCCCTTGAGCTTCTCGCTGGTGCAGGCCGATGTGGTGCCTGACCAATGGCGCGAACTGATGTCGCGGCTCGACGGCGCGGCGGGCAAGGGCCTGCCGATCAAGGCGCAGGTGCAGGGCAGGCCGGTCGGCCTGATGCTCGGCCTGCAGGGCTCCGTGCATCCCTTTCTCACGCGGCCGAGCTACCGCGCGATTGCGGACAAGCCGCTCGAGGAGCGCGTGGCGATCATGGCCGATCCGGATTTCCGTGCGAGGCTCCTGTCGGAAAGCCTTGAGCCCGGCCACCCATTCCTCAATTCGCTGGCGGGCGCCTATCACAAGATGTTCGAGCTCGGCGACCCGCCGAACTACGAGCCCGCGCCGGAGGACAGCATCGGTGCCAGGGCGAAGCGTGAAGGCAGGAACCCCGACGAGATCGTCTACGACATCCTGACGGCGAACGGCGGCCGGAACTTCCTGTTCTTCCCGCTGCACAATTATTTCGAGTTCAACCTCGAAAACGCACTCACCATGATGCGCAACCCGAACACGCTGTTCGGTCTCTCCGATGGCGGCGCGCATGTCGGCGTCATCTGCGACGTGAGCGTGCCGACCTACATGCTGACGCATTGGTGCCGCGACCGGACGCGGGGCGACAAGCTCGACCTGCCGTTTGTGGTGAAAAGTCAGACGCGCGACACAGCGGAAGCCGTCGGCCTCCTCGACCGTGGGCTGATCGCGCCCGGCATGAAGGCGGATGTGAACGTGATCGACTTCGAGCGGCTGCGCCTGCTGCCGCCGCACATGGTCTACGACCTGCCGTCGGGCGCGCGCCGCCTGATGCAGGAAGCGGAAGGCTATGTCGCGACCATCGTCAGCGGCGAGGTGATCTACCGCGAGGGCAAGCATACGGGCGCGTTGCCCGGCAAGCTTGTGCGCGGCCACAAGCCGGCGCCGATGCGCGCGGCGGCGGAATAGGGGAGGCGGGGGAGCGATCTAGCGGATGGCGGCAAGTTCGCCCGCGAGGGCGCGGACCTGCGGCGACAGGCCGCGTGCCATGTCGGCGGCTTCCGTCTCGAAGAACAGCGCCGCCCTTTCGGCAAGCGCCTCCCAGCCGGGTTCCGACGGCAGCCAGTGGCCGCGGCCGGCAAGCGCTTCGATGCGCGCCTTGCCCTCGTAGAACTCGGTGATGCGCTGGGTCAGCCACAGGGGCGTCAACCGGTCTTCAGCCCCGGTCAGGAAAAGCATCGGGCAGCGGACATCCGCCGGGTTGATCCAGGTTGTGCGCTGCCGATCGAGGAACCACAACCCGATTTCGAGGAGCGTCTGACCGGATTCGGGTACCAGCGTTTCGTAGAGCCGTTCCGCGTCCGCTTCCGCCATGCAGTTCAGCGCGCCGAAACGCATCGCCTCGAAGGAAGGCAGTTGGGGCCTCCGCCAGAAGCCCCACGAGGTGAATTCGTTTCGGAATATCCATGACGACCGGATGTCGTAGTTGAAAACACCGGCGATCTGCGCGGGCGCAAGGCCAACTACCGCGCGGGCAAGTCCGCGTGTGGCGAGGATTTGCGCGATCAGCCCGCCCATCGAATGGCCGATAACGAGCGGCTTGCGGCCGAGCCGACCGATCTCCAGCGCAATGTCGGAGACATAGTCGGCAACGCTCGTCGTCGCGAGATCGGGATGGGAGCGCCCGTCGGCTCCGATCTCGTGATGCCGGAGTGTAGGGACGACGACCTTGTAGCCGCGATCCTCGAAATAGGTGCGAAAGCCGTCCCAGACATGGGGCCGGCTCCACATGCCGTGAATGAACATCACGACCGGCTTGTCGCCGGCGTCCATTTGAGACGTTGTATCGGCGCGATGAAAATCCGCACACATGCAAAAAACCGTCCCCGCGTTCAGATGCACGACATCGAACGGCCGATAGGCTGGCCGTGTCACAGCCGGAGTTAACGACGGAACGTCTTACGAAATTGCGAATGCGACGAAAGTCAAACGTGGTTTCTCCGCACCGGTACTACTTGAAACGTATCGTTAATCGCGTCAATCTGCGTCGTCGGCGCGCGGCGCGCCCGGCGGGGAAAATCAAAACGAGGCTTTCGACTATGACGGACACTCGCAGGAGGCGCGGAGCGGGGACAGGCCGCACCTCGGCTTCACGGAAGAAGACGGTGTCCCCCCGGCGAGCGGCCTTCGTGCCCGGCCCCGAACTGACGCCGCCCGTAAGCTCGGCGATGTCGGCAGGTGCCGCAAAACCAAAGACCAAATCCCCCACGAAGCCGAAAAAAGCGGCTTCAAGAAAGGCGCCCGCAAAAATGGCAACCGCAAAGAAGACACCCGCGAAGAAGACCGTGGCGAAAAAGACGCCGGCCAAAAAGGGGGCCGCCAAGGCACCCGTCAAGAAAAAAGCCGCCGTCAAGGCACAGCCGAAGCTGACGCCGGAAAGGACGAAGATACGTCGCGATCTGGAAAAGCAGATCGCCAAGCTTTCGAAGGAAGTCGATAAGGCGGAAAAGGAAGCGAAGAAGGCGCTGAAAGTGACCGAGCGGCGCTATGGCGGCGTTCTGAAGCAGCTCAAGGCCGACCGGGCCCGGCTGCAGGTGCGCATGTCGCAGCTCGCGAAGCAGGGCGAAGGCGCGTTCGACGAAATCAAGACGGGCGTCGAGGGTGCCTACAAGGAATTGTCTGAAGCCCTCATCAAGGCCTACGGGCACTTCAGGTAAAGTTTCCCCGAACGACGAAATGCAGAGAGGCGCGGAGCGGCAGGCTCCGCGCCTTTTTGTTTGCGGCGGCTTGCGCGGCAAAGCCGGCTGAGGCCTACTCCCGTCAACAAAATGGACATGGCCGGAGGAGCCCACATGAACCGCGTACTCGCCCATACGGGCGCGAAATATCCGATCGTCCAGGCGCCGATGGGCTGGATCGCCCGCTCGCAGCTCGCCTCCGCCGTCTGCAAGGCGGGCGGCCTCGGCATCATCGAGACGTCGTCCGGCGAGACGGAAGCCTGCAAGGCGGAAATCCTGAAAATGCGCGAACTGACGGACGCGCCGTTCGGCGTCAACCTGCCGATCCGCTTTCTGCGGGACGATGCGATGCTGCGCTTCGTCTGCGATGCGGGCGTGAAGTTCGTGACGACCTCGGCGGGCAGCCCCGCGAAGTTCATCGCCCCGCTGCACGATGCGGGGATAACCGTCTATCACGCCGTGCCGACGGTCGACGCCGCGATGAAATGCGTGGATGCCGGCATCGACGGACTGGTGGTCGAGGGAACGGAAGGCGGCGGCTTCAAGAACCCGGAAGAGGTAGGGACGCTGGTACTGCTGCAGGCGATCCGTGCCAAGTCCGACATTCCGATGATCGCGGCGGGCGGGATCTGCGACGGCAAGGGCATGGCGGCGGCCTTCGCGCTTGGCGCCGAGGGCATCCAGATGGGGACGCGTTTCGTGAGCTGCGTGGAAAGCCCGGTGCATGTGAACTACAAACAGGCGATCGTCGATGCCAAGGAGACGGGCACCTATGTGCTCAACAAGAAGTCGACGCCCTGCATCCGCGCGCTGAAGACGGAGCGCACGGCGGCGATCCACGAAGAAGGGTTGATGCCGCCGGACACCTTCACGCGCATCCTCGATCTTTATTTCGGCGGCGACATGGAGGCGGCGGTCGGCCTTGCGGGCGAGACGGCCGGTCTCATCACCTCGATAAAGACCGCGAAGGACATCATCGACGAGACGGTGGCGGAATTCTTCGCCATCGTCTCGCGCATGGGCGCGCTTGGTGCCGCGAAGGCCTTCGGCTGACCTTCAGTGCAACAGGCGCGGCATCGCCTCG
Organism: Parvibaculum sp.; assembly: GCF_030694575.1. Classification (GTDB taxonomy): domain Bacteria; phylum Pseudomonadota; class Alphaproteobacteria; order Parvibaculales; family Parvibaculaceae; genus Parvibaculum. The sequence continues at coordinate 29,936 of NZ_JAUYUS010000035.1, forward strand.
GGAAAGGGCACGCCGGAATAACTGGCCGTGCCAAGCGTAAGCCCGGCGGCGGCAAGCGTGAGCGCGAGCCGCTGCGCCGGCGCCCATATGGGCGAGGCGCCGCAGGGTGCCGCGTGCCAGCTCGGGTCGATTGCGGCGCGGGGGGAGGCACCTGGCCGCTGCAGGGCTGCGATGAAACTCAGCACGCGGACTTCGTCGCTGGTGAGTACCCGCCAATGCGGACAGGGAATCGAGAGCGGCCGCCTCACGGTGCGCGTCAGTGCCGCCGCGAGTTCGGCCACCATGGCCGCGCCGCCCGGCAGTTCCAGTGCATCGAAAGCACGCTGAAGCAGCACCGAATGTTCCGCACCGTCCTCCGCGACGCGCCACTGCACGCGCAGGCTCCAGACGACGAACTGCTCGGCAAAGCCGAGTTCGGCGAGCGGCTGGTCCGGCGAGTAGCTGTCAACCGGACGGGAGAAAATATCGAGAGTGGCCTCGGCGGATTTCATGACGTCTCCTCGGGTTGAGAATTGTGCCGGAGTACGAGGAGGATGATGCAAATGAGAATGACTCGCAAATAAAAAATAGTTCATCCGGATGCGCCGAAGTGTCGCCTGCCCGTTACGAGGCCGTCATTTTTCGCGGAAATCCTAGGTTCCTGTTGACAGGGCAGGGTACCGCAGTTACATACCCCCCGAACGCAATCGCACGTGCCACTGGCCAGACAGGTTATGTAACGGCGTACGCGTCTCTTTGGACAATTTCGGCGGCATGCCCAAGGTTGGGCATTGTTCAGGTACCTCCGCCGGGTTTCGAGGGAGATTGCATATGTCCGGTTCCAGTCTGAGGGGCTGACGCCCCGGATCAAGCCGACGCGCACCGATAGTGCTTTTCCAGACATTATTGCGCATGCCGGGCGAGACGACGCCCTGCACTCGGCACATCTAGGTTCGCAAGAACTGTCCGCGTTCAATCCACGCACAGAATTTCCACGGCCCCGGCACAGCGATGCTGTCCGGCAAGCCAGGTCCATCTACTGGTTGGGGAGAGGCACCAATGCCAGAATCCAATGCCCTCTTTCAATTGGGGATCGACTTGAACAGCGTTTCAAGCAACTCCCAGGCGGAAGTACTCGAGTTTCCCGTTCACGCCGCGCCTGAAGTGAAGGCGTCGCCGCTCACCTCGTCCGACGAGCGCAAGGACTTCTTTATCGAACGCGACGGCGACCGTTTCGCCGGCACGCATCTCATCATCGATCTGATCGGCGCGAGCCGGCTCGATGACCTTGCGCATATCGAGGCGGCACTGCGGCGCTGCGTCGAGGTGTCGAAGGCGACGCTGCTGCACATCCACCTCCACCACTTCACGCCGAATGGCGGCGTGTCGGGCGTGGCCGTGCTGTCGGAAAGCCATATCTCGATCCATAGCTGGCCCGAGGCCGACTATGCCGCTCTCGACGTCTTCATGTGCGGCGATGCGGAACCGCATAACGCGATCGAGGTGCTGCGCGAGGCTTTCAGCCCGAGCGACATCCGCGTCGACGAGCACCGGCGCGGCCGGGGCATGGTCTGATGGCGGATATGCCGAAGGGCCGCTGGGTGCGTGAAACCCTCTACGAGAAAGAGGGTTTCACCTGCGCCTTCCGGGCCGACGAGGTTCTCCATGAAGAACATACGGATGAGCAGCATCTCGTGATTTTCGAGAATGAGCTGTTCGGCCGGATGATGGCGCTCGACGGCGTGACGCAGGTGACTGAGCGGGACGAATTCATCTATCACGAGATGATGACCCATGTGCCGATACTCGCGCATGGCCGCGCCCGCCGCGTGCTCATCATCGGCGGCGGCGATGGCGGCATCCTGCGCGAGGTGCTGCGGCACAAGGATGTCGAGAAGGCGACCATGGTCGAGATCGATCCTGCCGTGACGGATTTCTGCCGAAAACACCTGCCGCAGATTTCCGCCGGTGCCTTCGACGATCCGCGTCTCGAACTCGTCTTCGCCGACGGTGCGAAATTCGTCGAGGACAGGGACGAAAGCTACGACGTCATCATCGTCGACTCGACCGACCCGATCGGCCCCGGCGAAGTCCTCTTCCGTGAAGAGTTCTACCGCGCAGCGAAGAGTTGCCTGACGCCGGGCGGCGTGATCGTCACGCAGAACGGCGTGCCTTTCATGCAGGGCTCGGAATTGCAAAGCACGATCGAAAAATTCCGCCGGCTCTTCAATGTCGCGACATGCTACCTCGCCACGATTCCGACCTATGTCGGCGGACCGATGGCGATGGGCTGGGGCACGGACGACGAAACGCTCGCCGCGCTGCCGTCCGCGGAACTGGAGCGGCGGTTTGCGGCTGCCGATATCGCGACGCGATACTACACGCCGGACGTGCACAAGGCCGCCTTCGCACTCCCCCGCTATGTGCTTGAGATCGTCAAACCTGCTTGATCTCCGCTGCAGCGCACACATTCATCTGATTGACACGAATCAATGGGTCGCATTATCTAAACGCAAGGTTTTTTTTGTCCGAATTGGTGGGTGACCGCTCGGACACAAAAAGGGGTGGGGATCCGGGATGGTTGACGTTAAGGGCGACGCGCGGAACGTAAGCTGGCTTGATACCGCAATCGACTCTGCCGGCGAAACGCAGGCCGAGGGTGCACGGACCGAAGCAGCGGGCATCGTCGATATGGCGATCATCGGCGCGGGCGGCCTCGCCTCGATCAGCATCGCGGGGCTGGGCATCTGGAAGCTCGCCGAACTGATCATCTGATTACGGATCAGTCCGGAAGCCGTTCGGCCGACACGACGATGCCGTCGCCATCCGCGTAGAGCCATTCGCCGGGCGCGATGGTCAGGCCGGCGAAATTCACAACCACATCCTTCTCGCCGAGGCCGCGCTTGTCGCTGCGCTTCGGATGGGCCGCGAGCGCCTTGATGCCGATGGCGCATAACGCGAGTTCCGCCGTGTCGCGCACGCAACCGTTGACGACGACACCGGCCCAGCCATTTTCCTCCGCGAGCTTTCCGAGATTGCCGCCGAACAGCGCGCAACTCATCAATCCGTCGCCATCCACCACGAGAACGCGGCCCTCTCCCGGCCCTTCCACCGCCTCACGCACCTTGCTGTTGTCGGCGGGCGTGTAAAGCGTTGCGACCGGGCCTGAAAAGGCAAGCCGGCCGCCATAGTCGCGGAACACAGGTTCCGCGTGGCGCACGAGGGCCGGATGATTGTCGGAGAGATCGGTTGTGGCGGGCGATATTGTCATCTGCATTTTCCCTGACGTAACGGCGCCGCCGTTCTTAGCGCGCGGGGAGGGCTTTGTCTGCCCCGGATTGAAGCGGAGCGTCGCCATCCTTTGTGGCGGTTCCGTGCCCTTCCAAAAGACGTTAGTCTTTCCGCATCGATATCCGGAAGGAACCGGAGGGCGGCCTTGAGGGAGGATCCGCCGGACCGGAGGGAGGAACAAATGGCACTAGCACACGATGTGTCGGCGAGGACGCAAACCGCGCCGGGCCCGAGCGTTGCAATTATCGGCGCCGGTGTCGCCGGCATCTGCACGGCGATCAAACTGAAGGAAGCCGGGCTCACCGATTTCACGATCTACGAAAAGGCGAGCGAGGTCGGCGGGACGTGGCGCGAGAACACCTATCCCGGTTGTTCCTGCGACGTGCCGCTGCACATGTATCAATTCTCGTTCGACATGCGGCCGACATGGACGAAGAAGTATGTCTTCGCCGCCGACATCAAGACTTACCTGGAATCGGTCGTCGACAAATACGGGCTGCGCGGCAACATCCGTTTCAACACCGAGATCGACGACGCGCGTTTCGACGAGGCGGCCGGCCTCTGGATGTTGAAGTCCGGCGAGCGGAGCTTCGAGGCGAACCTGATGGTCGCGGGCACCGGCCAGTTGCACCGGCCCGTCTATCCGGACATTCGGGGACGCGAAACCTTCAAGGGTGCAAGCTGGCACTCCGCGACGTGGAACCACGGCTACGACCTGAAGGGCAAGCGCATCGCCGTGATCGGCAACGGCGCGAGCGCCATCCAGTTCGTGCCGGAGATCGCGAAGGAAGCAGCCAGCGTCACGATTTTCCAGCGCTCGGCGAGCTGGGTGCTGCCGCGCCCGCAGCGCGAATTCTACGGTTGGGAAAAGGCGATCTACAAGGCGCTGCCCTGGACGATGAACATTCAGCGCTGGAAGATCTACTGGTTCGGTGAGTTGCTCTACCGCACTTTCCACACATCGGGCGACAAGCTGAAGCAGATGGGCATAGACGAGATGGAGCTTTACGTCTCCGATCCCGAAAAGAAGCGGAAGCTGACGCCGGACTACGAACCGGGTTGCAAGCGTGTGCTCTTCGCCAATGACTGGTGGCCGACCATGGGCATGGACCATGTCGATGTCGTGACCGACGGCATCGACGAGATCACGCCCACCGGCATCAAGACGAAGGATGGGACGCAGCGCGATTTCGACGTCGTCATCTACAGCACCGGCTTCGACACGACGCACTTCCTCGGACCGATGACGATGAAGGGACTTGCCGGGCGCGACCTCAAGGACGCCTGGAAGACGGGCGCCGAAGCGCATCACGGCATGACGGTGGCGGGCTTCCCGAACTTCTTCATGCTTTACGGGCCGAACACGAATCTCGGCCACAACTCGATCATCTTCATGATCGAATGCCAGGCGAACTACATCGTGCAATGCGCGGAGAAGATGAAGAAGGACAATCTTCTCTACATCGATGTGAAGCCGGAAGCGCAGCGCGCATCCAACGAGAGCGTGCAGGCCGACAACGCGAACTCCGTTTTCGCAAGCGGCTGCACGAGCTGGTACAAGACCGCCGAAGGCAAGGTCACCAACAACTGGGCGAACTACACGTTCAAATACTGGTGGCGGACGCGGCGCCCGGACTT
>NZ_JAUYUS010000044.1 GCF_030694575.1 Parvibaculum sp.
CTCCTACCAGGCGATCAAGCACAAGCTCGCCGACATCTATGTGAAAAAGGAACTGGCCAAATCCAATTCCTATTTCGGCGCCATGATGCTGAACGACGAAGGCGCCGAACTGCCGGAAGCCGCCGCCGCCTCGCGCATCGCCGGCTCCGACGCCTATGTCTTCGCCGCCCAGGAAAACGTCCAGACGCATGGCGGCATCGGCTACACATGGGAATCCAACTGCCAGTTCCACTACCGCCGCGCCAAGCTGCTGGCGCTCGCCGTCGGCGCGCCCATCCAGTGGAAAGAAAAACTCGTCTCGCGCCTCGAAGCCAAGAACGCGGCGTAAGGAAAAGCATCGACGCGCGCTCCTCTTCCACCCTCCCCCTGTGGGAGGGTCAAACCGCCAAAGGCGGTTTGGGGAGGGGTAGCAGCGCCCAAAACAAATTCGGGAGAACCAAAATGGATTTCAACGACACGACCGAAGAAGCCGCCTACCGCGCGCAAGTCCGCGCCTGGCTCGACAAGAACGCCACCCGCAAGGAGAACGCGAAGGACATCGCTCCGCCGAAGGACCTCAAGGAACTTATCGCGCAGTCGAAAGCCTGGCAGGCGAAGAAGGCCGATGCCGGCTATGCCTGCATCACCTGGCCGAAGGAGTGGGGCGGCGGTGGCGGCACCACCATCAACAACGTGATCTACGGCCAGGAAGAATCGAAATACGCCGTTCCCGGCGGCATCTTCGCCATCGGCCTCGGCATGTGCATCCCCACCGTCATGTCGTGGGGCTCGGATGAAGCGAAGGAACGCTTCGTGCGTCCCGCCGTGCGCGGCGACGAGATCTGGTGCCAGCTCTTCTCCGAGCCCGCCGGCGGTTCCGACGTCGCGGGCCTGCGCACGAAAGCCGAGAAGGATGGCGACGACTGGGTCATCAACGGCCAGAAGGTCTGGACGTCCGGCGCTCATTTCTGCGACTACGGCATCCTCCTCGTCCGCACCGATCCGAACGTGCCGAAGCACAAGGGCCTCACCATGTTCTGGATCGACATGAAGGACCCCGCCGTCGAAGTGCGCCCGATCAAGCAGATGTCGGGCGGCGCCGAATTCAACGAAGTCTTCTTCACCAATCTCCGCGTCAAGGACAGCCAGCGTCTCGGCAAGGTCGGTGACGGCTGGAAGGTCGCGCTGACCACGCTCATGAACGAGCGCCTCGCCGTCGGCGGCAGCCAGGGCAATGCCGACACGGACGAGCTGATCTCGCTCGCTCGCGAAACCGACATCGCCGGCGAGCCCGCCATCCGCCACGGCGGCGTCCGCGAGCGCATCGCCGACTGGTACGTTCAGGCGCAAGGTCTGAAGTTCACGAGGTTCCGTACACTGACGGCCTTGTCGAAGGGCGAAACCCCCGGACCGGAATCGTCGATCTCCAAGATCGTCGCGGCGAAGAAGATGCAGGACCTCGGCTCCTTCGGCATGGACCTGCAGGACATGGGCGGCGTCATCCGCGACCGGAAAATTTCACCGGAAGAGGGCGCCTACACCGAACAGTGGATCGGCGCGGCCGGCTATCGCATCGCCGGCGGCACGGATGAAATCCTCCGCAACATCGTCGCCGAACGCGTCCTCGGCATGCCCCAGGACGTCCGCGTCGACAAGGACCTGCCGTTCAATCAGGCCCCGAAGGGGAAGTGACGAACGCGTAACTCGAAGATGCAAAAGGCCGGATCGCTTGATCCGGCCTTTTTCTTTCCGCGTTCGTCACCCGCGGGCTCGACCCGCGGGTCCAGAAGGCGCGACACCGTCGCGCCGTCTCTCTTCACAAGACTCTTCCTTCCCTCAAGCCGCCGCTTCCGCCTTCGCCGCTTCCGCATAAAGCGCCATGTGATCCGCAAGCGCCTTCCTGAAAGCGGGCCGCGCCTCGCAGCGCGTCACATAAGCCGCGAGCGCCGGAAATCCGGCCAGGAAATCCCGGTGCCTGAGATCGCGCAGCACCGTCGCCATCATCAGGTCACCCGCCGTGAAGCGGTCCTCCAGCCATTCGCGGCCTTCCAGCCGGCCGGCAAGCTGCCCGAGCCGGCGCTTGAGAAATTCCTCCGCGCCCGGCCGCCTGAGCTTCGCCCAGTCTTCCTCCGGGTAGAAGAAGTCGAGCGCCGTCACCTGGTCGATCGACGGCTGCACCGAGGACACCGCCGCGAACATCCATTGTATCGCCCGCGCGCGGCCCCGCTCGTCGCGCGGCAGCAGCGCCTCGCTCTTCTCCGCGATGGTGAGCACGATGGCGCCGCTCTCGAACAGCGCGAACCCGTCTTCCTCCAGTACAGGCACCTGCCCGAAAGGCTGCACCGCGCGATAGGCCGCCGCGTCCTGGTCCTCCGGCGTCAGCACGCGCTCCTCGTAAGAAAGGCCCGCTTCCTCCAGCGCCCAGCGCACGCGGAATTCCTTCACCGAGCCCCGCGCGAAAGGCGGCACCCATTTCAACACGCTCAATCTCTTCATGGCTCTCTCCCTCTAGGCGAGGCGCCGCGGCGGCCTCCGGCGAAATCGCTTGCGGAAAAGAGTTGATATCAACATAATGGCGCCATGTCAAAACCCGCCCACGCACCGGACGTCCCCACTCGCCATATCCACGATAAGTGCCTCTGCCTTCACGCGCAGCGGGCGGCGAGGGCGCTCGCCCGCCGCTTCGACGAGGCGCTCCGTCCCGTTGGCATCACGAGCGGCCAGTTCTCGCTCCTGAACGCGATGAACCGCGCCGAGCCGCGCAGCATGGGCGAGGTCGCGGCCATCCTCGCGATGGACCGCACGACGCTCACCGCAAACCTGAAGCCGCTCGAGCGCGAAGGCCTGATGAAAACCGAAACCGACCCCGCCGACCGCCGCGCCCGCAAGCTCCTCCTCACGGCCGAGGGCCGCAAGCGCCTCCGCGCCGCCGCCCCGATCTGGAAGCGCACCCACGCCGCCCTCGAACGCGAAATGACCGCCGCCGCCGCCAACCCCGCCACCACCCGCGCCGGCCTCCGCGCGATTGCGTGAGCGGAGGGTCCGGATGAGGTCCGGGCCGGAGCGCCCGTGCCTTTTATTTTCGCCGCGACCGGAAAAAATTCCGCCGCCGCCAAAAAATAAATGTCATCCCGGCGCAGGCCGGGACCCATTGGTTCCCTCAGCAAGAGCGGCTACGCCGGGCCTCAATCGCGGAAAAGGCAATTATCCTTCAACTTCCCTCACACTCGGCACTGCGAGTGGGTCCCGGCTTCCGCCGGGATGACACTGAATGTTTGATTGAGGCTGGGGCCAAATCACCTTCCGGCGCGAAGCGCCATCAAACCTCTTCCACTCCGCGTCTCCGCGCCGGAGCCTGCCCTCGGGATCGCCGAAGGTGATACCCGTGGGCGTGCAAAACCCTTTCCCCACGCCGCCGCACCCTCACGCATAAGCAACCCAGCCCCGCCACGTAAACGCCGCATAGAACATCGCGACATCGGAAAACCCCGCCTCGCGCAGCACCGCCTCGTCGTCTTCCGGCGTCAGCAGGTCGAGATGCGCCGCCACGCCCGCGCGCGCCTTCTCCGCCATCTCCGGGTCCGCGCCGGCGGCCACCGCATAGGCCGCATAGCGAGAGAGCCATTGCGGCCGCGACCCCTCATCCTGCGGAAAGCTCGAATGCGCCGCGACGAAGGGCGCGCCGGGCTTCAGCCGCCGCCGGATTTCCGCCGCCGTCCGCACGCGTTCCTCGCGCGCGAGAAAATGCAGCGTCAGCAGGCAGGCCGCCGCGTCGAACGGCCCCTCGCTCGCATCCTCGATATAGCCCTCGCGGAGATCCACGCGCGGCAAGAGGCTCCCGAGCGTCCGCTCCGCAAGCTTCAGCATCTCGCCCGCCGGGTCCACGCCCTCGAAGCGCCAGCCGCCATGCGCCTCCGCCAGCGCCTTCATCTCCATGCCGCCCCCCGCGCCGAGCACAAGCACGTTCGCGTCGGCGGGCGCCCGCTCGCCGAGCAGGATCGCCGTCATCCGGTGAAGCTCCGCATAGGCCGGCACGAAGCGCAGCGGCCCCTCCGTATACTGAGCAACGGC
>NZ_JAUYUS010000045.1 GCF_030694575.1 Parvibaculum sp.
GCGTAAGCAGCTTCGAGTTTCGCGATGTCGAACTTGACCATCTGCATCATCGTTTGCATGACCCTCTGCGCTTTTTCAGCATCGGGGTCGTTTATCATGTCGATGAGGACCGAGGGGGCGATCTGCCAGGAGACGCCGAACTTGTCCTTGAGCCAGCCGCATTGCTGCGCATGACCGCCTTCCAAAAGCCTGTCCCAGTAGTAGTCGATCTCTTCCTGGGATTTGCAGTCGACCATGAACGAGACGGCTTCGCTGAACTGGAAGAGCGGTCCGCCATTCAAGGCCGTGAATTTCTGGCCCTCGATTTCGAACTCGATGGTAAGCACCGTTCCGGCTTTCATGGGCGCTTCTTCACCGTAGTGCAGCACCCTGCCCTTTTTCGAATTTCCGAAGATGGAGGTGTAGAAGTTCACTGCCTCTTCGGCCTGGGTATCGAACCACAGGCAGGCCGAAATTTTCTGCATGATTTTACTCCTTCGATTGAAAACACGGGTTCTCAGACGACGGTACTTCCGGTTCAGGATGTGGGTTCGCGGGGGCTCAGCTTTCCGCCGCTGCCTTCAACCTGGCGAGACCGGCCTCGAAATCGGATCCGACCATCTTGTCCATGTCGATGAAGAGGCCGGCCACCTTGGAGAAGATGCTCGCCCCGCCTTCCATCGACCATGTGACGAGCGTTGCCTCGCCTTCGCGCTCCATGGTGAACTCGGCGACGTTGTGCGCCTCCATGGGCGAGATGAAATCGAGCTGGATCAGGATGTGCGACGGCGGCGTCGCTTCGATAATTTCCATGCGGCCGCTGCCGATGTCGCTGTTGCCTTCCCAGGCGTAAGTGGCGCCCTCGCCTTTCTCCGCTCCGCCGAAAGTCCGCTTCATGTTCGGGTCGCGATGCTCGTAAGGCGACCATTCCGTCCAGCGGTGGAAATCTTCGATCAGGACATAGATTTTCTGCGGTTGCGCCTCAATCAGCGTGGAGCGCGAGAAGCGAAGCGTGTCGGGCTTTGTCGACGCATAGATGAAGAGAGCGGCCACGAGCGCGGCCAGCACCGCGACCACAGTGAGCAGAACCTTCAGCATGAGTGTCTCCACCGAGTTTATGTGTCCGATCGAATGGTGAATTATTTTCCGGCCTTGCGGCCGCCGGCTCCCGCATCGGCATCTTCGCCTTGAGCCCGCTGCAGGAAGGCATCGAGGCGGTCGAGCCGCGCTGCCCAGACGCGGCGATACTCCTCGAGCCAGTCGTCCACTTCCCTGAGGGCTTCAGGCTCGATCCGGCAGGGGCGCCACTGCGCCTCGCGGCCACGCGCGATGAGGCCCGCCCGCTCCAGCACCTTCAGATGCTTCGAAACGGCCGGGAGGCTCATATCGAAGGGCTCGGCCAGTTCCTTCACGGATGCGTCGCCCAGCGCGAGACGGGCCAAAATCGCTCGTCTCGTGGGATCGGCGAGGGCCGCGAACTTGCTGCTCAGAGGGTCGGCATTCATGGGTAATAAACCATCAGGTTATTTAACCTAATGGTTTATTACGATCCGATGGAAAGAATGTCAAGCGCCGCCCAAGTCAGTTTCGCCGGCCGGCCCCGCCGGAGCCGAGCCTCAGCCAAGGTGTCGAGTGGAAGATGCACATCAGCAGGTACATCGGAACCATTCCGCTCAATGGGTGACCATGTTCCGTCGAGCAGATCGCCTCCATCGGCCCTCCGTCGAGAAGAGCCGTCACCAGAGCCATGATTGCGAAAGCCGGGGCAGCGGCGAGACCCAGCCATCCGGCCAGGTCGAGCGAGGTTCCGGTACGCTTGCCGTCATGTTTCGCGGCGGCCGAATTGGTGGAACCGACTCCGTTCATGGCTTCACACCCGGATCGAGATTGCGGAAGGCAGCCTCTCCGGCGTCCGACACCTCGACCCATTTCGGGTCGGGCGCGGCATCCGCGGCGTAATTGTCGTGCCAGTTCCACCATTTGTAGGGCGGGCTCTGGGGGTAACCTTCGGGCGAGTCCTCCCATGTCTCCTGCCGGCCGAGGGGCGTGATGTCGAGATAGCTCCAGGTGCTGCCCATCGCCTCGTCGCCGCGGTTGTTGATGAAGCCGGTCCGGAATACGCGTTCGCCGTCGCGGATGAACACGTTGTGGCCGTGCCACTCGCCGACACCGAAGTCAGCATCGAAGCTGTCGGTGACCGTGTACCAGGGCATCACCCAGCCCATCCGCTCTTTCAGCCTGGCGATGTCCGCCTGCGGAGCGCGAGAGACGAAAACAAGGGTGGTGTCGCGGGCATTCAGGTGAGCGAGATGGGCGACCTGGTCAGCCACCATGGAGCAGCCCCGGCAGGCGCGGTCGGGCCAGCCGAGCACGCCGGGTTCGAAGAAGGCGCGGTAGACGATCAGCTGGCGCCGGCCTTCGAAAAGGTCGAGCAGGCTCGCCGTGCCTCCCGGCCCGTCGAACGCATAGGATTTCTCCACGGCCATCCACGGCATCCGCCGGCGTTCGGCGGCGAGCGCGTCACGGGCCCGCGTGTGGGCCTTTTCCTTCATGAGCAGCCGTTCGCGCGCGGCGTTCCATTCCTGTGGCGACACGATGGGCGGCGTGTGCATAGCGGGCCGTGCGCTTCCTCGATCGTTCGTGGATGATTTGGTCATGATCCTTGCAACCTCCGTATAAGCCAGTGTCTTGCCTTCGGGCTGAAGCGCGAGCTATCGCCCGTTGTTGGTCATGGGCTAACCTGACACCGGGACATCGAAGGGTGAGAGTGACAAGTGTGACGGGATTCCGATGGACTCGCTGATTACCGCCGCGGCGCGCGCGCTTGCGGCGGGCGACCCGCTCGGCGCGCTGAACCGGGTGGCGCTTCGCGACGATGCCCCCGCACTTGCGCTTCGCGGCATTGCAATGGCGCAGCTCGGCGAGCTTGCGCGGGCAAAGGTGCTGCTGCGAAGCGCCGCTCGCGCGTTCGGACCGAAGGAGGCGGTGGCCCGCGCGAGATGCGTCGTCGCCGAGGCCGAGATTGCGCTCGTTTCGCGAGATCTCGGCTGGCCAGCCAAGGCCCTCGACGCGGCGAGGACAATACTCGAACAGCGCGGCGACCGGGTGAACGCAGCGCATGCACGGAACCTTGAGGTACGGCGCCTGCTCCTGATCGGCCGCCTCGACGACGCAGAGCGCATGTTCGCCGACGTCGATCCAGCCCTACTGCCCCCTGCATCGCGGGTCGCCCATGAGCTGACGGGTGCGGGTATCGCAATCCGGCGGCTGCAAACGCAACCGGCGAAAGCAGCACTCAGCCGCGCCAGAGAAGCGGCGCGCGAAGCGGACATTCCCGCGCTGACAGCGGAAGTGGAAAGCGCTTCGCTGGTGATGGAGACGCCCGTGGCACGCCTGATCTCTGACGGAGAGGAACGGTTTCTTCTGCTGGAAGAAGTCGAGGAACTGCTTGCGTCCGAGGCGCTTGTCGTGGACGCATGCCGCCACGCCGTCCGGAAGGCGGGCATGGCGGTTTCGCTTTCGACGCGCCCGGTGCTGTTCGCTCTCGCCCGCGCTCTGGGCGAGGCTTGGCCCGGAGACGTATCGAGGAGCACACTCATCGCGCGCGCGTTCGGGGCGAAGCATGCCGATGAATCGCATCGCGCACGTTTGCGTGTCGAGATCGGGCGGCTTCGCAGGGAGCTTCAGGCGTTGGCGGATGTGCATGCAACGAAGCAGGGCTTTGCGCTGACGCCACACCGCGCAGGCGACATTGTCGTGCTGGCGCCGCCTGCCGAAGAACGGCATGGCGCCGTTCTCGCCCTCCTCGCCGATGGCGAGGCGTGGTCGAGTTCCTCGCTGGCAGTCGCGCTCGGCGCCAGTCCGCGTACGGTCCAGCGGGCGCTGGAATCGCTGGCCGCGTCAGCCAAGGTCCAGTCGTTCGGCCGTGGGCGCGCGCGCCGCTGGATGACACCGCCGGTACCGGTATTCCCGACAGTCTTGTTACTCCCCGGTCCGCTGCCCGCCGACTAGGATGAGCACATGAAAAAGATTGCAGCCGAAATCATCCGCGAATATGGCCCCTTCCCCGGTGCCGACCATGTGCATGGCCTCACATTCGATGGCCGGCACGTCTGGTTTGCCAGCGGAGACAAACTGAACGCCTTCGATCCGGAGACGGGAGAGATGCAGCGTTCGATCGACGTCGCCGCGCATGCCGGAACGGCATTCGACGGTCAGCACCTGTTCCAGATCGCCGAAGACCGGATTCAGAAAATCGATCCGGAGACCGGCCGGGTACTCTCGACAATTCCCGCGCCCGGAGGCGGCGGCGACTCGGGGCTCGCATGGGCGGAAGGGACGCTTTGGGTCGGGCAATACCGCGACCGGAAAATTCATCAGGTCGATCCTGAAACGGGAGATATTCTCCGCACCATCGAGTCCAACCGCGTCGTCACCGGCGTGACCTGGGTCGACGGCGAATGTTGGCATGCCACATGGGAAGGCGACGACAGCGATCTGAGGCGTATCGACCCGCAGACGGGAGACGTTCTGGAGAGGCTCGAATTGCCGGCCGGTGTGGGCGTGTCCGGACTGGAATCCGATGGCGGCGACCGGTTCTTCTGCGGCGGCGGCCCCAGCGGCAAGGTGAGAGCCGTGCGCCGGCGCAGGTAGAATCCCGGAGGGGGCTATCTAATCGGACGACGTGCGCAGGATGACCGGCACCCACCGGGCACGCCCTTGTCTCCTATTCCCACTCGATCGTTCCCGGCGGCTTCGAGGTCACGTCGTAGACGACGCGGTTGATGCCGCGGACTTCGTTGATGATGCGGGTGGAGACGTTGCCCAGGAATTCGTGGGTGAAGGGATAGTAGTCCGCGGTCATGCCGTCGGTCGAGGTAACGGCGCGGAGGGCGCAGACGTAGTCGTAGGTACGGCCGTCGCCCATGACGCCGACGGTGCGCACCGGAAGCAGCACGGCGAACGCCTGCCAGATTTCGTCGTAGAGGCCGGCGAGGCGGATTTCCTCCAGATAGACCGTGTCGGCCTTGCGGAGGATTTCCAGTTTCTCGCGGGTGATCTCTCCAGGCACGCGGATGGCGAGACCGGGTCCGGGGAACGGATGACGGCCGACGAAATCGGGCGGCAAGCCGAGCTCGCGGCCAAGTTCGCGTACTTCGTCCTTGAAGAGCTCGCGGAGCGGTTCCACCAGTTTCATGTTCATGCGCTCGGGCAGACCGCCGACATTGTGGTGGCTCTTGATCGTGACGGAGGGGCCGCCGGTGAAAGAGACGCTTTCGATCACGTCCGGATAGAGCGTGCCCTGCGCGAGGAATTCGGCGCCGCCGATCTTTTTCGCCTCTTCCTCGAAGACGTCGATGAAGGTGGCGCCTATGATCTTGCGCTTCTTCTCCGGATCGCTGACGCCTTCGAGCTTGCCGAGGAAGAGGTCGCTTGCGTCGCGGTGGACGAGCGGAATGTTGTAGTGGTTGCGGAAGAGGCTGACGACCTGCTCTGCCTCGCCCGCACGCATCATGCCCGTGTCCACGAAGACGCATTGCAGCTGATCGCCGATGGCTTCGTGCAGCAGCACCGCAACGACGGAGGAATCGACACCACCTGAAAGACCGCAGATCACCCTGCCCTTGCCGACCTGCGCACGCACCTTGGCGATTTCCGTTTCGCGGAAGGCGGCCATGGTCCAGTCGCCGGAGCAACCGGCGATCTTGTGCGTGAAGTTCCAGAGCATGTCGCGGCCGCGCGGCGTGTGCATGACTTCGGGGTGGAACTGGACACCATAGAAGCGGCGCGTCTCGTCAGCGATGGCGGCGAAGGGCGCGCCACGGCTGATCGCGATGACCTTGAAACCTTCCGGGAGCGCGACAACGCGGTCGCCGTGGCTCATCCAGACGGGTTCCTTGTCGCCAACCTTCATCAACCCATCGAAGAGCGCGCTCTCCGCCACGACCTCGATGGAGGCGCGGCCGAATTCCTGATGGTCCGAGCCTTCCACCTTGCCGCCAAGCTCGACGCACATGGTCTGCTCGCCGTAGCAGATGCCGAGAACGGGAACGCCCAATTCGAACACGCGGAGCGAGGCGCGGGGGCCGGTTTCGACCGTGACGCTCGCAGGGCCGCCAGAGAGGACGATCGCCTTCGGCTCGAACCTGTCGATCATGTCGTCGACCTTGTTGAACGGAACGATCTCGCAATAGACACCGCTTTCGCGGATGCGTCGCGCGATGAGCTGCGTTACCTGGCTGCCGAAATCGACGATGAGAATGCGGTCTTCAGTCATGTTCCGTCTACGGATTGGAGGAGGATGTTTCCGGGTGAGGGGCCTGCACGGTACCGTTCACGCCGAGTGCGCGGGCAAGTTCCTGCGTCTGGACGCAGGTGGCACAGACGATGCGGAGCTTGCGCAGGATATCTTCCGCGGCGGCGCGGTTGCCTTCCGAAATATCGAGCAGCCCGAGACGGCTGAGGGCGTCCGGCGAAACCGGGTCGATGTCGAGGGCGATGCGGTAGTATTTGCGCGCCAGTTTCGCGTTGCCGCCCGCCTGATGGACGGCCCCCAGTTCCGCGATGGCGCGACCGTTGGCCGGGTTGGCGACGATCGCTTCCTCAAGATATCGCTGCGCTTCGGCCAGTTGTCCTGAAGCGGCGGCCTCGACGCCCCGCGACGTGAGGCTGAGCGAAGCGCGCTCGGAGCGCGCGTCGACCGCGTGGGCTTGCAGGGGTACGCACAGCGCAGCCGTCAGCACGAGCCACACCGGCACATGCGCGGAACTGAAAATCCTGTGGAGAAAAGCGGCCGCCATACGTCCAGGCCCGTGAAGGGTACGAGCTTCGATAGACCATCCCTGCCGGAAACCGTCAAGCCCGATGCGGCGGCGCCTCATGGCTGAACCTCCCGGCGCAGAATGGCGACGAAGAAACCGTCGGTTCCGGTCGTGGCCGGCGTGAGGCGGAGCCAATTGCCGGACGGCGCAGGCGGGACCGACACCGGCTCCGGCCAGAGGGGCGCCCAGGGCTGCGGCGCGAAGGCCGGATGGGCGGCAAGGAAAGCCTCGACCTGCTTCTCGTTTTCCGACGGGAGCAGGGAACAGGTGACGTAGACAAGCCTGCCTCCGGGACGGACGAGACGGGCGCCGCGCGCCAGCACCTCTGCCTGCGCCGCCCGATAACCGGCGAGCATTTCCGGGTTCAGGCGCCAGCGAGCATCGGGGCTTCGCCGCCAGGCGCCGGTGCCGCTGCAGGGCGCATCGACGAGAACACAATCCGCGCGCGATTCGAGGTCGGCGAGGTCTCCGTCCGGCGTATCCTGCACACAAGGGCCAAGTGCCCTGGTTTGGAGATTGCGGATATCGGCACGGCGGACACGGGGGATCAGGCCGCCAAGGCGGCGGGCGTCGGTATCGCAGGCGTAGATCTGGCCGTGATTCTTCATCATGGCGGCGAGCGCCAGCGATTTGCCTCCGCCGCCGGCGCAGAGATCGACAACCTGTTCGCCAGGCGCCGCACCCGCGAGCAGGCAGGCGAGCTGCGAGCCCTCATCCTGTATCTCGATCGCACCGTCGCGGAAGCTGGCGAGGCCGAGCACGTTGCCGCGCGAGGTGAGCCGGAGCCCCCAAGGTGACCAAGGCGTCGGCTCGGCGGAAAGGCCCTCAGCGGTCAGCGACGCCAGTGCCTTTTCGCGCGTCGTCTTCAACGTGTTGACGCGAAGGTCCGTCGGCGCGCGTCCCATCAGCGCCGCCATCTCCTGTCCGAGCGAGGAGCCGAAGGCGGCTTCCAGTTCCGGGTGAAGCCATTCGGGGTAATTGAATTCGATCCAGCACGCAGCGCCTTCGCCCGGCAGAGCTGCGGCGGAAAGTATTCGCCGTTCCTCCTCTCCCAGAGGTTCCGGCGCATGGCGCGCGCCGTCGGCGAGTGCGGCGACAGCGTCGACGCCCTGCCCCTCGACAAGGGCAAGCGCGGCAAAGGCGAGCAGACGCGCATCCTCGCCACCGATGGCAGCGGACAATTCGGCACGGCGGCGGAGAACAGTGAAGACGAGATCGCTCACCGCCGCGCGGTCCTTCGAGCCGGCGTAGCGGTTGGAGCGCGCCCAGGTATCGAAGACACGATCCGCAGGGCGGCCACTCTGGAAGATGTCGTTGAGGACGCTTATCGCGGATTGAAGACGTGCGCCGGGCGTCATGATGCGCGGCCCTGTGCGGCGAGCACGATCAGCTTCCACCGCCCGGATAGTTGGGGGCCTCGCGGGTGATCGTCACGTCATGGACATGGCTTTCGCGAAGGCTTGCAGAAGAGATGCGGACAAATTCCGTTTTCTCCTGGAATTCCTTCAGCGTGGCGTTGCCCGTGTATCCCATGGCGGCGCGGAGACCGCCGACGAGCTGGTGGATGATCGCGGCAACCGGTCCCTTGTAAGGGACTTGTCCTTCAATGCCTTCCGGGACGAGCTTCAGTGAATCCTTTACGTCCTGCTGGAAGTAGCGGTCCGCCGAACCGACAGCCATGGCGCCGACCGAGCCCATGCCGCGATAGGCCTTGTAGCTGCGGCCCTGAAAAAGGAAGACCTCGCCCGGGCTTTCCTCGGTGCCCGCAAAGAGGGAACCCAGCATCGCGCAATCGGCGCCGGCCGCGATCGCCTTGGCAAGGTCGCCGGAAAACTTGATGCCGCCATCGGCGATGACGGGGGTGCCGGTTTTCTGCGCGGCTTCGGCAACATCCATGATGGCGGTGAGTTGCGGTACGCCGACGCCGGCGACGATGCGTGTGGTGCAGATGGAGCCGGGGCCGATGCCGACCTTGATCGCGTCGGCGCCCGCGTCGATCAGCGATTTCGCGGCGTCGGCGGTTGCGACGTTGCCCGCAATGACCTGCGTGTTGTTGGAGAGCTTCTTGATGCGGAGGACGGCCTCCGAAACCCGGCTGGAATGGCCATGCGCGGTGTCGACCACGATGACATCGGCGCCGGCGGCAATCAACGCTTCCGAGCGGGCGAAACCTTCGTCGCCGACGGTCGTCGCGGCGGCAACGCGTAGACGGCCCTGCTCGTCCTTGGCGGCATTCGGGTGAAGCTGCGCCTTTTCGATGTCCTTAACGGTAATGAGCCCGACGCAACGATAGGCGTCGTCCACCACCAGCAGCTTTTCGATGCGGTGCTTGTGGAGAAGACGCTTGGCCTCGTCCTGGCTCACACCATCGCTGACCGTGACGAGGTTTTCCTTCGTCATCAGATTACGGACGGGCTCGTTCATGTTGGTGGCGAAGCGGACGTCGCGATTGGTGAGGATGCCGGCGAGCTTTCCGGACTGTTCTACCACCGGAATGCCAGTAATGCCGTGGCGCTCCATCAGTGCGAAGGCGTCGGCGAGCGTCGCGTCCGGTTCAATAGTGACGGGGTTCACCACCATGCCGCTTTCGAACTTCTTCACCTGACGGACATGCTCGGCCTGCACGTCGGCATCCATATTGCGGTGAAGAACGCCGATACCGCCGGCCTGGGCCATGGCAATGGCGAGGCGAGCCTCGGTGACCGTGTCCATGGCGGCGGAAATGATGGGGATGCCGAGGCTGATCGACTTCGTCAGGCGGGTGCGCGTATCTGCCTGGCTTGGCAGGACCGAGGAGGCAGCAGGCAGCAAGAGAACATCGTCGAATGTTAGTGCTTCGCGGATCATGCTGCCAACCTCCTGGGCCCGGTATGCTGAGCCACTTGATCGTGTGTTGGCGCTGGCTTTTAACACCTATATCGGGGAAAGCAAAGGCGCATATCGCATCGCACCAAAACAATCATTCGCCTTCTTCGACAATACTTTCAGGGCGGCCCTTAAAGCCTTGGGCCAGAACGTACATCTCAGCCGAATCGGCGCGGCTGGCCTTGGGCTTTACATGCCGGACGGTCTGGAAGTGATGCTTGAGCATGGCCAGAAGCTCATTCTCCGTTCCACCGCGTAACACCTTGGCGAGAAAGGTGCCGCCGGGCGCCAGAACTTCGATGGCAAAGTGGGCGGCAATGTCGCAGAGCGACATGATACGCATGTGGTCGGTCTGCTTGTGGCCGGTGGTGGGGGCCGCCATGTCGGAGAGGACGACATCCGCCTCGCCCGCCAGAAGCTCCTTCACGCGGTCGTCCGCCCCTTCTGTCAGGAAGTCGAGCTGAAGGATGGTCGCCCCCGGAACGGGGTCCATCTCCAGATAGTCGAGGCCGATGACGCGGCCGTGCCGCCCATCGGCCCCCGCACCGCCAGTTTCCGCCTTCACGCGCGCGACAGCAACCTGGCACCAGCCGCCCGGCGCGCAGCCGAGATCGACCACGCGGCCGCCGGGTTTCAGGAAGCGGTATTTGTCGTCCATCTCGATGAGCTTGAAGGCGGCCCGGGAACGATAACCTTCGCGTTTTGCTGCATGGACGTAAGGATCGTTGAGCTGTCGCTGCAGCCAGCGCGTAGAGGAATTGCTGCGCTTGCGCGCCGTCTTGACGCGCACCTTCAGGGCGCGGGCTCCGCTGCCCGCTCCCTTACCTCCCTTGCCGCCGGTCTTTCCGCTGTCGGTCATGTTCTTTCCAGTCACTATGCGCCAGGTGCGGCTTCGGCCCGTTCCGATCTCCGGCGACGCCTGCGACGGCGGCGGCGCGCCGTGTCCGCGTCCATCAGCGACATCAGGATGCCTTCGCGAAGGCCCCTGTCGGCAACGCGAAGCCGGTCGGCTGGCCAGGCGCGGGCAATGGCCTCGAAGATGGCGCAGCCGGCCAGAACAAGGTCGGCACGCTCCTGCCCTACGCAAGGATGGGCGGCGCGACGCGCATAGTCCATGTCGAGCAGCGAGCGCGTGACGCGCCGAACGTCGACCGGCGATATCCAGATGCCGTCGACGCGCGTGCGGTCATACCGGCTCAGTCCCAGATGGACGCCGGCAATCGTCGTGACCGTGCCGGACGTGCCGAGCAGATGGAAATCCTGTCCGTTCTCCGGCCAGGTCGTGGCCGCCTTCACGCGATCGAGAAAAGGCCGCAACCGGTCCGCCACTTCATCCACCATCCGGTCGTAGACCTCTCCCGGCACATCGATGCCACCGTGGCGTTCGGCCAGCGTGACGACGCCGCAGGGCAGCGATACCCAATCGCCTATGGAGGTGCGGGAAGCGCGCCTGTCGTTGCCTTCGGGAGCGGCGCCGTCCATCTTGACCCAGATGAGTTCCGTCGAACCACCACCTATATCGAAGACAAGCGCGGAGGAACAGGTCCGGTCGAGCAACGGCGCGCAGCCTGCGACGGCAAGACGCGCCTCGTCCTCCGTGGATACGATTTCGAGTGAAAGGCCGGTCTCCTTCTTCACCCGGTCGATAAAGACCGAACCGTTCGAGGCCGTGCGGCAGGCGGCAGTGGCGATCATGCGCGCACGCGTGACGCCGCGACGGGTCATCTTGTCCGAGCAAATCCTGAGCGCATCGATCGCACGCAACATTGCCGCGTCGCCCAGCGTACCGGTATGCGCGAGCCCCTCCCCCAGACGAACAATCCGGGAATAGGCATCGACGACCTTGAAGCCGTCAGGCGAGCGGCGCGCGATCAGCAGACGGCAATTGTTGGTGCCAAGATCGAGCGCAGCGTAGAGCGTATCGGATGGATCGGCCGCGGGCCGCCGGTGCCGGAGGTCAGGCGCGACGGCGGAAGACGGCTTCGGGCTTTCAGCGCGAGCTTCGCGGCCGGACTGTCTTGCAGTATGCGCCTTCGCCAGGCCTCTGCCCCGGCGGCCACGCCTGCGGCGGCGTTTGGGCTCTCCATCGACGGCGGCAGGGCGTTCACGCACTTCCCCTGCTTCCGGTTCGCCGGAAGGCTCGTTTGCGGCGGGCGGGGGCTTCAGCACCCCTTCTGGAGCGGCAGCGGCCCCGCCAGGGCCGTTCAAACCGCTGTCACCTTTATGGTGCACGCTATTCTGACCCGGGCAGCGCAGGCGACAGCAAATACTGAGCGCGCTTCCTACCGGATTCCCTATATTTCAGTTGCAGCCAGTCTAGCAGCCTGAGCCGTGGGGTAAAGGACACGGCCCCGGTCTCAATGAAGCGCCCAAAGTGTTGACGAACGGGAGACCGGCGACTAGTTTCCGCGCGCGCAACCAAATGCGCGGCGATCCGGTTTCAACTGTATGGAAACCGGGTCGAATCCGGCGCTTTTTGGGGGATCGTCTAATGGTAGGACTGCAGACTCTGACTCTGCCTATCTAGGTTCGAATCCTAGTCCCCCAGCCACTTTAAAATAACCTTCCGATAATCGGGGCTTTTTGGCACTTCGCGCACCGCATAGGGCGAGCGCGATCGAGAGCAGGAATCGAACGGGCTCCATCTTCGGATAATGCCGCCGATGGAGCCCGTGAGATCAATCGTCCAACTGCGCCTAGCCGTAGCGGTAGGGCGCGCCGGCCTTTTTCATCGTGTCCGCATACTTCTTCAGAATCTCAACGACCTTCGCGTTGCGCGGGCTCTTCTGGGCGACTTCGTCCCAGAACTTGAGCGCCTCGGTTTCGATGGTCGCCCACTCCGCTTCCGGGATCGTGGTGAGTTCGAGCTTGCCGCCCGTGGTGCGGTAGTGCGCCTCACCCCACCAATACCAGTGCTGGCGGTAATAGTGCGAACTGTCCATGCTGAGCTTGAACAGCGTCTTCAGATGCTCGGGCAATGCTTCCCATTTTTGGGTATTGGCGATGTAGGAGCCGGCCCATGCACCGGAGATGTTGTTCGTCAGATAGTATTTGGTGATGTCCGCCCAGCCGACGGTATAGGTCTCGGTCGCGCCACACCAGGCGACGCCGTCGATCTCGTTGGTCTGGATGGCGACTTCGATATCTTCCCACGGCAGCGTGACCGGCACGACGCCGAAACGCTCGAGGAACTTGCCGCCCGTCGGGAAGGTGAAGACGCGCAGACCCTTGAGATCGGCGACAGAGCGGATCGGCTTCGTCGTGACGAAGTTGCAGGGGTCCCACGAGCCAGTGCTGAGCCAGGTCACGCCTGGCACCTCGGCGTATGCTTCTTCCCAGATTTCGCGCAAGCCATACCATTCCCACAGCACGGGGACGTCGAGGCTGTAGCGCGAAGCGAAGGGGAAGTAGGCGCCGAACACCGACACGTCGATCGGCGCAGCCATGCTGTCGTCGTCGCTCTGTGCCGCGTCGATGGTGCCATTTTGCACGGCGCGGAAAAGCTCGCCCTGCGGCACAAGCTGGTCGGCGGTATAGAGTTCGATCACCATTTCGCCGTTGGCGGCATTGTTGAACGCATCGATCGACGGCTTGATGACATGCTCGGCAAGCGAAGCGCCGGCATAGGTTTGAAGACGCCATTTGATCGGCGCCTGCGCACGGACAACGTTGGGCGCGGCAAGTGCGCCGGCACCGACGGCGGCGACACCGGCTTTCTTCAAAAAGTCGCGTTTGTTTATCTTCGGATGGTCAGTCATATGGAAGGGCTCCTTCTTCTCTGATGTTTCGGGTCGTATCCAGCCCCAGCCAGACCCGGCCCTCTCGCACGAAGAAAATCCGCTTACTGCCTAATGTTGCCCGCAGGGCGTTATCCCCTATCGCCCGGAATACATTTCCGGAAGCCACAGGGCGATCTGCGGAAACGCCATTACAATCGCAATCGTAACCAACATGATCCCCACGAACGGTACGATTGAGCGGTAGATGTCGACAAGCGTTATCTCTGGCGGCGCCATAGCCCGCATAAGGAACAAATTGTAGCCAAATGGCGGGGTTATGTAGGCGACCTGGCAGGTGATCACATAAAGGACGCCGAACCATATGGGGCTGAACCCCATGCTGAGGACCAGCGGTATGTAGAGGGGGGCGACGATCACCAGCATGGCCGTGTCGTCGAGAAACATGCCGAGTATGACGAAGGACACCAGCATCATGATGAGGATTTCCCAGGGCGTGAGGTCCCAGGTTTCCAGCATCAGGACCCTGATGGCGTTCTTGGCGCCGAGTCCGTCATAGACCGCACCGAAACAGAGCGCGGCCAGAATGATGAACATGAACATGCAGGTGATGCTGAGCGTCTGCCGCATCGTGTCGTCCATCACGCGCCATGTGAGACGGCGCTTGAAGAGCGCGGCCAGCGTGGCGCCGGTCGCGCCGACGGCGGAGCTTTCGACGAGGCTCGTGATGCCGGTGAGAAAAAGCCCCATCATGGTCGCGAAAATCACGAAGGGCGCAATGCCTGCGCGCAGCAGCCGGAATTTTTCCGGCCATGTAATGAGGTCGCGCTCCTCCTTGGGGAGCGGCGGGCCGAGCTTCGGATTTCTCCGGCATCGGATATAGATGTAGAGGGCGAACAGCGACGCCATGAGCAGCCCGGGCAATACACCGGCGAGCCAAAGCTGCAAAACGGGCTGGCGCGCGATCATCGCATAGAGAACGAGAACAACACTTGGCGGAATGAGAATGCCGAGCGAGCTGCCCGCCTGAATGACGCCCGTGACCATGACCTTGTCGTAGCCGCGGCGCAGCAATTCCGGCAGCGCAACGCTCGCGCCGATCGCCATGCCGGCGACGCTGAGACCGTTCATCGCCGAGATGATGACCATGAGACCGATGGTGCCGAGAGCGAGACCGCCGCGAACGGGACCCATCCAAACGTGGAACATGCGATAGAGGTCGTTGGCGATGCCCGACTCCGCGAGCATGTAACCCATGTATATGAAGAGCGGCAGAGTCAGCAGCGGATACCAGTTCAGCACCTGGAAACTTGCGTTGAACGGCATCTCGACGGCGCCGTCGCCCCACAGAAGGAGCGCCGCGCCGGCCGCAACGAAACCGATGGCGCCGAAGACGCGCTGCCCGGTAAGCAGCATCACCATCAAGGACGAGAACATGAGCAGGGTAATGAGTTCGTAGCTCATGCGACTTCCTCGCCGCGCACTCTAGCCAGGTCCTTGAAGAAAATGGCTATGGCCTGCAACAACATGAGCGCGATGCCTACCGTCATGATGAGTTTGATGGGCCAGAGCAGCGGACCCCATGAGGTGTAGTTCACCTGCTGATAAGTAATGGCGTATTCGGTGCTCGATATGCCGCCGATGAGCAGGACCGTCAGATAAAAGACGAGAAAGAATGCCGTGATCGTGTCGGTGAACGCCATCTTTCGCGGCGACAGGCGGCCATACAGAAGGTCCATCCGCACATGCGAATTGATCTGAAGGGAGTAACCGCCGCCGAGAAGGTAATAGGCGGCGAGCAGAAACTGGCCCATCTCCATCGCCCAGCTGATGGGCATGTTGAACATGGTCCGGGAGATGGATGCGTAGAGCAGAATGCCGATCATCACGAAGATCAGATACATGACGATCCGGCCAACAACGCGATTCACGGCATCGACATATCGGACGTATGCTCTTGCGGCTTTCGGCAATTTCCTGCTTCCACTCGAACTGAAGATCGGGCCGGCAGAATCGGCATCGACAGCCAGATTATCCGCCCCCCGCAGCGTCAGCCACAAAGGCTGCACGGATTGGCTCGACAAGGCAACCGTTGTCGACCGTCCGACGGCGAACTTTCGTGTCCGGTGACCCTTTCGCCGCATGTGGTGATGTTTGAAGAGGCATGGGTGCCGCAGGATGAGGCATGGGCGGCACGGGAAGCCGACTCGCGGGGGCTACCGCGAAACGCGGGCGAAAGCGAACCCGCCCAATGCGCCGGCCACCATTTGCGTTACGAAGCCCAGCGTCGACCGCGCCCCGGCAATCGGCGTGATGTCGTAGACGATTCCCATGGTCGTGAGGGCGACCGCGACGGCGGCGGCACCCGCCACCACATAGATCAGGGTACGCTGGGTGCCCGCGAGCCGAAAGACGAGTGCGCCCGCAAGCATCGCCACGACAAATCCGAGGCCGATGATCGCCCCGTAAAGCGGGCCCATGCCGACGATGTCGTGCGCAGTCATTGAAAGCCGGTCAGACAGGGAGACGTCGGCTCCGACGTCCGCGAGGCCCGCAAGGACGAACTGCGTATGAGCGATGGAACCCAGCACGGTGGTTACGACCACCGCCAGAACAAACGCCAGCACAATCTTGCCGATCTGCATTCCCCGTCCCCACCGATTTCTTTCGAGCGTCTTCTCGCTGTATGATTACACAGAATAACAGCGGATGGGACGGGAAACAGCCGATGACGAAGCGGGAACGGACATGGACTACAATTGCGGTTTTTCTGCTCATGGCGGTCGGCGGCGGCGTGGCATCTGTCCGCGCGCAAGAGACTTCGGCTGCCTATGAGGTTGTCTCCGTCGCTGAAGGGCTCGACCACCCGTGGAGCCTCACCTTCATGCCGGACGGCTCCGCGCTCATTGTCGAACTGCCGGGGAACATCCGGCTTGTCCGGGGCGGCGTGTTGTCGCCCGACCCGATCGGCGGCGTGCCGGAAGTCTATTTCGAAAGTCAGGGCGGGCTTTTCGACGTCCTGCTCGACCCGGCCTTCGCGGAGAACGGGCTCGTCTATCTTTCCTATGCGCACGGCACGCCGGGCAAGAACGGAACCCGCGTCGCCCGAGCGCATTTCGACGGGTCGACGCTCAGCGACCTCAATGTGATTTTCGACGCGCAACCGACGAAGGACACGCCCGTCCATTACGGCGGACGGATGCTCTTCCTGCCGGATGGAACGCTTCTGATAACCGTTGGCGACGGGTTCGACTATCGCGAGCAGGCGCAGAAGCTCGATGCCGACCTCGGCAAGATCGTTCGCATCAACCGTGACGGCAGCGTGCCCGAAGACAATCCCTTTGTCGGCCGAGAAGGAGCCCGCGCGGAGATATGGACCTATGGCCATCGCAACGCACAGGGCATTCTCCGTGACGAAGCGTCGGGCATCGTCTACGAACATGAACACGGACCGCGGGGCGGCGACGAGATCAACATCATCGAGCCCGGCAAGAATTACGGCTGGCCGGTCATCACCTATGGTCTGGATTATTCCGGCGCCCGCATTTCGCCCTATACGGAATATGACGGAATGGAGCAGCCCTTGCTCCACTGGACGCCATCGATCGCACCTGCCGGTTTCACGATCTATCGCGGCGACGTCTTTCCCGAATGGGACGGCGATCTGTTCGTCGGGGCACTGGCGGCCAAGCATCTGCGCCGCGTCGACATGGAGGACGGCAAGCCGGTCGGCCAGGAAGAGCTTTTCGGCGAACTGGGCCAGCGAATTCGGGAAGTCCGCACAGGTCCCGACGGCTATCTCTACCTGGTGACCGATGGCGAGAACGGCAGCGTGTTGCGCATCGAACCCAAAAGATAGGTTTCACATACCGAGACGGCGGAGCGCACTCGTCGTCAGGTAGCGGTCGAATGCGGACTGGTCATTGACCATCATCGTGTGACCGCCCCTGATGCGGTTCACCTGTTCCAGGCGCGTGATCCTGTTGGTCTGGATGTTGTGGGCATGGACATGTGTCCATGACCAGTAGGGATGTGTGCCATCCATGACCGCCGACTGGCCCTTCTTGTAGAGCGAAAAGGCACCGTCGAACGAGCGGAACACCTCGCCTTTGCGGTCGAAGGAGACCATCACGAAGGGCAGCATCGTCCGGGC
This sequence comes from Parvibaculum sp., assembly GCF_030694575.1. Taxonomy (GTDB): domain Bacteria; phylum Pseudomonadota; class Alphaproteobacteria; order Parvibaculales; family Parvibaculaceae; genus Parvibaculum. The sequence continues at coordinate 17,556 of NZ_JAUYUS010000045.1, forward strand.
GTCGAACCAGACGTGCTTCTTGCCGACCGGCGCACGCGCAAACTTTACCGGTTCCGCTTCGACGACGAGCGCCTCCGGCACAAGCTGGACTTTCGTGTTCCAGAAGCTGACGCCGTTCGGACCGCCATGCGTCTCGTGCTCCCAGTTCGGATGATCGGCTTCCCACCCTTCGGAGAGAGCGGCAAGTGCCGGGCCCTGGTGCACCAGCCGGTAGTTGCCCCAGGTAAGCAGCGGGTCGCCGGCTGCCCATGCGTCCGAGAGATACATCGTCGAGCCGGCGATGAGCGGCTCGAAGCGCTGATTGGTCGGGAAGCGGCGAATCCGTTTGAATGCGGGCAGGTACCCGTAGAGTTCCGGAAATTCGTTCTGGTCGTAGGGCCAGATATTGAGGAAGGACGTGCCCTTCTCCTCATTGGGATGCGTGAAGGCCACCGACTGAAAACGGAGCTTGTCGCGATACTCTGGCCAGTAAGGCATGGGATCGACAGAGACGCGGCCGACGGGCGCGAGTTCGGCCCAGATGGATTCATATGTGTAGTCGACGGTCCCGCCCGGGGCCAGATCGTACTCCTTCGTCGCGTAGACGGAGATGTCGTGGCGGCCCCAACTGAGCGTGAGGCCGGCGAATATTTCCAATGCGGTTTTCGGATCGGGAAACGGATTGCCGCCGATCCAGGGCTCGCCATCTGCCGTGACGACATTGCCCGTCGCATCGAAACGCGCCTTGCCCTTGTTGCGGAGCGTTGCCTCCAGATATTCCCACGGGCTCAATTGCATGAGATCCGTCGTCGTCTCGACGACTTCCAGCACGCGGCCCATTTCCTTGATCTGCCGGTAACGAATGGGATCGAGCAGGTCCTTCACGAGATCGACATTGCCGGCATCGATGCGACCGCCGGTCGAGACGGCGCCCTTCGTGTAGGCCTCGATGGAAAGAAGTTCTTCCGGGTAGGCGCGCGAGGCGTCACCATGAGCCTCCAGCGTCCGCCAGAGCGGGGCCGTGACGCCGAGGCTCACGATGCCCGTTGCGAGCCGCTGCAGGAAGATGCGCCGCGAATAATCATGCGTGTAGCGCCGAATATGCATCATCTTCTCCGCCGGATGCTGCCGCCGCCGGTCAGGCGGATGGCAACCGTCCGGAGCGCCAGTGCGCGCTTTTGGGGGTGACCGCGCAATACCGCATCCTGTAACGGTCTTGCGCGGTCCGCACCGGCGCTCCGGACGGAGCTTACGTCGATCGGAGACTGTCAGAACTGATAGGTAATGCGGAATGTCAGTTCATCGGCCCAATCGATCGTATCGACGATGTCGTCATTGCCGCCGTCGCTCAGTGTGACGTTGGCGAAGACTTCAGCCGTCCATGCTTCGTTCGGCTTCCACTTCAGGCCCGGCTGTATCAGCGCGCCGCCCTTCACATCGTAGAGAACCGAGAAATCGGCCCGCCAGATGAGGTTCGGGAAAGGCTGCTGAAGTGCGAAGGCGACGGCATTGAACGAGCTCTCGCCATCCGGCAGGCCGCTGGTGCGGTTTCCGGTTGCCCCCATGCCGCTGAGATGACGGCCGAACATGTCGCTTTCCGACTTGAAGAGATACTGCAGCACCATGAAGGTCGCCGGAAACTCCTGCGAGAAGCGGTGATACTTCTCGAAGACCAGCGAAGCGACGTACTCGTCCTCGACAATGTGGTTTCGGCTCAGGTCGGGACTGGTGAACTCCTTGTCGGGCGTGTAGGTGAGTTCGCTCCGGATCACGAGCTGGTCGAAGAAGGAGTCCGAGCCGGCACTCACGACATAGTTCGCACCGAGACCGAAGATGTTCTCACGCTGGTAGACGCGTGCAATGTGACCGCGGAGCGGGCCAAGAAGTTGGAAAAACAGGTCGAGCTCCGCAGCCGCCAGCGTCTGATTTGGCACTTCAGCTGCACCAAGGCCACCGGTCGCCGGCTGGAACTCGCGGACCGCCGTATTGAAGCCGGTAAACCCGTTGAGGCGGGCCATGCCTGCGTAGGTGAACCATTCCTCCGCAGAGTACACGCCCGTCGAACTCATGGAGAACGGCGTCCCTCCCAACACCGGATCGCCGGAGTCCGTCCAGTGGAAGACGCCGTCCGGATTGCGCCGGTTGACCGCAATCGCTTGCAGGGCGACACCGCCGAGCTGCGCCTGGATACGGCCGCCGACATTCATTGCGCCCTCAGCGTCGTCGAAACCCTCCTGCTGGTGAATCGTGAACTGCGAAGGGATGACGTTATAAGGCGTGTCCGGGTTCGCGAGGATCGACGGATTGAAAAGCTGCGTGAAGGCTTCGATCTCGATGTCGTTCGACACGCGGTAGGAACCGCGTACACCGGGCGACGCTACACGCTCGTCGGCGAATTCCTCAGCGACCAGATCAAGCAGAAGGTGGCGCCGCAAATCGAGGCCATTCGGCACGTCGAGGACGCGGAAGAACAGGGATTCACCCCAGGCGATCTGCTGGTTGCCCATACGGATCCAGAGCGGGCCCTCCGAATAATCGAGATAGAGCGCCGGCAAGTCGACCATGTAGTTTTTGCCGTTGGTCTCCAGGAATGTCGCCCGGCCGCCGCTCCAGAACGGCGTCTCGAAGAACTCGGGATCGCCATAGCTGTCGAAGATGTCGGGCTGGAAGTAACCGCGCAAGCGGGCAAAACCGTTCCAGTTCTCGTTGAAGTTGGCCTGGAAATCGACCTCGAGACGCGTCGCCATCAGATTGAAGGTATTGTCGGCGCGGTCGATCGGCCGTGTCGTCGTGGTGACGCCGCCACCCAACAAGGTCGAGTCCTGCGTGACGGTCACGCCGTTGTAGAGATTGCCTTGCTGATTATACGGGTTCTCTTCGTCCGTGAGCTTGATCGCCGGCTCCTGCCGGATGAAGCCCTGAACGTTGAAGTCGGCAGCACCTGCACTTGCCGTGAACGCCACCGTGAGCGCCACGCCAGCCAGAAGCCCCCCTGCGGCCTCGATAATTTTACGAGACATCTTCTCCCCTCCCTTGGATAACCCGAAACGGGTTGGAACCATCCTCAAGCCGTCATACGGCTCATTCATCCATTTCCAGAATTCGTCCTCGATGACCGACAAGCACCGGCTTGTCTCGAGCCGTCGAGGATGCGACCGCCTGATACCAGCCGGTTTCAATGTCGCTGCGCGCCACCGGCTTCCAGGTGCGGCCGCCATCGTGGCTTGAGTAAGCGCCGCGAATACCGACGGCGAAGGCGCGCGTGCCGGACTGCCAGACACCCAGCAAATTCGTATCGGAAAGCCGCTCCCGCTCGCGCCAGCTCGCACCGCTATCGGTGGTGGCGAGAACGAGGCCCTCCTGACCGACGGCGATGCCACGGCCTTTCTCATCTATCGTAAAGTCGAAGATCGACGCTTCGCCCTTGTGCGCGACGGTCCATGAGGTACCGCCATCGGAGGAGCGGAGTATCAAGCCGAATTCGCCGCCGACGGTGATGACGTTGCCGACGATCTGGACCGCATAGAGATGCGGCTCGACGTAATCGTCGACGATCGGCATCCAGTCGAGTTCAGCGGCCGACCAATGCGCGCCGTTGTCGCGCGAAACGAGGATTGTGCCGAAGCCGCCGACGGCCGCGACAAGTCCGCCTTCGCCCAGAGCTACCGCGAAGAGACGTGCGTCCGTGCCGCTTTCGAGCGTGGTCCATCCGGCGCCGTCCAGACGGAATATCTGTCCAGACTGACCGACGATGAAGCGCCGGCCACCCGCGGCCGCCACGCCCAGCAAGGCGAGATCGGTCTCGGGCCGTACGTGATGCGACCAATTGCGGCCGCTGTCCTCGCTCGCGAGCACGGTGCCGCCGCCGCCCACCGCCATGCCCGACGAGCCGTCGAATACTACGTCGAAAAGCACGTCATGCGGCGTACCGCGATACCGGAGGTATGGATCGTCGGTCGCGGCCAGCGCCGCGAATGCGGGCAGCAGCGCCAGAACGAGACCTGCGGCAGCAAATTTTCTCAACATCTATCTTCCTCCCGAGGACAAGGGGACGCCGGCCTTTTCGCCGGCGCCCCCGCGACCCGGCTTTTATGTGCCGAAGCGGCGGATCGCCTGCGCCGTCAGGTACTTGTCGTAGATGCTCGGTCCGATGTTGTATTCGGGGCCAAAGCCGCCGGTGATCTGCTTCGCCTGGACGAAGCGGCTCATGCGGTTTGTCTGCACGTCGTGGCTGTGCACATGCGTCCACGACCAGAGCGGATGAGCGCCATCCATGTACGCCGCATCGCCGTCCTGGTATTGGCTGAAGGCCGGTTCGAACGACTTCCAGATTTCGCCGCGACGGTCGTATGTGAGATAGGACACGAACATCATGTTGCGGACGTCGATATAGACGCGCTTCTTGCTCACCGGCGCGCGCGGATAGCCGATCGGCTCCGCCTCGACGACGAGGACTTCCGGCACCAGTTCCTTGTAGTCCTCGAAGAAGGTCTGATCCTTCGGACCGCCGTGAACTTCACGCTCCCAGTTCGGATTGCGCTTGCCCGTCCAGTTGCCCGAGACGGCACCGAGATGCGGCTTCGTACCGATCACCTTGTAGTTGCCCCAGGTCAGCATCGGGTCGCCGGCCGCCCACGCATCCGAAAGAAAGATCGTGATGCCGGGCACAAGCGGCTCGAAGCGCTGGTTTGTCGGGAAGTTGCGGACACGCTTGAAGGCCGGCAGATAGCCGAGAAGCTCCGGGAACTTCCTCTGGTCGTAGTGCCAGGTGTTGAGGAAGGCCGTGCCTTTCGCGTCGGTCGGCGAGGTAAACCAGACCGCCTGATAACGCAGCTTGTCTTCATCGCCCGCCTGATAGGGCGACGGCTTGTTGACGAGGCCGACCGTGTTCTGCTCCGCCCAGATGAAGTCATACTGGTAGGAGAGCGTGCCGTTCGGCGAGATGTCCCAGTCGCGCACGGCATAAACGGATTCGTCGTGGCGGCCCCAAGACATGGTGAGATTGGCGAAAGCCTCCTCGCCGGTCTGCGCATTCGGGAACGGATTGCCGCCGATCCAGGGCTTGCCGTCATCGGTTACGACGTTGCCATTGGCGTCGAATTTTGCGCGGCCCGCATTACGCAGCGTCGCTTCCATGTATTCGTGGGGATAGAGCTTCGTCACATCGGTCGTGGTTTCGACGATGTTGATGCGGCGGCCCATCTCCTTGACCTGGCGGTAGGCGATGGGATCGAGCAGGTCCTTCACCACCTCCACGTTGTCGGCCGTGATGACGTCTCCCGGTTTGACCTGCCCTTTTGTATAGAGCTCGATCGAGAGGAGTTCGTCGGGGTAGACCTTGTCGATCGTGCCCGAGCGCGCAATCTCCGGCCAGAGGGGCGCCAGCACCCCCGCCGCCGCCACTCCCTTCAGCGACTTTTCAAGAAAAGCGCGCCGCGAGAAATCGCTGTCGTATTTTCGAATTCGCATTTCCTTCCTCCTCCCAGTAGGACAGGAACCCGCCGGCTTATGGCCGGAGCGGGACCACCTCAACCACTTCGTTTGTCGGGTGCTTCACCATCTCCGCAGCCTTTGCGCGGAGATTTTCGTCAGAGTTTTCGGATGCGAGGGCTTCGAGGTCGACGCCCTCGCTCACAAGCAGTTCCGTGGATTCGATAAAGCGCGGCCGGATCAACCAGACGAGCAGCGGCACAACGATGAGCGCAATGACCATGTTGATAAGCATGACCATGACGAGCAGCAGGCCCATGTCGGCGAGGAACTTGAGCGCCGACAGGAAGTACCAGGGCAGGATGCCGATGAGTACGATGGTGGCCGTGAAGAAGATGGCTTTGCCCGTCGTCGTGACTGCCGTGAGAATGGCGAGCGCCATGTCCTTCCGCATCTGGTATTCCTCGTAGATGCGGCTCAGAAGATAAATTCCGTAGTCGATGCCCACGCCGACGCCAATGGCGGCGATCGGCAATGTGTTGACGTCGAGGCCGATGCCCATTTCCGTCATGACCGCTGCGAGAAAGAGGTTCGACAGGTTGACGGGGATGAGCAGGAGAATACCGGCGACCACCGAGCGATAGGCGATGCTGCAGGTCACCAGAATGACGGCGTTCAACAGGCCGAGGATGATCCACTGATAGCTGTCGACCGTGTCGTTGATCGATTGCTGGAGGGCGATCGTGCCGCTGCCGAGCCTGATGCGGAAATCGTCGTATTCGGTGCCGATGATCTCGAGCGCCGCCCGCGCCTGGCGCAGGGCCCCGTCGACCGTGTCCTGCTTGTTGTCCTTGTACCAGAGGGACACGGTGCCATTGCGCTGCTCGAAATCCGTCACATGGAGAAAGGCCTTCGGCCCGGTGCCGACCATCAGGGCGCCGGCTGCGGCGCTGACGGCGGCATCGTCGTGGTCGAGAGGCGCCCATTTCGGATTGCCGCCGCTGAAGAGACGATTTGCCTCTGGCAGATAGTCGGCAAACGACAGCGACGCTTCCGGCGGGTTCGGCTGGCTCTCGAGCAGATGCTGAAGGCGCTGCATGGTGAGCGCGGTTTCCGCCTTGCGGACGACGCGTTCCATGTCGTCGGGCGATTTCGACTCGAAGATGATTTCCAGCGTGTTCAGGCCCGGAAAGTGGCTGTTGATATTGGAGACAGCCACATTGAACTCGGAGTCCTCCCACAGGAGATTGCTTCCCTCGACGGGGTTGCCGATCTTCAGGTCCGACAATTTTCCGATGCTGAAGACAGTGAGCGCGACGAGGGCCGCAGCCGTGATCCAGGCCCGGGGACCGAAGGACAAATGCGCGATGAGGCGCAGCAGCAGCTTGATGCCGCCATGCTTCGCCTCTCCCTTGTTGGCGCCGACGAGACGACCCACATTCTTCGGTTCGGGCAGAAGCATGATGAGCAGCGGCGTCAACAGCACGTTGGTCGGCACCAGCATCATCGCCCAGAAGCCGCAGAAGAGCGCGAAACGCTCCATCGCCGGGATGGGCGCGACGCCGATCAACAGGAGGCCGATTGCGTCCGTAGTGATGCCGAGGACGCCCGGCACCATCATGACGCTCAGCGAGATTTCGGCGGCGCGGCGACGGTTCTTCACATGGTGGAGAACCTCGTAGAAGCGCTCGATGAACTGCACGCAATGGCTGAACGAGCGCGCCACGAGCAGTAGCGGAACGACCATGATGAGCGGTTCGATGGGCTGATTGAGCCAGCCGACAAAGCCAAATCCCCAGACGGCAGCGACAAGGCTTGTCGTCAGCGGCGCAACGACACCGACGACGTTGCGCATATAGAAAATCAACGCGCCCAGCAATGCGAGACCCGTAACGGCGAAGATGCCGAGCATCTGCCATTCGTAGAAATAGACCCAACCTGTGAGGATCGGCTGCCCGGCGATGTAGACATCGTGCTTGTCGTCGCGGGCGTCCTTCACGAGCTTGTCGAGGTGCTCGAACGTCACGCCGTAGTCGAGCAGGCGCTCAATGAAGGTCGCGGTGATGAGGGTCGCCGTTTCGTCCTCGGAGACCATGAACGTGCGAACGTTCGGCGCCTTCAGCAGGCGGCTGCGGAACTCCGCGATTTCAGCCGCCGTCCGCGGCGGGTGATCTCCCATCACGGGGCGGGAGTCGATACCGTTCGGCGTCGCCTCGGAATAACGCGCCTTCTCGGTGGCGACGGAGAGTATCTGGTCGTGATCGACGGCGGGCGTGAGATCGACATCGCGCGTCAGATCCCAGACCTTCTGCAACGTCTCGGCGTTGTAGATGTCGCCGTCTTTCCGCTTCACCATGATCGTGACGGTGAGCGGGTTGCCGAAGTTGGGATGGTCCTTGTAGGTCTGGACGAACGGATGGTTGCTTGGCAGCAGGTCGCTGAAGATCGTCCGCAGTTCGACGTTGCGGAGCTGAACCGCGAAGAATCCCGTGATCGCAATCAAGACAAGAAGCGACAGCCAGCGATGAGCCATCGTGGCCCGGGCTATTCGCGCACTCAACCGTTCCACTCGCTACTCCCCCTCAAAGGCTTTCGACACGATGGCGGGCGCCGCAAACGCGCGGGCCGCAATCAATCCGTGTCGGGATAACTTCACCCTTCGCACCCTCACCCCTCCGGCCTTGTTCATCGGTTCGCAACCCCGATTCCGACCGTTTCAACAATGGTGGGTGACGCGGTCAGATCGCGCCCCGCCCTAAAGGATGGCGGCGCGGGAGCAGCGCAAAGAAGCTTGTAATTCAACGCATTATCCGGACACGTCCCCCGAGTTTGCTGCGCCGCATCACAACGCTGCGCACCTTCTCTCGCGTGCCCGGCTTCTCCACCCGATGTGGACTTTGAGCGATGACCGCAAGAGGCGGAACTACACGAACGGGGTGCGGCGCCTTCTCTTTCGAGCCGGCGGCGCGGGTGCGGGCCGCCCAATGGGGTGGGGTTGGCGGAGCTGCCGCTCACTAGGATTCGCGCAATAAAATGCAGCGCCGCGCAGGGGAGAGAAGCATGGCCAATATGGGGGACCTGCTGTGGTCGCCATCCGACAAGATGGTTGCCGATGCCAATGTCACCGCCTTCATCGCGTGGCTCAACGAGCGCGGACACAAGTTCGGCAGCTATGACGAGTTGCGGCAATGGTCCGTCGACGACATAGCGGGCTTCTGGGAGGCGGTGTGGCGGTATTTCGACGTCAGCTCCTCGACGCCTTACGAGTGTGTGTTGCGGGACGAAAAAATGCCCGGCGCGGAATGGTTTCCGGGCGCGCGGGTGAATTACATCCGGACGCTTCTGTCCAAGGGGAGCGGCGACAAGACCGCGATCTATGCGGCAGGCGAGGAAGGCGCGGCGCGGAAGATCGGCTGGAACGAGTTGAAGGCGCAGGTCTTCAAGGTGGCGACGGCGTTGCGCGAGCTCGGCATCGGACCCGGCGACCGCGTGGTTTCCTACATGCCGAACGTGCCGGAAGCGGCGATTGCGTTCTTCGCGACGGCGAGCATCGGGGCGGTGTGGTCGAGCTGTTCGCCGGACTTCGGGGCGGCGAGCGTGATCGACCGCTTCAGCCAGATCGCGCCGAAACTCCTTTTCGCTACAGACAGTTACCGCTATGGCGGCAAGAATTTCGACCGGCGGGCGGAGGTCCGCGCGATGGTCGACGCCCTGCCCTCGCTGCAGCATGTCGTGCATGTGACGGGTGCGGATCCGGACTATGGCAGCACGCCCGTAACGCCCGACGCCATTGCCTGGGGGAAGCTGGCTTCGCGGCCGGCGGTGAGCGAGGCGAAGTTCGTTTTCGAGGATACGCGCTTCGATCATCCCTTGTGGATCGTCTATTCGTCGGGGACGACGGGACTGCCGAAACCGTTCGTACACGGACATGGCGGCGTGCTGCTGGAAGCCCTGAAATTCACGCATTTTCACCTGAATCTGAAGCCCTCCTCCTGCATGTTCTACTTCACGACGACGGGCTGGGTGATGTGGAATATCCTTCTTTCCGGGCTTGTCGCGGGGTCGGCGGTGGTTCTTTACGACGGCAACCCGATGACGCCGAAGCCGGACAGGTTGTGGGAACTGGCGGCGGAGACGGGCATGACGCTCTTCGGCGCAAGCCCGACTTTTCTCAATGGACAGATGAAGTCAGGGATCGTCCCCAACAAGCTTTACGACCTCGAGCGGATGAAGAGCATTCTCCTCGGCGGCTCGCCGGTGATGCCGGAGCACATGGAATGGTGCTTCGAAAACCTGCACCCGGACATGTGGGTGACGTCGCAGAGCGGCGGTACGGATGTCGCTTCCGCCTTTGTCGGCGGGGTGCCGACGCTGCCGGTTCATGCCGGCGAAATCCAGGCGCGGTGCCTCGGCGTCGACGTCCATGCCTTTGACGATGAGGGGAAATCCGTGATCGACGAGGTCGGCGAGCTGGTGGTCAGCAAGCCGATGCCGTCGATGCCGCTGTTCTTCTGGAACGACGAGGGCGGGCATCGTTATCACGACTCCTATTTCGATACGTATACGGATCATTGGCGGCATGGCGACTACTTCAAGGTCAATGAAAGGGGCGGCTGCTTCATTCTCGGGCGTTCGGATTCGACGTTGAACCGCTATGGTGTGAGGATCGGCACAGCGGAGATTTACCGGACAATTGAAGGACTTGAGGAGATCGAGGACTCGATCATCGTCAATCTCGACCTGCCCGGGGGTAACTTTTTCATGCCGCTTTTCGTGGTGCTGAAAAAGGGTGTCGCGCTGGACGACAAGGTGAAGGAGAAAATCAACAAAGCGCTGCGGGAGAAGTACTCTCCGCGCCATGTGCCCGATCGGATTTATGAAATCGATGCGGTGCCCTATACGCTGACGGGCAAGAAAATGGAGGTGCCGGTGCGCAAGATCCTGCTCGGCGTGCCGGTGGACAAGGCGGCGAGCCGCGACGCCATGGCAAACCCTTCCGCCATCGACTATTTTCGCGATTTCGCGGCGACGCAGACGGAGTATTCGACGGCCGCGGACTGACGACTGTCATCATATTGTCATCGAACTGTCACAAGGCATTTTCAGGGTTGTCCGGCGGCTGCCGATGGCCGCTTATCCCCGCCCTGTCTTGCGTCGCTTATCCCCGTTTTTGACCGGAGATGACCCGCGGACAAGTTCCTGTTTCGACGCGCGGTGCATCTGCCTGATGCCCGGCGGCGTAAAAATTCTGCTCTTTTGTTATCCCCGGTGAAAAAAGGCTGCCTCGCATGACACGAGGCAGCCGAAGTGTGACGGGCGCGCGGAGGGTGCGCTCCCGCGGAGGTCGTCTTTGCGTGGTTATTGTTCCGTATACGGCGGAGATGCGGAATTACCCGGATGGGGTGTGAGGGGGACGCAGATGGAGCGAGGGCTGTGCCTTGCTGCTTACCCCTCCTCGAAAAATTCTGCGCATTTTTCGACCCCCGGGTCGAGCCCCGGGGGCAGGCTCCTCCCGCAGGGGGAGGGTGGGAAGAGTTTTTGCCGACGCCGCTTCGCGGCTTCTGGATTGCCGGATCAAGTCCGGCAATAACGAGTAAAGTGAAATAAAAATGGCTGCCTCATGTTTTCATGAGGCAGCCGAGTGATCCGGGAGGAGGAGGGATCGCTCCCGAGGATCTTCAGGCAGCCCGATCGCCCAATTGCTTGAGCCTCGCGAGCGCGGTCTCTGGAACCGTGTCCGCCGGCACTTCCATGAATAGCGGATTGTCGCCCGAGGGGAGGCCCGGCGCCCCCTCCGAAAAGACGGCTGGCAGAATTAAACCGGAACGGGCATCGCCCTGCCCCTCACCTTCGCGGTAGACGAGATCGAAGCCCGGCGCGGCGCCCCCCTGCCCCTTCAGGATGAGGATGGAGGGCACCTCGTAGTGGCGCGCGACATTGGTGAGGGGTTCGAAGAAGTCGAGGGCGCGGGCGTCCGTCTCCGTGAAGCGGAAGACGGAGAGACCGTCGCGGAAGAGCGCGCGGAGGAGATCGGCGAGCGAGAGGGCGAGATCGTCCAGCGTATCCTCGCCGATGTCGTCCGGCGCCAGGAAGAGCGCGGCGAGCGCACCGGGACCGGGGAGCGCGAGGGCGACGGGACGCGAACCCAGCGCACCGACCGAGGTTTCAATGCCGCGCTTCACATGGGCGCGGAAGCGCGGGTCGGCGAGCAGGCCCTCGATGGCGTCCGCATCCAGCGAGGCGCGGTCGATGCCTTCGAGGGTGCACCAGGCGAGGATCGCCTGCGTCACGTCCACATCGCTGATGGCGAGCGAGAGAAGCTGCGACAGCTCGCGGAGGAAGAGGCCGAGTTCGTCGGGCGCGGTCCAGGGATCGTCGCCGCCGCGCAGGACGCGGCGGCCGAAGGCATAGCCGTCGATCCAGAGCGGCGGCAGGCCGGCCACCTTCTCAGGCCTTCTTGCGGAGCGCGGCGACTTCCGCTTCGAGCTTGTCGATCTTCACCTGCAGCGGATGGGCCATGACGACGGGCGGGTTCACTTGGGCGGCCGGGTGGAGCTTGTCCGGCGAACCGGCATGGACCATCGTCTTGTCGTCCCAGCAGCCGAAATAGGGAACCTTGCCGGTCGGCTTGTCCTTGACCCAACCTTCACAGAACGCGTCGAAGGGCTCGCTCTTCGCGATGCGCTCGCGGCGCGCCGCGTTGCGGGCTTCTTCCGTGGCCTTCTCGTCGATGTGGAGCGTCTCCTTGTCGTAGACGAGGCGGTAGATGCGCCAGGCGACGTCGTGGGAGATCAGGCCTTCGTCGATGTCGCGGATCACATCGGCCGGCAGGCGCTCCAGCGGATCGCCGAAGCCGCCGCCCGTCCCCTGCGCGATCATGTAAAGCTCGCCGCGCTGCGCCAGCGTGTAGCCGAGCGTCATGGGGTGGGTCGAATATTTCGCATCCGGGAAGGGACGCTCGTTCATCAGCTCCTCGATCGAGTAGCGGAAGGAGCCGGGATCGTTCTTCAGCACCTCGAAGACGTTGACGCCGCTGACGCGGGCGAGCGGATAGGTCGGGCAGCCATAACCGCCGAAGAGGCCCGGCACGTTGGGGAACTTGGCACCCATCGCCGTCAGCATGAAACCGAAGGCGTCGCTGTCGCGCATGGCGAGGATCATCTGATAGCCCATGCCGCCGCGCTGCTTACCGAAGCCCTGATTGTCCTTCATCATCTTCTTGGAGACAATCTGGATGAAGGGCATTTCCTCCTCGATGAATTCCTGCTCGCCGAGATCGGACATGGTGGCGAAGATCGGTGCGCAGCCATGCTCGCCGTCGCGGTCCGCGAGCGCGCCGCCGCCCATGCCGTTGATGTCGGCGCAGACATTGCCGACCATTTCGCCGTGCTGCGTCAGCCCGCCGAAGAGGAAGGTGTTGATCATGTTGAACCAGGGCGCGAGCACCTTGGTGTATTTGTTCGGATTGGAATAGAGGAGCTTCATGGCGCAGACCTGGCCCGCGCTCCATGCCGTGAAGACCGACATCATGGATTGCGCGCTCGGCGTGCCGAAGCCGGGCTTCAGGATCGACGGATTGTCGAAGATGAAATTGACGGGCGCGAGCACGCCCTGATTGCGCGGAATGTCCGGCCAGATGAAGGTGAGGAAGAGCTGCGCGAGCATGCCCTTCACGGTCACGTCGAGGCTGTTGTTGGCGCGGTTGGTGAATTCGGGGCTCGAGCCGCGATAATCGAAGGTCAGCTCGTCGCCCTTCTTCGTCATTTCGAGATTGATCTTGATCTGCACGTTTTCGCGCAGCGTGCCGTCGGTCCACCATGAATGGCGCGTGGTGCCGTCCGGCCATTCGAGAAGGCGGCGGCGGACTTCGGCGTCGGTGTCCTCCAGGTTCATGCGGAGCGCAGCGACGACGGCCTCGACGCCATATTCGGCGATCGCCTCGTGGATGCGCGTTTCGATGCGGCGGCAGACATACATCTTCACCTTCATGTCCGCGTATTGGAGCTTCGGTTCGCGGACGGAATTCTGAAGGAAGGTGACGAGATCGCGCTTCAGCTTGTAGTTCTCGGCGACCTTGAAGGGGGACATTTTCAGCCCCTCGTCCCAGATCTGCTCGGCGAGCGAGGGCATGCCGCCCGGCTCGATGGCGCCGTTCTCGCCTTCATGCACGGTGGCGCCGGCCCAGGCGACGATCTTGCCGTCGTGGAAGACGGGCATCATCATGGACTGGTCGGTGTTGTGGGCCTGACCGTAGCGGGCGTCGTTGACGATGAAGACGTCGCCTTCGTTGACGCCAACTGTGGCTTCCTTCGTCCAGTACTTGTTGATGAACTTGATCGGGTACTGCACGAGGTTGCAGAAGATGACGACGCCGCCGGAGCTGGCGAGCGTGAGGTCTCCCGATGCCGTGTAGACGGCGGAGACGCAGTCGCCCCATTTGGCGCCCGGTGCGGCGCCCATGTTTTCCAGCATCTCGTAGCTCTCGTTGACGCCGGCGAGGAGACGCTCGCGGACGATTTCGAGGCGGACGGGATCCGATTCCCTGGCGATGCAGGCGTCCTCGAATTCCGTGCGGGCTTCGAGGCCGTGATTGTTCATGATTTCGCTGTCGGGCGAGAGATAGAGGCTTGTCTCGCTCAGGAAGTTTTCGACGGCGGATGAGGCCGCGCCGATGTCCATGTCGTCACCCATTTCGGTTCCTCCCGAGCGTTTTCATTGTTTGCGGCATATGGCTTGCCGGTGCGAAGACCCCACACTCCCCCTGCAGGAAGAGGGATATGCCGGATGTGCGAGCGTCATTGCGAGGAGCGCGGGACGCGCGACGACGCAATCCAGGAGTGGCAAATGCCGAGCCTGCCGCTTCTGGATTGCTTCGCTTCGCTCGCAATGACGGGATTGGGTGTGAGCAGTGTTCTCTACCCGCGTTCACCGGCGCAATGCCCATGGGCCCCGGCTTTCGCCGGGGTGACACTTCTATTTTTGGCCACTCTCTTGCTTCTAGCCGCTCATTGCTTCGCGCTGCCGCCGGCATTTTGTTACACCTTCACGAAGAGGGCGGCGCCGTAGCGGCCGATGCGGAGGCGCCAGCCGGGCTCGACGAGGTAGGTTGTCGAGGGCGAGATGACGACGGCGGGGGCTTCGATGACGGCGCCGAAAGAGAGGTCGGCGAGGTCGTAGAAGCCGGTGGCGAGCGGCGCGGCGTGGCCGACGAAGTGGCAGTCGCGCGTGGAGGACGGCACGGGCGCGGCGGCGAGGTCCGCTTCCTCCGGCAGGACGCCCTTGAACTTCAAGGTCGACATGCTGGAATAGGTCGCGACGCGGATCGTGTTGACGCGGATGCCGGCTTCCGGCGCCTGGCTGCCTTCGCCGTAGCGGCGGCCGTAATCCTTGGAGAAGGTGGAGAGCACTTCCATCAAATCGTCGGCCGACTCGAGCCGGTTCTTCGCAGCGACGACGGCTGTCTGCGCGAGCTGGTTGCCATAGCGCATGTCGAGTTCGAGGCGGTGACGGATCGCATCGGCGGGGACGCCCTGACGGAGCAGGTCTTCGCGGCCCTTCGCTTCCAGCTCCTCGACCAGCGCGTTGAAGCGCGGGAAATCGTCGAAGAGCGCGCGGGTATTCGAGTCGTAGAGCGAGAGATAGAGCGAACGCTCGTGGAAATGGAGCTGGTCCATGTTGCCGGCGCCGATGGCCGAGAAGATGGCGCTGAAGGGCGGGACCATGACGCGGGTGACGCCGAGGACATTGGCGATGCCGCAGGCATGAAGCGCGCCGTTGCCGCCATAGGCAAGCAAGGTGAAATGGCGGGGCTCGTAGCCGCGCACGCGCAGTTCCTGCGCGATGCCGTTCGCCATGTCGTTGTCGACCTTTTCGCGGATGAGCTTCGCTGCCTCGACGGCATCGACGCTCATGGGCTCGCCGACTTCCTTTTCGAGCGCGCGGAGGGCGCGGCGTTCGTTCAAGGGGATCGAACCGCCGGCATAACGGTCGGCAAGGAGATAGCCGAGGACGAGATCGGAATCCGTGACGGTCGGGTTGCGGCCGCCGCGATTGTAGCAGGCGGGGCCGGGATCGGAGCCGGCGCTTTCCGGGCCGACGACGACAGTGCGGCGGAGACGGTCGTAACGCGCGACGGAGCCGCCGCCGGCGCCGAGCGTGACGAGGTGGACCATCGGGATGTTGACGAGCCAGCGGCCGATGACGGGATTGAAGTCGTAGAACTTCACCCCGCCCTTCACGACGAGGCCGATGTCGAAGGAGGTGCCGCCCATGTCGGTGCAGACGACGTTGCCGAGGTCGGTTTCGGCGGCGAGATGCTCCGAGGCATTGATGCCGGCGACGGGGCCGGAATGGATCGTCTGCAGGGCGTCCGTCGAATTCAACTGCGCCATGCCGCCGGAATTGTGGATGACGAGCATGGGCTTGCGGTAGCCATTGTCGCGGAGGTTCAACTCCAGCGTCGAGAGGCCGTGATACATCGCGTTGTGCAGGAAGGCGTCGATGATGGCCGACGAGGTGCGCGCATACTCGCCCTTACGGCCACCGACCTGGTGCGAGAGGATGATGGGCGCGGAGCCGAGGAGATGTTCGGGGAATTCGTCGCGGATGATTTCCTCGATCAGCAATTCATGTTCCGGCTGCACGACGGCGTTGACGAGCGAGACGACGAAGGCCTGCACGCCGTTATCCACCAGTTCGCGGACGCGGGCACGCACATCCTCATCATCGACCGGCATCAGGATTTCGCCGGTTTCGGCGACGCGCTCGCGGATGCCGACGATCATCTGCACGGGAACGAGTGGTTCCGGGCGCTGCGCCATGGGCAGGTCGCGGCGGAGACGGTCCGGCAGGCCCTCGCCATAGCCGCGGCCGCGGCTCAGGGGCACCATCGCCTCGAAGCCCGCCGTGACGAGGAGGCCGACGCGGGGGCCGCGCCGCTCGATCAGGGCGTTGGTGCCGAGCGTCGTCGCATAACGCACGCTATCGACTTCGCGCATGACTTCTTCCAGCGAGAGGCCGAGCTGCTCATAGGCGATCTTCAGCGAGGCGTTGAAGCCGAGGGCGAGGTTCTGATGCGTGGTGAGCGCCTTCGCCTCGACATAGGCGTCGTCCCAGACGAGCGAGCAATCCGTGAATGTTCCGCCGATGTCGACCGATACGCGACGCATGGTGCGATCCTTGTTCCTGTTCAGTGCGAATGCGAGTGCGGGGGCGCGACGAAATCGGGCCCGAGGGCGGGCGCGGCGAGCGGCTCGCGCTTCGCCCATTGCGCTTTCAGCGCGTCGATATCGAGTTCGATGTCGTGGGCCGGCGGATGGCCCGGCGGCAGGTATTCGACTTCGGCGAGGCGGCCGCAGGAGGGGCAGCAATATTCGAGGATGCGGCACCAGTCGCCATCGGGCGCGAAGGTGATTTCGTAGCGTTCGGGATCGAGGATGGGCGCGTGGATTTCTTCCGGCGCGCGGTCGCGGACCAGGAGGCCCTTCTTGTAGTTATCGCGGGCGGGGCCGAGATCGTGGCCGCAGGCGGCGCATTCCCAGCGTTCCTTGCCGAGATCGATCGTGAGCGCGGCGGTGATGAAGACTTTCATTGTTCTGTTCCTCAGCGCTTCAGGAAAAGATCGCCATTGCCGCTGACGACGAAGCGCCAGCCCTGCCTGACATGCGTGGTGAAGAAGGCTTCCTCGACGAGGCAGGGGCCGTCATGCCAATCGCCGGGGGAAAGTTCCTCGAGGCGGAAGAGCGGCAGGTCGGATGTGCCCTTGCGGATGCCGGAGGGTGTCGCCTTTCGCGTCTCGCCGCTTCCGGTGCCGCCGAGCGCGATCTTGTCGATCGGTTTGGTGACGCGAAGTTCGAGCCAGGTTTCGATATTGGCGCGGTCGAGCTGGCCGTTCAGTTTGGCGCGGGTGTAGCCGCTGCCATTCTTCGTCAGCACGGCGTAGTCGAGGCGGCATTCGGCGAGGTCGAAGCCTTCGGCGAGCATGCCGCGGCGGGCCTGTTCGGCGAGATCGGCCTTGGCACGGGCGAGCGCGCCGTCGCTGTCGCGCGCAAGTTCGGCCATGTAGCTGTGTTCGATGTCGGAGAAGGCGATGCCGTAGGCGGAGAAGACGGCGGCGAATTTCGGGATGAGGACCGTCTTCAGGCCGGCCATTTCGGCGACGCCGCAGGCGGACATGGGGCCCGCGCCGCCAAAGGCGAGGAGCGTGGCGCCGGGGTTTTCGCCCGCCCAGGATTTCAGCGTGGCGGCGATCTTGCCGTGATAGGCGGCGGCCATGGCTTCGGCGGCTTCGGCGAGCGGGAGGCCGAGCGGGTCGCCGACATGGGTCATGATGGCGCGGGCGGCGCGTTCGCGGTCGAGCACCATGCGGCCGCCGAAATAGGAATGGGGATCGAGGATGCCCAGCGCGAGGAAGGCGTCGGTCATGGTGGCGCTGGTGCCGCCGCGCGCGAAGCAGGCGGGGCCGGGCGCGGAGCCGACGCTTTCGGGGCCGACGAGAATCTCGCCGCCTTCGGCGCGGATGATGGAGCCGCCGCCCGCGCCGATGCTTTCGACGGCGGAGAGCGGAATGGAGACGGGCGCGCCTTCGATATGGCCGGCATCGGCGACGGCGACGGTGGCGTTGTCGAAGACGGCGATGTCGGTGGTCGTGCCGCCGATGTCGATGGAGACGGCGGCGGGGACACCGTAATGCTTCAGGAGGACCGCGCCGCCGACGACGCCGCCTTGCGGGCCGGAGGAATAGGTCTTGATGGCGACCGTCTTCGCGACGCGGGTGGAATTGCCGTCGTTGCGGAAGATGAGGAGCGGCTTCCTCGCGCGGTGCTCGCGGAGCTTGTTCTCGGCGTTGTAGAGGAAGGTTTCCATCGCGGGATGGAGGAAGGCGTTGACGACGCTCGTCCAGACGCGCTGCTCGACCGTGCCGATGCGGGTGAGCTCCGTGGAGAAGAGGAGCGGCACGGCACCGAGAAGGTGGCGCGGGAAGGCGCGGTAGAGCGCGCGCTTGGCGGCCTTCTCGCGCGTGGCGGCCTCGGCGCCGGCGAAGGCGACGACGATGCGGCTTGCACCGGACGAGACGAGCTTCGAGACGGCCATGACGAGTTCGGAGGTGGCGGAGGACGCGGCGGCGGGCGAGACGACGCGGACGCGGTCGCCGACGAAGGCTTCGAAGAGAGCGGGCGCGGCATTCATCGCGCCGGAGAGAAGCGCATCGTCATCCGTCAGCAGGCCGACGCGGGGGCCCTTGCGCTGCACGATGGCATTGGTGCCCTGCGTGGTGGAATAGCGGATGTAGTCGATGGCGCCGACGAGTTTCGGCAGGTCGACCTCGCCGTTGATTTTTTCGGAGAGGGCTTCGAGACATTTGACGAAGCATTCCGTCAGGTCGTGCGGCGTGGTGATCGTCTTGGCGTGGATCGTGGAGACGCCGTCCGTGGCACAGACATCCGTCAGCGTGCCGCCATTGTCGATGCTTACAAGAAGCCCCACCGCTCGTTCCTCCCCACTCGTCTTTTCGGCAAACAGCGTTGCCATTTATGAGTGTGAAAGTAGCGGCGCCGGATAGTCCTCGCCCCACCCGAAAGGATGGAATTTCGAGAACGAAAATCAGTCGATGAGACCGAAGTGGCGGGCGACGGAAACGGCCTGCATGCGGTTGCCGATCTGCAGCTTCTCGAAGATGTTGCGGAGGTGCCATTTCACCGTGTTGGTGGAAAGCGAGAGACGATCCGCGAGGGCCTTGTTGGAGAAGCCGTTGGAGACGAGGCGCAGGATTTCGCGTTCGCGGTCGGTGAGTTCCTCGAGGAGATGCGGCGAGGGACTGTCGTCGCCGAAATCTTCCTCCGGCATCAGCGCCGGCGCGAACTCGCCCGCCTCGCTGAGCAGGAGATCGAGATAGGCGGAGACCTGATCCTTCTGCGGCAGGTCGGGAAATTTCGGCAAGGCCGCGCGCGCTTCTTGCAGCAGGCGCACGGCTTGCGGGCCTTCGTCGAGAACAAGACGGACGAACTGGCCCTGCGCGCCGATCTGCAAGGCCTCGATGAGCGCGCGGCGGGCGGAATTCGTCTGGCCCTCGACGTTGAGCGAGATCGCCAGCAGGAGATTGAGTTTCATGAAGCGGCGAAGGCGGCGCTGCGAGCGCGCCTTGCGGGCGGCGGGCTGGAGCAGCGCGCGCGCATCCGCGTGACGGCCGGCGAGAATGAGAAGGCGGGCCTCGGTGATCGTCTGCGCTTCGGTTTCGCCCGCGTGATAGACGAGGTCTTCCTCGCCCTCCACATCGATCTGACCGAGACCCGCAAAGCGCGTGCGCGCCTTGTCGAGATCGCCCGCGAGCGTCGCCTGCCGCACGAGTTCGGCTTTCGAATAGATGACGAGGCGGCGGAGATTGTAGCGGTGGCCGATATACATCATGCGGTCGAGCACTTCTTCCGCCTCGCGCTCCTCGCCGCGCAGGATGGCGATGCGAGCCATGGTGAGGAAGGCATGCGCCAGCGGCTCGACGATGGCCTGCTGTTCGAGCAGGAGGAGATGATCGTGGAGAAGCGTTTCGGCCTCGGCGATGGCGTTTTTCTCGTAGAGCGTCTCGGCGAGGCAGGCGGCGATGACGGAACCGGCGGTGACGCTGGCGGTGGCGCCTTCCTCGTTGTGGATTTGCGCCTGCTTCAGGCTTTTCAGCGCTTCCTCGTTGCGGCCCTGGGTCGAGAGGACGTTGGCGTAGATCCATTCGCAGTATGAGAGGCCGAAGAGGTTGTGCACCTTGTCATGCAGGGCGCGGGCATGGGCGAGAGCTTCGCGCGCCTCCTCGAACCTGCTGTTGAGATAAAGCCAGTAGGCCCGGGCATTGAGCGCAACCGCGTATTCGAGCCCCTTGTTGTCGGCAAGCTGTTCCAGTGCCTGCTGCGCGGTACGGCCGATTTCCACGACCTGGTCCTGCGCGGCGGTGGGGAAGATGCGCGTGTAGTGGTGTACGCCCCATTCCTCCGGCGACGCATTCCCTTCTTCGAGCGCGGCGCGACGGAGAGCGACGATGCGGTTCGCCTTGGCGAATTCGCGGCGAAACCCGTAAGCGACGATGGCGGCGTTGAGGATGTCTTCGTATTTCTGGATCACGCCCGGCGAGAGGCGGTCGGCATAGCGGACGATGAGATCGAGACGCTCCTCGGTGACGAGGCGCTCGATGATGGCGTTGAGCATGCTGGCAGCGGCTTCCTGATCCGTCGCCTCAATGTAGTGAAGGATCGCCTCTTCGGAGAAGCCGTGCGAGGCGTA
Source organism: Parvibaculum sp. (assembly GCF_030694575.1). GTDB lineage: Bacteria > Pseudomonadota > Alphaproteobacteria > Parvibaculales > Parvibaculaceae > Parvibaculum. The sequence continues at coordinate 38,229 of NZ_JAUYUS010000045.1, forward strand.
CCAGTCGGCGATCTTGCGGTGGCGCGCGAGCACTTCCGCTTCCGACATTTCGCGGCGAAGGCGCGTGAGCAATACCTGCCGGAAGACGGTGTGGAAGCGGAACCAGCGATGGTCCATATCGACGGGGGTGAGGAAAAGACCCAGATGCTCGATCTCGCCGAGCGCGGCTTCGCCGCCGGGGCCACCGGAGATGGCTTCGAGAAGTTCGGGGCAGATGCGTTCCGGCATGCAGGCTTCGAGAAGGGTGCGCTGTATCTGGCCGGACAGGTTTTCAAAGACGTCGGTGGCGAGGAAGTCGATCAGGTCGGGGGTGACGCCGGACACAGGAAGGGGCCGCGCCCTGCCCGTGCGACCGCGCATGGACAGGCGGATACACTGAAGCGCGGCGGGCCAGCCATCCGTCGCCACCTGATACTTGTCCAGTTCCTCGTCCGAAATGTCGCGAAACTCGCGGAAGAATTCCGTGGTTTCGTTGGCGCGGAAACGCAGGCCCTCGACGTTCACGACGACGGCCTGCTCGCGCAACTGGAGGCGCGGCAGATTGATCGCCGGGATGACGCGCGTGCCGATGCAGAGCTGCGCCGTTTTCGGCATGATGCGGACGAGCTGCGAAATCACGGCTTCCATGCCGGGATGCGCGGCCTGCTCGAAATTGTCGACGACGATGACGATGCCGGACTGGACGGCACGGACGACGCGGAGAAAATCCTGAATGGAGGCTGACGAGCTTTCCGGAAGGGCAATCGCCGGATCGCTCTCGCCGAGCGCGCCGGCGACGGCCTCGCAGAGAAGGCGGAGAAAACGCGAGGGATCGGAGTAATGCGATTCCAGATGCAGCCAGGCGACGGGGCTGCCCTGGCTTTCGCGCCAGGCGCAATATTGACGGAGCAGCGTCGTCTTGCCGAAACCCGCGGGCGCCTGCACGACGATGAGCCGGACGCCGGTATGGTTTTTCAGACGGTCGAGCTGATGCTTGCGCAGCACGAGATTGTTCGACGCCGGATTGCGCCCAAGCCTGTGCGCGAAGGAACGCGGCACGCGTTCTTCCCCTGCCCCGGCTTGCGCCGGCTTCGGTTCCAATGCCCCGGCCATCGGCACCTTCCTCCTCCAAGGACGGCGGAAGCCTCGCGGTTTCCGCACACCCGCTTCAATGCGGGCTTATTGCCGTCTTCTTCCTTTCAGGCTCAGGCGCGCTCCTTCCCGATGCGCACCATGAGCTTGCCGTTGTTGCCTCCCGTATAGAGAAGGCTGAGTGCATCCCGCGCATTCTCCAGACCGTCGACGATGTGCAGACGGTATTTGAGCTTGCCCGAACGCATCCACTCAATGAGCTTCGCGTGGTATTCGGCGAAATGTTCCGCGTAATCGAGAATGACGAAACCCTGAATGGTCAGCCGTTTCATGATGACATTGCGGAACATGTAAGGTCCGGGCACCGGCTCCGAGGAATTGTAGGTGGAGATGAGGCCGCAGATGACGACGCGGCCGCCCTCGTTCATCAGGGTGAGACCGGCATCGAGCTGTTCGCCGCCGACATTCTCGAAATGGACGTCGATGCCGTTCGGCGCTTCGCGCTTCAGCGCGTCGAGGACGTTTTCCTTACGGTAATCGATGGCGGCGTCGAAGCCGAGCTCGCCGGTCAGCCAGTTGCACTTTTCCAGCGAGCCTGCGATGCCGATGACGCGGCAGCCATGCAGCTTCGCGATCTGGCCGACAAGCGCGCCGACGGCACCGGCCGCCGCCGTGACGACGACGGTGTCGCCCGGTTTCGGCTTGCCGATTTCGAGGAGGCCGACATAGGCGGTGGGGCCGGCGACGGCGAGAATGCCGAAAGCATCCGCAAGGGGCACGCCTTCAGGCTTCGGGAAAGGTGCGTAGCCGACGCCGTCGGTCACGAAATAATCGGACCATGTGCCGAGGCCGGTGACGAGGGAGCCTTGCGGGAAAGCGGGATTGCGGCTTTCGGCGACCTCGCCCAGCACGAAGCCGAGCATGCGCGAGCCGGTGGGCAGCGGGTCCATATAGGTGTCCCAGTCGCTCATCCAGACGCGGTTGGTGGCGTCGAGCGAGATGTAGAGCGTGCGGACGAGGATTTCTCCGTCCCGCAGCGCCGGGAGCGGATCTTCGCGCAGGACGAGCGTGTCCGCTTCGATGACGTCCTTCGGGCGCTTGTTGAAATACCAGTGATGAGCCGTTGCCGACACCTGAGCCTCCCCCCGCTTTTGACCCAGTTGTGTAGAATTTCCTCCACGAAACCAGGCACTTATCGTTTTCAGCACGCTATCCTCCCCAGATGGCGCCTTGTTGCGAGGATGCTGGGGCAGTTTTCCGCCACCATACCCACCCGAAAGGGTGGGCATGAGAGAATGGCACATTTCAGGAAGCCCGGAGAGGGGCTAAGGCATGTTCGGGGCGATCTTCAGGGTGAGGCGGAGGTCGGCCGTTTCGACCGTCACGCCGGGCGGGAAAGGCGCGAAGGGCTGACTGCGCTGGATGGCCTCGGCGGCGGCACGGTCGAGCGCGGGGACGCCGGTGGAGGAGACCAGAACGGCGCGCCGGACCGCGCCGGAACGGTGGACGACGAGATCGAAAACCACGATGCCGCTCCGGCCCCCCGCCTCGGGCGGGTAAGTCACATTGGCGACGATGCGCTTGCCCATCGCGTTCAGATAGGCGTCGCCACCCCCGCCGCCGCGCGTCGCCTGCTGGGCTTCCGCCGATGTTTCCGGGTTGCCGGCGCGCATGTCGTAACCGGGCTCGATGGTGCGGGCCCAGCCGGGGATGTCTGCCGCGGCGGGCTTTTCTTCCTGCGGCTCGACGGTGCGTTCATCCGGCTGCGGCTCGGGGTCCATCGCCTCGGGCGCGGCCGGTTTTTCCTCCACGGGATCGCCCGGCGGCGCGTCGCTGTCGCCGCCGGAGCGCGTGAAGGCTCTCTGCCCGGCCGGCTGCTCGGGTTCGGGCTCCGGTTCCGGCTGGGGTTCAGGCTCCGGTTCGGGCTTCGTTTCGGGCTGGGGTTGGGCTCGCGGCTCGGGCACGAGATCGACCGAAATCGCTTCGGGCTCCTGAAAAGGAGGCGCCTCGACCGGCGGGCGGATGATGAAGGGGAGCAGCAGCATGAGATTGAGGAACAGTGCGATGGCAAGCGCGATCGCGAATTCGCTCCATGCTTTCGGACGGGGCGGCGGCGGCGGCGCGACATGGAAGGTCGGCCGGGGCGGTGCCTCCGGGCTTGTGCTCACTATGCCAACAACCATCTTCGAGCCCGGGTCTACGCCTTTTCTGTCCGCCGCGTCGCCTATCTACCACGAACATGGGGGCGAATTCCGGCGAGCATAACCCGGCTTGCCCGGCGATGACACGGAGGGCGGCGGCGATTCAGGACAGCTTACGGGGAATTCACGGTTCGATGCGGGTGCCTGCCCTGCCCGCCATAACCTCCGCGGCCTCGGCGAGGCTGCCGATAAAGGCGGGGCGGCCGGTCGCCTCGACGAAGCCGCGGACGGCTTCGACCTTGGGGCGCATGGAGCCGGAAGCGAAGGCGGCGGGATCGAGGTCGCGGGCGGCCACGGACTTGAGGAGGCGCTGGGCGGGCTTGCCCCAATCGGCATAGAGGCCGTCGACGTCGGTGAGGATCAGAAGGCAATCGGCGGCGAGTTCAACGGCGAGCAGGCGGGCGGCAAGGTCCTTGTCGATGACGGCCTCGATGCCTTCGGGTGCGCCGCCGGGACCGGGACGCACCGGGATGCCGCCGCCGCCGGCGCAGATGACGAGGCAACCGCTTTCGATCAGTATACGGATGGATGCGAGTTCGACGATACGCATGGGCGCGGGCGAGGCGACGACGCGGCGCCATGCCTTGCCATCCGGCGCGACGGACCAGCCACGCTCCGAGGCGAGCGCCCGTGCCGTCTCTTCGTCGTAGACCGGGCCGATGGGTTTCGACGGCGCGGCGAAAGCCGGGTCGCCGGCATCGACCATGGTTTGCGTGAGGAGCGTCACGATCTCCCTTTCCGGCAGAAGGCGGCGCATCGCCTCCTCGATCACGAAGCCGATCATGCCCTGCGATTCCGCGCCCAGCACGTCGAGCGGATAGGGCGGCGCGTCCTTGTAGGCATCGGCCTCGAGCGCGAGGAGGCCGACCTGCGGACCGTTGCCATGGACGAGGATCATTTCATGCTCGCGGGCAATGGCGGCGAGCGATGCGGCGGCTTCGGCCATGTTGCGGCGCTGGTTGGCGATGCCCAGCGTTTCGCCGCGCTTCAGGAGAGCGTTTCCGCCGATGGCGACGAGGACCCGCATCCGCTCAGCTCCTCATGCCGCGCGGTGCGGGCTGTTGCTGGGTGATGCAATGGATGTTGCCGCCGCCGAGCAGGATTTCGCGGGCGGGCACGGGCATAACCGTGCGGCCGGGAAAGAGCGCGGCGATCTTGTCGATGGCCTCGCCGTCATGCGGGTCGCCGAAGACGGGCACGGCGAGGACGCCGTTGGCGATGTAGAAATTGACATAGGACGCGGCGAGACGCGCACCGGCAAGGCGGGGCTGCGTGCCCTCCACCGCATCGACGCCGCCGCTTTCCTCTTCCGTGATGTAGAGGGGACCCGGCTGGTGGAGCTTGTGAATTTCGAAGCGGCGGCCGCGCGCGTCGGTGGCGGCGGAGAGACGCTCGAAGGCATCGCGAGAGATGTCGTATTGCGGGTCGGCCTTGTCGTCGGTCCATGTGAGGGCGACGACGCCGGGGCGCACGAAGCAGCAGAGATTGTCGATGTGGCCGCTGGTTTCGTCGTTGACGACGCCGAGGCCGAGCCAGACGATTTTCTCAAGGTTCAGATATTCGGCAAGCGTTACTTCGATCCCGGCACGGGAGAGGCCGGGGTTGCGGTTGGGATTGAGAAGGCATTCTTCCGTCGTCAGGAGCGTGCCTTCGCCATCGACATGGATGGAGCCGCCTTCGAGGACGATGGGTGCGCGGTAGCGGTCCACGCGCTCGATTTCGGCGACCTTGGACGCGACGAGATCGTCCTGGTCCCAGGGGAAATAGAGGCCGCCGCCGAGACCGCCCCAGGCATTGAATATCCAGTCGACGGTGCGGACCCCGCCCGCGCCGTCGACCACGAAGGTGGGGCCGCAGTCGCGCATCCATGAATCGTCGTTCGAGATTTCGACGACGCGGATATGCGGCGGCAGCATCGCGCGCGCATTGGCGAACTGGCGCGGCGAGGCGCCGACCGTCACCGGCTCGCCGCGCGAAATCGCTTCCGCGACGGCGACGAAGGCGTGCTGGGCGGGCTTCGCACCCAGCCGCCAGTTGTCCGGGCGCTCCGGCCAGAGCATCCATGTGCCGGCATGGGGCTCGAACTCGGCCGGCATGCGGAAGCCGTCCGCCTTCGGCGTCGTGTCAAGCAATCGAACCATTCGTCTTTCTCCTCCGGCGCCGTCAGCCTGCCGGCGCGGCGACGCGCTTTGCCCGCATGATCATCAACTCGCCGATAACGACCGTTATCGCGACGCCGATGACGATGGAGACGGCATATGTCATGTCGAACTCCTCCGGAGTGTAGATGAAGAAGACAATGGCCTGAACGATGAACGCCATGCAGAGCAGAGCGAACACGAAGGCCCCGCCCTTGCCGCCCGGCACCCGGTAGGGGCGCGGCCGGTCCGCATCGATGCGGCGGAGCTGGAGGAAGGCCAGGAACATGATGAGATAAGGGAGCAGGAAGACGATGGAGGAGAAAGCGAAGAGCGTCCAGAAGAGGTCTTCCGCGTCGGCGGCGAGGAGGCCGTAGACGACGATCACCACCGAGGTCACCACGCCCGTCACGATGGCGGCGTTGGAAGGCGTTTTGTGCTCGGGGTGGAGGCGCGCGAACATCGCCGGCAGGTTGCCGTCGAGTGCCGCTTCGGCCGCCGAGCGGTTGGCGCCCATGGTCCAGGTCACCATGTTGGCGAGGAAGGTGTAGAGCGCCATGATGCCGAGTACGACGACGAACACGCCGCCGCCTTCACCGAGCAATACGCGCAAGGTGTCGACGATGCCGCTGACGAGGTTGATTTCGTCGAGCGGGAGAGCGATCAGGATGCCAATGGTGGCGAAGAGATAGAAGGCGGCGATGAGGATGCCGGAAACGGCGATCGTCACCGGCACGTCGCGGGCCGGATTTTTCATCTCGGCGCTGGCGCCGGACATCAGTTCGAAGCCCATGAAGTTGTAGACGATGACCGGCAGGAAGGCGAGCGAGGCTCCCCAGCTCGGCGCCATGCTGGAGAATGTCAGCTCGTTGGCGACGCCATGATTGGCCGCATAGACAAAGCCGCCGATGCCGATGACCAGCATGATCGCGACCTTGAACACGGCGCCGACATTGGGCACCCATTTGCCGACGTCGAGGCGGACGATGTTGATCCAGACGGTGAGCCAAGTGAGCGCGACGGCAATGGCGATCTGCGTCCAGAGGCCGAGGTCCGGCATGAAGAGGGCGGCGAAGATACCGGCGAAGAGGATGAAGACCGAGGGCTGCCAGAGCGCCACGTTGATCCACCAGAGCCAGGCGGTGCGGCCGCCCCAGCGCGGCCCGAAGGCGCGGCGCACCCAGGCATAGATGCCGCCCTGATCGGGATAGGTGCTGCCAAGTTCGGCGGTGATGAGGCCGTAGGGCACGAAGAAGAAGATCATGGTGAATATCCACCAGAAGACGGCTTGCGGGCCGATGGCCGCGGAGGCCGCCAACTGGTCGATGACGAGGATGGCGCAGACCGTGAACAGCGTCAGGTCGAGGCCGCGCATGACCTTCTTGTAGCCACGCGGATTGGCGGCGGATCGATCGGTCATTTGTTTTCTCCCGATAAGGTTGAACCTGTTACGCGTGGCACACGCCGCTTCGCTCACGGCAAGATCAGAAAAAGTCCGTCAGAAAATCCTCGACCAGTCCCTCGTGGCGCGCGAGCAGCGCTTCGGAGGGGCGCTTCAGGCGGGGGTAGACGAACCAGACCAGCAGCGCCTTCTCGGTGTGCAGCCTGTTTTCGGATTGATCGAGAATGATGGATTGAGGGCCGTCCATGACTTCGTCCGTCGCCTCGACGCCGCGCGAGGCGGGAAGGCAATGCATGAAGCGCGCGGTGGCCGGCGCTTTCGCCATCAGCGCCGCGTTGACCTGGAATTTCGGCATGAAAGCGGCGCTGCGCTCCGGTATCTCGCTTTCCTGACCAACCCACCACCAGAGATCGGTGTAGATGAAATCGGCTTCGGCGACGGCGGCGGCGGGGTCTTCGGTGAAGGAGATCGTCGCGCCCGACTCCGCGCAAGCCTCGCGCACCATGGCGCGGTGCGCTTCGGAGACCTGATACTTCGCGGGCGCCGCCTGCGTGAAGGAAAACCCCATGCGGGCACAGATGAACATGAGCGAGACGCAGACATTTGTCGCATCGCCGACGAAGACGAGCTTGAGGTCCTCGAGTTTCTTCCCCTTCGGCGCATGCTCCGTCATGGTGAAGACGTCGCAGAGGACCTGCGTCGGATGGTTGAAGTCGGTGAGACCGTTGATGACCGGGACGGTCGCGTATTTCGCGAGGTCGAGGACCGTCTGGTGCTTCAGCGTGCGCGCCTCGATGACGTCGACCATGCGGGAGACGACGCGGGCAGTGTCCCCGATCGACTCACGAGCGCCGAGATGAATTTCGCCGGGGCGGAGATAGAGCGCGTGGCCGCCGAGCTTGGTCATGGCGACCTCGAAGGAGACGCGGGTGCGGGTGGACGGCTCCTCGAAGATCATCCCCAGGGACGCACCGTTCAGAAGCCTCGGACAGGCCCCGTCCTTGTCGGCCCGCTTGAGCAAGGCCGTCAGCTCCATCATGCGGAGCAACTCCTCCTTCGAGAAATCGAGGATATGAACAAAATGACGCAACATCCGGCGGGTCCCCTCTTTACGGAAATGCAGGTGCAGCCGAGTATGTGCGGAGAGCCGATACCGGGAATTGATCTGCCGCAATTATCGAGGTGAAAATCCGCGGAATCCGCCGATTTTCAGGCACCAAATCGACGCATGACGCGCAATAGACGCAATTTGCAACTATCTACCGGCGAGAGGCCGGACCGGCAGGCCGGCGTTTTATCAGGAGCGAAAGCATGACGCATATGACCGTCGCCGCCACGCAGATGGCCTGCGGCCACGACCGCGACGAGAACATCGCGCGGGCGGAGACGCTGGTGCGGGCGGCGGTAGAGCGGGATGCGCAGGTGATTCTGCTGCAGGAGCTTTTCGAGACGCCTTATTTCTGCAAGGACACCGAGGCCGACCTGATGCATCTGGCGACGCCGATTGCCGACAACCCGGCGGTACATCATTTCCGGGCGCTGTCGGCGGAATACAAGGTGGTGCTGCCGATCTCCATCTACGAGCGCGCGAACAACGCGCAATACAACTCCCTCGTCATGATCGACAGCGGCGACATTCTGGGTGTTTACCGCAAGTCCCATATTCCCGATGGGCCGGGATATCGCGAGAAGTATTATTTCAATCCGGGCGACACGGGCTTTCACGTCTGGAACACGCGGGCGGGGCGCGTGGGCGCGGCGATCTGCTGGGATCAGTGGTTTCCCGAGACGGCGCGCATCCTGGCGCTGAAGGGGGCGGACGTGATCCTCTACCCGACCGCCATCGGCTCCGAACCCCACGACGAGACGATCCATTCGCGCGACCACTGGCAAAGGACGATGCAGGGGCATTCGGCGGCGAACCTCGTGCCCGTGGTGGCGTCGAACCGTATCGGCCGGGAGGAAGGCCAAAGCTGCGCCATCACGTTCTACGGCTCGTCATTCATCACGGATGCTTCGGGCGCCAAGGTGGCGGAGGCGGACGAGCGCGAGGAGGCAGTTCTTACGGCGACGTTCGACGTGGAGCAGAACCGGCGGCAGCGCGTGAACTGGGGCGTGTTCCGCGACCGGAGGCCGGAACTCTATACCGATATACTGACGCTTGACGGCATGCCCCGCCGCTAGCCGGCGAGCGAGATGTCGGCGACGATGGGGAGGTGATCCGAGACGCCGTCGGCGCGCGCGTCTGTCCAGCTTTTCACGATGGCCGCCCTGCCGCCGCAATAGATGCGGTCGAGACGAAGAAGCGGCCAAGACGCGGGGAAGGTGCGCTCCATGGTGCGGACCGGAAGAACCTCCCTCAAGCGGCGGCGGACCCAGCCGAACGAAAACCAGTCGTTGAAGTCGCCCATCACAATGCAGGGAAGATGTTCTTCCTGGCGAGCGAGGTCCGCGAGCACGGCGGATTGCGTGCGGCGCTCCCACACGCTCAGGCCCAGATGGGTGGTGACGAGGCGAAGGGGCCCCCACGAGGTTTCGATATGGGCGGAGATGGCGCAGCGCGGCTCGCGGGTGCGGAACGACAGATCGCAGACGCTGGTGCCGTAAAGCGGAAAGCGGCTGATGACGGCGTGGCCGTAGTGACCGTCGGGCGCGGAGATGGTGCGCGCCTCGGCGGCATGTTCGCCAAGCGCCTCCTTCAGAATGGAGAGCGGCGCCGCGCTTTCCGACCTGCCGCGCGAATCCACCTCCTGGAAAGCGATGATGTCCGGATCGTGATCCTGGACCAGAGCGACGATGCGTGCGAGATCGTACCGGCCATCGCGGCCGACACCGCCATGGATATTCCAGCTCAGCACGCGCAGCAGGTCTCTCCTCACTTCGAGCCCCGCCGTTTCGAAAGAAGGCGCTGAAGGCCGAGGGCAAGGCCTATCCATGCGGCGAGCGAGCCGAGGATGATGGCGACATCCATGAGCGAGGGGTCTTCGAGGATCGTGAAGACGCGGTCGCCGAGCACGGAGAGGACGAGGATGCCGGGTGCGAGACCGAGCACTGTGCCGATGATGTAGTCGACGACAGGAACGCGCAGAGCGCCGGCGACGAGATTGACCAGCATGAAGGGCGCGACCGGCACGAGACGTATGGTCATGACGGTTAAAACACCGCGCTTGCCGATGCCGCGGCCGATGCGGTTTATGCGGGGGCCGATCAGGTTTCGCAGCATGTTCGCACCGAGCGAACGGCCGAGCGTGTAGGTGGCGACGGCACTCGCAAGAGAGCCGACGCCGGCATAGAGGAGCCCCGGCCAGAGCCCGAAAGCAGCCGCCGTGGCGACGATGAGGACGGTGACGGGAAAGGCGATGAAGCCAGTCAGCACATAGATGGAGATGACGACAAGCGGAGCGAGGGCGCCGGTCGCCACGCCGTCGAGGGAGGAGCGCAGCCGCTCCGGGTCCGCGAATTCCGACAAGGGCGTGTAGCGCCAGAGCAGCACGAGAGCGGCGACGAAGAGAACGGCGCCCATGGCTTTCGCTATGGCGGAGATGCCGCCGGCCTTCTCGCCGTCGCCCGCGAAATCGACGATGTCGGCGAAGTGCTCGCCGGCAGCGACGGGACGGGCCGGGTCCGCGACCGCTTCCATGGCCGTGGCGGTATCGCCGGTCAGGTCGAGAGAATCGTCGACGGGACGCAGGCCGCGTGTCCCGTCGCGGCAATTGTCCATGGCGGCGAAGAGGGAGCCGGTGTCCCGGAGGGTAGCGACAATGCGGGCCGGGTCGGCGCCGCAATGCTCGCCGAGGAGGCGGCCGAGGGCGGCCATGACGGCCTCGCGATGCTCGGGCCCCGTGGCCTCCAGCGCGATGTCGCATTCCGAATCCATGCCCATCGAGCGGTTGCAGAGATTGGCGGAACCGACGCGCAGGATGGTGTCGTCGACGATCATGACCTTGGAATGGACCATGACGGAAACCGCACGCTCACCAGCGCCGACAGCCGGATGAAGAAGGCGGACGCGGTCCGTCACGCCCTCCTCCCGCAGGATTTCCATGAAGCGGACGCGGCCCATCAGCATGGTGCGATGCTCAAGCCATGTGTGATGCGTCTCCGGCACGACAAGGAGCGCCTCGAGCCCCGGCACCTGCCGCAGGCGGGCGGCGAGGCGGCGGGCGAAATCCGGACAAGTGAGAAACTGGTTCTCGACATAGACCCAGCGATGCGCGCGGGTGAGCATGTCGCCGTAGAGGGCTGCGATCTCTCGCACTTCCTCGCTGCCATTATAGGCGGGCTCGGTGCGGGCGATGCCGACGGATATATCGGAGAAATGCGGTTCGATGTGACGAGGCCAGGGATCGCCATCCGCGCGCGGCGGATCGAGCGTCTCGGCGGCGGCGCGTTCCCAGCGGCGGCGCGCAAGGTCACCGAGGGCGGCGGCGGCGTCACCGTCGACCATCATCTGCACATCGTGGAACGGCCGGTAAGGCTCTCTTCCCGGATCGACGCGAAGGGCATTGCCGGGGTCGTGGTCGGAGGTATCCCAGCGGCGCACGGTGATGTCGAGACCGCCGCAGAAGGCGAGCCCGTTGTCGATGGCGACGATCTTCTGATGATGGGAAGCACCGAGCGGGACGCGATCGTCGAGGCAGAGGTCGATGTTCACCGGCGTATTCCAGCGGAAGGCGACGACGGGGAGCAACTCACGCTCCATCGCATAGATGACCGAGTAGTCCCAGAGAAGAAGCTTTATCGAGAGGCCGGGTTTTTCCTTTGCGAGGGCCTTGAGAAACTCGCCGAAGGTTTCGGGCAGGCCGTCATCCGCGCGGCCATCGGCGCCGACAAGCCGGGTGCGGCTGTCGATGTCCCAGCCGACGATGAGGAGCGTGCGTTCGGCATTGCGCATCGCGTGACGGAGGGTGCCGTAATATTCGGCAGCGTCCACGAGCAAATGCGCCCTGCCCGCGCGTTCGACGCGCCAGACATTGCGCGCGGGCTGCAGGAGCCCGCCGCTTTCCCGCTGCCCCTTCGCGACGGAAAAGCCCTGAACCGACATGCGCGACTTTCTCCAGAATGATGTTCTCGAGGGGAGAACGCATCAACCGGAAAAAAGTCTCACATGCCGGGGAAATCGTTTTCGGGTCAGAGCTTGAGGCCCGTCGGACCCTCGAAGGAGGCCAGATCGAAATAGTCGCTGAAGCGCCAGATCTTCCCGCCCTTCAGCTCGAAGACGCCGTTCACCGGCAGGTCGACGCTACGGCCATCATGGAGGCGGAAATGATCGACGCGCTCGGCGAAGACGAGGTTCGGTTCGGCGCAAATGCGGATGATTTCGAGATCGGCATATTCGAAGGCCGACAGGAAATCCTCGAAAATCTTGCGGATGCCGGCAATGCCCTTGATCGGCGCGACCGGGACATTGTGATAGGTCGCGTCGGGCGCGAAGCAATCCATGATGCCGGGGACGTCGCGCTTCTGCCAGGCGCCGAGGAAATCGGCGACCACTTTCTTCGAGGCTTCCGCCGTCATGGTCATCGTGTTCGTATCCATTTTCTTCTCCCTCTTTGTGTTCGTTATTGAGCGGCGTAGCCGCCGTCGACGGCGAGCGCGTGGCCGGTGACGAAGCTCGCCGCCGGAGACGCGAGCCAGATGGCGGCTTCGGCGGCTTCCGACGGCACACCGAGGCGGCCCATCGGCTTCAGCGCGAGCAATGCCTCGCGGAAACCGGGCATGTCATCGGCGAGGCGATCGACCATTGCCGTTTCGATCATGCCGGGGCAAAGCGCATTGACCCGGATGCCGGATTTGGCGACGTCGATGGCGACCGATTTCACCAGGCCGACGACGCCGTGCTTGCTGGCGACATAGGCCGCGAGACCGCCGGCGCCGACGAGGCCCGCGACGGAGGCCGTGGCAACGATGGCGCCCTCGCCACGCTCGACCATGGCCGGCAGGACGGCCGCCATGGTGCGCCAGGCGCCGACGACGTTCGTGTCGATGACGCGGAGGACGTCTTCCTCGGTGGGCTCCCACGGTGCTGCGAGGCGGCCCTCGATACCGGCATTGGCAAAGGCGATATGCGGGCTGGCACCGAACTCGGATTTCGCGCGGGCGACGAGGGCGTCGATGTCCGATTTCCTGCGGACGTCGGTACGCATGAAGAATGCCTTCGCGCCTTTCGCGCGCAGCGCCGCGGCAACCTCTTCGCCCGTTTCCGCGATGTCGCCGAGGGCGAGCGAGGCGCCTTCACGCGCGGCGCCCTCCGCCATGGCGCGGCCAATGCCCGCCGAGGCGCCGGTGATGAGGACCGTTTTTCCGCTGAAGATGCCGGCCATCAGCCCTGCCCTCCGGCGCTGCGGATGAAGCCGTAATAATTGTTGGAAGGCTCGGCGCCCGCCGCCACATATTCGGCTTTCACTTTGGACAGGCTGTCCGTCCGCCAGGCGGCGCCGGGCCGCGCGAGGTCTTCGAGGCCATAGAGGCGCGTGCCGTTTCCGGCGAAGATCGCGTTCTTCACCTCGCCGTCGCCCGCGCCGAGTTGGGCGAAGCCGTGGGCCTTGTGCATATCTTCCGGGATTTCGATGCGGCGCATGGCCTCGATCTGCCATTGCGGCGAGCCGTACCAGACACTGTCCGTGCCCCAGATGACGTGGTCGGCGCCCATGCCGCGGATGATGACACCCATCAGGGCAGCGGCAAGGCGCGGATGCGTGACGGCGCAACTGCCGAAGGTGGTGCCGAGTTCGGCATAGACGTTGGTGACGCCGTATTTCTCCGGGATGTCGGCGAGATCGCTCACCCAGTCGATGCGGCCCGTCTGCTCGAACTGCGCCAGGAGCGGGTCCGGCGAGGTCATGAGCGGGCGGAAGCCGGAGTGATAGATGATGAAGTTCAAGTCCGGCCAGTCGCGCGCGGCGGCGCCGACATCGTCCACCATGGCGTGGCGCCAGTGGGTGATGACGTTCTCGTAATCCTCCGGCAGCAGACCCTTGTGGATGCAGACATTGCGGATGCCCGCTTTCACCATGCGCTCGTAAGCCGGGTACATCAGCTTCTCGTCGTCGAGGCGCCACGGATATTGCGAATTGTCGAAGGGATCGCCGAGCGTGTAGCCCTTCCAGCTGTCGGGTTTCAGGACTTCGATGGCGCGGTCGATCTCTTCCAGCCAGCCGGGTTGACCCGGCGCGATGACCGTGTGGGCCAGCATGCGGCGCGAGCCGGAGGCCTTGTTGACGAAATTGCGCGCGTCGGCGAGGCCGTCATTGTTCATGATGACGTTCGGCCCGTGATCGGCGGGCGCGGCGCTGATGAGGCCTATTTTCGTGTCGCTGTCGAAATAGACCTCCTTCATGAAGTTGTCGAACTTGAAACTGTCGAAGGTGATGTTGTCGAGATCGGCGTTCCACTGTTTCGCGTAGTTGCCGAGATGGAGGATGCCGTCCCAGGTATAATCGTCGCGAACGAAATGGAGCTGCATGTCGACGATGTACTGATCGGCGAAGCGGGCGGCACGCTCGGCGGCGGCTGCCGGGTCCATCGCTTCGGCGTGGGCGACGGAGAAGACGTCGCCGCCAAAGACCTTGTTCATGACCATGAAGGAGGCGGCGAGGCCTGCGCCGGAGCGGAGGAAGGCGCGGCGATCCAGGCCGAGCTTTCGCCCCTGTTCATCGGCCGCGGCGAGAATGCCGTTTTCGACGCGGGCCTGATCCGGCGTCTGCGGCATCGGCATGTATTCGCCGTTGGAGACGATGCGGGTCGGAATCGGAATGCCGGTCGCGTCTTTTTCGGCGGGCGATATACGCCGCCTCTGCCTGTCTGTCAGCCACATGGAAATTCCCTCCGGTGTTTGTTCTTGTTTTCAGTGGGCGCGAGCGAAAAGACCGTGCGCCAGGACGCGGGTTGCCAGCGCGGGCGCAAGCAGCGACGCGGGCGGGCGAAGCAGGTGCATGACTTCGAGGAAGCTCTTCGCGGCGCGGCGGTCGCTCCATGAGAGTTCGTGGACCTGTTCCAGATACCAGTTGGCGAACCTCGTCCAGAGCGGCGGATGGGGCGCGACCAGCGGATCGCGGTACTCCTCGGTGGTGGAGATAAGCCAGCAGCGGTTGGCGAATTTCGCGTATTCGCGCTGGAAGACGGGACCGAAGCCCGCGAGATCGAAATTGCGGCGCTTCGCGCGGCGCTCGAGGCAATCGTCGAGAATGCGCGCCGCCGTGGCGCCTTGCGTCATGCCCTGTGCGTAGATGGGATTGAAGGAGCAGGCAGCGTCACCGAT
The DNA here is from genome assembly GCF_030694575.1 of Parvibaculum sp. Classification (GTDB taxonomy): domain Bacteria; phylum Pseudomonadota; class Alphaproteobacteria; order Parvibaculales; family Parvibaculaceae; genus Parvibaculum. The sequence continues at coordinate 53,301 of NZ_JAUYUS010000045.1, forward strand.
GACGACGAGGCCGTCCGGCATGGTAGCGAGGCGGTCGTAGTGGCGGCGGAGATTGCCGGGGAAGCGGTGAAGGCCGGCTTGCGTGAGCGGTTCGGCGTCGCGGATCGCGTCGTAGATGTCCGGGACGGAGAGGCCGCGCGCGAATTCGAGGAAGCCCTCGTCATCGGCGGGAGGCTGATCGCCGCGCCAGCCGACCAGCGTGACGAGCCAGCGATCGCCCTCGACCGGGATGATGACGCCGATGCGGGCGTCGGGGTAACGCGGGTGAACGATCAGGGACTGCCAGTCGCGCGTGCCCGGCGGGATGCGGTAGGCGCGGGTTGCATAGCCGACATCGACGGGCAGCTCAGATATTTCGACAGTGCCGAAGCCGAGGACCGCGAGACGCTGTGGCGTTTTCGAATTGCGACCAGAGGCATCGACCACGAGGCCCGCGGCAATCTCCTCGCCATCCTTCAGGCGGACGCCGGTGACGGCGCCGGGGGCCGTGGTGAAGGTATCGATTTCCGCGCGGTCGCGGATGGTGACGTTGCCGAGCGCTTCAACGCGGCGGCGGATCGCCCATTCGAGGAAACCCTTGCTCTGGCAATGCATGGTGATGCCGCTCTTGAAGCGGGCCTTCCAGCCGCCGGCATAGAACCAGCGCGTGTCGCCCGCCATGTCGATGCGGCGGCCGCCGGCGGCGGCGAGTTCGTCCGTCAGGCCGGGGAAATAGTGGCTGATGACTTCCTCCCCGCAGCGAAGCAGCAGATGCACATGGCGCGATTGCGGCACGCCCTTGCGCCATTCCGGCTCCGCGGGGAGCGTGTCGCGCTCCAGTACCGTGACATGCGCGAAGTGGCGGGCGAGCGCCGCCGCCGCGATGAGCCCCGTGGTGCTGGCGCCGACGACGATTGCGTGCTTCTGCGCGAAGGCGTTTTTATTGTTGTTCGCCACCCGATTTCCTCCCGATTGCGTTGGCAGGAGGATCGGGCGCGGGGACTGCGCGCGGTATTACACGGATGAGGGGGCGGCGGCCCTCTTTAGAGGGAAAACGGGGGAACGCCGCGAATTTTCCAGCCTATTCGATGAGCTGCTGGCGGAGCGAAATGGCGACCGCGTGGGCGCGGTCGGAGGCGCCGAGCTTGTCGTAGAGGCTTTTCAGATGCGCCTTCACGGTGTCCTCGGTGATCGACAGCGTCTGGGCGATGAGCTTGTTGCTCTGGCCGTCCGCGAGGCATTCGAGCACCTGCAACTCGCGCGAGGTGAGCGTCGCTTTCTGGCCGGCGGAACGCGCATCCTGCGCGAGGCGGCGGAGCAGCGGTTTCGTCACCTCGGCCTGAAGATAGCCGGCACCGGCATGGACGGCGCGGACGGCGCGGAGCAGGTCTTCCTTCGAGGCACTTTTCAGCACATAACCGCTCGCACCTGCATTCGTCGTTTCCCACACATAGGCGGGATTGTCGTACATGGTGAAGACGATGATGCCCGTTTTCGGCGCGGCACGGACGATCTCGCCGATGGCGGCGAGGCCGGTCATGCCGGGCATCTTGAGATCGAGAATGGCGACATCCGGCTTCAGCCGCGCGATGTCCTCGATGCCGGTGCGCGCTTCACCGCTCTGACCGACGACGGAAATATCTTCCTCCGCTTCCAGCATGTGAACGATGGCCTGGCGCAGCACGTGATGGTCGTCGATCAGATAGGCAGAAATTTTTTTCACGACACGCCTCCTCCCGGCACCGTCACCACGAGGGTGGCACCCTGCCCCGGCGCGCTGCGAACTTCAAGCGTGCCGCCGAGCGCCTCGGCGCGCTCGCGCATGGTTAGGAGGCCGAAATGGCCGGGCCGGACGAGGCGCGAATTGAAACCTTCGCCATCGTCCGCGATACGAAGCCGCGCGGCGCCGCCTTCCGCCGGTTCGAGAGAAATCGAGACATGGTGCGCGCCGGCATGTTTGCGGATGTTGAGAAACGCCTCCTGCACGATGCGGAAAAGCATGGCATCCGTGGCGGAGCGCCAGTTGCGCAAGGCGGGATCGATGTCGAGCGAAATTTCGAAAGGAGCCGTTTCACGCTGCGCCGCAACGAACTCTTCGACCGCGACGCAAAAGCCGAGATCGTCGAGAACCGTGGGATGAAGCTCGTTCATCAGCGCACGCACATCCGTCGACAGACTGTCGACCGCGATGCTCATCTCGCGATCGTTCGTGCGGTCGGCACCCTGGCGCAGCGCGAACAGATGGCCGCTCATGCGGTCGTGAAGATCGCCCGCTATGAGGCGGCGCTCGTCCTCCTGCGTACGAATAAGGCGTTGCAGGAGGGCACGGGCCCGGTCCCTCGCAAAGCTCAAGGCGCGGGCGCGGTCGAGCGCAAGGTCGAGATTTTCCTGAGCCCAGCGCGCAAGCAGGACGCCGAGGGCGGCGGAAAATGAAAGGTGGAAGATACCGATGATGAGGACCGACAGATCGGCAGGTACGCCCGGTGCGACCAGATAGAGAAAGACGGTGAGGCCGCTGTTGAGCACGAGGAGGCCCAGCGTCTCGCGCCAGCCGAAGCGGAAGGCGGCGGCGAGAAGCGTGAAATAGTAAAAGGGAAAGAAGGGCGACGCGGGACCGCCGGTGACAAGGCATATCAGCGTGACGAGGACGGGGTCGCCGACGGTGGTGATGCGCGCGCTGGAGAGGATGGAGCCGGAGCCCGCAATGCGCCAATGCGCGAAAGCCGTGTAGGCAACACCACCCGCATAGACAATCCATGCCAGGCCGGCATCAGTCGCAGCGCCGCCGCGCCAGAGAATGAAAGCCCAGCCGGCGATGCCGAGCCAGCGGAGCCAGACGATCTCGCGCTCGGCCTTGCGGAGATGACCGAGCGAGACCTGCTCCAGAACGGAGTCGGCGGCGGGCTTGCCACTGGATGCGAGATCGGCGCTCATCGCGCTAGTGAGCAGCGAACGGAGGAAACCGTCAAGCGGAAGCGCGGATCAGGGTGCGGGAGCGGCGAGCACCGTGCGAAAACCCAGATGGGTCGTCGCCAGATCCTCTTCCTGCGGCTGGCGCGCGCCGGGCCGGTATCTCAGGCAATAATTCGGCGCACAGAGCCAGGAACCGCCCTTGATGACGCGCGCGGCCGGGGCGCTTTCATATTCGTCGGCGGTCCATTCCCAGAGATTGCCTATCATGTCGTAGAGGCCGAGCGCGTTCGGCTCGAAACAGCCGACAGGCGCGATGCCGACGAAGCCATCCTCGGCTTCGTTGATGACGGGGAAGAGGCCCTGCCATGTGTTGGCTTCGCGCGGCTGTGTGCGATCCGGCGCGGCGCCGGGCTTTGCTTCGCGCGCCGCCCATTCCCACTGCGCCTCGGTGGGAAGCGCCCTTCCCTTCCAGCGTGCATAAGCAAGTGCATCTTCATAGGCGATGGCGGTGACGGGAAAATTCTCGCGGGCTTCGATCGAGGTATCCGGGCCGCCCGGATGGCGCCAGTTTGCACCGGGTATGTATTGCCACCATTGCGAAATGTCGCCGGTACCGTTGACGTCGTTCGGCATGACGAAGACGACGGCACCGGGTTTTTGCATGTCGGGCGGCAAGCCGGGATGGCGCGCGGTGTCGACGGCACGCTCCGCGACCGTGATGTAATTCGTGGCCGCGACGAATTCCGCGAATTCTGCATTGGTGACTTCGGTGCGATCCATCCAGAAGCCGTCAACGGAGACTTCGCGGAGCGGCCCTTCTTCCGGATAGAAGGTGTCTCCCATGGTGAGCACGCCACCCGCGACCCAGACCATGCCCGAACGGGGCGAGCCATCGATGACGGCCGGGAGACACTGCATACGCTCGGCAGCGGAATGACGCGCTGCTTCCCGCCCGCCGCGCAGCCAGACGCTCGCCACGGCCAGCGCGGCGATGGCGAGCGCAACAAGCAGAACGGCAACAAGCCAGCGTTTCATCACATACTCAGTTTGCCCAGAAGACGTATTCGTCCTCCGGTCCGCGGGGCGCACCACCGAGCGGGCGATCGATCATGATCGGCGCTTCGATGAGGGCGGGCCAGGCAGGCTCCGACTGCCGGGCATCGATTTCGGCGAGCATCGCCATCATCGCCGCGAGTCTTTCAGGTTCCGCATCGGCGAGATTGTTGCGCTCTGTCGGGTCGGTGTCGAGGTTGTAGAGCCAGTTCTTTTGCGGGCGTTCGGAGGTCTGCAGTTTCCAGCCGCCGGAGAGCAGGACCTTGTAGTGGCCGGAGCGCCAGTAGAGCGAACGACCGGGATCGGCGGCGTTCGCGCCGGTTACCTGCGGGATCAGGTTTATGCCGTCGATAACGCGGTCTCCTGCCGGTACCGCACCGGCGGCGGCCGCGACCGTGCTGAAGATGTCGACGTGTGCGACCGGGCGGTCGTAAGCCGCGCCGGGCGCGATGCGCGCCGGCCATTTCATGAAGAAGGGAACATGGATGCCGCCTTCGAAGAAGGAGGCCTTCCAGCCGCGATAGGGCTTGTTCAGGTCCGGCAGACCGACATAGCCCGCGCCGCCATTATCGCTTGTGAAGATGACGATGGTGTTTTCCTCGAGGCCGTTGTCCCGGAGCGCCTGCTTGATCTTGCCGACGCCGCGGTCGAGCGCGACGACCATCGCGGCATAGACGCGCTCGGTGTGGTTCTCGATGTGGGAAAGCGCATCGTAGTCCGACTTCAGCGCCTGAAGCGGCGTGTGCGGTGCGTTGTAGGCGAGATACATGAAGAAGGGACGATTGCGGTTCGCCTCGATCGCCTTCACCGCCTCGTCGGTGAAGTAGTCGGTCATATATCCGGAGGGCTCAAATCGTTCGCTGCCATTGAACTGGACGGCGAAGGGAAGATTGGCCCAGAGGAAACGGTCGATCGGATCGAAATCCTGGATCGAGTTCACGACGTCGGGGCTGTTTCGCGGCAGGAACATCGACGCGCCAGGGATGAAGCCGAGGAACTCGTCGAAGCCGCGCCTTTCGGGGCGGGAGGTATCCGTGCCGCCGAGATGCCACTTGCCGAGCATGACATTGTGGTAGCCCTTGTCCTTCAGCAGCTCCGCGATGGTGACCTCGTCCGCGGGCAGGCTCATGGCGTCCACTTCCGGAACGTCCTTTTCACGATCGGCAAAGTATTGCGCGCCGGAATCCTTGTTGAAGGTCGCAATGCCCTTCTGGAAGGCCTTGGGCGCGGGCGTGAACTCGAAGCCGAAGCGTGTCGCGTAGCGTCCCGTCATGATGGCGGCGCGCGATGGCGCGCAGGTGGCGTTGCCGGCATAGCCGTTGGCGAAGATGACGCCTTCGCGGCCGAGACTGTCGATGTTCGGCGTCTGCACCGTGCCGCCGCCCAGGCCGCCTCCGCTGAAACTCAGATCGTTGAAGCCGAGATCGTCCACGAGGATGAAAACGATGTTGGGCGCGCGTTCGGCGGCGGGCATGGCGGCTTCAGCCGGCCCCTGCTCCCACACGACATCGCGATTCGGCTGAACCGGATCACGCAGTTCCGCCAGCATGCCCGGAATGTAGATCCAGTAGCGGCTGAGAAGCACGCCGCCAACAACAAGCACGACAAGGAGCGCGGCGAGCATGCTCGCCCCGCGCTTTCCGATTTTCATGACGCCTGTCCCTCCCCGGATTTAATGGCTTTCATTAATATAGTGAGAAGCCTGAGACGATGCAAGCGGCCAAGCCGCACCCGTCAAAAGAGGTCAGAAGGGGAATCAGACGGCGGGGTGAACTTTCTTGCCGGTTCCGCGAAAGCGGCGCTCGCCCTTGAATGAGCTATTTGCGAAAGGGCGCCTCGCCGGTTCCTTGTCCAGGAAATCACGGATCAAAGGCATGACCTCATCCGGCCGCGAGACCAGAAAGAGATGGCCGCCCGAAACGATTTCGAGGCGCGCATTCGGGATGCACTGGGCGAGGATACGCGCATTGACCACCGGCACGATCTGATCGTTCTTGCCGGCGAGGACCAGCGTCGGCTGCTTGATGAAAGGCAGAAAAGGCAGGCTGGTCCAGCCGAGCCCCGCCAGCAGCTGATAAAAATAGCCGCGCATGGAAGGTGCACGCAGGCGCTTCGAATGGTCCGCGCCATCGCCCTCATCGCCATAGAGCGTTTCGAAGTGCTTCATCATGTAGTCGGAGTCCATGTAGCGGCGCGGATGCGCCAGCTTCATCAACGCCTTCGGCTTGCCGGGCACCATGAACATGCCCGCCGACGTGGCAGCAAGTACGAGATGGCGCACGCGCTTGCCGAACTGGAAGGCGAACTGCTGCGCCATCGCGCCCCCCCACGAGACGCCGAGGACATCTACCTGGTCGTAGCCCAATTCATCAAGGACGCCCGCAGCCATGCGTGCGAATTGCCACGGGCGATAGGGGAAAGCGGCTGCAGGGGAGCCACCGACGCCGGGCGCATCGAGCGCTATGATGTCGCGATCCGACAATTCATCCGCAAGCGGAGCGATCAGTTCGATATTCGCGCCTATGCCGTTGAAGAACAGCAAGGGCGTCTGAGCACCCGTTCCCTCCCAGACCGCGGTACGGAGAAGATGCGAACCCACTCTGATTTCGCGGTATCGGGGCTGACGTTCACTCATTCAATGGCGCTCACTCATAATAATCCGGACAGAAAATCCGGGCGGGGCCGACTCACACTCAAGTCTTCAGCCTAATACATAAGTGCCCGGCGCAGGATCCAAAGGCTTGTATTTCCGGCTGCCGAGCTTTTTCGACGCAGGCTGCATCTCGCCGGACCGTTCGCCGAGCCATTTTGCCCAGCGTTCCCACCACGAACCGTTAACTTCCGATGCGCCGGCGGCCCATTCGTCCGCGGTGGATGGAAGTTTGTCATTAACGAAGTATTTGGCCTTCGGGTTCCCTGGAGGATTGAGAATCGCCTGTATGTGGCCGCTGTTCGACAGCACGAATTCCTTCCGGCCGCCGAGCATCTGCGTCGTGCGGTAGCAGGCTTTCCATGGCGTAATATGGTCCGTTACGCCGCCGACGATAAAGGCGTCGATATCGACCTTGCCGAGATCGATCGGCTCGCCGAGGATTTGCTCCTTGCCCGGATTGGCGAAGGGCTGCGTCTCGTAAAGCGAGAGATAGTCCGAGTGCAGAGCGGCCGTGAGGTTCGTGGAATCGTTGTTCCAGAACAGCACGTCGAACGCCGGCGGCTTCTGGCCGTGCAGGTAGTTGTTGACCACATAGTTCCAGATGAGATCGTTCGGTCTCAGCCACGCAAAGACGCGCGACAGGTCGGAACCGGCCAGCACGCCCTTCTTTGCCGATCGCTTTCGTGCCATCTCGATGCCGCGTTTGGTGACGAGCACGCCGACGTCGCTGTCTTCCATGCGGGGATCGAGCACGCAGACCCAGAAGGTGACTGAGTTTATGCGCTTGTCCTTTTTTGCCGCCAGATAGCTCAGAAGCGTGGCCGTGGTGATGCCGCCGGAGCAGCCGCCCGAAATGTTGACCTTCTCCGAATTCGTGATGGAGCAGACGACACCTATGACGTCGACAAGCGCCGCAACATATTCCGCAAGGCCCCAATCGCGATGTTCCGGACCCGGATTGCGCCAGCTCACGACGAAGACCTGGAAGCCCTGGGTCGTCAGGTAACGCGACATGCTCTTTTCCGGCGTGAGGTCGAGCACGTAATATTTGTTGATCTGCGGCGGCACGAAGAGAAGCGGGATCGCATGAACCTCGCCCGACTGCGGCGTGTATTGCAGCAGCTCGAGCATTTCGGTCCGGTAGACGACGGACCCTTCGGTCGTGGCGATATTCTCACCGACCTTGAAGGGCGACTTGTCGACCTGGCTCGGCATGCCGTGATTGTTGCGGAGATCGTCGATCGCGTTGCGGAACCCCTGGACCAGCGAAGTGCCTCCCGTGTCGAGCGCGAGCTTCACGGCGGATGGATTGCCGACGAACGTGTTGGTGGGCGCCACCGCGTCGATCATGATGTCCGCGACGAGCATGGCGCGGCCATGTTCGACGGGATCGAGATCGAGCGACTTGATGAAGCCGTGCACTTCCGTCTGGAAGGCAAGCCATCCCTGCATCAGACGGCGATAGACAGGGCTCTTCTGCCAGGCACTGTCGACGAAGCGGCGGTCCTTCGGCTGGGGCGCGAATTTCGCTCCGCCGCCGACGATGTCGACGACATTGCGGCCGAACGAGCCGATATGCTGCATGAATGTGAAGGGCTGACGCGCGGCGCCACCGACAATCGAGCCGATGGCCGAGAGAACGTCCTCGCGGCTGATGCCGACGATGGGACTGAGGACATTCGGCGTTTCGGCCGCTTCTTCGCCAAGGCCCGGAACGATATCTTCGCGACGCTTCGCCATGCGCGCCCTCCCCCTCTTGTTTCGACTGCGTCCGGCCTTCCCCTCCCGGAAGGCTGCCGCCCGGACGCGCCTTGTCTTTCACAGACGCAACAGGGGGATATGATGCGCCGGGCAGGAGGCCGTCACAAGAGGTTCATTGGGGGCTTTTTCGGCTGAAAACCGGCGTCCGCTTCAGCCGCGACGCGCGCCGATGTCGAGTTGGCCGGCCAAGCCGGCCTCGCGGTGGATCATGATTGCCTGGTATTCGGGGGACGAGATCATTGCCTGAAAAGCGGCGCGGGAGGGGTATTCTATGAGGGCCACCCGGTCCCACAATTCCTCGCATTCGCCTACCAGGATGCCGTCGACGACACCGAACCAGATGAACTTGCCGCCGAGCGCGGAAATCAGCTTCGCCACCTCGATACCGTAGCGCATATAGGCTTCCTCGCCGGAAAGTTCCGCATCGCGGCCATCCGGATAGGCGGCACGCTCGCGGAATTTCAGGAGATTGACCAGAACCGCCGGACCGTCATCCTCGGTACCGGCCCGAGCGAAGAAGGCTTCCTGCTGGCCGGGAGCGGGGCGCACTGCATTTTCGACTTTCATCGTATCGTTCCTCATTCGGCCCGTGGAGATTGACGGAATATCCCGGCGCTCACTATATTGGCACGTATTGTGTCATTTTATCGGCGGGTTTTTCATGCCGGTCAAGCCGATGCAACCAAAAGAGCCGGACGGATTTCGCATCAAGATTTCGTGACGCGAGAAAAACCGCCGGACACCGGGGTGAGGACGCGACATCATGTGCCTATTCAGCAACCCGAGGAGAGGCATATGAACACGCAAATCAGGGAATTCGTCGTGAACCGTAGCGACCTGGCGCAGTCCAAATGGATTGGGCGCGAGGCAGAGGTCGAGGATGGCCAGATTCTGGTGGAGATCGAGAAGTTCGCATTCACCGCCAACAACATCACCTATGCCGTCGCCGGCGACATGCTGAACTACTGGTCGTTCTTTCCGGCGGAAGACGGCTGGGGGAAAATTCCGGTCTGGGGTTTTGCCCATGTGGTGCAGTCGAAGAACAAAGATGTCGCCGTGGGAGAAAGACTCTACGGCTATTTTCCGATGGCGACGCATCTCGTGATGCAGCCGGAGAAGGTAACGGCGGGCGGCTTTCTCGACCTCTACAAATCGCGGCGCGAACTCCACCCCGTCTATAACAGCTATACGCGGAGCCAAGCGAAAGCGGTACCACATGACGACCTGCAGCCGATCCTGCGGCCGCTCTACACGACATCGTTCCTGATCGACGACTGGCTCGCCGACAACGGTTTCTTCGGGGCAAAGCAGGCGCTCATTCTGAGCGCGTCGTCGAAGACCGGGCTCGGCCTCGCTTTTGGCCTGCACAGGCGCCGGCCGGAGGGCCCGGAAACAATCGGCATCACCTCGCGCGGCAATATCGGTTTCGTGAACGGGCTCGGCTTCTACGACCGGACCATCGCCTATGACGATATCGCCTCGCTCGATGCGAGCGTGCCGACGCTCGTGGTCGATTTTGCCGGCAATGGCGAGGTATTGGCCGCCGTTCACAATCATTTCGGCGACAAGCTGGTGGAGAGCACGCAGGTAGGGCTTTCGCATTGGGATGCGGGGAGACCGCCGAGCGGATTGCCGGGAGCGAAGCCGCGCTTCTTCTTTGCGCCGGACCAGGTGCGCAAGCGCACGAACGACTGGGGCAAGGATGGCTTCGACAAGAAGCTCGAGGAAAGCTGGAACGCCTTTGCTGAACGGGCGGGCGGATGGCTGACCGTCGAACACGGCAAGGGTGAAGATGCGATCGCGCGCATCTATGCGGAGATGAGGGCGGGACGCATCAACCCGGCCGAAGGACACATTCTGACGTTCTGACAACCAGAAAAAATCATGGGGCGGTAGCGACTATGACACTGACGACACCACTTATCCTGAGCGGCGCGCCTGGCTCGCCCTATACGCGCAAGATGATCTCGGTGCTTCGCTACCGCCACATCCCCTACCGCTTCCTGCTTTCGGGACATTCCGTGCCCGAGAACCTGCCGAAGCCGAAGGTCGCACTGCTGCCGACATTCTTCCTGAGCGAGGATGGCGGTCCCTATGAAGCGGCGGTCGACTCCACGCCGCTGATCCGGCGTTTCGAAAAGGCGTTCGACGGGCGGCATGTCGTGCCCGCCGATCCGGTGATCGAATTCATCGACTACCTGCTCGAAGACTATGCGGACGAATGGCTCACCAAGGCGATGTTCCACTATCGCTGGCACTACAAAGCAGACATCGACCGGGCGGCGGCCATTCTGCCGCGCTGGCGCGGTATCACGACACCTGAGGAAGAGCTGGTGAAGATGGGCGAGTTCTTCGCCCAGCGGCAGATTTCGCGGCTCTATGTCGTGGGCTCGAACGACACGACGGCGCCCGTCATAGAGGCGAGCTACCTGCGCTACCTCGACGCGATGAACGCACATCTCGAAAGACAGCCCTTCCTGATGGGCGGACGGCCCGGCGGCAGCGATTTCGGTGCCTTCGGACAACTGACGCAGTTGACGCATTTCGATCCAACGCCGATGGAGGAAACGCTGAAGCGGAGCCCTCGCGTGTTCGCGTGGGTGGATCTCGTGGAAGACCTGTCGGGGCTCGAACCGACGGAAGACGACTGGATGAAGCGGGACGCCATTCCGGACACCATCCGCGGCCTGCTGAAGGAAGTCGGCCGCGTTTACGTGCCGGCGCTGCTCGCCAACGCGAAGGCGCTGATGGCGGGCGCGGAGAAGGTCGAAACGGAAATCGACGGCAAACCATGGGTTCAGCAGCCCTTTCCCTATCAGGGAAAGTGCCTGCAATGGCTGCGCGAGAAACATGCGGCCCTTGGGGCGGCCGACCGCAAAGCCGTGGACGATGTGCTGTCGGGGACGGGCTGCGAAGCGCTTTTCAGGGTCTGACCCGGATCACGCCTTGCCGCGAGGTTTCGCGTCCAGAAGGCTCGACACGGCGAGCTCTACCGTGCGCCTTGCCTGAGCGGGCGACAATTGCTGGTCCCAGCGCAGGCGGCGCCAGAACTCGAAACTGAAGACGGCCTCGAGAGCATCCAGCAGCGTCCGGTCCTTCCGAAACTCAGCCGGCAGCGCGGAGCGCATCGCCTTGCGAAGCATCTCGTTCATGCGCAGGCGGTCTTCGAGCAGGAAAGGCGAGCGGTGCAGGTGCACATCCGCCGCCGTGCGGAAGGGCATGATTCGTTCGAAGAGCTTTATACGACGATCTATCATTTCGGCGACGATCTCCGCTGTCGTCCCTGCGGGTTGTGGCAGGTTCAGCATCGGCGTGACTTCAACAAGCATCGCCTCCGCAATTTCGCGATAGAGGCTTTCCATATCGTCGAAGTGGCGGAAAACGCTGCGAAGGCCTACATCCGCGCGTGCGGCAACCTCCTCGGCCCGCGGCGCGACCGCACCCTCGCGAATCAGTTCACGCATGGCCTCGACGATACGGCGGCGGCTGACTTCGCTGCGAAGGCGCCGGCCATCCTGTTTTTGCTGTCCCGGGGGCGGGGTCATGCTGTCCTTCAGCTCAGAAATACGATGCCGTTGATTATCATCCCAAAGCCGCACGGCAAAAGCTATATGCCGTTGTGCGCCGGAGCGTGAGACGCCTCACGGGTTCTCATCCTCCAGCGCCCGGCGTATCCGCCGCAGGATCACCCGGCGGGCCTTGTCGTCGGCTGCCTTCTCCAGCTCCTCGCCGATATCGAGCCAGAGTTTCGAGAGATCGTTGTGCCAATCGGGGCGACCGACGATATCGGGCTGGAGGCGGCGCGGCGCCGGGCGTTCACGCTCGCCCGATGTCTCCGCAAGCAGGTCGAAGGCGGCATCGAGTTCCGGCGCGAAGATACGATCGCCATTGAAGCCGTCCGCGGCGAGGCGGTCATGCAAACCAGCCAGCCCCTCCTCCTCGCCATGCACGAGAACGATGCCGCGCGAGACGGGGCCGCGATCTTCCACCCAGCGGGCGAGACCTGGACCATCCGCGTGACCTGAGAAAATATCGAGCGTGCGGATGCGGGCGTGAACCTTTATTTCCTCGCCCTGGATGCGGACAGCCTTGGCGCCATTCTGCAGGATTCGGCCGAGCGTGCCCTCGGCCTGAAAGCCGACCATAAGCACGGTGGCGTTCGGCCGCCAGAGATGGTTCTTCAGGTGATGGCGGATGCGGCCTGCGTCGCACATGCCGCTCGCGGCGACGATGATGTGGCTGCCGTCCATGCGCTCGATCATCATGCTTTCCTGCACCGACTCCGTGGTCCGTAACCAGGGCGAGCGCATGGCATGGCGGAAGGCGTCGCCCTCCTCCAGTTCGTCGGCGTGATCGATGAAGACCTCGGTGGCGCGGATGGCGAGCGGCGAGTCGAGAAAGATCGGCACCTGCGGCACGCGCTTTTCCTGCACCAGCACGAGGAGATCGGAGAGAAGCTCCTGCGTTCTTTCGACCGCAAACGAGGGGATAATGAGAACACCGTTGCGCTTCAACGCGTCGTTGACCTCGGCGGCGAGCAAATCACGACGGCCGGACAATGTGAGTGGCGGACGCTCGCGAGCTCCATAAGTCGCTTCGCAGACGATGTAGTCGAGATTTTCCGGAGATGCCGGCGAGGGATGGAAGCTTGTGACGTCGGGACCGATGTCGCCGGAGAAGAGCAGACGCAGTTTGGGCTGCGATTTCATGCCGGTATCGAGTTCGATTTCGATAGAGGCGGAGCCGAGGATGTGACCGGCATTCCAGTAGCGCGCGCGGATGCCGTCGGCGGGTTCGATCCACGTATCGTAAGCGACAGAGCTGAACGAACGGAGTGCGATCTCGGCGTCGTCGACGGTGTATATCGGCGTCACTTGCGGGCGGTCGCGCTGGGCGTTGCGGCGATTGAGCTGCGCGACTTCCGTTTCCTGGATATGGCCGGCGTCCGGCAACATGCAGGTCAGCAGATCGATGGTGCCGTGCGTTGCGTAGATCGGCCCCTTGAAACCGTGCTTGACCAGCTTCGGCAACAGGCCGGAATGATCGATATGCGCATGGGTCAGAAGGACAAAATCGATGTCTTCAGGCCGGAAAGGAAAATCGGCGTAGTTGAGCGCCTTCAGGGTTTTCGATCCCTGAAACATGCCGCAATCGACGAGAAAACGAATTCTGCCGGACTGCAGAAGGTAACAGGAACCTGTGACGGTGTGCGCGGCGCCGTGGACGCTGAGGGTAATCGACATGAGATCTACTGCTTCATTTCATTACGCAAGGCATCGGCAAGGAGGTTTGCCAACGGGATCGCGTTGGTCGGATGGGGGACCGCGGCCGTCGACCAGATATCGCGGGCGCCGGCGGCGCGGATGCGCATCTCGGCGGCTGCATCGAACAGCGCATGCGTAACGACCACAAAAATCGACGCGGCGCCCGCCCGTGAAAGGCTTTCGACGGCAACAGTCATGGTGCCGCCGCTCGAGACGATATCGTCGGCCAGGAGGACCGTGCGGCCTTCGATATGCGTACCAGGAAAGATAATTTCCACCCTACGGTCGTCGATGCGGTGCTTGGCGCCGGCAACCGCCTCGGCGTCAAGAGCTGCGGCGATGCGGTTGATCCATTGAATGGATTCGGCATCCGGCCCGACGACGAGCGTACCCTTTCCCATCCCTCGGGCTGCGGCGAAGGCCGCTATCGTCCCAGCCGCACCGAGATTCTGCGCTTCGATGGCCGGGAAGACCTTCGCGATGTCGTCAACCCGGTGAAGATGTGCATCGACAGTGACGATGCGATCGAAGAGGGACGACAGAAAGCGTGCGACCGCCTGCTGGCTGATGGCCTCGCCGACGTTGAACGCGGTGTCCTGCCGCATGTATCAGAGATACGGCGCGACCAGCACCAAACGGCGCGCACCGCCGCGACGGAGAGCGTCGGCAACAAGCATCAGGTCGACAAGTTTTTCGTTCGGCCGGTCGAGGGGACAATAGATGAGAGCAGTGCTGGCAGCTTCAGGAACGGAGACGCGGGACTCGCCGTCCGGGAAACGATGGACATCGACCGCAGCCAGCGGGATGCCAAGCGCGAGCGACAGCGCCTCCGCATGATCGGCACCGTGCGTAAAGGAATAAAGCGCAACAGGCATCATCGTGCGCCGCCTGACATGCCGCCAAGACCGGCCAGCGCAAAGCCGTTTGCCTGCTCCGCGGCATCGACCGCGAAATCGAAATGCGATTCGCCGGCGGAGTAGATCCGGTACAGCGGCTCGCCCGCTTCGACCTTGTCGCCGACGCGCTTCAGGATATCGAGGCCGGCACCACGATCAAGCGGCGCCCCGGCAAGGCGCGCGAGTTGGGCGATGCGGAGGCAGTCGACCGAGGCGACGATGCCATCTGCATGGGCCAGCACATCTGCGGTCAGCGGCCCCGGAGGCGGCGCGGCGGGCGCTCTGCCCTGAGCGGCGATGATCTTCTGCATCACCGTCATGGCGGCGCCGCTGTCGAGCAATTCGCGGGCGCGGTCATAGCCGGTACCGCCACGGACGGCGGCATCGGACTCGATGACGCGCGCGGCAAGGCGCAGCGACTTTTCGCGCAGGTCGGCGGGGGCCGCCGCATCGTTCGCGAGCACCGCCATGACGTCGCGCGCCTCAAGCACCGGACCGATGCCACGGCCCACCGGCTGCGCGCCATCGGTCACCATGACCTCGACGTGAAGCCCGATCCGGTCGGCGACGAACTCGAACAGCTTGCGCAGGCGCATCGCCTCTCCGGCGTCGCGCACTTTTGCGGTTGGCCCGAGAGGAATGTCGACCACGAGATGCGTCGAACCGGCCGATTTCTTCTTCGACATGATGGAGGCCACCATCTGCTCACGCGTGTCCAGATTGAGCGGGCGCTCGACGCCGATCAGGATGTCGTCGGCGGGCGAGAGGTTCACGTGACCGCCCCAGACGAGGCAGCCATTGCACTCGCCGACGACGGCGCGCATTTCCTCTGTCGTCAGGTCGACGCGGGCGAGGATTTCCATCGTGTCGGCGGTACCTGCCGGCGATGTGATCGCGCGGGAAGATGTCTTCGGAATTGTGAGTCCGTGCGCGGCGACGATCGGCACGACAATCATCGAGGTGCGATTGCCGGGGATGCCGCCGATGCAGTGCTTGTCGACAACCATCGGCGCATCCCAGACAAGGCTATTGCCCGCGGAGGCCATGGCGCGGGTGAGATCGAGCAATTCATCGGTTGAAAGGAAGCCGGCACAAGCGACGAGGAAGGCCGCAATTTCCATGTCGGAATACCGGTACCCGACGATGTCGTGGATGATCGCCTCGATCTGGTGACGGTTCAGCGTTTCGCCGCCGATCTTGGTGCGCACATAGTCGAGACTTTGAGGACTGCGCGCTGGCGCAATGGTGACCGTGCTGCCTTCCGGCAGCCCCATGCGACGGAAGGCGGGCTCCGTCAGGCCAATCTCGTCGGGACCGACCATGGAATGGTCGTGGCAGATATCGAGGCTCGCAACGATGGAGCGGCCATCGTGCTGGATTTCGAGACGCTTGAACGCCTGGAACGCCTCGGGCCGGAGCGCCGCGCAATTCGACGCCAGGACGGCTACATTTTCGCGCAACGTATCGAGCGGAATGCGGCGTGTCCGGAGCATCATGACAGTTCTGACCTTCAGATCGAGTAAATGGTTTCGCCACGCTTGAGCGTTTCGAGGATATGAAGGTCGCGAAGGTCCGACACGTCCATGGTCTCCGGATCCCGCTCCACGATGACAAGATCGGCGAGCTTGCCGGTTTCGATGGAGCCTTTGATATCATCTTCGAAATGCTGATACGCGGCATCGATGGTGATGCCGCGAAGCGCATCATGCACGCCGATGCGCTGATCTTCACCCAAAACCCGTCCGCTGCGCGTGCGCCTGTTCGTCGCGGACCAGAGCAGCATCCGGCAATCGGAAGGGACGACGGGAGAGTCGTTATGAAGCGTGTAGCGCATGCCGCGGTCTATCGTGGAGCGGACGGGGCTGATGCGCGAGGCGCGTTCATTGCCGAGAACAGAATCCCGGTGCCAGTCGCCCCAGTAGAATGTGTGGGAGACGAAGTAGGACGGCATGACGCCGAGCCGCTGCATCATGTCGAGCTGGTCCTCGCGGAGCGTCTGTGCGTGGATCACGGTCGAGCGCCGATCGGCAGGGCCGTGCTTCGCCGTCGCCTTCTCGATGGCACCGATGAACTGATCCGCCGCAGCATCGCCGTTGCAATGCGCATAGACCTGCCAGCCGCGCGCGAAAGCATCGTCAACCAGCTTCGCCGCGGTTTCATCGTCGACGATGTGGTAGCCGCGATAATCGGCGTCGAAACCGGGCGGCACCACCTCGTAAGGCCTGGTCAGCCATGCCGTCTTTGCCTGCGGCGAGCCGTCGAGCATCAGCTTGATGCCGCCGATCTTGAAGCCGTTGTAGTCCTCCTTCAGCGCGACATCGCCTTTCGCCAAGTCCTCGACATGGGTGAAGAAGGGATAGGCGACGACATCGATCTTCAACCGGTCGCGCTCGGCGGCGAGCGTCAGCAGGTCAAAATCGGGGCGGCGCGTGGCGCCATCCTGCGCCGTGGTAATGCCCCAGGCGGCATATTGCTCCTGCACGCGATCGAGAAGATCGAGAAGTTCTTCCTGCGAGGCCTGGGGCAGGCGCGGCATGGCAAGCGTGATCGCGCCCTCCTCGAGAATGCCGTTCGGTTCGTTCGTGCCGGGCCAGCGCCGAATGACGCCGCCGGGAGGGTTAGGTGTGTCGGCCGTAATGCCGAGGAGCGACAGCGCGTAAGAGTTCACCACGACGACGTGGAGAGAGGCGTGATAGACGAGGATCGGCTGCTCTGCCGAAACCTCGTCGAGATCCGCGCAGGTGATGGCGCGCTTTTCGGCGAGGAGCGAGTCGTCGTAGTTCGCACCAAGGAGCCAGCCACCCCGGCCGCCACCGGTCTTTTCCCGGTATTTGACCAGTTCGTTCTTGATGTCCGCGATGGATCGGATCGGACCAGCGGGCTCCGGCGCGAGGTTCTGGAAGCCCATCAGCAACGCAGTCATGGAGACGTGGCCGTGGCAGTCGATGAAGCCGGGCAGCATGGTCCTGCCCGCGAGATCGACGATGCGGGCGCCGCTGCCGGCGCGCGCCTTCACTTCGGCTTCGCTGCCGACGGCGACGATGCGTCCGCCCGCGACGGCAACGGCTTCCGCGAGCGGTTGCGCGCGGTTCATGGTGCGTATCGTGCCGCCGCGATAGACGGTGGCGCCCGAGAGGCCTGCGCGGGTGCGGCGCGTTTCACCGGAGGCAATACGCGGAGCTGCGAAGGCAAGCGCGGCGATTCCGGCGGCCGACGTGTCGGCGCGGGCCCCCGTCACGGCGGTCAGCGCGGCGGCGGTGAGAGCCGCGCCGGCACCGAAGAAACCGCGGCGGCTGAGACCGGGCTGGCGAAGCCTGTAGGCGTCCCAGATGTAAGGCGAACAGCAGGGGCAGCCGCTGCGATGGGATCTCGGATGTTCGTGAGACATTTGGGCTCTTCTCTGTTTCAACGGCCGGTGAAGTTCGGCGGACGCTTTTCGAGGAAGGCCGTGACGGCCTCGCGATGGTCTTCGCTCGTCGCCGTCAGCGCGAACTGGTCGGCATCCATGTAAGTGGAAACGGCGTTGAGCGCGGTCGCGGCCTGCGTGATGCCGCGCTTTGCCATGCGGATGGAGACGGGCGGGAGCGCAGCCACCTTGTCTGCCCAGCGCCGGGCGGCGGCCAGGGCCTCGCCATCGGCGCAGACTTCGTCGGCGAGGCCCCACACTTCCGCCTGCTCCGCCGTCACGCGCTCGCCGAAGATCGTGAGCTGCTTGGCGCGGGACGGACCGATGAGGTTCACGAGGCGCGGCTGAGTATGCCAGCTCATATTCATGCCGAGTGGAATTTCCGGCAGCCGGAAATGGGCGCCGCGCGCAACGACCCTGAAGTCGCAGGCGGCGACGAGCGCAACGCCACCGCCGATGCAGAAGCCTTCGATGGCGGCAATCGTCACCTGGTCGATTGCTTCCCATGCGTCGCACATGTCGGGCCCGGCGCGGAGCATCTCGCGGCGTTCAAGCAGGGAGACCGTAGCGCGTTTCGCCATCTCCGGATCGGTCAGGTCCGCGCCGCCGGTAAAGGCGCGGCCACCTGTCAGAACAACGGCACTGGTTGTGACGTCGTCGCGGAGCATGCGAGCGGTGGTACCGAGATCGCGCAGAAGCTGAACAGAAAGCGCATTGACCCGGTCGCCCCTGTCGAAACGAACAACGGCCACGCGGCCCTGCCGCTCGATGGTAATGAAATCGCCGATTTTTTCGATATCGGACATACAAGCCCCCTCCGTTCGCCGCGACGGCCTCTGCGGGCCGTTTGGTCTGGATGATGGCGTCTGGAGGGCGGCCTGCCTAGGATTTTCATACAGAGAGCGCAAGGAAACGGGCGGCACGAAGACGCGCCGCCCGCAAGGCCAAGGAAGCGCAGCCCATCAGCCGGCGACGGTTTTCCAGGCACCGTCCGGCTGGCGGCAGGCCGTGCCGTAAGCCTGTTCAGTCCGGCCGCCGATCGTGACGATCGTCTGATATTCGCGGCAGTACTGGCCCTCATAGGGTTCATAGGTCCGCATCGGTGTCACTTCGTAGCCGTAGCCGTTGTTGGGATCCTGCCAGTAAACGGACTGGTTCGAGGGCACATATTCGAGTACGTCGCCGACGCAGGCCTGATTGCTCGAATCAATTATGTGGCCGAGCACGCCGCCAAGCACCGCGCCGATCACGGCTCCGCCGACGACGGGCCCCGCCCCCCTGCCCTGATCGGCGCCTATGACGCCGCCCAGCACAGCACCGATGACGGCACCGACCTTGTCGCTGTTGCAGGCGGAACGGCGGTAGCCATAGCCGTACCGATCGTCATAGCCGTAGACCGAGTCGCGATAGCCATAGGACGCGTCGTAGTAGCCCGGCATCGGCTCGATATAGACAGGCTGCGGAATCGTCACGACGTGATAGGTGTTGCGATAGATGATCACCGGCCCCCGATGGCTCGGGCGGTGCCCCTGCGCGTAGTGGTGGCCGTACCATGGCCGGTCTTTATAGACCGGGCGATATGTCTGGCGATAACTGGCCTGATTGTATTGACGTCCATGGTCTTGCGGCGGCTGGTAATGCCGGTCGCGGTTTCGCGCCTGCTGCTGGTATTGCCGCTGCTGGTACTCGGCCTGCTGGCGCTGGCGCTGCTGCTGTTCCACCTGCTGGCGTTGACGCTGCTGATGCTCGGCCTGCTGGCGCTGCTGTTGCTCTGCCCGCTGGCGCTGTTGCTGTTCCGCCTGCTGGCGCTGACGTTGCTGTTGCTCGATCTGCTGGCGCTGTCGCTGCTGGTGCTCAGCCTGCTGGCGCCGCTGCTGTTCCCCCTGCTGGCGCTGTCGCTGCTGGTGCTCAGCCTGCTGGCGCTGTTGCTGTTCCCCCTGCTGGCGCTGTCGCTGCTGGTGCTCAGCCTGCTGGCGCTGTTGCTGTTCCCCCTGCTGGCGCTGTCGCTGCTGGTGCTCAGC
>NZ_JAUYUS010000054.1 GCF_030694575.1 Parvibaculum sp.
GACCGGCTTCACCATCGGCCTGCTGTCGACGTTGGTGCTGTGGCTCGGCGCGCTGATCGCGCTCGCCATGCAGGCGATCGCCGCCTATCTCTAGCGGCCAACACACTGATTTTATGGAAGAATCTGGTATCCCCTAGGGGAATCGAACCCCTGTTTTCGCCGTGAGAGGGCGATGTCCTAACCGCTAGACGAAGGGGACAAGCCGGATCGGCCGTCTTTTAGGACGGTTGCGAAATCCGTGCAAGAGCAATCCTGACCGGCCCGATTTTTCCTAGGGGACAGCCCCTAAAAAATCGCTTTCGCGATGCGTCATTCGACCGCACCACGCAGCTTTTCACGGTCTTGTGCTCCGCATTAATACAATTTGCTCAAGCAATTTCATATACTTACAGTGACTTTCGTTCGCATCCCAAACTACATTAAGTTTTTGCAACGCAGCAGAAATCCAATTGACAAACTGTCACCCGAGCGCGATATTTGATTCACGAAACGTCGGTCGACCTCCTCCCCGACCGATACTTTCAGAATGCCGCCGGTGCCATCCTCCCCTCCTCCCCCGGCACCGGCGGCACCCTCCTTCCCCCAAATCATTGAAATCGCTGACAGATACGGCTTTGACGCGGGTTTATCCCCGCTTGACTGTCATCGTACTGTCACAAAAATGTCATGTGGCCATTTCGATGGCCCGCCAGAGACGTTCCGCAGCCACGCGTGTCGCTTTGCGCGCACTTGTCCCCGCCCTGCTTTTCGAGGGATGAGGGCGGGCGTGAAATAAGTAATCCCCGGTTTTGGGAGATTGCCGCGCGGCACATGGATCCCGGCTTTCGCCGGGATGACATTTTGGGGTGGTGGGGTTTTGAGGGGGGGGATTTCTGAGTGGGGATAAGAAATTCTGCGCGGGCGGAGGAAGAAACTTGTCCCCGGTTTTCGGCCGGGTTCGATTCCCGTTGATTCTTCCTGCCATCCTCCCCTTGAGGGAGGGTGGCAGGAAGGATGGGCCGCAGGGCATCGCGTCCTGCTCCTCGCTCTCCCTGCCCCTACTCCCGCGACGCGAAGCCCGACATGGGCGTGAGCAGGATGCGGCCGAGTTCCTCGCCGGTCTTCACGCTGACGATGACGATGGCTTCGGCGCTGTCGCTGCCGACATGGATGGCGAGGCGGTCGTCCGTCATGGTGACGGAGCGGACGCGCTCGCCCGGCGCGACGGCGACCCGCGAGACGCCGAATTCGCCGGCGGGACGCGCGGCCGCCCGCTCGCCCAGGCTGCCCGCCCGCTGGATGATGACGGCGACGATGACCGCGAAGCCGAGCACCAGCACGGCCCCCATGCCGCCGACCACGAATTTCAGGCGGCGGATGTTCCGCGGCGTGTTGAGGCCGGTGGGCTCGCCCGCTTGTCCTTGCGGCGCTTCCCGCTCCGGTGTTGTATCCTCGGCCATGATGTCGATCGCTCCTGAAACGCCGAATGAAAGACCCCGCGCCGAAGCGGAGACGCGCGCCGTGACGGTGACGGCGGAAGAGGCGGGCGCGCGGCTCGACAAGTATCTCACGGAGGCGCTGGGGGACAAGGGCGAAGGCGACGCACCCGCCACGCTGTCGCGCGCGAGGATGCGCCAGCTGATCGAACAGGGGCAGGTCGCGCGCGAGGAGAAGGCCGGCGCGGCGAAACTTCTCACCGATCCCTCCTACCGCGTGAAGGCGGGCGAGCGGATCGAACTGACGGTGCCGCCGCCGACGCCAGCAAAGCCCGCGGGACAGGCGATCCCGCTCGAAATCGTCTACGAGGACGCCGACCTCATCGTGGTGATGAAGCCGGCGGGGCTCGTCGTCCATCCGGCACCCGGCAACCCGGACATGACGCTGGTGAACGCGCTTGTCGCGCTTTGCGGGGAGACGCTGTCCGGCATCGGCGGCGAGAAGCGGCCGGGCATCGTCCACCGGCTCGACAAGGAGACGAGCGGGCTGATGGTCGTCGCAAAGACGGACCGCGCGCATCGGGGCCTCTCGGCGCAATTCGCCGCGCATGGCCGCGACGGCAAACTGACGAGGCGCTATACGGCACTCACCTGGGGCGCACCCGCGCCGAAAAAGGGAACGGTGGACGCGAACATCGCGCGCTCAAGCCACAACCGCTCGAAAATGGCGACGGTGCGCGACCGGGGCGAGGAGACCGGCGGCCGCATCGCCATCACGCATTATACGGTGAAGACGGAATATGCCGGCGGGCTGGTGGCCGAAGTCGAATGCCGCATCGAAACCGGCCGCACCCACCAGATCCGCGACCACATGACGGCCCTCGGCCACCCGCTGCTGGGCGACGCGACCTATGGCACGGGCATGAAAAGCCGGAAATCGAAACTCTCGCCGGAAGCGCAAGCGGCGCTGGAACGGCTCGGCCGCCAGGCGCTGCACGCGCATCACCTGGGGTTTGAGCATCCCGTGACGGGAAAGAAGATGAGCTTTGATGCTCCGTTGCCGGAGGATATGCGGGAGCTGGTGAGGGCGTTGGAGGGGATGTGAAGGACAAATTTGTCTGCATAGAGACTATTCACGCACAACAAGCTTGGCCTGATACACCCATCACACACCTTTTTATCCCCTTCAAAATCAATATTGCGCGCCGCGCTCTCTTGGAACAAAATGTGAACAAATTTCATCATGACTCGCCCGCTCGCTACATCTAGATTTAGGGCTTATGAGGGGAAGGCAGCCAACATGTTGACGTCCATTGAGTTATGCGCCGGTGCCGGCGGGCAGGCCCTAGGCTTGGAAATGGCTGGGTTTGAGCACAACGCCCTCGTGGAAATTGACCCGCATTGCTGCAATACGCTCCGGCACAATCGTCCAGACTGGAATGTCATCGAGGATGACCTGCGTGTATTCAAAGATCGCGCCTCGGATTTCAAGGGCGTGGACCTTGTCGCTGGAGGACTCCCCTGCCCTCCATTTTCCGTTGCGGGAAAGCAGCTAGGCGCGCGCGACGAGCGCAACCTGTTTCCTGACGCTCTCGACATTATTGATGCTGCCCGCCCGCGTGCGATAATGATCGAAAATGTGAGGGGTTTTCTCGACCCCGTATTCAGCGACTACCGGGCTGAGCTGAAGGCAAAGCTCCGGAAATTGGGGTATGACGCTGACTGGCGGTTATTTAATGCCTCTGAATACGGCGTTCCGCAGCTTCGCCCGCGCGTCATCATTGTTGCCGCCAAAACCGGGCAGTTCGATGCATTCGACTGGCCGAAGCCCCGCCCGCACAAGCCCAAGACCGTGGGAGAGACGTTGGTTGATCTAATGGCGGCCAATGGCTGGCGTGGCGCAAAGACCTGGGCAGGACGCGCCAACGAGATTGCGCCAACCATTGTGGGGGGCTCGAAAAAGCATGGCGGGCCGGACCTCGGCCCGACGCGCGCCAAAAAAGCATGGGCTTCCCTGGGTGTGAACGGGATGACTATTGCCGAGGAAGCGCCCGCCAGTGACTTCGTTGGAATGCCCCGTCTCACGGTGCAGATGGTTGCCCGCTTGCAGGGCTTTCCGGACGACTGGCATTTTACCGGCCGCAAGACTGCCGCCTACAGGCAGGTCGGGAACGCCTTCCCGCCACCGGTCGCTCAAGCCGTCGCTGAATGCATCGGTGTTGCTTTGCAGCGCAACAGCGGCACCCTCCGGCGTACCGCCTGAGCTACTGGCTAAAGGTTCTAGGATTCATCTTCCGCGCCTTGTAGCTTCGGCGCATGAAGCAGAAGATTCCGGAAAGCCTCGTCCACGAAAAGCACGACGACTACAAGGAACTGAACGCCGTCTATCAGGAGATAGTACAGCGGGCTGGCGGCCTTTCGTCGCTTCGGACGGAGCTTCCCAAACTGCTCCGCGGTTGCATTGACGGCGTCATCCAAACCCCGAAGACGGGAAGACGCTCGTATGAGGAGCTTGAAAAGACCGAGAAGACCTATATCGGCACCTGTGTCGAAATCGAGTTGCGCGCCTATTTGAAATTGCCCAAAGGAAAACTCGATACCGTAATTGCGGGCCGGGATGTCGACATAAAACATACGATGGGATCCAACTGGATGATCCCGACAGAAGCAGTGAACAATATCTGCATTCTCGTCGCAGCGGACGAAGCACGGGCACAATGTTATCTGGGACTCTTTCTGGCCAATCCGGAATATCTGACCGCCGGACAGAACAAAGATTCCAAGAAAAGTCTGTCTGCGTTTGGATTCCGTCACATTCATTGGCTCTTTCGTGACGAGCCGTACCCAAAAAACTTCTGGCGGACGCTGCTTCCCGAGACGGTCGAAGAGATATTCTCGGGGGCAAGCGGCAATGACCGCGTCGTTTCTCTTTTCCGTGCGGTCCAGGGAACGCCTATTTCACGCGATGTAGTCAATGCCGTGGCCCGTCAGAAAGACTTCACACGCCGCATCCGCGCCGATAGCGGCAACGGAACCAGGGACCGGCTCGCCGAGGAAGGTATTTTGCTTTTGGGTGGAACCCAGACAGCCCACAAACAGCTAGCCACACGCTTCGGGCTTAAGCTCGGTAGCCCGAGCGACTACATTTCGTTTCAGGTGACTACCAACGAAGAGCGAGAAGCTGCGCGGGCGGCGGGCTTCAACGTCTGATATGGCAGACAAGATTTCCAAGGAACGCCGCAGCGAAAACATGCGGCGTATACGAAGTAAAGGCATGAAGCCGGAGATGGCCGTTCGGCGGCTCGTTCATGGCATGGGCTACCGTTACCGGCTGCACCGGAAAGACCTGCCGGGAAAGCCAGATCTTGTATTTGCCTCCCGAAAGAAAGTCATCTTCGTGCATGGATGCTTCTGGCATCAACATGACGATCCCGAGTGTCTCGACGGGCGTCCGCCAAAATCGAACACATCGTACTGGCTGGAAAAGCTCAAGCGGAACGTTGAAAGGGATACCGAAAATCGAAAGAAACTAAAGGTTGAGGGATGGAATAGCCTTGTTATCTGGGAGTGCGAGACAAAAAATGCCGATGACATCCGTGAACTGATAGTGGCATTCTTAAAAAATTAACAGCAAGAGAAGGAGGCGAGAGACTCGCTTCAAAGCAAACGTCGCCGTTGGCCAATAAGATGTTCTATGTCGATCACTATGGTCAATAACAAGTCATCAATGCTTAGTACCACGCAGACAACGCCCGCGCCGCTAGAGCACGAACCAAAAAAGAAGTTATTTCATCAGGATCGCCTATGTCAGAAGAAATTGCAGAACTCGATGATCCCGATTTCACGGAAGACGATTACAACGAGTCGCCGCCGGGCGACATCGTCGCTTACAACGAGCTCAGGTCGTGCGCAGATCTTTACCGAATGCATGAAGACGGAATTCTGGAAATCCAACCTGAGTTCCAACGGGATTTTGTTTGGAAGGCAGCCGATCAGACTCGGTTCATCGACTCCCTCATCAAGAGCCTGCCCATTCCGAGCATGTGCTTCGCATTAGACTACAAAACAGACAAATGGATCGTTATTGACGGCCTACAACGAATGTCCACGATTGTTCGGTTTCTGCGGGGAGACGATTGGCGTCTATCGAAAATCGAGGACATCAATAAAGATATCGCCGGCAAAAGCGCCGCATCTATAAAAAACTCGAAGAAAGGCACGCTACGAAGTTTCTTTACCCGGGTACAGAACCAGTCGCTTCCAATTAATGTGTTGCGATGTGATTTTTCCAAGAAATCACATATGGAGTATCTTTTTACAATATTTCATCGACTAAACGCTGGAGGCGTAAAGCTCAACAACCAAGAAATTCGAAATTGCATCTACGGCGGATCATTCAACGAATTGCTGCAGGAGCTTGATCAGCATGCTGGATGGCGAAAAATCAACCGCATGAGATCAAATGAAAACTACAGGTACGTAAAGCAGGAAATCATTCTCCGTTTCTTTGCTTTTCATGAAAGGCGTCACAAGTATTCCGGGCAGATTGCCAGATTTTTGAACGACTATATGTACAGCCATCGCGATGCTGATGAAAATTTTATTGCCGAAAAGAAGCATCTTTTCGACAGAACTGTTTCCGTATTTTCAGAGAAAATCTTTCCTGATGGACCAGAGGGACGCATCCCAACAAGCGTGCTTGAGGCTTCTCTAGTCGCAGTCGCGACGAACATTGATTTTGTTGAAACACTTGACATCAAAGAAGCCCAAGATCGCTACGAGAAACTACGAAAGAATGATCAGTTTACTGATGAAGCGGTCGCTGAGGGATTGTCAAAGAAAGACAAAGTGGATGCGAGATTCAAGGTAGCGCAAGAAATTTTCTCCTCTGCCGCATGATCTCGAAGACCTATATAGAGCAAAATTTGAAGCAACTGGACGTGCGATTTCGCAAAGCGAAAACGCCGAAACAGAACCTGTACTATTCCAAAATAGCCATACTGGAGCTATGCGGTTGGATTGAGTTGTCCCAGGATGATCTCTTACGACGGGTGACGCGAAAAAAGCTCTCTAGTCAAAAAAATCTCGAGGCGTTCGAGGTTGACGTTATCAAAAAGAACTCTGGATTTGGCTATCCACATCACTTTCGGAAAATGCTCATTCATGCCGTCGGGCTCATCAATGTGGAAAAGATAGAATTAAATGTTGATCAGCAGAAAAAAGCAGCATTTGAGGCTGAGCTGAACACTCTTTGGATAACTAGGAACAGCTTGGCCCATACTTACATAAAAGGTACCGCATCTGCGATCGATGCTCCTTCAATGACAATCGCCAGGTTTGCCAAGGTGTACAACGGCATCAAAGAGTTTGAGAGCGTCATATTCAAAACTATCTAGCGCTCTGCTCGTCGGCGTCATTCTGCCAAACAGACCCGCGCCGAAGCCGGCGGATTGTGCCGGAAGTGGCCTATGATCGGGTGGCGCTCGACCTGGCCCTGGACCGGGCGGCCTGAGCCCCACCCCCCTTTTCCCCGCCCCATTCCTCCCCATATACGCTCTCGGCCGGACCTTTTTTGCCTTGGGGGCTCTCAGGTTCGGAACATCGTTGGCGGCGGGGACGTTCACTCTATTTGCCGCATTCACGCGTTTGATAATCCGACGTATTATGTCGGGTATTGGACCGATGGGCCCGGGAACCGGGCCGGATCAGGGGTTTTTCATGGCCGAGGCCAAGACAGAGAAAACAGCAGGCAAGGCCGCCGAAAAGGCGCCCAGGGCGCTGGTGAAGGCGCCGGGCAAGGCCGTGGCGCGGCTCGCGCCGGCGCCGAACCCAGAGGGCTCGCTGTCGCGCTACCTGCAGGAAATCCGCAAGTTTCCGATGCTGGAGCCGCAGGAGGAATACATGCTCGCCAAGCGCTGGCGGGAGCATGAGGACACCGGGGCGGCGCACCAGCTTGTGACGTCGCATCTCCGCCTCGTGGCGAAGATCGCCATGGGCTATCGCGGCTATGGGCTGCCGATCGGCGAGGTGATCTCGGAGGGCAATGTCGGCCTGATGCAGGCGGTGAAGCGCTTCGAGCCGGAGCGCGGCTTCCGGCTCGCGACCTATGCGATGTGGTGGATCCGCGCCTCGATCCAGGAATATATCCTCCGCTCGTGGTCGCTCGTGAAAATGGGCACGACCGCGGCGCAGAAGAAGCTCTTCTTCAACCTCCGGAAGGTGAAGGGCCAGATCCAGGCGATCGAGGAGGGCGACCTCCACCCCGAACAGGTGACGCATATCGCCGAGCGGCTGGGCGTGACCGAGGACGAGGTCGTGTCGATGAACCGGCGGCTTTCCGGCCCCGACAATTCGCTGAACGCGCCCTTGCGGCAGGACAGCGAGGGCGGCGAGTGGCAGGACTGGCTGGTGGACGACACCGCCGACCAGGAAGCGACGCTGGGCGAGGCGGAAGAGCTGGACCAGCGCCGCGAAATGCTGGCCGCCGCGATGGCGACGCTGAACGAGCGCGAGATGCACATTCTGACGGAGCGCAGGCTGAAGGACGAGCCGGCGACGCTGGAAGACCTCAGCCAGGAATACGGCATCAGCCGCGAGCGCGTGCGCCAGATCGAGGTGCGCGCCTTCGAGAAGCTGCAAAAAGCGATGAAAAACGCCATGCGGGCGGATGCGGATGCAAGGCGGGACGCGCTCGCCGGCGTGTGAGCTGAATTAAGGAACCAGGAACGAGGCCGCCCGTTGTTACGGAGCGGCCTTTTTCATGTCCGCCTTTCGATGCAGGGGAACCGAGTGCCCGAGACTGACGCCGAGCGCGGCACGGAAGCGGCGGATGGCCTCGCGCCGGGTCGCCGCACGCGCCTCATGCGGGCGGAGACGGCGCTGGGCATTCTGGCCGTGCTCGCCATTCTCTACACGGCCTATCTGGCGCAGAACCTCGTCGCGCCGATCGTGGCGGCGGTGGTGGGGAGCTTCATCTTCATGCCGCTGATGCGGACGGCGCCCTTCCGCTTCCTGCCGGACGCGGTTTCCGCCTCGATCATCGTCGCGGCCATCATCGGCGCGCTGGCGGGCGGCATCTACATGCTGGCGGAACCCGCCGCCAAATGGACGGAGCGCATTCCCGCCGCGCTGGAGGAAATCGAGGAGAAGTCGCGCGGGCTTTCGGAGCCCGTGGCGGCGATGCGCCGCGCCTCGAAACAGGTCGAGGAGATAACGCAAGGCGACAACGCGCCCCGCGAGGTCGTGGTGCGGGAGGACGGGCTCGTCGCGCAGGCGATGGAGGTGGCGGGGCAGAAGGGCGCCTCGATCCTCATCTTCATCGTGCTGCTCTATTTCCTGCTCGCGACCGGCGAACTGCTGCGCGACCGCATCATCCGCTCGGCGAAACGGCTGACCGACAAGGAGCGCGCGCGGCGCATCCTGTTCAGCATCGAGCGCGAAATCTCGACCTATCTCCTGTCGATCAGCCTCATCAATGCCGGGCTCGGCGTCGCCATCGGCGTCACGATATGGGCAATCGGCCTGCCGAACGCGATGCTCTGGGGCGTCGCGGCCGCGCTGCTGAACTTCATTCCCTATGCGGGGCCGATCGCCGGCATGGTGCTGACGGGGATCGTCGGCTTCATGACCTTCGACAGCGTGGGCGAGGCGATGCTCGCGCCCGCCGCCTATTTCCTGTGGAACCTCGTCGAGTCGCAATTCGTGACGCCGTCGGTGCTCGGGCGGCGGCACACGCTGAACGCGGCGGTGGTCTTCGTCTCCATCGTCTTCTGGGGCTGGATGTGGGGCGTGATCGGCGCGGTGCTGGCCGTGCCGATCCTCGTCATCCTCAACACCTGCTTCGCGCAGATCGAAGGCCTGCGGAAATTCTCGATGTTCATCGACGGCAGCGCGAAGACGAACGGCCCGGCGCTGCCCGACTAGACGCTGACGCCGGTGCCTATCGGGCAGGAGACGCCGGTGCCGCCGAGGCCGCAATAGCCGGCGGGGTTTTTCGCGAGATATTGCTGGTGGTAGTCCTCGGCGAAATAGAATTCCGGCGCGTCGAGAATTTCCGTCGTGACGGCGTCATAGCCCTGCTTGCGGAGTTCGGCTTCATAGGCGGCTTTGGACGCCTCCGCCGCCTTGCGCTGCGCATCCGAATAGACATAGACGCCGGAGCGGTATTGCGTGCCGACATCGTTGCCCTGACGCATGCCCTGGGTCGGGTTGTGGCTCTCCCAGAAGAGCTTCAGCAGCGCCTCGTAGGAAATCTTCGCCGGATCGAAGACGACGCGCACGACTTCGTTGTGGCCTGTGCGGCCGGAGCAGACTTCCTCATAGGTCGGGTTCGGCGTCATGCCGGCCGCATAGCCCGCCGCCGTGACGAGGACGCCGGGCGCCTCCCAGAATTTCCGTTCCGCGCCCCAGAAACAGCCAAGGCCGAACATCGCGATCTCGCTGCCGCGCGGATAGGGACCCTTGAGGTCCGCGCCGTTGACGAAATGGCGCGACGCGGTCGGGATCGCGAAATCGCGGCCAGGAAGCGCCTCGCCGGGCGCGGGCATTTCGGTCTTCTTGCGGAGATTGAACATCGGGTGGCCTCCCATTGTTGGGGGTTTGACCCAGTATATGGGGATTGCCCGCCACCCGCAAAAGGCGGCGCCGCCGGGGCGGGATTACGAAACCGCGAGAAACCGGTCGATCAGCGGCTGGTCGGCATCGTGGAGCCAGCATTCGCGCAAGAGCCCGTCCGCGATCCGGTAGACGAGCACGCGCTCGAGATCGGCGATGAGCGCGCCATTGTCGAAATGCTCGCGCGCGATCACGACGGCGCGCTCCTGCCCGGCCATGACGTCGAGGATCGCGACCAGCTTGCGGCCGGTGCGCTTGCTGAACTCGGCAAGCGCCGCGAGCGCGGCCGGCTTTCCCGCATGCGTGCCGGCGAGCGAATGGGCGCCGCCGTAGTGGAGCGTGAAATCGTCGTGATAGCAGGCGAAAATCGCCGCGAGATCGCCGCTCTTCCACGCCTCGACATAACGCCGGACGACGGCGAGATTGGCGGCGGCGCGAAGGCTTTCATCGTTGGACATCATGAACCTCGTTTCACCGCCCGAATTTGACCCGGACAGCGGCGCGGCACCAAGAGCCAATATCGGGATCGGCACGGGCCGGCATCGCCCTACAGCAGATGATCGATCGGCAGCACATAGCCGAGCCAGACGGGGATCCGCTCGAAAAAACTCGTCTCGGGCTCGGTGTCGAGACGGAGCGGCGGCGTCTCGCTTTCGTCCAGCCAGACAATACCGTCCTCCCCGTCCGTAACGATCCGCCAGCTGTTCCCGGGCGCGATATCCGCCTCGATGGCTTCCGCGACGTGCGCAGCGAGCGCCGGACTGTCGATCAGGATGCCGATCTCCGAGTTGTAGTGGAGCGAGCGGAGATCGAGGTTGAAGGAACCGACGAGCACGTAGCGCCGGTCGAAGACGAGGGTCTTGCTGTGGAGCGTGGTCTTCTCCGGCGTGAGGCCGAGGCCGGGCATGCCGCTGCTGCTTTGGGGCCGTGGCTTCGACTCGAAGAGCGCGACGCCGCTGCGCAGAAACCGCTTCCTGTCCCGAGCGAACCCGTAATGAACGAGAGCGGAATCGTGCGAGGCGAGCGAATTGGTGTGCAGCAACATGCGCACGCCGCGTGCCTTGGCATCGGCAAGCATGGCGGCACGCTGCTCCGTCATCATCACATAGGGGTTCTGGATCAGGACTTCCTGCTCCGCCGAGGCGATGTGCGAGAGCATCGCGGTCTCGATCTGCCCGGCGCGCGGCACGGCGATACCCTCGAAGACGGAACCCGGCGAGGTAAGCACGAGCGAGGCGGGAGCCCAGATGAAACGCTGTTGCAGCGTTATGTATTTTTCCGCGAGCTCCATGACCTCGATGCGGCGCGGCAGCGGGAAGGCTGCCATGTCGTAGACGAAGACCTCGTTCCAGACCGTGGCGAGGCTGAAGGGTATGCCCTCGCCTTCCACAAAATGTTCGACGGGGACTGCATAAGGGCTGTTCCAGAAGGCATCGAAGCTGGCGGACACTTCCTTCGTCAGC
>NZ_JAUYUS010000076.1 GCF_030694575.1 Parvibaculum sp.
CGGTCGTAGATGCGCGTGCGCGCTGTCGCGAGCGCATTGCCTTCGCGCTCCGTCCGGACACCCCAGCCGTCCAGCAAGACAAGGACAAGAGGTCGAACGCCGGTCATTGCAGCCATGATAATCTTGATAATCCGTGAGCCAGTAAAGCGGCTCGAATCGCAGCGCTCATTTGCGAGCGAATTCGAAAACTAGTGCAAGCGCCGCAACGTGTCTACTTGCGTGCGGAGTTCTTTGAGTTCCCTCTTCAGGCGCGGTGATAGGGGTGGCCGGAGAGTATCGTTGCGGCACGATAGAGCTGTTCGGCGAGCATGACGCGGACAAACATATGGGGCCATGTCATCGCACCGAAGGCCATGACATGCGCCGCCCGGTCGCGGATGGCGGGCGCAAGCCCGTTGGCCCCGCCGATCAGAAACGCAACGTCGGCCGTACCGTTGTCGCGCAGGGTCCCAATGCGTTTTGCAAATGCCTCGCTCGTTTCGACGCGGCCGCGTTCGTCCAGTGCAATGATGAGAGCTCCCTTTG
Source organism: Parvibaculum sp. (assembly GCF_030694575.1). GTDB lineage: Bacteria > Pseudomonadota > Alphaproteobacteria > Parvibaculales > Parvibaculaceae > Parvibaculum. The sequence continues at coordinate 526 of NZ_JAUYUS010000076.1, forward strand.
GCGCGGCGGCAAGCAGAAGCTCCGCTTCGCGTTCCATGAGGGCGGTGTCTTCAAGGCGGCGCTTTTCCTCCACTTCGGACAGAGGCAGCACGGAAAGGCCGATGCCCCGTCCGGTCGCATCGAGGCGCGACGTGTAGTCGTCGAGAAGAAGTTTTTCAGGCCCTGCTCTCAGCCGGCCCACGGCGCAGATTTGAATACGCATATATCCCCCGTCCGGCTATGGCGCCGGCCAATATCGGACGCGGGGAGAAGGCGCCGGCGTCGTCTGAGGGGCCTATCGCCTCAGACGGCCAACTGGTCTGCCGGAATATCGGCGGACCACATCTTCTCCAGCTTGTAGAACTCGCGCACTTCGGGACGGAAGACATGGATCACCACGTCGCCGCCGTCGATGAGCACCCAATCGCCCTGTTTCATTCCCTCGACCTGCGACGTGCCGAACCCGGCCTCTTTCAGGCGGCGCACGAGATGGTCGGCCACCGCGCCGACATGGCGCTGCGACCGTCCGCTCGCGACCACCATGTGATCGGCGATGGGTGTCTTTCCGGTCAGATCGATGGAAACCACGTCTTCGGCCTTGTCTTCGTCCAGGCTCTCGAGAACGAGAGCGAGCATTTCCGAAGATTTGCCGGTATCGGCCTTTTGCGCCTTCTTGGCGGCGGCCTTCTCACTGGCCCCTGCGGGCTTTGCCCTTGCGGGCTTGAGGACTTTTACGTCCATTGACTGTCTGTTCAGGAACGGACTCCTTGATTTCACGTACTGCACATTAACGCCGACGCGACCGGTTCTCTGGCCGGAGGCCGACACGCCTTGAGAATAAGGCTCACGATGCCTCAATTCAATGACGGTATTTCAAAAGTCCGGTGACGACCGCCCGGTCAGGCAGGCCAGCCGCCCTGCCGCCGGATCGACGTCGCGGATTGGGGGCTTTCGGGGCCCTCGAGGAAAACCACCGCGGGTGCCGCCAGCGACGGCAACAGCGCCGCGTCGGAAGCATCGAGCGTCACGTCTCGCAACGCCACCGCGGCGGGCGACAGCCGTGCCTTCAGGGTGAAGCCCGGCCGCGGATAGACGGCAATCGGCACCGTGGCGACGATGTCCCGCCAGCGCGACCAGCGCGGCAACTGGATCATGTTGTCGGCGCCCATCAGCCAGACAAACCGGATTTGCGGAAAGCGCCCTGTGAGCGTCGCGAGCGTGTCGGCGGTGTAGCGCGTGCCCAGCCGCGCTTCGATATCGCTCACACAGATGCGCGGATCGCGCGCCATTTTCTCCGCCGAGGCGAAGCGCTTGTCGAAGGGCGCCATGCCCTTGTCCGGCTTCAGCGGATTTTGCGGCGTGACGAGCCACCAGACGCGGTCGAGACCGAGCGTGCGCAGGCACATGCGTGTCACATGCAGGTGGCCTTCATGGGCGGGATTGAAGGAACCGCCGAGCAGCCCGACTTTCAGCCCCGGCGCCAGCAGTTCGCGGCGCGCCATATCATGCTTTCCTGGGGAAGGGGCATGGCATCAGGGACGAACCTGACCGTTGCCGTGCACCACATATTTGAAGCTGGTCAACTGTTCGACGCCGACGGGTCCGCGCGCGTGGAACTTACCGGTGGCGATGCCGATTTCCGCGCCCATGCCGAATTCGCCGCCATCGGCAAATTGGGTCGAGGCATTGTGGAGCACGATCGCGCTGTCCACTTCGGCGAGGAACCTGTCTGCCGTCTTTTGGTTGGCGGTGACGATTGCCTCGGTGTGGCTCGACCCGTACTTCGCGATATGGGCTATTGCTTCCCCGACGCCTTTCACGACGCGGACGGCGATGATGCTGTCGAGATATTCGGTGTACCAGTCGTCTTCCGTAGCGGGTTTCACGCGGGCGTCGGCCTTTTGCGCCGTCTCGTCGCCGCGCACTTCGCAGCCTTCGGCGATCAGCGCTCCGACAAGGGGCGCCAGATGGGTTGCCGCGCAGGCCTCGTCCACCAGCAGCGTTTCCGCGGCGCCGCAGACGCCGGTGCGGCGCAACTTCGCGTTCAGCACGATGTTGCGGGCCATGTCGAGATCGGCCTCGCCATCGACATAGACATGGCAGACGCCTTCGAGATGAGCGAAGACGGGCACGCGCGCTTCTTCCTGCACGCGGGCAACGAGGCTTTTGCCGCCGCGCGGCACGATCACATCGAGATTGCCGCCGAGACCCTTCAGCATCTCACCGACCGCGCCACGGTCGCTCGTCGGCACGAGCTGGATCGCCGCCTCGGGCAGGCCGGCGGCAATGACGCCTTCGAGGATCGAGGCATGGATCGCCTGACTTGAGCGCATGGCGTCCGAGCCGCCGCGCAGGATCGCGGCATTGCCGGATTTGAGGCAGAGCGCACCCGCATCCGCGGTCACATTGGGGCGGCTTTCATAGATGATGCCGATGACGCCGAGCGGCACGCGCACGCGTGAAATATGGAGACCGTTGGGCCGGTCCCATTCGGCCATCGTCGCGCCGACGGGGTCGGGCAGGGCGGCGATTTCCTCAAGAGCCCGCGCGATACCTTCGATGCGCTTCGTGTCGAGTGTCAGCCGATCGATCAGCGAGGGCGCGGTGCCGTTCTTCACGGCGTCCGCGACGTCCTCTGCATTCGCTTCCAGAATGTCGTCGACATTCGCGCGCACGGCCATGGCGGCGGCGAGAAGTGCCGCGTCCTTCTGCTTGGTCGGTGCCTGCGCAAGCGCGATGGCGGCTCGGCGCGCGGCGGCGCCGATTTGTTCCATGAGAAGGGAAACATCCTGCCGATCGGCGTTCATTTTCAGGATATTCACTTGCGTCACCTGTTGTTCCGGAAGGCTGCCCGAGTATTTCAGGCGGGAAGTCTAGTTTCAACGTAGCCTTGTTTAATGGGGATCGCGCTCGCGGATTTCAGCCCTTTTCAGCACAAGATCGTCGCGATGGATCATTTCCGCGCGGCCCGAATAGCCGAGCAGTTCCTCTATTTCGTGGCTCGAATGGCCCATGATGGCCCGTGCGTCGTCGCTCGAATAGGCGCTGAGGCCGCTCGCAATTTCATGGCCTGCGAGGTCCCTCACGCTTACCGCGTCGCCGCGGCCGAACTCGCCCTCGACGCCGGTTACCCCAGCCGGCAGGAGGCTGCGGCCCTGCACGAGCGCTTTCACCGCGCCGTCGTCGATGACGATGGTCCCGAGCGTCTTCAGCGAGCCGGATATCCAGCGCTTGCGCGCCGCCACCGGCGTCGAATGCGCCGCGAACCAGGTGCAGCGCGCACCGTCTTCAAGCGCCTTCAGCGGATGCAGGCCGCGCCCGTTCGCGATCGCCATGCGCGCGCCCGCTTCGGTCGCGATGCGGGCGGCGGCGAGTTTCGTCTTCATGCCGCCGCGGGAGAATTCGCTCGCGGCATCGCCTGCCATCGCCTCGATCTCGGGCGTGATTTCCGCCACCTCGGCGAGGTGCCGCGCTCCGGGCATATGGGGTGGCGCGGTGTAGAGCCCGTCGACATCGGAAAGCAGGATCAGGCAGTCGGCGGACACCATGCTTGCAACCCGCGCGGCGAGACGATCATTGTCGCCGTAGCGGATTTCGGTCGTCGCCACCGTGTCGTTCTCGTTGATGACGGGAACGGCGCGCAATTTCAGCAAGGTCGAAATGGTCGAGCGGGCATTCAGGTAGCGGCGGCGTTCCTCGGTATCTTCAAGCGTCACCAGAATCTGTGCGCAGGAAAAACCGTAGGCCGACAGAATTTCCTGAAAGGCATGGGCGAGACCGATCTGGCCGACGGCCGCTGCCGCCTGGCTCTCCTCCAGCTTCAACTTGCCGGGCGGCAGTTTCAGCGCACGGCGTCCAAGCGCGATCGCGCCGGAGGATACGATCAGCATTTCCTGTCCGCGCGATTGCATCCGCGCCACATCTTCGACCAGCGCCTGCAGCCAGGTGCGGTTGAGTTTGCCCGTCTCGGGGTCGGTCAGCAGCGCCGAACCGATCTTCACCACGACGCGCTGGGCGTTCGACAAATGGGCGCCTTGACGCTCCGCGTTCATGGTTTCCAGCCCTCTTCTTCTTCGCTCCGCGCCGCTTCGGCCTTTTCCGCGGCGCGCTTCTTCCAGATTTCATCCGCCGTCAGCCGCAGCACCTCGGTCACGCCTTCGCCGGACACGCCGGAAAGGATGTGCACCGTGCTGCCACTCTCTTCGGCAAGAAGCGCCGCTTTCTCGTCGCGTTCTTCCTCGCTCAAGGCGTCGGCCTTGTTGAGGCAGAGAATTTCCGGCTTGTCTTCGAGCCCGGCGCCATAGGCTTCGATCTCGCCGCGAATGACGTGGTAGGCCTCCGCGACGTCTTCCGCCGTGCCGTCGACGAGATGGATGAGGATGCTGCAACGCTCCAGATGGCCGAGGAAGCGGTCGCCGAGGCCGGCGCCTTCATGCGCGCCTTCGATGAGGCCGGGAATGTCGGCGAGCACAAAGCTGCGCGTATCGACCGTCACGACGCCGAGGCCGGGTGTGAGCGTGGTGAAGGGATAGTCGGCGATTTTGGGTTTCGCCGCGCTCACGGCCGCGAGGAAGGTCGATTTACCGGCATTGGGCAGGCCCACCAGCCCCGCATCGGCGATCAGCTTCAGCCGCAGGATGATGGTCTTCTCCTGGCCTTCGAGGCCGGGATTGGCGCGGCGGGGCGACTGGTTGGTCGAACTCTTGAAGTAGGCATTGCCAAAGCCGCCATTGCCGCCTTTGAGCAGCACGATGCGCTGGCCGACTTCCGTCATGTCGGCGATCAGCGTTTCTTCGTCTTCCTCGAAAATCTGCGTCCCGACGGGCACCTTCAGCACCACATCGGCGCCGTTTGCGCCGGCGCGGTTCTTGCCCATGCCATGCGTGCCGGTCTTCGCCTTGAAGTGCTGCTGGAAGCGGTAGTCGATCAGCGTGTTGAGGCCCTCGACGCATTCGACGATGACATCGCCGCCCCTGCCGCCGTCGCCGCCGTCCGGTCCGCCGAACTCGATGAACTTCTCGCGCCGGAAGCTCACGCAGCCGGCGCCGCCATTGCCGGAGCGGACGTAGATTTTTGCCTGATCGAGGAACTTCATCTCAATTGTCCAATCGCGCCAGCCGCATCGTGAGGCAGCGAACTTTTTCCTGTCGCGCCGCGCACCAGCGATATTCCTCGCCAGTATAGCGGAAGCCGAGCTTCGTCAGTACGCGGCCCGAAGCATGGTTCTCCCAATAATGCCCGGAGACGATCGTTTCCGCACCGAAGCGGGCAACCCCGTCTGCGAGTACGGCCCGGGCCGCCTCGGTCGCATAGCCGCGGTTCCAGTATGGCTCGCCGATCCAGTATCCGATCTCGTGCGTGCCGTCGGCATGGGCCTGTATGCCGCAACCGCCGACGAAGCCTTCGCCATCGGTTACCGCATAGCCGAATTCCTCGCCCCCTTCGCGCAAGGCCTTCTGCTTGCCGATCCATTCATGCGCCATGTCGAGCGTGTATGGGTAGGGCATGCGGGACAGCATTCGGGCGACATTCCAGTTGTTTGCGAGCGCCGCGATCCTGTCGGCGTCGCGCTCGCAGAGCGGCCTCAACAGCAATCTTTCCGTTTTCAGTTCTTCCTGCATCGGGATCGTCCCGAGAGAGCATAAAAAAAGGGAGATGGCGGTCCATCTCCCTCTCTTATTCCGATGGTCGCCACCCGAGGTGGCGTTCACCCCGATATCAGTCAGCCGCCTTCGCCGGCATGTCCGCCGGGACGACCGATACGAAAGCACGCTCGTTCTTGCCCTTGTGAAACGACACCACGCCCTCGACCTTCGCGAAGATCGTGTGATCCTTGCCGATGCCGACATTGCGGCCGGGGTGCCAGGTGGTGCCGCGCTGGCGAATGATGATGTTGCCCGGAATGACGCTTTCGCCACCGAACTTCTTCACGCCGAGACGCCGGCCGGCGCTGTCGCGACCGTTGCGGGATGAACCGCCTGCCTTTTTATGGGCCATGTTTCTGCTCCTGCGTGCCGCTTAGCCGGCGATGTCGAGGATCTTGACGCGCATCAGATCCTGGCGATGGCCGTTCTTGCGGCGATAATTCTGGCGACGGCGCTTCTTGAAGATCGTGATCTTCGGGCCGCGCGTGTGTTCGACGATCTCGGCACTGACCTTGGCGCCATCGACGAGCGGCGCGCCGACTTTGAGCGTACCGCCTTCGCCGCCCAGCATCAGGACTTCGAGGTCGATCTTGTCGCCCGCCTGGCCGCCGTTCCGCTCGATTTCGAGCAGATCGTCTTTTGCGACTTTGTATTGTTTGCCGCCGGTCCGGATGACTGCGAACATCGGTAAATCCACCATTTAACGAAATAAAGACCGGCGCGCCGCCTGTAGGAGCGGCACGGGCCGAATTGGCGCGCAATATACAGGGGGTGAGGACGCTGTCAAGCTGCGGAATGGCTTGATTTCAAGGCTTTTCCGCAGGTTTGGCCGGGGCGGCGGTGCGCCAGACGCATAGCCCCAAAAAATAGAGGGAAGCCGCCACCCAGGTCCAGAAAACGGCCGGAGCCGCCGCGAGAGGCGGTGTCGCGGCGGCGCTTGCGACGACGAGCCAGAACGTGGCCCCCGCCCAGAGGGCCGTCACGGCCAATGTCAGGGGCCGGAGCGTCTTCACCCGGAAGGGGTGGATGAATTTCAGCGGCACGAAGGTCAGGATACCCAACGCCGCTATGACGGCGAGGTTCAGCCAAGGGCCGCTGCCGGCAATGTAAAAATACAGCACCACGAGGTTCCAGGTGGCCGGGAAGCCGGAAAAGTAGTTGTCGGCTGTCTTCATCTCCCGATTGCCGAAGCAATAGAGCGAGGTCGTCATGATATAGGCGGCGGCGGGAATGCCCCACCCATCCGGTACGAGCCCGAAACGATAGATAAGGAGTGCCGGGATCACCGTATAGGTCAGGTAATCGATCACCAGATCGAGCACCGCGCCGTCGAACCGGGGAGCATATTCGGTCACCCGGACCTTGCGGGCCATGGGTCCGTCGAAGCCGTCGATGATGAGGGCGGCGCCGAGCCAGAGGAGCGCAAGGCGGAGGTCCCCGGCAATCAGCGCCGCAATGGCCAAAAGCCCGGTGACGACGCCGCTCGCCGTGAAGGCATGAACGGCCCATGCGGCGGCGACGCGCGCCCGCTGCGGGGGCGAGTGGCCGGCTTTTTCGTGCTCGGTGCGGGCGTCGCTCATGATCGGCATTCTAGCAGGCCGGCGGGACTTAGCCTAAGTGCTTGGTTCCCGCGCCGGCCAAGAGGGCTGTCATATCTATCGGTGTCCCTCGATCCGGCCTTGTGTGCAGGGCAGGTCGCGTCTACATTCCGCGCCGTTTCGACCATACGGGCGGCCTCAACGGTCCGGTCCGTCCTCTGCGGAGAGGTGGCTGAGTGGTTGAAAGTACCGCACTCGAAATGCGGCGTACTCGCAAGGGTACCGTGGGTT
>NZ_JAUYUS010000077.1 GCF_030694575.1 Parvibaculum sp.
GCCGTATTGAACTGGTTGGGCGTCAATGCCACGTCCTGGAAGGCCGCCGTCACATCGAGCGTCAGAAAGACGTTCTGCGCGTCATAGGCGAGCGAGGGCGAGAGGAAGGCGAAACCCGACGTCACATCGTCGAAGGTGCCCGCAACGGCGTTCGCGGTGAGGATCGTGTATTGCGTGCTGGCGGCGTAGTTGCCGGCGGCGGGCAGCACGCGCACGGTGCCGCCATTGATCGTCGCGGTATTGCCGACGAGCAGCAGGTCGCTATTGCCTGCCGCATCCACCTCGACATCGAAGAAGGAACCGGCATCGAAGGTTATATCGTTCGCGATGTTCAGTGTGCCGATGGAATTGCCGGGCGCCAGAATGCCTCCGGCCGCCACGGAAGCATCGCCGACCGAACCGGAGCCGCCGAGCGTTCCGCCGGACAACACGTCCCAGGTACCGCCGAAAAGGCTGTTCACATTCAGCAAGCCGCCGGAAACCGTGCCGGTGCCGGTGAAGGAAAGGCCGTTACCCATCAGGGCCGTCACGCCCGCGAGGTGGTTGATCGCGCCCGAGCCCATGATGCCGATGCCGAACTCGTAATCGTCTTCATCGTGGTTGAAATTGAGCGTGCCGGTTCCGGCGCCGAATTCCAGCCAGTTCGCGGTAATGCCGCCCGCCGCGCCGCCGTCGCCGATATTCAGCGTGCCCGTGGAGCCCGCCCCGGAAGCGAGAAGAACGGTGCCTGCACCGGCATCGGCCGAGCCGCCTTCTGCAAGGGTCAGCGTTCCGTCGCCATCGACGCCGATGGTGAGATCGATAACGGACCAGACCGATCCGGCGCCGGTGACGAGCGCCGTACCGAGGCTGCCGGTATCGAAACCGATCATGGCGTTGCCGCTTTCGGCCAGACCCCCATCGGCAATCGTGAAATCGCCGGTCCCGGCGTCGCCGACCGAGAAATCGCCAATCGAAGTCCAGTGCGATCCTGCGCCGGTGATCAGCACCGTGCCCGAGCCGGTCGTGTCGCTGCCGATCCAGGCATTGCCGAGAACATAGCCGCCGCCGGAGACCGTGAACGAGCCCGCTCCTTCATGGCTGATATAATATCCGTTCGAGAACCAGGACGAGTCCGTGCCGGTGACGAGCGCCGTGCCGGTGCCGGTCGCGCTGCTGCCGAGATAGGTGAAGCTGCTGTCCACCTGACCGCCATCGGCGACCGTCACGCTGCCTTCGCCGTCGAGACCGACAAGCATGTTGCCCGTATTGGTCCAGCTCGATCCCGTGCCAGTGATGAGGGCGGTGCCGGAGCCGAGCACGTTCCAGCCGAGAATGCCGGTTCCACTCGTCAGCGCGGCGCCCTCCTCAACCGTGATGTCGCCCGTGCCGACGGCGCCGATCATGAACTCGCCGTTGGTCGTCCATGACGAGCCCGCGCCCGTGACGAGAACGGTGCCGGAGCCTTCATTGTCGCCGAGATAGCCCTCGCCACTGACGTGACCGCCATCGGATATGGTGAGCATGCCCGTGCCCAGATAGCCGACCGAAATGGTCGAGCCGAACCAGCTAGAGCCCGCGCCCGTCACGATTGCCGTGCCGGATGCGCCCACGGCGTCGCCGAGACTTGTATTGTTGTTGGTATTCAGCGAGCCGCCGCCCTGGACGGTAAGGAAGCCGGTGCCGTTAAGGCCGACATAGGCATCCCCGCCGACGCTGAGCGCACCGGTACCCTCGATTGTGAGCGAACCCGTTCCGGTATCGCCTATGAGGAGGCTGGCGGCGTCCGCGCTGACGCCATCGCCGACGACGGGTGCGTTGACCGAAACGTCGTCGATGACGACATTGTCCGCATTTGTCGGAACGGCATTCGTGTCCCAGTTCGCGGATGTGTCCCAGTCGCTCGACGCCGAACCGTCCCAGGCGGATTGCGCATGCGCGGTGTGCGCGGGCAAGGCGACCAGCGCCGTGGTGCCGAGCAGCATGGCGGTGAAGAACGGGATGCGGCGGGGACGCCGGGGCGGGACGGTCACGGTGAGAAAACGAAAGTCGACCTCTCCCGGGCAGCCTGGCCCACGCACCTCATCCAGCCGCTTCGCCCGCAATACAGACACGCTCATCCGAACCCCCAATGACAGACCTGCGCGGCCGCCCGGCCGTCGCCCCGCCGAATTGGTAGCCAAGCGCGCGCGAGGGAAGAAGAGGCAATCCGATCAATGTGTTACGGGAGAGGATTTCACCGAAATTATTCCGGTACGGCGCATTGCCGCGGTTCGAAATCCGGAATTTTTTCGGCGCGGCGGCGGGAGCGGGGACGGAAGCGGGGACGGAGGGTCCCTCCAGAATCGCTTTGTCAGCGCATCGCGGAGCCGGTACCAAGAGGGAGTGCAGGCCCCTCATCCGGGGCCGGGCGGACAAAAGGGACAGGGGGTTCTATCCAAGATGCGGCGGCAGCTCGACGATACCGATCTGGCGATACTCGAGGCGCTGCAGCGCGACGGGCATCTCTCCCATGCGGAGCTTGCCCGCATGGTGGGGCTCGCGGTTTCATCCGTTCACGAACGGGTTCGCAAACTGGTGCAGGGCGGCGTCATCGCCGGATGGGCGGCGCGGCTCTCGCCCGCCCCGCTCGGCCTCGATCTCCTCGCCTTCGTCTATGTGCTGATGGACAGGCCCGAAAGCTCGCCCGGCTTTCTCGCGGTGGTGGCGGAGGTGCCGGAAGTGCAGGAGTGCCACCATATCGCGGGAGACTGGAACTTCCTGCTGAAAATCCGGGTACGGAATACATCGGCGCTCGACAAGCTGCTCACGGACCGGCTCAAGGTTGTGCCGGGCGTGACACGGACGCAGACGGTGATCTCGCTCACCTCCTACAAGGACACGGCGGCGCTGCCGGTGCGAAGCCTGTAGCGCAAGCGCGGCTTCAGGCTTCGCACGGGATCAGAACTCGAAGCGCAGTTCCGCCTTCAGGCCGTGGTCGCGGGCGCCGGAGGCGTATTCGCCGGCATAGCCGAGCGTGAGGGTCGTGCCGGCGTCGAGCTTGAGGTCGATGCCGGTTTCGAGGGCCAGCGCATTTTCCGAGATCGCCGTGCCGCGCACCGCATAGGTGTTGGCGGGGGCCGAGGCGAAGGCGGCGCGAGAGGCGGGATCGACATCGCCGAAGGCGTGACGCCAGGCGAGCGAGCCCGAGAGCGCGACCTGACCGGTCTGGCGGCGGGCGCGGAGACCCACAGTCGAGACGCCGGTGGTGTTGTCCGCCGAGGAGAGGGTGAGCGCGGCCGGGCCGCCCTGTTCGGTGAAGCCGTCCGTCCGGACATGGGTGACGCCAAGACCGGCGAAGGGTGTGAGCACGACGGAGCCCATGTCGAAGTCGATGCCCGCCTCGACGGACGCCTGGAAGGTATGGGCGTCGTAATCGGCGGTGAGAGTGTCGGTCAGGCCGCCGACGATGACGGTGCGCTCGGTTTCGGACTTGCCGTAGCTGTAGGAGAGCGTGCTGCCGAGATCGACGGAGCCGAGCTTCGTGCCGGCATAGGCGGCAACGTGGAAATTGTCGCTGTCGCCGGAAGAGTTGAGCGCCGGGACATCGAAGCTCGAGCGGCTGTAGCCAGCGGCCACACCGACGCGGCTTGCTTCGCCGACGGCCTTGTCGATGCCGACGAGGAAGCCCGCCGAGCGGCGATCGAGCTTCGCGACGTTCGCGTCGCCGTCGTTCGTGCCCCAGCTGCCGAAGAGCTGACCCCAGATCGCGGGCGCATCGCCGAGAAGGGCGTCGCCCGCGGCCGGCACGAAGCCGAGCATCGCGGTCTGCGAACCGCCGCCGGAGAGCATCTGCAAGCGCGCGAGCAACGCCGCGCCGATCTGCTGCGCCGACTGGAAGGAAGCCGTGCCTGCGCTGCCATGCGCTTCGCCCGAGAGCGCATCGTAGGCGGCGCGGGCCTCTTCCTCGGTCATGCCCATGATCTCGTCATAGATCGGGTTGCCGGCGCCGAGCGCCTCGGCCGCAGCGGCCACACCCTGCTGGTTCGGCGTCGCCCCGACGTCATCGAAGCCGATATCGTTGCGCGCGAGGCCGAGATAGACATTGTTGAAATCATAGGTGAGGCCGGGCGTGAGGAAAGCCAGGGTCGACGTGACCGGACCAAAGACGCCGGAGACGCCACCATCGGCCGTCAGGATCGTCCAGGTGGATTGATCCGCGTAGGGACCGTCGATGCCGACATGGGCGACGCTCGCGCCCCCGAGCGTGGCGGTGCCGGTCACATGGATCAGGCCGTTGGTGGCCGCATCCGGATCGGTCTCGACCCGGTAGGTCGAATAGCCGCTGAAAACGAGGTCGCCATCGACGGTGAGCGTCGCGGTTGCGCTGCCGGGCGCGATCACGGCGCCACCGCCGAGATTGGTCGTGCCGACCGTGCCCGTTCCGCCGAGGATGGCATCGACCACATACAAGGCGCCGCCGAGCTGACCGTCGACGAAAAAGGAACCGGCCTCGATGAAGGTGTCGCCGTCGAAGGCGCTGCTGTCGCCGGTGAGCGTGGTGCGGCCGGAGCCGAACTGCGAGAGCGTGCCGGTGCCGGCGATATCGGCGTCCAGCACGAAATCAGTACTGGTGTGATTGAAGACGATCGAGCCCGTGCCATCGCCGAAGAAGATGTCGCTGGTGTCGAGCGTGCCCGCCGCGACCGCCGCTTCGCCCTCCGCCGCGCCGAAGTTCAACCTGCCGGTGGAGCCTGACTCAATGGCGATCTGGACCGCGTCTGCCGAAACATGGCCGCCGTCCGAGACGGTGAGCGTTGCGTCACCTTCATAACCTACATAGAGTTCGACGTCATTGGTCCAGGTGGAACCCGCGCCATCGACCGTGACGATGCCGCTGCCGGTGGCGCCATTGCCGACAATGCCGTAGTTGCTGCTCACCGCGCCGCCGGCCGAGATGTCGAGCGTGCCGGCGCCTGCCTCGCCCACGAAGATATTTCCGATTGCGACCCAGGTGGAATCCACACCGTCGACCGTGACGGCGCCGGTGCCGGTGGCGGCATTGCCGATAATGCCGTCGTTGCTGCTCACCGTGCCGCCAGCCGAGATGTCGAGCGTGCCGTCGCCGTAGTTGCCCACATAGAGAGTGGAGCTGTTGGTCCAGGTGGAACCCGCGCCATCGACCGTGACGATGCCGGTGCCGCCGGTGGCATTGCCGACAATGCCGACGACATTGCTCACCGTGCCGCCATTCGCGATGTCGAGCGTGCCCTCGCCTTCCTCGCCCACATAGAGGGTGGCGCTGTTGGTCCAGGTGGAATCCGCACCGTCGACCGTGACGGCGCCTGTGCTGCCCTCCAGCGTGCCGACATAGCCGTTGCTGTTGCTCACTGTGCCGCCATTCGTGATGTCGAGCGTGCCGCTGCCTTCGTTACCGACATAGAGGGTGGCGCTGTTGGTCCAGGTGGAATCCGCGCCGTCGACCGTGACGGCGCCGGTGCCGGTGACGGCATTGCCGATAACGGCGTAATCGTTGCTCACCATGCCGCCGCCCGAGATGTCGAGCGTGCCGTCGCCTGCCTCGCCCACGGTGATATTGCCAACTATGACCCAGGTGGAATTCTCGCCATCGACCGTGACAACGCCCGTGCCGGGGGCGGAATTGCCGATAACGGCGTCGCCGGTGTTGGCCGCGCCGCCATTGGCGATGTCGAGCGAGCCAGCGCCGTTAATGCCCACGTAGAATTCGCCGTCATGGTTCCAGACGGAACCCGTGCCGTCGATCGCGACGCCGCCGGTGCCGCTCGCATACCAGCCGAGAGCGGCGGAGCCGGTGCTCGTGACCGCGCCGCCGCCGGCAATGTCGAGCAGGCCGGTGCCGAGGCCGCCGATATTGAGCCCGCCGCCACCCAGGGTCCAGGTCGAGCCGGCGCCGCCCACTTCGACGATGCCCGTGTTGCCAGAAGAGTTGCCGATGAGGCCCGAGTCGGAGACGGCGTCATCGCCGTCCAGTACCTGCGCGGTGCCGGTGCCGACGACGGCGGCGTCGCCGGACGCGGGAACGCCGCTGCTCCAGTTCGACGGGTCGAACCAGTCGCCAACAGCACCCGTCCAGGTGCTGGCACCGGCCGGTGTCGCGGCGAGCGCGGCGGCGGTGAGCGCGGTCGTGGCCAGAAGGCCGACGCGCAAGGCATGGCCGGTTTTCGAAATTCCCATCGTCTTCAACTCCAAACAAACGCGACGGCCTTGCAACAGGCAAAGCTCTCCCGTCGACGGCGTTCGCACACCATCGCCGGCCTCTTCGTCGCTATTTTCGATTGCCCCTATCCGCGCGAGGGCGGTTGCGACGGACCGTATGGCCGGCGCGCGATGCGGTCAATTGAGGACAGGGCCTGAAAACTGACCTTTTCCGGGAGCGTTTTTGCGGGCCTCGCGACCGCGTCAACCCTCAGTGCCGCAAGCCGGCATCGAAAGCGGCGTCGATGAGGGCGAGCTTGACCGCCTGCACATGCAAATATTCGCGCAGGAAACCGCGCGACATCCACATCGCCGAGCGGCCGCGCTTTCCTTCCCAGCCGATGCCGCCCATCTCTTCGGCCTGGCGCAGCTTGCGGGCGAGATGCGTGCGCGAGAGCTTGAGCGACGCGGCCATTTGGGTCACCGAGACAATTCCGGCGGCGATACGCTCCACACCGGGCGCGGCATCCTCGATGCCGGTGACGAGAAAGTCCATGACGATGCCGCCATTGTTGACCCAGATGAAGAGCGCGAATGTCTGCTCGGGCTCGCGCACGGCAGCGGAGGAGAGAAGCCCGTCGGCGATGAGCGGCTGTATCGCTTCGAGCGATGCCGGCGCGGCGTGAAAGGTTTCCAGACGGCAATCGCCGTCGAGCCTGTCGAGCGTCGCCAGATGCGTCATCACCCAGTAGCGGGCCGCATCGACGGTGAGTTGCGCCGGTTCGATCGGACGGGTGCGTCCGTCGCCGGCACCCGGCACGCGATGCCCGATGCCGTAATTCAGCATTTCATTGATGAAGGCATCGCCCGCGTTGCGGCTCGCGACACCGTGTTCCTCGATCACGGCAAAGAAGCGCGCCGCCGTGAGGCCGCTGCGCGGGTCCGCCGGATTGCGCCGGAAATGGAGAGCGAGCGAGGCATGGGCCATGAGCCAGCGCTGCTGGCTGCCGAAGACGGAGGCGAGCCGCGGATTGGCTTCATAGACGGCGAAGAGAGCGCGGGATTGCCGCTGAACGAGGCCGAGCAAGGCGGGGTGAGCGATAATGTCCTCGGCCGCGAGCGCCATCGGCTCAGCGCCGGGTGAAGGCGCGGCGGAGGTCGCCCATGCGCATGGCGCCAGTGACCTGGCAGAGGAAGAAGTAGACGAGGGCGCCGCCGGCAATCAGCGCAAACAAGGCGGCGATGCTTGTCAGCAAATCCATTTCGAAGAAGGGCGCGAGCGCCCCCGAGCCGAACCAGAGCGCGACGCCCATGCCGGCGGCGGCCATGAGCGTCAGCGGCAGGCGGCGGGCGAGCTGCGCGTCGACCACGAATTCCTTGCGGCGCCAGAGGCGCGCGCCCAACTGGCCGGTGTTGACCCAGGCGGCGACGGTGGTGCCGATGGCGATGCCGACAAAGCCCATGTACCAGAAGAGCGTGAAGCTCGTGACGATGTTGACGACGATGGAGATGGCGGCGAAGCGGAGCGGCGTCATCGTGTCCTCGCGCGCGAAATAGGCGGGCGAGAAGACCTTGTTGAGCACGAAGGCGGGGAGGCCGGCCGCGTAGACGATGAGCGCGAGCGCGGTGGCGGCGGTGTCCTCGCGGGTGAAGGCGCCGCGCTCGAACAACACGCGGATGATGTCGAAGGAGAGGACGGCGGCGCCGATGGCGGCGGGGACCGTCAGCAGCATCGAGACTTCGACGGCGCGGTTCTGCGACCAGTTGGCGCCGTCGCCGTCGCCCCCGCGGAGGCGGCGCGAGAGATCCGGCAGGAGGACGACGCCGATCGCGATGCCTATGACGGCGAGGGGCAACTGGTAGATGCGGTCGGCATAATAGAGCCACGACACCGCGCCCGCCTGCAGCGAGGCGATCATGGTGCCGATGGTGAGGTTGACCTGGCCGATGCCGCCCGCAATGACGCCGGGCACGCCGAGGCGGAACAGGCGGCGGACATCGGGCGTGAGTTTGGGCCAGCGCAGGCGCAGCACGAAGCCCGCGCGCCACAAGGAAATCGCCAGCCAGAAGAACTGCACGACGCCGGCCGCCGCGACGCCCCAGGCGAGCGCCTCGCCGGGATTGTCCATCACGGGGATCAGGAAAAGGATCGCGAGGATCAGCGTCACGTTGAGCATGACCGGCGCGGCGGCGCCCGGGAAGAAGCGGCCGAGCGAATTCAGGATCGCGGATTGCAGCGCGGTGAGCGAGATGAAGAGGAGATAGGGGAAGGCGATACGCGTGAACTGGACCGCCCAGTCGAATTTCTGCGGGTCTTCGGAAAAGCCCGGCGCGAAGACCAGCATGATCCAGGGCATGGCGATTTCGGCGGCGAGCGTGATGACGAGGAGCGCGACGAGGAGGACGGAAAGCGCATCCTCGGCGAAGCGACGGGCTGCATCGCTCCCCTCGCCTTCGAGGCGCTTCGAAAAGAGCGGCACGAAGGCCGAGTTGAAGGCGCCTTCCGCGAAGATCGAGCGGAACATGTTGGGAAAGCGGAAGGCGACGAAGAAGGCGTCCGCTATCGGCCCGGTGCCGATGGCGGCGGCCACCATGACATCGCGCAGGAAGCCGAGCAGCCGGCTCAGGAGCGTGGTGCCGCCGACGGTTGCGGCGGAGCGGATGAGGCTCATCGGACGGGACGCCTCATTCCGCCGCCACCGTTTCTTCGCGTTTGGCGCGTTTGGCGGGGCGGGCTTTGGCCATGGGGTCGGCGAGGGCTTCGAGGAGGTGGCGTTCGACGGCCTTCTTCTTGTTCGCGTTCGTGACCTTGTGGCCGATCACGTCCTTTACATAGAAGACGTCGACCGCGCGCTCGCCATAGGTGGTGATGTGGGCGGAGCCGATGGTGAGGCCCAAGTGGAAGAGCGCGCGCGCGAGCGCGTGGACGAGGCCCGGACGGTCGAGGCCGTTCACCTCGATGACCGTGTAGTCGTCGGACGCTTCGTTGTCGATGAAGACCTGCGGCGCGACGGAGAAGGCCTCGGCGCGGCGCTCGCGGCGGGTGCGGCTCTCGATTGCGTCGGGCGCGGAGATTTCGCCCGCGAGAACCTTCCGGATCATTTCCTCCAGCCGGATGATGCGGCGCTGTTCGGAAATGGCGAGGCCTTCGGGATCCTGCACCCAGAGCATGTCGAGCGCCATGCCGTCGCGCGTCGTGAAAATCTTGGCGTCGACGATGTTCATGCCGAGCGCGGCGCAGGCGCCGGCGAAGCGCGCGAAGAGGCCGGGGTGATCCTGCGTGTACAGAGTAAGTTGCGTCACGTCGCGGGCGGGCTCCGGCTCGGCGTAAATCGTGAGCGGGTCGTCGCCCGCGCCCTGGATGAGGCGCGCGTGACGCTCCAGCGTATCGGTGTCCAGCGACAGCCAGTAACCGTCGGCATGGCGCGTCATGTAGCGGTCGCGCGCGGGCTTCGACCAGTCGGCGAGACGTTCGGCCAGTTTCTCCTTCGCCTCGGCGACGCGGGTCTTGCGGTTGACGGCGCTGTCGCCGCCCTGCAGCACGGCTTCGGTTTCGAAATAGAGCTGGCGCAGGAGCTGGCCCTTCCAGCCGTTCCAGACGCCGGGGCCGACGGCCTTGATGTCGACGACGGTGAGGATGTAGAGCATTTTCAGGCGCTCGGGGCTCTGCACGAGATTGGCGAAATCGCGCACCGTGCGCGGGTCCGCTATGTCGCGGCGCTGGGCGACGTCGGACATGACGAGATGGTTCTGCACCAGCCAGGCGACGGTTTCGGTTTCGCCGGGGCTCATGCCGAGGCGCGGGCAGAGGCGGCGCGCGATACCGGCGCCGGCATCCGAATGATCCTCGTCGCGGCCCTTCGCGATGTCGTGCAGGAAGACCGACATGTAGACGGCGTTGCGGCTCTTCACCTTGCCCATGAGTTCGTGGGCGAGCGGATATTCCTCGACCGCCTGGCCGCGCTCGACTTCCGAAAGGATGCCGATGGCGCGCAGGAGATGCTCGTCGGCCGTGTAGTGATGATACATGTTGAACTGCATCAGCGCGACGATGCGGCCGAAATCGGGGACGAAGCGGCCGAGTACGCCGGCCTCGTTCATCCAGCGCAGGGTGATTTCCGGCGTCTTCTTCGAGGCGAGGATTTCGAGGAAGAGACGGTTCGCCTCCTCGTTCTTCCGGAGCGAGGCGTCGACGAGTTTCAGCGAACGCGTGAGAAGTTTCAACGCGTCGGGGTGAATGTCGAGGCCGTGCTGATCGGCGACGTGGAAGAGGCGGATGATGTTGACCGGGTCCTTCTCGAAGAAGTTCACGTTGGTGACATCGAGGCGGCCGCTTTCGAGGCGGAAGCCGCGAATGACCTTCTTGCGGCGCATGGCCTGCATGAAGCGGCCGATGGAGGGCTTCTTCTTTTTCTCCTGCTCTTCGAGCACGGCGCAGAAGATGCGCGTGAGGTCGCCGACATCCTTCGCGACGAGGAAGTAGTGCTTCATGAAACGCTCGACCGCGATCAGGCCGCGATGGCCCTGATAGCCGAGACGCCTGGCCATTTCGGTCTGGAGGTCGAAGGTGATGCGCTCCTCGGCACGGCCGGTGAGGAAGTGGAGTTCGCAGCGCACCGCCCAGAGGAAGTCCTCGGCCTTGCGGAAGGTCTGGTATTCCTCCTTCGTGAAGACGCCCGCCTTGACGAGATCGGA
Source organism: Parvibaculum sp. (assembly GCF_030694575.1). Taxonomy (GTDB): domain Bacteria; phylum Pseudomonadota; class Alphaproteobacteria; order Parvibaculales; family Parvibaculaceae; genus Parvibaculum. The sequence continues at coordinate 10,831 of NZ_JAUYUS010000077.1, forward strand.
AGGCTGCTTGACGCGGTAGACATATTTGCCGATCCAGAACAGCGTGTTCAGATCGCGGATGCCGCCCTTGCCTTCCTTCACATTGGGCTCGACCAGATAGCGGCTTTCGCCCGCGCGGGTGTGACGGGTGTCGCGCTCGGCGAGCTTCGCGTCGACGAATTCGTTCGCCGTGCCCTTCACCACCTCGGCATCGAAGCGGGCTTCGAGGTCATCGAAAAGGGCGCTGTCGCCATAGATGAAGCGAGCCTCGAGAAGCGCGGTGCGGATGGTGAAATCCTCGCGCGAGAGGCGGATGCAATCGGCGATGGAGCGCGTCGAATGGCCGACCTTGAGGCCGAGATCCCAGAGCACATAAAGCATGTATTCGACGACGCTCTCGCCCCAGGGGGTCTGCTTGTAGGGCAGCAGGAAGAGGAGGTCGATGTCGGAGCCCGGCGCCAGCGTGCCGCGGCCATAGCCGCCGACCGCCGCGATGGCGATGCGCTCGGCCTCGCTCGGATTGGCGGCGGGGAAGGCATAGCGCGTGGCGAAGGTGTAAAGCTCCTTGATGATCGTGTCCTGGAGGTAGCAGAGGCTTTCGGCGCAGGCGCGGCCCCTGTGGGCGCCCTGCTCCAGCCGCTCGCGGGCCCTGGCGCGGCCATCGAGAAGCACCGATTTCAGTACCTCGACGACACCGCGGCGGAGCGCCAGCTCGTCGTCTTTCGGCCGGGCCAGCGCGACGGTATCGAGCTTCGTCCGGATGGCTTCCGGATCGGCGATTTCAAGCAGGCTCGGCAGGCTGCGGCCCATGCGGGCAACTCCATCAAAACCGGGCGGCGGCAGGCCGCGCGACGTCTTCAGACCGCCATATGAGATGCGGCGGGGGGCAATCAAGAAGGCTTATCATATCCCGGCCAAACTACAGAAATCCTTGCCGGATTTCGACGGATCGGGCGGCGCGGCTTGACAAGGTTTTGCCGAGGCCGACATTGTGCCCCTTCGCAGATGCACCCCGGGCGGGTAGCCGGCCGGCGGTGCAGGAAAAGGGCGGATGAAAAGTTGAGCGAGCAGACGGAAATCGACCGGCGGAAAATCTACAGCCGGCTGTTGCAGGGCTGGTGGAAGGATCGGGGCCAGTTCTCGCGGAAGAAAATCCGGCGGACCTGCCCCGTCTGCGGCTATCACGGCATTTTCCTGTCGGTGGGGCGGCCGTCGCGCTGGGATTCGCGCTGCCCGAATTGCGGCTCGCGCGAGCGGCACCGGCTGCTGCAGCTCTATCTGACCGAGCACGGCATCGACCTCACGACGAAGAAGATCCTGCAATTCGGCCCGGAGAAGTGGCTGATGCGGGCGATGAAGAACAATCCGGATTACGAGCCCGCCGACCTCTATGCGAAGATCGCGAAGTACCGGCTCGACATCACGAAGATCGACCGGCCGGACAATTTTTTCGACGTGGTGATCGCCAATCACGTTTTCGAACATATCGACGACGACAGGCCGGCGATGACGGAAATGTTCCGTGTGCTGAAGCCCGGCGGCTACGGCTTCTTCTCCGTGCCGATCAACCTGTCGCGGGACGAGACCTACGAGAACCCGGCGATCACGGACCCGGACGAACGCTTCGTGCATTTCGGCGGCACGGACCATAAACGCTATTACGGGCGCGACTTCGCAAGGAAGCTCGAAGCGGCGGGGTTCAAGTCGGTCGAGATTTACCGGCGCAAGCCCGAAGAGGAAGTGAAGTGGGGCTTGCTGCGCGACGAATGTATTTTCGTGGCGAGGAAGTGACGTCCCGTTTTTCTGGACGTCATTGCGAGGAGCAACGCGACGAAGCAATCCAGGGGCCGCAGGCGCTGTGCTTGCGGCCCCTGGATTGCTTCGCTTCGCTCGCAATGACGAACTGAAATTTATTCCTTCACCGCCAGCGCCTTCAGACGGTAGAGAAGTTCCAGTGCTTCCTTCGGCGAGAGCTCGTCGGGGTTGAGGTTTTTCAATTCCTCTTCGGCGGCGCTTGTCTTCGCGATGGCGGCGGGTTTTGCGGTGGCGGAGAAGAGGGGCAGGTCGTCGATCAGCTTGACCGCGCCCTTGCGGTCGCCGCCTTCTTCCAGTGCGGCGAGGACGGATTGGGCGCGGGCGATGACGGGCGCGGGAAGCCCGGCGAGTTTCGCGACCTGGATGCCGTAGGAGCGGTCGGCCGCGCCGGGCGCGACTTCGTGCAGGAAGACGACGTCGCCCTGCCATTCCTTGACGCGCATGGTGGCGTTGGCGAGATGCACGAGCTTTTCGGAGAGCGCGGTCAGCTCGTGATAATGCGTGGCGAAGAGGGCGCGCGACTTGTTGACGCCGTGCAGGTGCTCGACGGTCGCCCATGCGATCGACAGGCCGTCGAAGGTCGCGGTACCGCGGCCGATCTCATCGAGGATGACGAGGGAACGCTCGCCCGCCTGATTGAGGATCGCCGCCGTCTCGACCATCTCGACCATGAAGGTGGAGCGGCCGCGCGCGAGATCGTCGGCCGCGCCGACGCGGGAGAAGAGGCGGTCGACGACGCCGATATGCGCCTCGTCCGCCGGCACGAAGGAGCCCATCTGCGCCATGATGGCGATGATCGCGTTCTGGCGGAGGAAGGTCGATTTACCCGCCATGTTGGGACCGGTGAGCAGCCAGATATGCTTGCCGTCGCCGCTCTCCGCCGAGAGGTTGGTATCGTTGGGCACGAAAGCCTGGCCGGAGCGGGCGAGCGCCGCCTCGACCACCGGATGGCGGCCGCCGCGAATATCGAAGGCGAGGGTTGCATCGACGCGGGGGCGGACATAGCGCCGCGCGGCGGCGAATTCGGCAAGCGCGGCCGTCGCATCGAGTGGGGCCAGCGCCTCGGCGGCGCGGGAGTGGCCGGGCGCTTCCAGCGGGGTCGCGGCGAGGTGTTCTTCGGAGAGGGCGGGTTGGAGGGCGAGGGGGCGGGCGGCGGC
>NZ_JAUYUS010000078.1 GCF_030694575.1 Parvibaculum sp.
CGCTGGTCGCGAAACCGGACGACTATGCGAAACTCCCGGCGGAGGCGTTGCCCGATCCCGGCATGCAGCCGGAAGACGACGCGACGATCTTCTATACCTCCGGCACGACGGGCAAGCCCAAGGGCGCGCTCGGCTCCCAGCGCAACATCGTGACCAACCTGATGAACGCGATGCTTGGCGGCGCGCGCGCCTTCATGCGGCGCGGCGAGATGCCGCCCGCGCCCGACCCGACGGCGCCGCCGCGCGTGATGCTGCTGTCGGTGCCGCTCTTCCATGTGACGGGCTGCCACTCGATCCTCGTCGGTACCTATGCGAGCGGCGGCAAGCTCGTCATCATGCACAAGTGGAATCCGGAACACGCGCTGGAGCTCATCGAGCGCGAAGGCGTCACCTCCTTCGGCGGCGTGCCCGCCATGGTCTGGCAGGTGCTCGAGTCGCCGGAGTTCGCCACGCGCGATACCTCAACCGTCGAGTCGATCGGCTACGGCGGCGCGCCTTCCGCGCCCGATCTCGTCGCGCGCATCAAGAAGCAGTTCCCGAAATGCCACCCCTCGAACGGTTACGGCCTCACCGAAACCTCCGCCATCACGACGCAGAACCTCGCGGAGGATTACGTGGCGAAGCCGGACAGCGCCGGCCCCGCCGTGCCTGTCTGCGACATCAAGGTTGTCGATGAGAAGGGCAACGAAGTGCCGCACGGCCAGGTCGGCGAACTCTGGATCAGGGGTCCGAACATCGTGAAGGGCTACTGGAACAAGCCGGAAGCGACGGCGGCCGCGATCACCGAAGGCGGCTGGTTCCATTCGGGCGACCTCGTGCGTATGGACGATGAAGGCTTCGTCTATATTCTCGACCGCGCCAAGGACATGCTGATCCGCGGCGGCGAAAACATTTACTGCGTCGAAGTGGAAGACGCGCTCTACGCGCATCCCGCCGTGATGGACGCGGCGGTCGTCGCGATCCCGCACAAGGTGCTCGGCGAGGAAGTCGGCGCCATCGTGCAGGTCGCGCCCGGCAAGCAGGTGAGCGAGGAAGAACTGCGGGCGCATGTCGGCAAGCTGCTTGCGGCCTTCAAGGTGCCGATCAAGATCGAGCTTCGGCACGAGCCGCTGCCGCGCAATCCGAACGGCAAGATCCTGAAGACGGTGCTGCGCGAAGACATGAAGAAATACGAAGGCTACCGCGCGGCCTGAGCCCTACCCCAACGTCATCGCGGGCTTTCCGCGGCGAAGCCATCCGGGCGTGAAAATCCCGGATGGCTTCGCTATGCTTGCGCCAACGATAAAAGGGAGGAATGAAGATGAAGGTATCACTCGAAGGCCGCGTGGCGCTGGTGACGGGCGGAAGCCGCGGCATCGGCCGCGCGATCTCGGTCGCGCTTGCCGAAGCGGGCGCCGATGTCGCCGTCAATTACCGGCGCGACGAGGAGGCGGCGAACGAAACCGTCGAGGCGATCAAGCGGCTCGGCCGCAAGGCGAAGGCCTATTCGGCCTCGGTCGAGAATTTCGAGGAAGACCAGAAGATGGTCGCCGACGTGCTGAGGGATTTCGGCTCCATCGGCATTCTCGTCAACAATGCGGGCATCGCCTCGCGCGGCCAGACGGTGGCGGACACCGATCCGCTGGAACTCGAGCGCGTGCTGAAGGTGCATGCGATGGCGCCGCATTTCATGTCGAAGCTCGTGATCCCGCATATGCGCAAAGAGAAGCGCGGCGACATCATCATCATCTCGTCGGTCGCGACGCTGAGCCATTCGGCGAATGGCGGGCCCTACAATATGGGCAAGGCGGCGGCGGAAGCGCTGGCGCTGACGCTCGCCAAGGAAGAACGGAAATTCGGCATACGGACGAATATCGTCGCGCCCGGCCTCACCGACACCGACATGGGCTCGCGCCTTGCCGCCGCCCGCGCGGGCAAGAAGGACATGGACATTCACGAACTCGACGCCAACATGCCCTTCGGCCATGTCTGCGGACCCGACGAGGTGGCGGCGGCCGTGGTCTATCTGGTGTCCGACGCGAACCCTTACGCGAACGGCCAGAAGATCAATATCGACGGCGGCGGGCCGCTCTGAAAGAGACCGCCGGAGGTCTCTCGAGCGGTAACGCAAACGCTCAAAACGACGTGGCTGTCATCGAATTGTCATTGATCTGTCACAAAGACATTCAGGCGTCTTTTTCGCCTGCGGGCGGGGGACTTGTCCCCGCCCCGCAGGCGGAAAATCCGTGTGGGAAAAGAATTTATCCCCGGTTTCCGCGTGTGGGATTTTCGACCGTTTCGAATCGCTAGCTGCAATAGCGGCGAAAAAAACTTGTCCCCGGTTTTGAAGGTGGACCGGAACGGCCGGTGCGTAATCTTCGCGAGCCCGGTCCGGCGGGCGTCGGGCAGCATCAGTCCGCCCGCAGCCGCCCGACGACCCGCTCCGCTTCCGCAGGCGGCACGGCGAGCGCCAGCAGGATCATTCGGCACAGGCCGCGCGCATAGGCGGCTGAGCCTTGGCCGGCGAGCTGCGTTTTCATCCCGGCACGGACGGTGCCGACGACGAGGTCGCGCGCGGCGTCGAGATTGTCGTAGTGGAGACGCCCGGCCTTCAATCCGGCTTCGAGGTCGGGAGCGGGATAGGCGCGGAGGTCCGCGTTCACGGTTTCGGTATTGCCCGACAAGGCAAAGACCAGCCAGCCCCAGACCTGGTCCTCTCCCGATCGCATCAGGATGTGCCATGCCTGCGCGATCAGCCGTTCGGCGGGATCGCTCACAGCGGCGCAGGCATCGCGGATTTCCAGAAACGGATCCTTGCCGACCTGCGTCCAGAGCGCCTCCAGCAAATCCTCGCGGGTGGGAAAGTAGTTGTAGAAGGTCCCGCGCGCGACGCCGGCGGCCTGAATGAAATCGTCGATGGTTGCGTTCTTGTCGCCGCCGGTGGCGATGACGCGCGCGGCGGCGGCGATGAGCTTCTGCCGCGTCTTCTCGCGGCGCTCCAGTCCGATCTCGGCGCGCCGGAGCGCGGTTCCGCCAGCCATTCTCACTCCGAACATATTGAGTCGCGGGATAATTTATACATAAGTAGTCCATATTGACAAAATATGTCCAATTTCATATTCTGCCTGAAATCGCGCTGTAATGGTTTCGGGGAGGAAATCGATGGCCGCGCCGGGCGAGTTTCCGAGGAACGAACCTTTCGACGTCGAGAGCCTGCCGATGCTTGACGCCGATCAGGTCGGCCATCTGCGCCGCATCGAAAATCTGTCCTCACTTCTGCCGGACGACTGGTCGGGCATGCAGGGCAAGTCGTCCCTGCAGGAAGATTTCGGCGGGCTGCGCTTTCAGCTCGCCTACATGTCCTACGCGCTGGCGCTGACGCACAGGCATCGCCTGCCCGCGGCGCCCGGCCTCTTCCGCAAGACCTTCCAGCGACTGATCGAGAAGATGCTCTCGCCCGACGTCTGGACCTATTGGCATTATGTCAGCACCGGCAACGGCCCGATCAATTCGGCGCAGGGCGAACTGCCCGCCGAGTGGAATCCCGTGGTCAAGGACAACATCATGTACAGCGCCTATCTGCAGTCGATGGCGCTGCTCTATCACTACATGTTCAACGACGGCCGCTATGCGGAGCCCGGCGCGCTCACGATGGAGCTGAAGCCGCTCTACTGGGGCGCGGGCGGCAAGAAGTTCGTCTATGACGAGCGCTCGCTCAACGATCACCTCTACTGGATGATGGTGGAGAAGGGCTATCTCGGCATCGCCTGCGAACCGAATTGCGTCTTCCAGATCTGCAATCAGGTGCCGATCCTCGGTTTCCGCTTTCACGACATGGTCTATGGCGGCTCGCTGGCGAAGGACACGACGGACGGCTATCTGCGCGCCTGGTCGGATTTCGGCATCGCGAACGAGCGCGGCCATTTCAACATGATGGTGCAGGAGATCGAGCGGAACCTGATCCCGACCGAAGCGCCATGGATCGATTTCTGGCTGGGCTCGCTGATGCATGCCTGGAATCCGGGCTTCGTCGAGGAACATTATCCGGCGCAGATTGCGCGATGGGGCGAACCGGGACCGGACGGCACACTATGGGTGAACGAAACGCCGGGCATTCCGAGCAGCCTCGGCTTTACCTCGGCGCGCGATTTCGGCTGGGCGGCGGTCTGCGCGTCGGAGGTCGGCGATGAGGAATCGCTTTCGAAGATGCTTGGCTATGCGGACAGGTTCCTGCATCGCACATGGTCCGATGGCGGCCTCCATTATCGCCGCCACGACGAATCTTTCGACGGGGAAGGGCGCTTCAGCGCCATGGACCCGCATACCGGCAACGCGCTTCTCGGTTATGCGCGCCTCAATGTGCCGGGCGGTCTCGAGAAACTTTATGCGGAACCCTGGCACGAAGGTCATTTCGAGGAACCGGCGCTCGCCGGCATTTCGGATAATGCCGATGTGCTGCGCGCGCGTTTCGAGCGCGACGCACAAAGCCTTGTGCTGACGCTGAGCCCGCGCGCCGACCGCGCCGGCAAGGTGCGACTGGAACTGGAGAATATCGGGAAGCGAGGCCCCTGGACGCTCGACATCGACGGCGCGGCCGTGCTCTCGGGCGATGGCGCATCGCTTGACGCGCCCAAGGGCGCCGTCGCGGCGAAATGCGAGACCGGCCTGCTCCATATCGAATGCGCGATCGATCGTCCGTCGAATTTCGTCCTGACCTTCCATTGAGGAGAAGGGCATGATCGAAGGCACATTCTCGCTCGCCGATCACGATGGAAACCACGTCACGGAAGCGAGCTATCGCGGCCGGTTCATGCTGGTCTATTTCGGCTTCACCCATTGCCGGAAAGTCTGTCCGCGGTCGCTTGCCCGGATGACCGCCGCGCTCGACGCACTGGGCGCGCTCGGCCGCCATGTCGCGCCGCTCTATATCACCGTCGACCCGGAACGCGACACGGTGCCGGTGATGAAGGCGTTCCTCGCAGCGAACTTCCCGCGCTTCACCGGCCTGACGGGAAGCCGCGAGGCCATCGACAGCGCGAAGGCCTCCTTCCGCGTTTTCACCCGCAAGGGGCCGGACCCCGAAGATGCCGAAGGCTATGCAGTGCCGCATACGGCCTTCGCCTATCTGCTGGGCCCCGACGGAAAATACCTGACGCATTTCACGGACACGGTCGACGAAACGGAAATGGCAGACCGGCTGCGCAGCGTGCTGACTGACGCCGGCGCGGCGGCCTGAGACGGAAACAACAAACAGAACGGGGAGCGGCAATGCCGGACATGCAAGCGGCCGTCACGCGCGAGAAGGAAGGCCCCTTCACCATCGAAAGGGTGACGCTGGAAGACCCCCGCGACAATGAGGTGCTGGTGCGCATCAAGGGCGTCGGCATGTGCCACACCGATCTCGTGGTGCGCGACCAGTATTTTCCGACGCCGCTTCCCGCCGTGCTCGGCCATGAGGGCGCGGGCGTGGTGGAGAAGGTCGGAAAGTCCGTCACCAAGGTCGCGCCCGGCGATCATGTCGTGCTGAGCTATGCGAGCTGCGGCACCTGCGCCAATTGCCAGCGCGGGCTTTACGGCTATTGCCCCGATCTCTATGGCCGGAATTTCAGCGGCGCGCGGCCGGATGGTTCCTCGCCCTGCTGCGGCCAGAAGGGAGAGCGCATCAGCAGCTATTTCTTCGCGCAATCTTCCTTTGGCGAGTATGCGCTTGCGACCGAGCGCAATGTGGTGAAGATCGCAAAGGACGTGCCACTGGAAATCATGGGTCCGCTGGGCTGCGGCATCCAGACCGGCGCGGGCGCGGTGATGAATGCGCTGAAGCCCGGCGCCGGTTCGAGCATCGCGATTTTCGGCGCAGGCTCCGTCGGCCTCGCCGCGATCATGGCGGCGAAGGTCGTCGGCTGTACGACGATCATCGCGGTCGACCTGAACGATCAGCGCCTCGCGCTGGCAAGGGACCTCGGCGCCACCCACACGCTTCATGGCGATGCGGAGACCGTAGAGGCCATTCAGGCGCTGACGGGCGGCGAAGGCGTGCAGTTCTCGCTCGAATGCACAGGGCTACCGCAAGTCGTGCGTCGGGCGGTCGATTGCCTGAGACTCACCGGCATATGCGGCATCATCGGCGTCGCGCCGCTCGGCACCGAATTCAAGCTCGACATGAACGCGGTGCTGTTCGGCCGGACGGTGCGCGGAATCATCGAGGGCGACAGCATTCCCGACATCTTCATTCCGCAGCTTGTCGAACTCTGGAAACAGGGCCGCTTCCCCTTCGACCGGCTGATCCGTTTCTATCCGCTCTCCGAAATCGAGGAGGCGGCGCATGCCTCGGAACGCGGCGAGGTTCTCAAAGCCGTTCTCCTGCCCGGCCAGTGAAAGAACAAGCCAAGGCACCTTTCCCCATTGAGCGGCAGGCGGCGCACGCCGATAATGGCGCCGGGAACGAGGGAGGAAGAGATGAAGGAAGCGCATGTGCGCGGGGTGGCAACGCCCGCGCTTCGCGAAGATACCATCGGCGACGCGCTGACGGCGGCGGCGGAAGCCTGGCCCGAGCGCGAGGCGCTGGTTTCCGTGCATCAGGGTGTCCGCTGGACGTATCGCGCGTTGAACGAGAAGGCGGAGGCGCTGGCGGCGGGGCTGTTCGCGCTGGGGCTGCGGCGCGGCGACCGGCTCGGCATCTGGGCGCCCAATTGCGCCGAATGGACGCTGACGCAATTCGCGACCGCCAAGGCCGGCATCATTCTCGTCAACATCAACCCGGCCTACCGGCTGTCCGAACTCGAATACACGCTGAACAAGGTGGGCGTGAAGGCGCTGGTGACGCCGGAGCGCTTCAAGACATCCGAATATGCGGCGATGGTGGAAGAACTCGCGCCCGAGATCGCGCGCGCGGGCGGCACGATCGCCTCGGCACGGCTGCCGCATCTGAAGCACGCGATCCTGATCGGCGGGAGCCGCAAGGGCTGGCACGCCTTCGACGAGGTGGCGGGGCTTGCAAGCGATGCCGACCGGCGCGCCATTGCCGGCACGGCACGCGAACTCGATTGCCGCGACGCGATCAACATCCAATTCACCAGCGGCACGACGGGACTGCCGAAAGGCGCGACGCTGTCGCATCACAACATTCTCAACAACGGCTTCTTCGTCGGTCGGAGCGTCGGGCTCAAGGAAGGCGACCGGCTCTGCATTCCCGTGCCGCTCTATCACTGTTTCGGCATGGTGATGGGCAATCTCGGCTGTCTGACGCATGGCGCGACCATGGTCTATCCGGCGGAAGCCTTCGATCCGCTGGCCGTTCTGCAGGCGGTCGAGAAGGAACGCTGCACGGGGCTCTACGGCGTGCCGACCATGTTCATCGCGGAACTCGGCCACCCCGACTTCGCGAAGTTCGACCTCTCCTCGCTGCGCACGGGCTGCATGGCGGGCTCGCCTTGCCCGGTGGAGGTGATGAAGCAGGTGATCTCCGCCATGAACATGAAGGACGTCACCATCGCCTATGGCATGACGGAGACGAGCCCGGTGAGTTTCCAGACCGGCGAGAGCGACCCGCTGGAGCGCCGCGTTTCGACCATCGGCCGGGTTCAGCCGCATCTCGAATGCAAGGTGGTGGACCTCGATGGGAAGACAGTCGCTTGCGGCGAGCCGGGCGAACTTTGCACGCGCGGCTATTCGGTGATGATCGGCTATTGGGACGATGACGAGAAGACGGCGGAGGCGATCGACAAGGAAGGCTGGATGCACACCGGCGACCTCGCGACCATCGACGCCGAAGGCTACGGCAATATCGTCGGGCGGCTGAAGGACATGGTGATCCGCGGCGGCGAAAACGTCTATCCGCGCGAGATCGAGGAATATCTCTACCGCCATCCGAAGGTGGAAGACGTCGCCGTGGTCGGCGTGCCAGATCCGAAATTCGGCGAGGAAATCTGCGCCTGGGTGAAGCTGAAGCCCGGCGAAAGCGCCACGGAGGACGAGATCAAGGGCTTCTGCAAGGGCCAGATCGCGCATTACAAGGTGCCGCGCTATGTCCGCTTCGTGACGGAATTTCCGATGACGGTGACGGGCAAGGTGCAGAAATTCCAGATCCGCGACGCGATGATCGCGGAACTGAAGCTCGAAATCGCGAAGACGGCTTGACCTTCCAGTTCTGGAAGGTTGCATAGTTTCGTCATGACGAAGCTGCGGTCTCATATTCTGGCCCTTTATGTCGCGAGCCTTGTGCTCGCGGCGGGCGCCTGGTGCGCGCCGGTGGCGGCATCTCACCCTCATGGGCAGGAGGCCGGAACAGGTCACGCGCATGACGCCGCTGCGGGACATGGCGATCACGGGCGCGCGGGCGAAGCGGCGCTGCACGATTGCGGAATGGACGAGGCGGCCTGTGCCTGCGCCGGTTCTTCCGAAGGGATGCTTTCCGCCGTCCTGACGGCGCGCGACGACCGGACGGAAACGGGAATGGCCGCGCCGCTCCGGACCCTTCCCCAAGCGGTTTTCGCGCCGCAAGGACTTTCGCCGGAAGCGCCGCCGGACCGACGAAGACGGCTGACGCAATCCTATGACGAGATTTACGGCCGGACAGGCCGGATGCTGATCTAGCTCCTCCTTCGCTTGAGGCGGGCGCGTCATTCCGCGCGCCCCTGTTTCAACCGAACGGAGTGGAGCTCATGCTTTCACCTTACAGGCTCGCCGCCGCAGCGTTGTTCTTCGCATTGCCCGTGCAGGCGGGCACCTATGACCTCACGGTCGAAACGGCGGAAGTGACGGTCGGCGGCAGCCGCGTCGAGAAGATGACCATCAATGGCGGCGTGCCGGGGCCGACGCTCAGGCTGCGCGAGGGCGAGGCCGCGACCATCACCGTCACCAACAGGACGGGCGAGGCGACCTCTGTGCATTGGCACGGCATCATGTTGCCGGGGATCATGGACGGCTCGCCGGGCTTCAACGGCTTCATGGGGATCGCGCCCGGTGCGTCCTACACTTATACGTTCGACATCAGGCAGAGCGGCACCTACTGGTATCACAGCCATTCCGGCACGCAGGACCAGAGCGTGTTGGGCGCCATCGTGATCGAGCCGGCGGCACCATCGCCGGTTGAGGCCGACCGCGATTATGTGGTGCTGCTCGGCGACATCACGCCGGAAGATTCGGACCGTGTGCTGCGCAACCTGAAGGCCGATCCCGGCTACTACAATTACAACAAGCGCACGCTCATCGACTTCTTCCGCGATACGGGAGAACAGGGCCTCGGCACGGCGCTGGAGGACCGGCTCCACTGGGGCGCGATGCGCATGGACCCGACCGACCTTGCCGATGTGACGGGCTATGAATTTCTCGTCAACGGCAAGGCACCCGAGGAGAATGAAACATTCGTCTTCAAAAAGGGCGAGCGCATCCGCCTGCGGATCATCAATGGCTCGGCGATGACGCTGTTCGATGTGCGGATTCCGGGCCTCAAGATGAAAGTGGTGGCGGCGGACGGCAACGACGTCGTGCCGGTGACGGTGGATGAGTTCCGCATGGGTGTCGCGGAACGCTACGACGTGATCGTGGAGCCGGAGGAGGACGTGGCATACACGCTTTTTGCGGAGGCGATCGACCGCGTGGGCTATGCACGGGCGACGCTCGCGACATCGGCCGGCGCCGAAGGGCCGATCCCTGAACGGCGGCCGCGCGCGCTGCTGAGCATGGCCGATATGGGCATGACCCATGACGAAAGCGGCATGAGCGGCATGGATCACGAGGGCATGGATCATCAAGGCATGGACCATGGAAGCCACAGCATGCAGAGCCCGCCGCGTGAAACGCGCCCCGTGGGCTGGGCATCGGGCTTTCCGGCGGGCGCGAAGGTGCTCGACTATGGCGACCTGCACGCGCTCACGCCTCATGCCGACAACAGCGCGCCGGCCCGCACCATCGAGATGCGGCTGACCGGCAACATGGAGCGCTATGTCTGGACGCTGAATGGCGCGCGCTTCGACGAGGCGCCGCCCGTTCGCGTCCGCTATGGCGAGCGCGTCCGTCTCAGCTTCGTCAACGAGACGATGATGGCGCATCCGATGCACCTGCACGGCATGTTCTTCGAACTGGAAAACGGCAGCGGCGACAGGCGGCCGCTGAAGGACACGGTGATCGTGCCGCCGGGAAAGTCCGTCTCGGTGGTGCTGACGGCGAAAGAAGTGGGCGCCTGGCCGCTTCATTGCCACCTGCTCTATCACATGGTGTCCGGCATGATGTCGCGCTTCATCGTCGAGCCACCGGGCACGGCGGAGAGCGGCATCACCGCCGACGGCGCGGTCGTGCCGATGGGCGTGACGGAACACGGGCGCGCGCATGATGCGCATGCCGGACATGGAGGCATGTGATGAAGAAGATCGCACCCGGCATCCTTGCCCTCGCTCTCGCCCTGCCGCCGCATGCCGCCGCGCAGGAAGCGCATGCGGCTCATGGCCCCGATCTCTTTCACAGGATACAGACGGACCTCGATTATACCGGCCGGCATGGCGGGCTCTGGAACTGGAATGTCGATGGCTGGATCGGCGGCGATGTCGAGCGCCTGTGGATCCGTTCGGAGGGCGAGATCGAAGACGGCGATTTCGAGCGGGCGGAAGTACAGCTTTATTACGGGCGGAACGTCCATCCCTATTGGGACGTGCTGGTGGGCGTGCGGCAGGATTTCGCGCCGCGCGGCGAAACCTATCTCGCGGCGGGCGTCACCGGCCTTGCGCCTTATTTCTTCGAGACGGAAGCGACCGCTTTCGTTTCAACGCAGGGCGACGTCTCGGCGCGGTTCGAACAGAGTTTCGAGCTGCTTCTGACGCAGAGGCTGATCGCCGAGCCGCATGTTGAATTGAATCTCTTCGCGCAGGACGTACCGGAGCTTGGCGCCGGCGCCGGCTTCAGCACTGTCGAGGCCGGAGTTCAGCTTCGCTACGAAGTCACCCGCAAATTCGCGCCCTATGCCGATCTCGTATGGGAGCGCGATCTCGGCGAGACAGCATCGATAACGCGCGCAGGCGGCGAAGACGTGGAGGATACGACGCTGCGCTTCGGCGTGCGGATGTGGTTCTGACGGCGCCTACTCGGCGGGCGACAACAGGCCCGCCGGTTCCTCTTTCTTCTTCGGGCGGAAGAGAGACGGCATGACGTTGATGAGCGAGAGGAGGACGGCCGAGGCGTAGGGCACCGACTGCACGAGCAGCACGCCGACCCAGAGACGCGAATGGCTGTCCGCGAAATCGGGGCTCATCAGGAAAGCGGCGGTGAGGCCCCAGAGC
>NZ_JAUYUS010000079.1 GCF_030694575.1 Parvibaculum sp.
GAGCGCGAAGCCATGGTCGCCGAGTGTGAGCGTCCTGGTATCGAAATAGACCGAGTGCAGATGCTTGCCGCTGGCGCGCCCCTGCTTCATCCGCAACAGCGACGGCGCACGCCTGATCCGTTCAAGCTCGACGGGCTCGCAGAGGAGCTTCAGTTCGATTTCACGTTCGGACATCTATTGCGCCGCTCGCGCTGTTCGCAGGCACGGGGGAAATTTGTCTGGACCCAAGCAGCCGCATTCTGCCGGGGGAAGGGCCGACGCGCAATTGTCACATTCGGTTTTCGGCTCGCCTGCGTCGCTTGGTCCCTGCCGGGTGCAGTGCCGAATAGCCAAAATGGCACAATAGGTTGATCCGGACCCGGGGCCGGCTTCCGTCAGAGGCGGATCGGGATGCCGGCTTCGGCCATATGGGCCTTGGCTTCGCCGATCGTGTATTCGCCGAAATGGAAAATCGAGGCGGCGAGAACGGCGCTCGCATGGCCGTCACGGACGCCTTCGACGAGATGGTCGAGGGTCCCGACGCCGCCGGAGGCGATCACCGGCACCGGAACGGCGTCCGCCACCGCGCGGGTGAGGGCGATGTCGAAGCCGGATTTCGCGCCGTCGCGGTCCATCGAGGTGAGCAGGATTTCGCCCGCGCCCAGCTCGCAGACCTTCACCGCATATTCGACCGCGTCGATGCCGGTCGGCTTGCGGCCGCCATGGGTGAAAATCTCCCATTTGCCGGGGCCGGTCTGCTTGGCGTCGATGGCAACCACGATGCACTGGTTGCCGAACTTTTCCGCCGCCGCGCGGACGAAATCCGGATTGAAGACGGCGGCCGTCATGATCGAGACCTTGTCCGCGCCCGCGAGGAGAAGCTGGCGCACATCCTCAATGGTGCGGACGCCGCCGCCGACGGTGAGCGGCATGAAGCATTGTTCTGCGGTGCGGCGGACGACGTCGAAAATGATCGCACGTTCCTCGTGGCTCGCTGTGATGTCGAGGAAGCAAAGCTCGTCGGCGCCGGCGGCGTCATAGGCGCGCGCGGCTTCGACCGGATCGCCCGCGTCGCGCAGATCGACGAAGTTCACACCTTTGACGACACGGCCGTCCTTCACGTCGAGGCAGGGAATGAGGCGGGCTTTCAGCGTCACGCCACACCTCGCAGGAGCTTCAGGGCTTCAGCCGGATCGAGCCGCCCGTCGTAAAGCGCGCGGCCGGAAATCGCGCCTTCGATGCCGGAGCAGTTGGCGGCGAGGAGTTTCTTCAGATCCTCGATGGAGGAAAGACCGCCCGACGCAATCACGGGAATGGAAATTGCGTCGGCGAGCGCGACCGTCGCCTCGATGTTCAATCCCTGCAAGGCGCCGTCGCGGTCGATGTCCGTGTAGATGACGGCGGCGACGCCCGCATCCTCGAAACGGCGGGCCATGTCGAGCACGGTGAGGTCGGAGACATCCGCCCAGCCTTCGGTCGCGACGCGGCCGCCCTTGGCGTCGAGCCCGACGGCGATGCGGCCGGGAAACTTGCGGCACGCCTCGATCACGAGCGAAGGGTTCTTCACCGCCGCCGTACCGATGATGACCCGGCGGATACCCTTGCCGAGCCACATCTCGATGGTGGCGAGATCGCGAATGCCGCCGCCCAGCTGCGCGGGTATGGAGATCGCGGCAAGAATGCTTTCGACGGCGGCCGCGTTCACGGGCTTTCCCTCGAAGGCGCCGTTCAGGTCGACAAGGTGCAGATATTCGAAGCCCGCCGCCTCGAAAGCGCGGGCCTGCGCCGCCGGGTCGTCGTTGAAGACCGTCGCCTGGTCCATCAGCCCATGCACGAGGCGGACGCATTCGCCGTCTTTCAGGTCGATCGCAGGAAAGAGGATCATGGCCGCCACTTCAGGAAGTTGCCGATCAGCGCCAGGCCCAGGGTCTGGCTCTTTTCGGGGTGGAACTGGGTGCCCGCCATGTTGTCGCGCGCGATCATCGCGGTGACGCGGCCGCCGTAATCGGTGTTCGCAACGATGTCCGTATCCGAGCTTGCGTCGAAAAAATAGGAATGGACGAAATAGGCATGGAGGCCCCTGTCGCCGGTTTCGATGCCGTCGAGCAGCGGGTGGGGCCTTGTCTGGCTCAGCGTGTTCCAGCCCATATGCGGGATCTTGAGATCGGGGTCGGCTGGCGTCATCACCCGGACGTCGCCGCCGATCCAGCCGAGGCCTCCATGGACGCCATGTTCGAGGCCGCGCTCCGCCATCAGCTGCATGCCGACGCAGATGCCGAAAAAGGGCTTGCCCTCTTTCCGCACCGCTTCGGTGAGCGCATCGGTCATGCCCGGTACGGCACGCAAACCTGCGGCGCAGTCGCCGAAGGCACCGACGCCCGGCAGCACCACGCGGTCGGCGCCGCGCACGGCGTCCGGGTCGCTCGTCACCATGACATCGGCGGAAAGGCCAGCGTCGCGCCCGGCGCGTTCGAAGGCCTTGGCGGCGGAGCGGAGATTGCCCGAACCGTAATCGATGATCGCAATCTTCATGCGTTCAGCCTCCCGCTTTCGGGAAGAGGCCGAAAACCCGGTCGCCGTCGCCGGATGGCTTTTCGGCGGCGGGCGCGCGACGCGGCCAGACGGCTTTTGCGGCAGGCGGCTCCGGCGCGATATCGAGCGGGCGACCCCAGTTCGCGAAGAAGTTGCGCTCCGCCTCTTCGAGCGAGCTGCCCCCGACGATGCCGGCAAGCCTGTAGCCCTTTCGCTCCATCGTCCAGCGGCGGATGTCGTTCGCCTCGAAGCCGAGCAGAAGCTGAAGGGCGAGCGAGCACAGGGCCGCGGCCTCGGCGCCCGCAAGCCTCTCGACGAAAAAGGAGATGACGGCGATCAGCCCGATCCAGAGGCCGAGCGCGATCCAGAGCCGGTGCCAGAGGAGCCAGGCCCATGAGAAGACGAAGGCCGGAAAGGAAAAGCCTTCCTTGACCAGCACGATGCCGGCGCCGTCGAGCGGCGCGCCTTGGAGCTCGTGGACTGTGTAAATGCGCATGGAACCGGTTCCGCACACCGCGTGCCGGCGCGGCGTTCGGCCTCTATCTATGACAGGCGATGCAAAAAGGCCAGCCGCGCGGACGGCGGGAACCGAAAATCAGTTCCCCAGCACGCCCTTGGTCGAGGGAATGCGGTTCGCGGCGCGCGGGTCGATCTCGATCGCATCGCGCAGCGCCCGGGCGAGACCCTTGAAGCAGCTTTCGACGATGTGATGGTTGTTGTCGCCATACATGTTTTCGATGTGCAGCGTGATGCCCGCATTCTGCGCGAAGGCCTGGAACCACTCCTTGAAGAGTTCCGTGTCCATGTCGCCGAGCTTCGGCTTCGTGAAATCGACCTTCCAGATGAGATAGGGACGCTGCGACACGTCGATAGAGACGCGGGTGCAGGTCTCGTCCATCGGAATGATGGCCGTCGCATAACGGCGGATACCCTTGAAGTCGCCCAGCGCCTTGCGCACGGCCTCGCCGATCACGATGCCGGTATCTTCGGTCGTGTGGTGGAAATCGATGTGCAGGTCGCCCTGCGCGCGCACCTTCAGGTCGATCAGCGAATGGCGGGAGAGCTGCTCCAGCATGTGATCGAGAAAGCCGATCCCGGTGTCGACGTCGTATTCGCCATTGCCGTCGAGATCGAGCGAGACGAAGACATTGGTCTCTTTCGTCTTGCGTTCGACGGTGGCGATGCGGGTATCGCTGTCGGTCTGCATAAGTTCGGTTCCGGTTCGCAAGGCCTCGAACGGCCCGTTCGCGGCAGCTTTTAGCAGCCAGCCGCGGCACAGGCCAGCGGGATTACTTCAAGTACCGATTCAGATTGAATGACAAATGCTTACAGTGCGTTAACCAATATATTGGAGCACTTCTCATCCAATACTTTAAATTGCTCCTAATCCCGATACGAGACAAGAGCCAAGTCATTGATTCAAATTACCCGCAAATTCTTTTGTAGTATTCGCAAAAGGCAAGACCACAAGATGTGGAGAGGCATCCGGTCGCCTCGCGATCAATAGAGGTTTTTCTTTGCGTCCTCATTCAGCGCCAGATCGATCACCGTCGCCGGCATCTGAGCCTTCGTCTGGTCCCGGAAAATCTGGCCGAAGCTCGGCATGGTGTCGCGGGGGACATGCTTCTCGGCATTCCAGAGACCGGAACGTTTCAGCGCCTTGGTGCAGTGGAAATAGACCTCCTTCACCTCCACGATCATGACCGACCGGGGCTGCTTGCCGTCGACGACGAACCGGGCCATCAGCTCCGGCTCGATCGAGGTTGTGGCGGTGCCGTTCACCCGCAACATTTCCTCGAAGCCAGGGACGAAGAAAAGCAGCCCGACGGCAGGCGAATGGGCGATGTTGGTCAGCGTGTCGAGCCGGTTGTTGCCCGGCCGGTCCGGCATGGCGAGGCGCCGTTCGTCGAGCACATGGACGAAGCCCTGCTCGCCGCCGCGGGGCGACACGTCGGCCAAGCCGTCCGGCCTGCCGGTGCCGATGCAAAGAAAGGGCGAGAGCTCGATGAATTTGCGGGAATGCGGATCGATGAAGTCGAGTTGCTTCGCCACCGCGCCGCCCGACGGCTCCGGATAGACGGTACGGAGTGCGTCTTCGGTTTTCAGTTCGGCGGACATTCGGCCTCCCCCAGGAAAGAGTTCATATTTGAGAAAGACTATCATTCTCAACGACAAGGTGCCACGGGGTTGACCCGGTGGCACGGAGCGGCCACATGGTAGCCAGTTTCAACGGCCCGCCCATACAGGATTTCCCATGACGAACGACCCCATCAACTGGCACGGCACCACGATCCTGACCGTGCGCAAGGGGGGCAAGGTCGTGATCGCGGGCGACGGCCAGGTTTCGATGGGCGACACGATCATGAAGGGGAATGCCCGCAAGGTCCGCCCGCTCGGCAAGGGCGACGTGATCGCGGGTTTCGCCGGCGCGACCGCCGATGCCATGACCCTCTTCGAGCGGCTCGAAGCCAAGATCGAGCAATATCCGGGACAGCTTACCCGCGCCTGCGTCGAGCTCGCCAAGGACTGGCGGACCGACCGCTTTCTCCGCCGCCTCGAGGCGCTGATGATCGTTGCCGACAAGGAGGCGACGCTTGTCCTTACCGGCAATGGCGACGTGCTGGAACCGGAAGGCGGCGTGGTCGGCATCGGCTCCGGCGGCAATTACGCGCTCGCCGCCGCCCGGGCCCTGGTCGACATGGACCTGACGGCGGAAGAGATCGCGCGCAAGGCCATGAAGATCGCCTCCGACATCTGCGTCTACACGAACAACAACCTCACCGTCGAAAGCCTCGACGCCTGAGCCCGCCTTCTCGTTTTCCGGAGTTTTCCTTCACGATCATGACCAGTTTTTCCCCGCGTGAGATCGTTTCCGAACTCGACCGCTACATCGTCGGCCAGCGCGACGCCAAGCGCGCCGTGGCCATCGCGCTTCGCAACCGCTGGCGCCGCCAGCAATTGCCGGACGCCTTGCGCGACGAGGTGCTGCCGAAGAACATCCTGATGATCGGGCCGACCGGTGTCGGCAAGACGGAAATCTCGCGCCGCCTCGCCAAGCTTGCCGAGGCACCATTTCTGAAAGTGGAAGCGACGAAGTTCACCGAGGTCGGCTATGTCGGGCGCGACGTCGAGCAGATCATCCGCGATCTCGTCGAAATCTCCCTCGCCATGACGCGCGAAAAGAAGCGCAAGGACGTGCAGGCGAAAGCGCATCTCGCCGCCGAGGGCCGCGTGCTGGACGCGCTGGTCGGCACCAATGCGAGCGAAGCGACGCGCGAAAGTTTCCGCCGGAAGCTCCGTGGCGGCGAACTCGATGAAAAGGAAATCGAAGTCGAAGTCTCGGACAGCGGCGGCGGCATGCCGACCTTCGACATTCCCGGCATGCCGGGCTCGCAGATGGGCATGATCAATCTCAGCGACATCATGGGCAAGGCGTTCGGCGGCCGCACGAAAACACGGCGCATGGCGGTGCGCGACAGCTACGACGTGCTGGTCGCGGAAGAAAGCGACAAGCTGCTCGATCAGGAACAGCTCACGCAGGAAGCCATTCGCGCGGTCGAGCAGAACGGCATCGTCTTTCTCGACGAGATCGACAAGATCTGCGCCCGCGCCGAACGGCAGGGTGGCGATGTCAGCCGGGAAGGGGTGCAGCGCGACCTCCTGCCGCTGATCGAAGGCACCAGCGTTTCGACGAAGCATGGCGCGGTGAAGACCGACCACATTCTCTTCATCGCGTCCGGCGCCTTCCACATCGCCAAGCCCTCCGACCTGCTGCCGGAGCTGCAGGGCCGCCTTCCCATCCGCGTCGAACTTCAGGCGCTCAGCAAGGAAGACATGCGCCGCGTGCTCACAGAGCCGGAAGCAAGCCTCATCAAGCAATATGTCGCGCTGATGGGCACCGAAGACGTGACGCTCGATTTCACCGATGACGGGATCGACGCCATCGCCGATATCGCGACGCTGGTCAATTCGACGGTCGAGAATATCGGCGCGCGGCGGCTCCACACCGTGATGGAGCGGGTGCTCGACGAGGTCAGCTTCGGTGCCACCGACAAGTCGGGCGAGACGGTGACGATTGACGGCGCCTATGTGCAGCGCCATATCGGCGACCTGTCGAAGAACGCCGATCTCTCCAAGTTCATTCTCTAGGTGCGGCCCGCCCGGTTCACCGGGCGGGCGCCTTTTCAGATCTCGCCCTTGGCCGCCATCTCCATGTAGCTCGTGTCGATGCGGAGCTTCACGTTTTCCTTGTCGCCGAAGATCGTGCCGTCGGCCAGTTCGATGCCGATGAAACCGGCATCCTTCGCATCCGGCCCCAGCAGTCCCTGCGAGAAGGCGAAGCTGGCGACGCTTTCGACGCTTGCCGCCATCTTCGGGCCGGAGAAGCCCTCGACGCCTTCCGGCGCATCGTAGAAATAAGTGGTGGCGATCTGGCTCTCGAAATCGGCGAGGTCGGTACCGGAAGCTTCCGCCATGAAGGTGCGTGCCGCGATCCCTTCCGCGTCATCCTTCTTCATGATGGCGAGCGTTTCGTACCAGGCACCGGCGAGCGCCTTGCCGAAGGCAGGATTGGCCTTCAGCACATCGGTCTTGGCGGCGAGGATGTCCTGCACTTCGCCCGGTATCTCGGAGGAATCGAAGACCGAGGTGATGCCCGGCATCTTGTTCATCTGGCTCGTCGCCGGGTTCCACGCCACCACGGCTTCCACTTCCGGCGTCGAGAAGGCGGCGACGAAATCGGCGTCGGCGATATTCGCCGTCTTGATGTCGTCCTCGGTAAGGCCCGCTTTCGCGAGCGCCAGCGCCAGCATGTAGTGGGAGACGGAATATTGCACGAGATAGACCGTCTTGCCCTTCAAGTCGGCCATGGTCTTGCCTTCGCCCTTCACGAAGATCGCATCGTTGCCGTTGGTGTAGTCGCCGAGGATCATCGCGGTCGTATCGACACCGCCGGCGGCGGGGATCGTCAGCGAATCCATCACTGTGTTCGCGACCGCATCATAGGTGCCGGCCGTGTACTGGTTGAGCGACTCGATATAGTCGTTGATCTGCACGACCTCGATCTCGATGCCGTATTTGCCGGCCCATTTGTCGACGATGCCGGCATGTTCGGCATAGGCCCAGGGCATGTATCCGGTGTAGAGCGACCAGGCCAGCTTGAAGGATTTTTTCTCCTGGGCGGCGGCTTGCCCCGCGAAAGAGAGAGAAAGCACAAGCGCGGCGAGGACCGCCGTGACTGTCTTCCGGAAGATCGATGAGCGCAGCATGAGATTTCCTTTCACTGACTGTCGCGATTGAACCTTTCTCTTCCGGTCGTCCCCTCTGGCGTCTCCGGTCTTCAAGCCGGTTCGCGCTCCTTGCGGCCAAAGGCCGTCGCATGATTTTCGCTTTCGGGAAGCGCGAGCGCGCCCGAAGCGACGAGCTTCTTCAGGTAGGAAAATGTCCGCATGGTCTGCGTGACGAGATGGCCGCCCGCGACATAGGAAGGGTAGCGCGCATCGCCGTCGATGAATTGCGGCAGGGGTTCGATCACCGTCTCGTAATCGAGCGCGCAGAAGAGCGGAAACGAAAAGCGTTCGTCCGGCACATTGCGGACGCGGTGCGACGTCGCGATGAAGCGGCCGTTCGTCAGCGCCTCCAGCATGTCGCCGATATTGATGACGAAGGCGCCTTCGATCGGCGGCGCATCGATCCAGCGTCCCTCCGCGTTCATGACCTCGAGGCCCGGCGCCGTCACATGCAGGATCGTGAAGCACTCATAGTCGGTGTGTGCGCTGATGCCCCAATCGGCGACGCGGGCGGGATCGGCCGGGTAATGCACGAGGCGCAATTGCGACGGCGGCTTCGTCAGCAGGGCTTCGAAGTAATTCTCGTCGAGACCGAGCGCCAGCGCGAAGCCGCGGAAGATCGTGTGGCCGAGCGCCATCGCCGCTTCGTAATAGGCATAGACGTCGCGCTGCATCTCCGGCAGTTCGGCCGGCCACTGGTTCGGGCCGAGCATCCGGTAGCCGAGAATGTGATCGGGATCGCTTTCGGGCAGTTCTATCGAAAGATCGAAGGCTTCCTTCTTGTCGGTCTTTCTCGGATCGGTGCCGTCGTAGAAACCCTCCTCGCCTTTCGGCACATAGCCGCGATGGGCGCGCGACTTGCCGATATAGCGTTCCATCTTCCGGTCGAGCGGCAACGCGAAAAATTCCGCCGCGCGCGCCTCGAGCGTCGCGATCAGTTCGGGCGGAATGCCGTGGCCCTTCACATAGAGAAAGCCGACATTGCTTGCCGCGTCCGCCATCTCGGCGGCAACCTTTCGCTTCGCCGCGTCGTCGCCGGAAAAGAGCGGCGCGATATCGATGACGGGAATATGCGTGAAGGCAGTCCCTTTGGTATCACTCATGACATTGCTCCATTCGGCAGAAATTCGAGGGCGGGCACGCCGCGCAGATCGGTGATTTCCCAGAAGCGCGCCGCTGGCTTTCCGTCACGGCCGGTATCGGCGGTTTGCAGCGTCGCGCCGCCGATGACGGGCGCGAGCGGCTTTGCTTCGCGGAAGGGCAGGCTGGAGCGCTGCACGATCCAGCCGGCGCTCGTCACCGCGCCTTGCGAGATCTCGCAATCGAGAAAATCCTGCGCGGTTCCGAGGTCCTCCGCGCTCGCCACGCATTCGGCAAGCGACAGGCCGGGCGGCAGGTCGTGGTGGCGTTCGCGCGCGAACATGAAGAGACTGCCCATGCGAACCAGTGCGCCTTTCCGGCCGCTCTCGCGGTCGCGCAGCCGCGCGCCCCAGCAGGGCTCGGCGCCCACGGGCTCGCGGTGCCAATGCTCGATATAGGGAATGTCCTTTCCCTCCTCGATCATGACGTCGCCCTCGACCCAGAGCTTGCCCATGTCCGAATAGACCGCCTGAGGCTGGAAATCGATATCGCGCCGCCACTCGAAATATCCGTCCTCATGGACGAGTTCGCCGGCGAAGCCCTCTTGGCGCGCGAGCCACTCCATCTGGCCGGGCGTGAAATCCGAAAGCGCGGCCACGCCTGAAAAGTCGGGGCGGGCTTCCGGCTGGCGGAGATCGAGATAGAGGCCGGGGCCCTGAAACCAGTTCACCCAGGTCGTGGTGTCGCGCCGCCCGTCCGGCCAGGCGATCAGCGACCGGCTCCACAGGCCCGGCAGGGTGTCGAGCGACGGATCGGGAAGGGTTTTCGAAATCGGTTCGGCGATGGACATGGGTTCATGTTGCACCGCGAAAGGTCATTGCCCTAGACGGGAAATTCAGATGAGCCTCATAGATTTCATCTATGTCTCGGTTTGGCGCTCCCTCAGCCGGCCCATGATCTCTGCCAGGAAAAGCTCGGTGGGCGTGTTGCGGGCGGGCTCGTCGCGGGTGACGAGATAGACCTGATAGGCAGGCAGCACGGCTTCCGGCAAAAGCGGCCAGAGGGCGCCGCGATTGTCGAGCGTTTCCGCCACGCAGGTCGGCAGAAAGCCGATGCCGACGCCCAGCTCGATCAGCCGCTTCGCCTCGTTCAGGTTCTCCGCGAAACCGGCCGCGCGGCTGCCGAGCCCGTAGCGGCGGCGGAAATTCTCGAGATCCTGCGGCTCGTCCTCTCCCGTCATGATGAAGGGCTGGTCGGCGAGGTCGGAGGGCTGGGGCACCGTCATGCCGTAAAGTGCATGGGCCTTGTGGCAGTAAAGCTGCTGCGTCTCCCGGATGAGCGGCTGGTAGCAGAGCGCGGCATCCGGCGCGCTGTCGACCGCGATGCCGACTTCGGCGTCACCCGATTTCAGCGCCGCGATCACCTCGCGCCAGGGCGACACCTCGATATGAATACCGACACCCGGATGGTGGCGGTGGAGCGCGGCCAGCGCCGCGTCGAATTCCGGCGAGACGACGGAGGACATGGTGCGGATATTGATGACGCCCTCGACGAGGCCCGCCGCCGTCGCCACCTCATGCGGCGCGGCGCGGACGGCACCCATCATGGTTTCGCAGAGAGCGAACAGCGCGCGCCCGGCCGGCATCAGCTCGACGCCTTGCGCGGTACGCCGCAAAAGCGTTGCGCCGAGATGGTCCTCGAGCCGCTTCAGCCCGGCGCTCACGCTTGGCTGCTGGCGATTGAGCCGCCGCGCCGCCGCACCGATGCCGCCCGCGCGCACGATCTCGTGGAAAAGCTGGAACAGGTTCCAGTCCACCCTGCGGGCGAAATTCGCGTCGCTTTTCTCTTTGGTTTTCTTGCTGTCGTCCATGATCGCTTCTGTGCCGTGACGGCAAGAGGGGAGTGTCTCATTGAAGCCGCTGCCGGGCGGCGCGTCCATCGGGCCGATGACGAATCCGGCAGCGAATCTTCCGGTCCTCCGAAATATTGCGCGTGGCGAATCCCGCAAAACCTCTTTTCGCCGCAAGCGAGTCCCGACCGTGGGGCGGCTTCACCGTGGGCGCATCGGCCGCCGCTTCCGTGCGTCGAGAAGCGCCAGCAGGCTCGCCGTCTCGCCGGGCGTCATATCCGCGATCTCTTCGGCCAGCCGGTTCGCGAGCTCCGTTGCCTGCGGGGCAAGGCCGGATGTGTCGATGACGATGCGGGGATGGGAAAGCCGCGCGAGGCGTTCCATTTCCTCCGCCTCGTCCCAGATCACGTTGAAATAACCGATGATCGCCTGCACCAGCCGCCAGCTCGGCCGGCCGCGCCGCCCATGCTCCAGCGCCGAGAGATAGGCGGGCGTCACGCGCAGCGCCGCCGCCATCTCCTTCATGGTCACGCCGCGCTCGCGGCGCAGCTCCCGCACCTTGCGTCCGAACGGCGTCATCGTTTCTTGCGCAGCCAGATATAGAAGGCGCCGCCGCCGCCATGTTTCGGATGGGCCGGCTGGAAGCCAGACACATGGGCGCGGAAGTCCGCTTCGTTGAGCCAGCGCGGCACCGCGCTCCGGAGCACGCCTTGCCGTTCCGGCACTTCATAGAAGCTCGCGCCATGAAGCGTGTGCCGGGCATAGGGCGAGGCGCCCTTGCCGGTGATGACGAGAATGCAGCGAAGGCCGCGTCCCCTTGCGCGGGCGAGAAAGCCGAGCAGCGCGCCATGCGCCTCCGCCTGGCTGTGGCCGTGCAGATCGAGCGTCGCCTCGACCTCCATCTGGCCGCGCGCGAGGCGCTGGCTCGTCCGCCGTTCGAGGCCGGTGAGCGGCGGCGGTTCGGCGGCGCGGCGCGGGGCAGGCGAGGGGGAAGGCACGGCCGGTGCCGGGGCCCGCTTCGGCTGCGGCGCCGGGGGAGGGGGTGGGGTCGCGGGAATTTCCGTCGGCTGTGCCGCTTCGGCGGCGTGGACGCTCCGCTTCCGGCCGAGCGGCTTCGCATCCTTCACCACCTCGCGCCAGAGCTTGCGCTCCTCGTCGCTGAGATGGCGGCTGCGGGACCGGCGGCGCGGTGCGTTCCTGTCGGTCTCGTCGGCCATTCCGTTCACCGCCGTTTCATCCGCCTTCTTCTTACGGCGCAATTTCCTTCGGCACCAGCGCGACGAACTCGCCCTCCGCCTTCATGCGGCCGGCAATCTCGCCGGCATCGTGACCGAAGCCGAAGAAAATGTCGCCGCGCTGACGGCCCTTGATGGCGGAGCCGGTGTCCTGCGCCACCATGAGGCGCGCGACCGGCACCATGCTTTGCCCGTCGACGGTCGGATGCGTCGTCGTCAGCCAGAGCAGCGTGCCGAGCGGGTGGTGGCTGCGGTCGACGGCGAGGCTGCGGCCCGGCGTCAGGTTCACCTGTTCGGCGCCGGGCGGTCCGAGCGTCTCGTCGACATCGCGCAGTATACGGAAGAATATGTAGGATGCGTTCTGTTGCATCAACGCGCGGCCTTCGGCGGGATGTGCTTCCAGCCATGCGCGGATCGTCTGCATCGACACCTGTTCAAGCGTCATCTCGCCACGTTCGACGAGGAGCTTGCCGATCGAGGTGTATTCATGGCCCGTCTTCGCCGCGAAGGTGAGGCGCACGATCTCGCCCGCCGGCAGGCGCACACGGCCCGAACCCTGCACATGCAGGAAGAAAGCGTCGATAGGGCTTTCGAGCCACAGAAGCGCCAGGCCCTCGGTGTCGAGCGCGCCATCCTCGATCTCTGCGCGGGTGGGAAAATTTCCGCCGCCCGCAACCATCCGGAAGCCCGGCGGGGGCGCCAGCACCGGCGTCTGGTAGACGCCGCCCCGCGTCAGCGAGCCGCGCATTTCCGGTTCGTAATAGCCGGTGAAGAGGCCGCGCTCGGCGGGAAATCTTACCGGCACGAACCAGTGCTGGAAGAAGCCGCGCGCATTGCCGGCTCCCGGACCGATGGAGCCCGTCGCGGCGCGGCAAGCCGGCTGCCAGTCGCCCGCCTTGCCGTAAAGCGGATCGCCGCCCTTCACGTCGAGCGGCGCGTCGGGCGCGAGTGCCAGGATGCGCGCGCAGGAACGGCGAAACGCGGCAAGCGCCGCCGACTGGTCGTCCCGGCCCCAGCCATCGAGATCGGCGAAGTAAATCCGCGTGGGAGACGAAACCGGGTTCGCCTGCGCCGTCATGTCAGGCGCTCCCGCCATGCAGGAAAAAAGGGCAAACGCTGCGAGAAGGATGAAGGCACGGGCGCCGCGCGGCATCGTCACCGCCCGTCAGGCCGGCGCGCCGGTTGCGACCAGCTTCCAGTTCGGATCGCGGTTGCGGAGATCGCGTTCGAAGGTCCATACATCGGTCACCTCGCGCACGGTCACGGGATCGCCTTCGACCACCACGCCGTCGCTGTTCTTGGTGCAGGATGTGAGTTCGCTGCGGAACGAAACCGTCAGCCGTGCGCGCGTGCCGTCGAGTGTGCCGGCCGAGATCGCCGCCTTGTCGATGCCGATGAAGCTCTGGTCGATCCTGAGACCCTTCTGCTCGCGCGCGGCGATCGCGCTGTCGAAGCTCCGGTAGACATCGTCGCTCAACAGCGGCTTCAGCGTCGAGCGGTCGCCGGTCGCGAATGCCGTCACGATCAGTTCGTAAGCCGTGCGCGCGCCGCTCAGGAAAGAATCCGTATCGAAAGTGCGGTCGGCATTCGCGAGCGCGTCGAGCGTGCCGGCGAGCGGCGAGCCTTCCTCCGCGACACCGCGCCAGCGGAAGCGCGTCTCGACCGCGGCCGCGAAAGGATCGCCCGCCGCGTCGATCACGCGGTCGCGTGCAGCGCCCGCGCCGGCCCGCTTCGGCAGGGTCACGACCTTGTCGCTGCCGGGGCCCGTCGCCGGGTTGTCGGAATAGGGATCGTAGGGCGGCCGCTCATGGCCCGTGCGGCGGCCAAGGACGCTTCTGAGTTTCAGAAAGACGCCGACCGCGATCGCGAGCAGAATGATGTTCAGAAGATTCAAGCCGTCGTCCATACGCTCGAGGAACCTTTCAAACCGGCAGCCAGCCGTCCGAGGCGGCGAAGCGGGCGGCATGCTTGGCGTTAGTGTCTTGCCGTCAATTTAATCCCTGCAAGTAACCTAGGCCATCGGGAGCCGTTTTGCTACCGGACCGAAGCCTCGCCTTTGCCGTTATCCGGTCTATTTTCTGTAGGGCTTCTGTGGCTTTATGACGGCAGGCGCCCTGCCGCGGCGTCATGCCGCCTGCCGCCTGTTCAGCAAGGGAACTCCGTGGGTATCGTCCTTTTTCTCATATTCGTCGCCATTCCCGTCATCGAGATCGCGATTTTCATCCAGGTGGGCGGTCTGATCGGCGTCCCGGCAACCATTGCCATCGTGCTCGGAACCGCCCTTCTCGGCGCCTCGCTGCTGCGCGTGCAGGGTCTCCAGACCTGGCGGCGGGCGGAAGAGGCAATGCGGCGCGGCGAGCCGCCGGTCGCCGAAATGCTCGACGGCGTCTTTCTCTTCGTCGCGGCGCTTCTCATGGTGACGCCCGGCCTCTTCACCGACTGTATCGGCGTTCTCCTGCTGATCCCGCCCCTCAGGCGCGCCGTCGGCCGGGCTGCGGCGGCGCGGCTTGCCCGCAATGCGAGCTTCCAGTTCCGCGCGAGCGGCATGGGGGTGAACATGGGCAGCGGCAGCGGCCCGGGACGGCCGCCATCCGGCGGTCCCGTGATCGAGGGCGAAGCGGAGGAAATCGGCGAGGACGATGCCGGCCGCCCGGATTTGCCGTCCGGCCCCCGTCCCAATTCACCATGGCGGCAATAGCGGTTCTTTCTTCGCCGCCGTTTCTTGTTCCGTCCCCCTTTCCATGATAGCCAGCAGCCTTCCTTTCATTAAGGGGCGGCGAGGCGAGAATGTCGGATCAGGGCGAGAACAATAACGGGAACCAGGCTGCCGGCGAGGCCGCGCAACTCCGCGTCCTCACGCAATATGTGAAAGACCTCTCGTTCGAAAATCCGAATGCGCCGCAGACGCTCGGGCCTGCCGAGGAACAGCCGACGATCAATGTCCGCGTCGATGTCGGCGTGAGGCGGATGAGCGGCACCGATTTCGAGGTCGCGCTCAAGATCGGCGCCGAGGCGACGGTGAAGGACAAGACGATGTTTCTCGTCGAGCTCGACTATGCCGGGCTGTTCCGCCTCACCAACGTGCCGGAAGCGGATCTCGAAGCCGTGCTCGTCATCGAATGCCCGCGCCAGATTTTCCCGTTCGCGCGGCGCATCCTCGCCGATGTGACGCGGGATGGCGGTTTCCCGCCGCTGATGATCGATCCGATCGACTTCGTCAGCCTCTACAACCAGCGCCGCCAGCAGTTGGCGCAGGACGTCGCGGGCGCCCAGCAGCCGAATTGAGCCAGCCGAACTGAGGCGAGACCTATTCCGCTTTCGCAACCGGCCAGAGCGGCTCGCCGCCCAGCGTCGCGACAAAGGCATCGTGCGCCGCTTCTTCCGCTTCGCTGAGGCGGGGCGGCAGGGCGATGGGACGCGGCGCGCGGGCGACCCTCTCGCCATGCATGCCTGCATACTCCGCCTGCAGCACGAGGCCGGGCTGACGGCCCCCCATCAGTTCAAGATAGACTTCCGCCAGCAACTCGCTGTCGAGCAGGGCGCCGTGCTTGGTGCGGCCCGAATTGTCGACGCCGAAGCGGCGGCAGAGCGCGTCGAGGCTGTTCTGCGCGCCGGGAAATTTCCGCCGTGCGATGTCGAGCGTGTCGGTCGCGCGCGCGGCCGGAATAGGCGCGCGGCTGATGCGCGCGAGTTCCGCATTGAGGAAACCGAGATCGAAAGCCGCATTGTGGATGACGAGCGGGTCCTCGCCGATGAAAGCCAGGAAATCATCCGCGACCTCGGCGAATTTCGGTTTGCCGCGCAAGAACTCCGCCGACAGGCCGTGGATGCGGAAAGCGCCTTCCGGCATGTCGCGCTCGGGATCGATATAGGCGTGAAAATATTTCCCCGTCACCACATGGTTGAAAAGTTCGAGGCAGCCGACTTCCACCAGACGGTGTCCGTCATTCGGGCTGATGCCTGTCGTTTCCGTATCGAGCACGATTTCGCGCATATCTTCCTATTCCAACGGAAAGCGGAACGAGCCGTCCGCGCCGATAATGCCTTTCGGATTCCACGCCACCTCCCAGACATGGCCGTCGGGATCGGAGAAGTAACCCGTATAGCCGCCCCAGAAGGCGTCCTGTCCGCGCTTCAGGATTTTTCCGCCCGCCGCTTCCGCTTCGGCCAGCACCGCGTCGACCTCTTCCTTCTTTCTCACATTATGAGCGAGTGCGATGCCGGAAAAACCTTCGCCGTAAGGCGCGAGGTTCGCATCCTCGGCGAGCGCCGCGCGTCCGAACAGCGCGAAGACGATGCCGCCGCACTGGAAGAAGGCGACGGTGGCATTGCTTTGCGGCAAGGACCGCCAGCCGAGCGTCTCGTAAAACCTCTGCGCCCGCGCGAGATCGGCGACGCCGAGGGTGATGAGGCTCAGTCTTTGTTCCATCGGTTCGGCTTTCCTCTCAGCCTTTCGCAAGACGCTCTTTCAGCACCTTGCCTTCGCGGGTCTTCAGTGCCTCGACGATGGCGGCCACCTGCGCGCGGGCGTGATCGAGGCCCTTGTCGCTTTCGACGACGAAATCCGCGCGCGCGCGTTTTTCCGCGTCGGGAACCTGTTTGGCGTGGATCGCGGCGAATTTCGCCTCGTCCATGTCGGGACGCGCGAGGACGCGTGTCTTCTGTATATCGTAAGGGGCCGACACCACGACCACAACATCGACGCGCGTCTCGCCGCCGGTTTCATAGAGCAGCGGAATGTCGAGCACGACCATCGCATGGCCCGCCGCGATAGTCTCGCGCAGGAATTCCATCTGCGCCTCGCCGACCAGCGGGTGGACGATCGCTTCGAGCTTCTTCATCTCGTCGGGAAGGCCAAGCACCGCGCGCGACAACAATTTCCTGTCGACCGCGCCGTCGACAATGACGGAAGGAAAAGCCGCGCCAAGAGGTTTCACCGCCTTGCCGCCCTTTTCGTAGAGCTTGTGGACGGCGGCATCCGCGTCATAGACCGGCACGCCGAGCTCCCGGAACATTTTCGCGGTTTCGGATTTCCCCATTCCGATCGAGCCGGTGAGACCGATGAGAAGCATCGCGGTTCCTTTATTTCAGTCCGAGATCGGCAAGCACGAGCGCGCGGAGTTCCGGCGTCACTTCCGGCCGCACGCCGAACCAGGCCTCGAAGCCCGGCACCGCCTGATGCAGCAGCATGCCGAGCCCGTCGACGGTCTTGTAGCCCGCCTCGCGCGCGCGGCGCAGCAATCCGGTTTCGAGCGGCGTGTAGACGATGTCGGTGACGAGCGCGCCACGCGGCAGGGCGGTGAGACCGAACATGACCTCGCTCTCGCCCTTCATGCCGAGTGTCGTCGTGTTGACGAGAAGATGCGCGCCCCGGAGTGCCGCCTGCGCGTCGTCCTCGCTGTAAACCGCCGCCGATTTCAGTTCGAGGTCGGCGGCGAGCGCTTCCGCGCGGGCGGGCGTGCGGTTGACGATCCGGATTTCAGGCGCACCTTCCGCCTCCAGCGCAGCGGCGATGGCGCGCGCCGCGCCCCCCGCGCCGAGGATCACGGCGGGGCCGCTCATGGCCTTCCAGCCAGGCGAGCGGTCCTTGAGGTTCGCGATGAAGCCGTAACCGTCGGTGTTCCGCCCTTCGAGACCCGCCGGCGTCGTCACGATGGTATTCACGGCCTTAAGCCGCTTCGCGATCGCGTCGTGCCGGGCGAGTGCCGCAAATGCCGTCTCCTTGTGCGGCACGGTCACATTGGCGCCGATGAAACCGAGACCGCCAAGATTGCGGATCGTCCCCGCCGCCGCGTCCGGCGGCACCGCGAGCCGCTCATAGACCGCGTCTTCGATGCCGTGGAGCCCGATCCAGTAGTTATGGATCAGGGGCGAGCGCGAATGCTCGACCGGCCAGCCGATGACGCAAACTTTCCTCATGGCGCCACCACCTTCCGGCGGCGCAACTCGTCGAGCAGCGGTAGCAGCGGCAGCCCGAGAATGGTGAAATAGTCGCCCTCGATCTTCTCGAAGAGCTGCACGCCGGGGCCTTCGAGCTGGTAGCAGCCGACGCTCTTCAGAACGCGCTCGCCGGCCTCGGCAAGATAGGCGTCGAGAAATTCGTCCGAGAAATCGCGCATGGTGAGGGTCGCACGGGAATTGTGGCGCCACACCACTTCTCCCTTTGCCGCCAGGGCAAGGCCGCTGTGAAGGATATGCGGACGGCCGCGAAATTCGCGCAGATTGTCGCGCGCTTCTGCCGTGGATTTCGGCTTGTCGTACCGTCTGCCCTCGCAGGAAAGGATCTGGTCCGCGCCCAGCACCAGCGCACCGTCATTCGCAGCGGCGACGGCAAGCGCCTTCGCGCTCGCAAGTTCCAGCGCCAGCGCGTCGGTATCGGCGTCGGAATTGCCGCCGGCGAATCTTTCCTTCAGCGCATCTTCATCGACGCGCGAATCCTTCGCCTCGAACGCGATACCGGCATCGCCGAGAAGCCGCGCGCGCACGGCGCTGGCGGAAGCAAGAATGAGGAGGTCACGTGACATATCGCGCTCAGATCGCCCGCTGGCGTTCATTATAGAGGTTGAGGACCGCCGCCGCCGTCTCTTCTATCGAGCGGCGCGTGACGTCGATCACCGGCCAGCTGTTGCGCGCGAAGAGCTTGCGCGCAAAGGCGATCTCGTCGGCGACGACATCCGGCGCGACGTAATCCGTGTCGGTGTTCTCGTGCAGCGAAAGCAGGCGGTTCTTGCGGATTTGCACCAGGCGATCGGGGCTCGTCGTCAGACCGACGATCAGGGGCTTCTCCGCCGTTTCGAGATCGGGCGGCAGCGGTGCGCCGGGCACGATCGGGATGTTCGCCGCCTTGATGCCGCGGTTCGCGAGATAGATGCAGGTCGGCGTCTTCGAGGTGCGGCTGACGCCGAGCAATATGATGTCGGCGTCGTCGAGATCGCCGGCCGACTGTCCGTCGTCATGCGCCATGGTGTAGTTGAGCGCGGCGATGCGGTCGAAATATTCCGCATCCATGATGTGCTGCGAGCCAGGCTTGTGGGACGATTCCTTGCCGAGATATTTGCCGAGCGCCAGCATGGCCGGGTCGAGCACCGAGATGCAGGGCGTCTGCAGTTCCGCGCAGCGCTTTTCCAGCCGCGAGCGCAGCTCCTCATTCACCATCGTGAACATGACGATGCCCGGCGCGTTCTCGATCTCGGCCAGAACGCGCTCGAGCTGCCTCGGCCCGCGCACCAGCGCATAGACATGCTCGATCGGCCGTGCGTCCTCATATTGCGCGCAGGCCGCGCGCGCGACCATGTTCAGCGTTTCGCCTGTCGCATCGGAGACGAGATGAAGATGGAAGACGCGCTTGGTGTTCATGAGGCCTGTCGTTTCGCGGGCGGCCGGAGCGCCGCGCCGCAAAGGTATCGGGGCCGTTGCGGCCGCGCCATTTCTTTTTCCGCGAGGCATAACGGCATCTTCGCATGATGTGCCGGTGCCTGTGGAAAGCTGTGATTAACGGGCGTAACCGGCCCTTTCGCGGCAAGCCCTACCCGGTCATACCCGTGCTTCGTTTTCGCTCCACCGTTCGATGCCTCGGTTGAAAAAGGCCAACGCACGCTTGCGGAAAACGGGTATGACCGCCGGGTCGGCGCGGCGCGGAGGAGTTGTCCCCATAATTAACGCTTGTCGCGTTGGAGATAATCCACATGCCAAGTGCCTGCGTATAAAGCGCGTCAGTCTGACAGGCTGAAATCTTAAACAGGCTGTGGCATAGAAAGTGGGGTGCCGGCGGAGCAAGCTGCGGGCAGCCCGGAATTGTGGACAAGATGGTGGCGCGGTTTGATCCCCGCCATTCACAGCCATCCTTCACTATCCACTACAAGATAAGATTCTTCTATTGAGATAGAAGGACAGGGAAGGCGATCGGGAGAATGAACGGTTGAGCGGAAAAAAGGCTCCCGGGAAAGAGACAGCCGGGAAGAAGCTCGTCAGGGCATTGAAGGGAGAGACGGCCGGCAATGTACCGGTCTGGCTGATGCGCCAGGCGGGACGCTATCTGCCGGAGTACCGGAAGGTGCGCGCCGAGGCGGGCAGCTTCCTCGATCTCTGCTACACGCCGGACTTCGCGGAGGAAGTGACGCTGCAGCCGATCAGGCGCTACGGCTTCGATGCGGCGATCCTCTTTTCCGACATTCTCGTGGTGCCGGATGCTCTCGGCCAGAAGGTTGCCTTCAAGGAAGGCGAGGGACCGGTGCTGGAGCCGATCGCGGATGTCGCGGGGCTCGCGGCGCTGAAACCGGTAGAGGCGGTCAGGGGGCATCTGCAGCCGGTCTATGAGGTGGTGAAGCGGCTCAGGCGGAGTCTTCCTCCGGAAACGGCGCTGATCGGTTTTGCCGGCGCGCCCTGGACGGTCGCGACCTATATGGTCGGCGGCCGCGGTTCGCCGGATCAGGGCGCTGCCAAGGCATGGGCCTACCGCGCGCCTGACGAGTTCCAGAAACTGATCGATCTTCTCGTCGATGCGACCGTCGAGCATCTCTCGGCGCAGGTGGAAGCAGGCGCCGAGGTTCTGCAGGTCTTCGACACCTGGGCGGGCAGTCTGCCGGAACTTTCCTTCGAGCGTTTCGCGCTCCAGCCGATGAAACGGATCCGCGAGAAGCTGAATGAGCGGTTCCCATCCATTCCCGTCATCGCCTTTCCGCGCGGTGCAGGCGGCATGGCGGAACGCTATTTCCGCGAAACCGGTGTCACCGGCCTCAGCCTCGACACGGGAGTCTCGCCCGGCTGGGCGCGAGAGCATCTGCAGCCGCTCGGCTGCGTCCAGGGCAATCTCGATCCGCTGCTGCTGGTCGCGGGCGGGCCCGAAATGCGGCGCCAGGCGCTCCATATTCTGGAAACGCTCGGCCGCGGTCCCTTCATCTTCAATCTCGGCCATGGCATCGTGCCGCAAACGCCGCCCGACCATGTGGCGGAGCTGGTCGCCCTCGTGAAGGAATGGCGTGCATGACGAAGAAGGTCGCCGTCGTGCTGTTCAATCTCGGCGGGCCGGACGGGCCGGAGGCGGTCGAACCCTTTCTCTTCAACCTCTTCATCGATCCGGCCATCATCGGGCTGCCGCAGCCGTTTCGCTGGCTGGTCGCGAAACTCGTCTCGAAGCGGCGTGCGCCGGTGGCGAAGGATATCTATGCCGAGCTTGGCGGCGGTTCGCCGATCGTTCCGCTGACGCGCGATCAGGGGCAGGCGCTCGAGGCCGCCTTGGCCGGTGGCGAATCCGGGTTCCGCACCTTCATCGCCATGCGCTACTGGCATCCCTTCGCGGACGAGGCGGCCGCTGCTATCAAGGCATGGGGCGCCGACGAGATCGTCCTCTTGCCGCTCTATCCGCATTATTCGACCACGACCACGGAATCCTCCCTCAGGGACTGGGAACGCGCGGCCGCGAAGGCGGGGCTTTCCACCCCGGTGAAAACGGTCTGCTGTTATCCGCTGGCGCCGGGTTTCATTGCCGCCCATGCGGCGCTGCTCGGGGATGCGATCGCGGAAGCGGGCGGCCTCGAAGGTGTTCGCATCCTCTTTTCCGCTCACGGGCTGCCGAAAAAGGTGATCGAGGCGGGCGATCCTTATCAGGCCCAGGTCGAGCAGACTTGCGCCGCCCTGGTCGCGGCGCTCGGTATCGAAAAGGCCGACTGGGTCACCTGTTACCAGAGCCGGGTCGGGCCCCTCGAATGGATCGGGCCCGCCACCGACAAGGAGATCGTGCGGGCGGGCGCCGAGGGCAAATCGCTCATCGTCGTTCCCATCGCCTTCGTCTCGGAGCATTCCGAAACGCTGGTCGAACTCGACAAGGAATATGGCCGCCTCGCCAAAGAGAGCGGCGTGCCGCGCTATTTCCGGGTGCCGGCGCTCGGCACCGAGCCGCATTTCATCGAGGCGCTTGCCGGGCTTGTCCGCGCGGCGCAGGCGAGCGATACCATCCTCTGCCCGGAAGAAGCCGCCGGCCATGTCTGCACCGCCAGAGCGGGCCTGAAGACAATCGGCTGAAGAAGCAGGGGACCTCGCAATGCTCGATTTTCTGGCCGGCTACTACGTCTGGATCAAGGCGCTCCACATCGTTTCGGTGATCTTCTGGATGGCCGGCATGGCCTATCTGCCCCGGCTTTTCGTCTATCACGCCGAGGCGGCGCCGGGTTCTGACAAGTCCGAGACCTTCAAGATCATGGAGCGGCGGCTCCTCCGGGGCATCGTCAATCCGGCCATGATCGCCACTTTCGTCTTCGGCATCCTGATGCTGGCGCTCAATCCAGGCCTTCTGTCCGATGGCTGGATGCATGTGAAACTGGCGCTGATCCTCGTCATGTCGGCGCTTCACGGCTTCTTTTCGCGCTGGCGCAAGGCGTTCGAGCGCGACGGGAACGTGCATGACGCCCGCTTCTACCGGATTGTCAACGAGGCCCCGCCGCTCCTCGTCATCTTCATCGTCCTGCTTGCGGTTGCGAAACCGTTCTGAGCCCGCCCCACCAATTTCCGTTGAAATTGGAACCGGCTGGCTTTATATGGGTTTTGAAGCCGGGTTTCTCCCGGCGGCCTTCCTAGTTCTTTCCCGGCCGTTTCGAGCGCCCCAGCAAGGGCGTGACAGCGGCAAGACAAGACCGCGCACAAGGCGATTGCCCGCAGAAGGGCCGAGCCCCGATCGTGCGGCGGCAGGAAAGAAGCGTCAGGCCAGCTTCCCCAACAGACCTCTTCAACTTTCCATTTTCGATCCCTCCAAAAAGATTTCCTCCCCTCAGAGACAGCGCCACATCGTTTCAGAAGCGCTCCGGGCGGAAACCCCCAAAGAAAGACCAAGACAGGCAATGACGCAGATCAAGCTGCAGGACCTCAAGGCAAAATCGCCGACCGAACTTCTGGCGATCGCCGAGGAACTCGAGGTCGAGAACGCCTCGACGCTCAGGACGCAGGACATGATGTTCGCGATCCTGAAGCAGTATGCAGAACAGAATATCGACATCATCGGCGAAGGCGTGGTCGAGGTGCTGCCGGACGGCTTCGGCTTCCTGCGCTCTCCCGAAGCCAACTACCTGCCGGGTCCCGACGACATCTATGTCTCGCCCTCGCAGATCCGCCGCTTCTCGCTCAGGACCGGCGACACGGTCGAAGGCGAGATCAGGAGCCCGAAGGACGGCGAGCGCTATTTCGCGCTCCTCAAGGTTTCGACGGTCAATTTCGAGAGCCCCGACAAGGCCCGCCACAAGGTCCATTTCGACAATCTGACGCCGCTCTATCCCGACGAGAAGCTCGAGATGGAAGTCGCCGATCCGACGCTGAAGGACCGCTCGTCGCGCCTCATCGACATCGTCGCGCCGCTCGGCAAGGGCCAGCGCGGGCTGATCGTCGCGCCGCCGCGCACGGGCAAGACCGTTCTCCTCCAGAACATCGCGCATTCGATCACGACCAACCATCCGGAATGCTATCTGATCGTGCTGCTGATCGACGAGCGGCCGGAAGAAGTGACCGACATGCAGCGCTCGGTGAAGGGCGAGGTCATCTCCTCGACCTTCGACGAGCCGGCGACGCGCCACGTCCAGGTCGCCGAAATGGTGATCGAGAAGGCGAAGCGCCTCGTCGAACATGGCCGCGACGTCGTCATCCTGCTCGACTCCATCACGCGCCTCGGCCGCGCCTACAACACGGTCGTCCCCTCGTCGGGCAAGGTGCTCACCGGCGGTGTCGACGCGAACGCGCTGCAGCGCCCCAAGCGCTTCTTCGGCGCCGCGCGCAACATCGAGGAAGGTGGCTCGCTCACGATCATCGCGACCGCGCTCATCGATACCGGCAGCCGCATGGACGAAGTCATCTTCGAAGAGTTCAAGGGCACCGGTAACTCGGAAATCGTTCTCGACCGCAAGATCGCCGACAAGCGCGTCTTCCCGGCGATGGACATCCTCAAGTCCGGCACCCGCAAGGAAGAGCTGCTGGTCGACAAGGGCACGCTCTCGAAGATGTATGTGCTCCGCCGCATCCTCAACCCGATGGGCACCGTCGACGCGGTCGAATTCCTGCTCGACAAGCTCAAGCAGACGAAGAGCAACAGCGAATTCTTCGACTCGATGAATAC
>NZ_JAUYUS010000084.1 GCF_030694575.1 Parvibaculum sp.
GACGCCTTGGAGCGTCGGCATTCGCCGCGGATGATCGGGTCGTCCCTACGCGGCTTTGGTTCTTTGGACGAGCTGCGCCGGGCTGGTTTCGTTGGCCAGCGGCGCGAGGGCTCGGGTTTGCGGAGGGGACGTCGCCACAGCGGCGGTGCCCCAGCATCCCGTGCTAAGAGTCTGTTTCAATAATCAGAGTGCCGACCCTCGGCACTTGAAGTGCCGACCCCAGGGGTCGGCACTTTTTGTAGGGGTCGGCACCTAGAAAATTAAGCATTTTTGATACACTCATCATCATACAATGTTGCTATAGTGTTGCTGTTTCGCCACACGAATCCACAGACACACCCAACGTGTATTTCACGTCACACAATGGCGGACGACGGCTCTCAGAGTGACCAGCATGTCGATGACGATCGGGAATCTGTTTCTGACGATGATGGCTCGGACAACGATCAAGGAGAAGCGATCGATGGGGATGACATGCCTGCAAAGCGAGCTCGGGTGACACCCTCGCAGCGGGTTGCAGCCACACCCACAATTCCGATGGATGTTTCCGACGCATTGGTAATGTTACGTGTTGGTAAGGAAAAGAAGTTTCTTGCCGCTGCAGATGGGCGCTCTAAACATGGCGCCCTGCGCATCTGGACTGAGATATCAGCCGAGCTTCGTAGGACGTTCTGCGATCGGCCCGATGTGCCAGCGTCTGTTCTCACGACAAGAGCCCTCGGAAAGCGATGGGCGTATGTCGAAAAGAAGTTCAAGGTTAGTAGTGTTCGTTGTACAAAGATTGCACATGTACAGTCACTCTGTGTTCAACACATTCGCACAGGGCTACCTCGCATCGCTAAAGCCGAGTGGGGGCGCACGTCGACACCCACCTGTTTGCACACAGTCGAAGGCTGTGTATGAGGCACTCATGGAGTATTTTCAAGGAGCACGGCCCGACATAGTGCCTGTGTCCACACTGTCATCCGTCGCAGGAATGTTGACTACGCCCCCTCCATCCCAACCCTCACCTCATGAAGACACTCCACCTGCGGCGCCCTCAACTACACACCTACCAACGCGATCCAAGCAGCGGGCTACTGCAAGTGGATTCATTGCAGCAATCGAGAAAAACCGCACGGACAGACGTGAGGCAGAACAGAGGACAGAGGAACGGCGTGCGCGGAATGAAGATCTGCGAACACAAGCACTGCTCAAGCTCGTGGAAGGTTCCCCTGCACAACCCTCACAGCCACAAGCTACCACCAAGGAGCAGCGCCATATGATTGCGGAGGATCATCTTGGCAAACTGGAAACAAGTGACGATCTTGCGGGGAGAGCAGACATCAAGGTTGTGCTTCGCAAGGTTCGTGAGTGTCTGTACGGGCCAGATCCAGCACGGGCTGCAGCAACAGTGGCACGTCTGTACGCACTAGCATCCCGCAATGCCTCCGATGAAGTGTGCGCACTGCGTCTCAGCGAGTTGAGCTGGGATGAGGTGTGAGCATGTGTAGGACATGGTTGTGAGCGTGCAGTGCAGTTCATGGTTCTGTGTGCTTGCAACTCTCCTCCTACCCTACACTACTGCATGATGGCGTCTTTCATCATGTCGCGCTTTGCCTTCCCTGCTCGTGCCTTGTTGCGCGGGCGATCTCGACCTGGGAGAATGGGGTCGTCTTCCATTGGTTCAGCATCGTCATCTTGTAGTAGTAGAGCAAGCTGATCAGGTGGTGGTTCCCATCCGTGCTCTTCGTCCACATCAATGGTGATGTTGTGCAAGATGCACGCAGCTGCGGTGATGAAGTTCATGACACCAGGTCCATATAAGTTGTTCTTGAACAGTATCGACCACTGCAACTTGAGCTTGCCAAACGCGCGCTCCACTGCCATCCTTGCCGACGAGTGCACGTAGTTGAACGCTGCATTTGCTTCACTTGCCTCACTTGCGTATGGAGTGATGAGCCAGCTGGTGAGGGGGTAAGCAGCGTCACCAAGCAGCACAAACGGCTCCCGCAGGTAGCTGTCGCGCTCCTGCACATCACCAATGCGCGCTGCTATTGGCGACTCGCAGAACACCCGAGCATCGTGCACCCGGCCTGCGTACCCAATTTCAGTGCTCAAGAACCTACCATGGCAATCTGTGATTGCCTGCAGCACAATGCTGTGAAACCCCTTGCGACAGAACGAGTACACCCTGTCGCGTGCATCCTGCGGGACTATGCGGATATGCGTACCGTCGATGAATCCTGCAACGTGTGGGAGTCCATGCTCACCCTCAACCTCCTGTGCGTGCTCAGCGTGCTGTGCATGTGATGGCCATCGCACATGCTGTGGGCCAAGCACATCCACTATTGCATGTGCTACGCGCATAACTGTGCGCTGCACAGTGGCCAACGATACTCCAAACATGATCGATATGCTCCGTAAAGAGTTACCTGAGTGTGTGGCGGGTGGTTGAATGAGCAGGTGAGCACTGGACGATATCCTGCAAGAACGGAGCAAAAACGCACAACGACACGTACAATGGGCACAGTGGTAGAGAAATAAGAGCACCTGATCTCGCGGGGAAAGGGCGCGCGCCCGCCCACGAGTGCGATGAGGCCCCTGCAACGTGTCACGCAGTGCAGCCTCAACGTGGAGAAACTGCAACCGGCTCAATCGCACTTGCTCGGCGAAATGTTCGTCCGATGAAGAGAATATTGCTTCTGCAATGTTCCCACGCACTGGAGTGGCCGCGTACTCGTGAGAAGTATCGAAAAGGCGGCGCCTGCGTTTGGGATCTTGGAGCAGAATGAGCAACATGTCGTCTTCATCTTCAGACTCGCTGTGCGAAGGTCGGACTTCGAAATCCTCGATAAGAAGGGCAAATAGGGCGGGTTTTGAGTGGTCGGAGGCCATTTCCAATAAAAACTTGGGGTCGGCACTTGGGGTCGGCACTCGTCGGATGGTCAAGAGGTGCCTACAAGTGCCGACCCCAAGTGCCGACCCCCAATGTAAAACCACATTGAAGTGCCGACCCCTCGGCACTATTTTTGAAGCCTCTTTTTAGTGCCGACCCGTCGGCACTTCAAGGGTGTGTCTCAAAAATATTTCGCGGCAATTGCGGCAATTGCGGCAATTGGGCAATCGCGGCAATCGCGGCAATCGCGGCAATCGCGGCAAAATGGGCCCTTTTGAGACACGTCTGAGGGGGTGTTTCATAAATCAGCTTGCCGATATCGGCAAAGGTCGGCATGCCGACCCCCCTCGGCAAAGGTCGGCACCCTCGGCATGCCGACAAGTTGGGCTTTTTTGAAACACCCTGCCGATGTCGGCATGCCGACCTTTTGGGCATTTTTGAGACACCTTGCCGACCTTTGCCGACCCTCTTGTGTTGCATTAAAGTACCATATCTTTGCTCGTTCCGCAAATCTTGTTTCAAGGTTCGCTCGTCGTCGGGTGGTACGTGACAATTCCCCGACTGGCACCATCCTCAATGGTCATAGCAATACCCATTCATCATGCGCTGTTGACCTGTCCAGTTAGAATCTTACAATAGCACCAGAATGAGATGTGAATGAGAAAGTTGCGTCTCCCAACGTGGCGACTTCCACATATGGACAGGTTCAACATGGCAAACAGCGCAGTCCGCACGCGCGACCACATTTATCATCATAATCACACACACTTACCATATCGGAGCAACGTTGTACCGATTCCATGCAGGGCCCAGGAGTGCCTTGTGAACCTCAGGTGTGGTCAACTCCCGACACTGTCGTGAATGTACGACAGCCCAGAGCACAAGAAGACGAATTCCTTTAAGGTAGGCACAGTCTAGATGG
>NZ_JAUYUS010000087.1 GCF_030694575.1 Parvibaculum sp.
TTCCAGTAATCGTAGAACGCCTTGACGCGCATGAAGCCGCCGTAATTTTCGTAGGTCACGCCGATGTCCGAGACGGCTTTCGCGACGACCGAAACCGGATCGTAGCGTTCGGTATTGACGTTGCCGTCATCGTCGTTGGTGCCGTAAGTGGTGCCGGGTCCACCCGCGCAGCCGCCATTGCCGGACGATATCTTGGCGCAGTCCTGGCCCCCGGTACGGATGGTCGCACCGACCGAAACGATCGTGTCCACCTGCACCTTCACGTCGCCAAGCTGCATTTCGCTTGCCGCCGCACCCGATGCAAATGTCAGAAAACCCGCAAGACTCAACGCTGCGTATTCATGCACGCGCATGCACGCCCCCTCCCTTTTCATGTCCCGCCACCGGCCAGACGCATAGCGCCTGCCGTGGCATCCCGAAGAGAGATACGCAGGGGAAGAAATCAGCGGGCGGGTGGCTCGCGATTTTTTTGCGTGAGAGGGACGAGAGGCCGGGGGCTACTCTTTCCTGTCGCCGGACTTCGGCTTTACCGGCGGCTGGGCGAGGTAGTTGAGGGAGAGGCGGCCGCCATCGACATAGACGGTCTGGCCGGTCATGTAGCTCGCCGCGCCCGATGCGAGGAAGACGGCGACGGAGGCGATTTCCTCCGGCTGGCCGATGCGTCCCAAGGGCGTGCGCGACATGAGCATCTTGTTCGCGCCGGGATTGTCATTGACGTTGCCGGCCATCGGCGTCTGGATGGTGCCGGGCCCGATCGCGTTGACGCGGATGCCATAGGGCGCGAGCGCAAGCGCCATCGCCTCGGTCAATTGCTTCACGCCGCCCTTGGACGCCGCATACGCGACCTGGGTCGGGATCGCGACGACGGCATTGATCGACGACATGTTGATGATGGTGCCGGGCGCGTGACCCTCGTCGATCTGCGCGACCATGCGCTGCGCGACCGCCTGGCCGACGAGAAAGTGGCCCTTGAGATTGGTACGGATGACGCGGTCGAAGGCCTCTTCTTCCAGCGTGAGGAAATCGCCGCCCGCGACGATGCCGGCATTGTTGACGAGAATGTCGATCTTCTCGAACGCCTCGCCCGCCGCGCAGACGAGATTGCGCACATCGAGACGCTCGCCGACATCGCAATAGCGGAAGATCGCCTCGCCGCCGCGATCCGCGATTTCCTTCGCGACCAGCTCGCCGGCTTCTTCCTCGACATCGGTGACGACGACCTTCGCGCCTTCATCCGCGAAGGCATGCGCGATGGCGCGCCCGATGCCGCTCGCCGCGCCGGTAACGATCGCAACCTTGCCGTTGAGTGTGGTGCCGGATGCCATGGGGTACTCCTTGTCGCCCAAAAAGGGGGGTCGCCGGATGCGGGCGTTATAGCACCGGACGGGCGCTTGTGGGAGGGCACGGTTTGCGCGCGGGCGTAGCGTTTGTTGAGGGGATGTGGGGATGGGGGAAGGATGAACGGAAGGGGGTGGAAAGAAGGGGGTGGAGAGAAGGGTTGGGAGGAATGAACGCTGTACATCCCCCCAACATCGTCTTTGCCGGGCTTGACCCGGCAATCCAGAAGCCACGAAACGTGGCGTCCACTTCGCAAACTCCTCACAGCAGATCGTCAAACAGATCGCGCCAGTCGGGGTTCTCCTTCTCGATCAATGCAAGCTTCCACGCTCGCGACCAGTGCTTGATATTCTTCTCACGCTGGATTGCCGCTCGCGCCATCGTATGAACTTCATACCAGACGAGCTGCTTCACACCGTAGCGGCTGGTGAAACCTTTGATGGCTTCTTCCCGATGCTCTGACACGCGCCGCAAAATGTCATTGGTGACGCCTGTGTAGAGCGTGCCGTTTCTCCCGCTTGCCAGAATGTAGACGTAAAAATCTCTCATCCTCGGAGTCTGGGGCACTGGATTGCCGGGTCAAGCCCGGCAAAGACAAGGGGGGTGGAGTGGACCCCGGCTTTCGCCGGGGTGACACCTTTATTTCTGGTGCCCCCCTACCGCGCCAGTTCCCTCTCCAGCACCGCCTTGATCTCCTCGAGGATTGCCGGGTCGTCGATGGTGGCGGGCGTGGTCCATTCGGCGCCGTCGGCGATCTTGCGCATGGTGCCGCGGAGCACCTTGCCGGAGCGGGTTTTGGGGAGGCGCTGGACGACCATCGCCTTCCGGAAGGACGCGACGGGACCGATCCGTTCACGGATCAATTGCACGGCCTCCTGCTCGATCTCGGACGAGGGCCGCGAGACGCCCGCGTTGAGGACGAGGAAGCCGACCGGGACCTGGCCCTTCATCGCATCCGCAATGCCGATGACGGCGCATTCGGCGACATCCGGATGGGCGGCGAGGACTTCTTCCATGCCGCCAGTTGAGAGGCGGTGGCCGGCGACATTGATGATGTCGTCGGTGCGGCTCATCACATAGAGATAACCGTCCTCGTCGAGGAAACCGGCATCGGCCGTCTTGTAGTAGCCGGGATAATCCG
This sequence comes from Parvibaculum sp., assembly GCF_030694575.1. Lineage (GTDB taxonomy): Bacteria > Pseudomonadota > Alphaproteobacteria > Parvibaculales > Parvibaculaceae > Parvibaculum. Next base: position 2,480 of record NZ_JAUYUS010000087.1, read on the forward strand.
CGAGATAGCTTTCGCGGAAGCCCGCCTCGTTTTCCCACAGCGTCGGCAGGCAGCCGGGCGGCAGCGGCAGTTTCACGACGATGGCCCCGGTCGTGTTCGGCCCGACCTGTTTGCAGGCTTCGTCCACGACATGGATTTCGTAGCCGGGCAGCGACACCGAGGGCGAGCCGTGCTTCACCGGGAGCCGCTCGATGCCCATCGGGTTCGAGACCATCGGCCAGCCGCTTTCGGTCTGCCACCAATGGTCGATCACCGGACGGCCGAGCGCCTTCTCCGCCCACTGGATCGTGTCGGGATCCGCGCGCTCGCCCGCGAGATAGAGCACCTCGAATTTCGAGAGATCGTATTTGCCGACAAGCTCGGCCTTCGGGTCTTCCTTGCGGATGGCGCGGAAGGCGGTGGGCGCGGTGAAGAGCGCCTTCACGCCATGCTGCGAGATGATGCGCCAATAGGTGCCGGCATCCGGCGTGCCGACGGGCTTGCCCTCGAAGAGGATCGTCGTGCAGCCATGAAAAAGCGGCGCATAGACGATGTAGGAATGGCCGACGACCCAGCCGACATCGGAGGCGGCCCAGAACGTGTCGCCGGGGTCGATGTCATAGACGTTTTTCATCGACCATTTGAGCGCGACCATGTGGCCGCCATTGTCGCGGACGACGCCCTTGGGCTTGCCGGTGGTGCCGGATGTGTAGAGGACATAGAGGGGATCGGTGGCGGCGACGGAGACGCAATCGGGCTTGTTGTTCGCGGCGGCGGCCTTGTCCATCTCGGCCTTCCAGTCGAAATCGCGGCCCGGGATCAGCGGCGCTTCTTCCATCTCGCGCTGGAGGACGATGCAGGCGGAGACTTCATGGGCGCTCATCTCGATCGCCTTGTCCATCAGCGGCTTGTAGGCGATGACGCGGCCGGGTTCGAGGCCGCAGGAGGCCGAGACGATGAGCTTCGGCTTGGCGTCGTCGATGCGCGTCGCGAGTTCCTTCGCCGCGAAGCCGCCAAAGACGACCGAATGGATCGCGCCCAGCCGCGCGCAGGCCAGCATGGCGACGGCGGCCTGCGGCACCATCGGCATGTAGATGAGGACGCGGTCGCCTTTCTTGATGCCATGGGATTGCAGCACGCCCGCGAAGGTGGCGACCTTGTCGAGCAGTTCGGCGTAAGTGAATTTTTTGACGCGGCCGAGCATGGCGCTGTCATAGATGAGCGCGGTGCGGGCGCCGTGGCCCGCCTTCACATGACGGTCGAGCGCATTCCAGCAGCTATTCGTCTCCGCGCCGACGAACCAGCGGGAGAGACCGTTTTTCTCTTCGAGGATTGTGTCGGCGGGCTTGAACCAGTCGATCTCTTTGGCGGCCTCCGCCCAGAAGCCTTCCGGATCGCGCTTCCAGGCGTCGTAGGTGTCCTTGTAGCGTCCCATGATGTCCTGCCCCGTTCGCGTTTGTTTCTTGTTGGGGAGGTTTTAGCACGGGCGGCGGGAGGATTCATGCCCCCACCTTGCCGCGCCCCCGCCCCCTTAGTAACGTCGGCGGAACACTTCCCTTCCCGCGCGAGGCCCCCATGACGACAAACCCTTTTGAAACCGACCTCGACCGGAACGCGGCGAACCATCAGCCGTTGACGCCGATGAGTTTCCTGAAGCGGGCGGCGGAGGTTTATCCGGGAAAGCTCGCGGTGGTGCATGGGGACATCCGGCGCGACTATGCGGAGTTTTATGCGCGCTGCCGGAAGCTTGCCTCGGCGCTGTCGGAGCGGGGCATCGGGCTTGGCGACACGGTGGCGGTGATCGCGCCGAACATTCCGGCGATGCTGGAGCTGCACTATGCCGTGCCGATGATCGGCGCGGTGCTGAACACGATGAACATCCGCCTCGACGGCGCCATCATCGGCTTCATGCTGGATCACGGCGAGGCGAAGGCACTGTTTGTGGACCGCGAATTTTCCGCACTGGGCAAGGAGGCGCTGGCCAAGGCGAAGGTGAAGCCCTTCGTGATCGACATCGACGACAAGGAATATGACGGCCCGGGCGACCGGATCGGCGAGGCGGAATATGAGGACTTCCTCGGACAAGGCGATGCGAAATTCGACTGGTCGCTGCCCGCCGACGAATGGCAGGCGATCAGCCTCAATTATACGTCGGGGACGACCGGCAATCCGAAAGGCGTCGTCTTCCATCATCGCGGCGCCTATCTGCTGGCGATGGGGAACATCGTGACGGCGGGGATGACCGGCAATTCCGTCTATCTCTGGACGGTGCCGATGTTCCATTGCAACGGCTGGTGCTTCACCTGGTCGATGAGCGTGATCGCCGGCACGCATGTCTGCCTGCGCCGCGTGACGGCCGCGAACATCTTCAGCGCCATCGCGGAACATGGCGTGACCCATATGGCGGGCGCGCCGACCGTGATGAGCTTCCTCATCAACGCGACGGCGGAGGAGAAGAAACCGCTGCCGCACACGGTTTCCTATTTCGCCGCCGCCGCGCCGCCGCCCGCCGCGACGATCCGCAAGCTGGAGGCGGAAGGCTTCAACGTGATCCATGTCTATGGGCTCACGGAAACCTACGGCCCCGCCGTGGTGAACGCCTGGCACGACGAATGGGACGAACTGGAGGTGAATGCGCGGGCGCAGGTGAAGGCGCGGCAGGGCGTGAACTATCCGGTGCTGGAAGGGATTTCCGTGCGCGACCCGGAGACGATGGAGGAAGTGCCGCGCGACGGCGAGACCATGGGCGAGGTCATGTTCCGCGGCAATGTCGTGATGAAGGGCTACCTCAAAAACCCGAAGGCGAGCGCGGAAGCCTTTGCCGGCGGCTGGTTCCATTCCGGCGACCTCGGCGTCTGGCATCCCGACAATTACATTCAGCTCAAGGATCGCTCGAAGGACATCATCATTTCCGGCGGCGAGAACATCTCCTCGCTCGAAGTGGAGGACGTGCTCTACAAGCATCCCGACATCATCGAGGCTGCCGTGGTGGCGCGGCCGGACGAAAAATGGGGCGAGACGCCTTGCGCCTTCATCACGCTCCGCAAGGGCGCGACGCTGAGCGAGAAGGACGTGATCGGCTATTGCCGCGAGCACCTGGCGCATTTCAAATGCCCGAAGACGGTGGTGTTCACAGACCTACCGAAGACCTCGACGGGCAAGGTGCAGAAATTCAAGCTGCGGGAGCAGGCGGGGGAGCTTTAGGGGCACGGCACCTTCTCTGCCACCCTCCCCCTGCGGGAGGGTGGGAAAAGATTTCAGCGCGCTCCGGAAATGCAAAACGCCGGGCACATGCGCCCGGCGTTGGATCTCTTGCTTTGGATCTTGCGGTCAGGCTGCGTCTCTGTTGCCGGTCAGCCTCTCGATCTCTTCCTTCAATCGCAATTTCTGCTTTTTCAGTTCGGCTATATGAAGGTCGTCGCTGCTGGGGTGATGAATCTGGTGGTCGATCTCCTGTTCCAAAGCCCTGTGTCGATCACGAAGCTCGGCAATATGAGACTCCAAAGCCATCTCTGTCCGTCCTTTCGTTAAGCCCTTAACGGCAAAAATTGTGACTCTTTTTTTGCGGCTTGTCGAACGCTTCCGGGAGCGCCGGAAACCCAAGCCCCTCGCAAATCCGGCCGCCGCCGTGTATTGGTTAAGGTTATGAACAGGACGGACAAAAAGCCGCGTCTCATCGTGGGAATATCGGGGGCATCGGGCGTCGCCTATGGCGTGCGTGCGCTTGAAATCCTGAATTCACTGGGCATCGAAACGCATCTCGTTATAACCCGGGCGGCGGAAATGACGCTCGGCTACGAGACCGGGCTGAAGGTGAAGGACGTGGAGGCGCTGGCGCATACGCGCTACCGGATCGAGGATATCGGCGCGGCGATCGCGAGCGGCTCGTTCAGGACGCTCGGCATGATCGTGGCGCCCTGCTCCATCCGCACCATGTCGGAAATCGCGACCGGCGTGACCTCGTCGCTGCTGACGCGGGCAGCCGACGTGGTGCTGAAGGAACGGGGGCGGCTGGTGCTGATGGTGCGCGAGACGCCGCTTCACACGGGCCACCTGCGGACCATGACGCAGCTCTCCGAAATGGGCGCCATCATCGCGCCGCCCGTGCCGGGGCTTTATGCGAAACCCGCATCCGTGGACGAACTGGTGACGCAGACGGCGGCGCGCGCGCTCGACCTCTTCGACCTCGAGGCGGACGAGACGAAACGCTGGGGCGAGGACCTGAAGGACGGACGGCGGAGCCCGGTTCGTGTAAAAGAGGGACGGACACAGAAGCGGCGCCCCAAAGCATGACCGAGCAGGAAGAAGACGAGCTGCGGCAGACACTCGCCACGCTCAAGGAAGAGCATCGCGACCTCGACGCCGCCATCTCGGCGCTGGAGGCGCTGCCCATGCCGGATCATCTGCAGATCAAGCGGCTGAAGAAGAAGAAGCTGCACCTGCGCGACCGCATCCAGGAAATCGACGACCTGCTGTTCCCGGACATCACAGCGTAGAGCGGCGGAGCGAACCGCTCTCGCACTGAAGCAGCGCCACGCGTGACAGCCCCCGCCCCAAACGGCTTGCAGCCGTTTGACCCTCCCCGAGGGGAGGGTGGGAAGAGGGTTATGGGGCGCCTCCTTGCTTCCACCCTCCCTTGGGGGAGGGTCGACAAAATTCGAGCGAAGCGATGAATTTTTCGGGGCGGGGTTACGGCCTCGCGTCATCTGGCCAGCCATCCTTCGCGAACGCCGCACCGCTGCGACCCCTCCCCAAACGGCTTGCAGCCGTTTGACCCTCCCTCAAGGGGAGGGTGGGAAGATAAAAAGGATCAGGCGGGGCCGCCGCGCTTGGCTTCGTACATGGCGCGGTCGGCGCGGGCGAGCGCCTCGTCGGGCTGATCGTCGCCGGTGAAGGAGATGGCACCGACGGAAATCGTGAGCGGGATGTCCTTGCCCTCGAAGGAGGCCGGCTTGCCGGAAACGAGCGCGGCAAGCGAGGCGGCCTTGGCCCGGGCGGTGGCCTCGTCGGCGCGGGCGAGAATGACCCCCAGTTCGTCGCCGCCGAGACGGCCGACAATGTCGCTCTCGCGGACATTGTCGAGGACGAGCTTCGCGAGATGATGGAGCGCCGCGTCGCCCGCCGCATGGCCGTGGGCGTCGTTCACCTGCTTGAAATTGTCGAGGTCGAAATAGACGAGCCCGGCCGGCTCGTTGTAGCGGCGCGCATAGGCGATGGTGCGGCTGAGCTCGCGCACGAAGGCGCGGCGGTTGAGGACCGGGATGAGCGGGTCGCGATCGGCCAGTTCCTCGCTCTCGCGCAGCCGCTCGCGCATGGCGGACACCTCGCGGCGGAGGTCCGCGACCTCGCCCATGAGCTGCATCAGCGCATCGCGCACGCGCGGCGTGATTTCGGCTTCGGGGATACCCATGACGCTGGCGCTGTCGGAGACGGTACGCCCGCCCGCGGCTCCGCCGGAAGACGCCGCCGCCCGCGCCTTCTCGCGCTCCCGCGCGGAGACGGCCGAGACGCTGCCGAGGGGCTTGGGGTCGCCGATCTTCATGAAATGTCGCTCGCCGCCTTCTGGCTCCGATTCGCGTAGCCCAAAATGCCATTGTTCGGCGGAAAGCGCCATGTGGGCGGGCGCCGGAAAGCTCCCGAATGACCATAACTGGCCGGGCCGGGAGGCGGCATGCCAGCTTTTCCGCCCCTCCCCCGCCTTCCTTGCCAAGCCGGTTCCCATGCCTATACTCCCTCGCTTTCCAAAACCGGCGGGCCCCCGAGGGCGTGCCAGACGGTGGGGCGCGGAAGGCAGGATGGCAGCGAAGAGACCGGGCGCGGCACGGGCGAAAGCCCCCGCCAAAACCTCGAAAAAGCCTCTGGTCGGCATCATCATGGGGAGCCAGTCGGACTGGCCGACCATGCGCCATGCCGCCGAGGCGCTGGAGGCGCTGGGCGTCGCTTACGAGGCGCGGATCGTCTCGGCCCACCGGACGCCGGAGCGCATGTTCGACTATGCGAAATCGGCCAGGGGGCGCGGCCTCAAGGTCATCATCGCGGGCGCGGGCGGCGCGGCGCATCTGCCGGGCATGACGGCCTCGCTGACGCCGCTGCCTGTCTTCGGCGTGCCCGTGCAGTCGAAGGCGCTGTCGGGCGAGGACAGCCTTCTCTCCATCGTGCAGATGCCGGGCGGCATTCCCGTCGGCACGCTCGCCATCGGCGAGGCGGGCGCGAAGAATGCCGGGCTGCTCGCCGCCGCCGTGCTGGCGCTGTCGGACGAGGCGCTGGCAAGGCGGCTCGACGATTACCGCGCGAAGCAGACGGACGCCGTGGGGCTGAGCCCGGAGGAGCGGTAGTGGCGACTATCCCCCCCGGCGGGACCATCGGTATTCTGGGTGGCGGACAGCTTGGACGGATGCTCGCCATGGCGGCGGCGGAGCTGGGGCTGCGCACGCACATATATTGTCCCGACGAGGAATTGCCGGCGGCGGACGTGGCCGGCGAGACGACGCGCGCGGGTTATGACGACGAGGCGGCGCTGGCGCGCTTCGCGGATGGCGTCGATGTCGTGACTTACGAATTCGAGAATGTGCCGGCGGCGGCGGCGCGCATATTGAGCGAGCACAGCATCGTGCGGCCGGGCCCGATTGCGCTGGCGACGGCGCAGGACCGGCTGGTGGAGAAGAACTTCCTGAAGGCGCAGGGGATCGCGACCGCGCCTTTCGCGGATGTGAGCGACGAGACGAGCCTGCGCGATGCCGTGGAAGCGATCGGCACGCCGTCGATCCTGAAGACGCGGCGCTTCGGCTATGACGGCAAGGGACAGGCGAAGATCGCGGCGCCGGAAAACGCGCTTGCCGCCTATGACGAGATCGGCCGCGCCCCCGCCATCCTCGAAGGCTTCGTGCCTTTCGAGCGGGAAATCTCCGTCGTCGTCGCGCGCGGGCTCGACGGCGAAACGGCGGCCTACGATCCCGTCGAGAACATCCACAAGAACCACATCCTCGACCGCACGCTGGCGCCCGCCGCGCTGACGAAGGCACTCGCCGACGAAGCCTGCGCGATCGCGGCGCGCATCGTCTCCGAACTCGATTATGTGGGCGTGATGGGCGTCGAGATGTTTCTGCTGCCGGAGAGCGGCCCGAAAATCAGTCATGCGCGGCGGCTCCTCGTCAACGAGATCGCGCCGCGCGTCCACAATTCCGGCCACTGGACGATGGATGCCTGCGCGGTGAGCCAGTTCGAACAGCATGTGCGCGCGATCTGCGGCTGGCCGCTCGGACGCCCCGACCGACACTCGGACGCGGTGATGACGAACCTGATCGGCGACGAGGTGGCGGACTGGGCGCGGCTCGCCGCCGAACCGCAGACCGCGATCCATCTCTACGGCAAGCGGGAAGCCCGGCCCGGCCGCAAGATGGGCCATGCGACAAGGCTTTACCCGCTGGGCAAG
>NZ_JAUYUS010000089.1 GCF_030694575.1 Parvibaculum sp.
CGGTACCGTTATTGAAGTCGACGGGGCTGTTGCCGCCGCTCTTGTTGTAGAAGGCGGCGTCCGCCTCGACGCGACCGCGCACCTTGAAAGACCAACTTCCATCCGCCGCTTCGAAGGCGGGACCGCCCTTGAAGACGACGGAGGATTCGGGCGCCGGTTTCGCGGCGGCGATTGCCTGATCTTCCTTGACCGTTTGCAGCTCGCGCTGAAGGTCGAGAACGGTCGCCTCGAGTTTCTGGACGCGGCTCTCGACGGGCTCGCCCGCGAAGACTGGCCCTGCGAGCACGACGCCGGCAAGCGCCGTGCTCGCGAAAAGGGCGGACTTGAAAGTCGTGGATATATTCAATTGGTATTTACGCATGTGGGTTGCCCCCAAAAATTTCAGGTGATGAAAAAAGGAACCGGTTGCTTACTGGCCCGGCTGATAAATCCGGTCGAACGCGCCGCCGTCGCCGAAATGCTCGGGCTGCGCCTTTACCCAGCCACCGAAGACATCGTCGATCGTGACGAGCTTCACCGCCGGGAAACGCTTGAGGTCTTCCTTGTCGGCGAATTCCGGCTTCACGGGGCGATAGAAATGTTTCGCCGCGAGGTTCTGGCCGGTCGAGGAATAGAGATATTCGAGATAGGCGCGGGCGAGCCTGGTCGTGCCGCGCTTCTCCGTGTTGCCGGTTACGACGGCGACGGGCGGCTCGGCGCGGATCGAAAGGGTCGGCACGACGATCTCGAACTTGCCGGGAAATTCCTTCTGGGCGAGGAAGGCTTCGTTCTCCCACGAGATGAAGACGTCGCCGATGCCGCGTTGGACGAAGGTGGTGGTGGAGCCGCGGGCGCCCGTGTCGAGTACCGGCACGTTCTTGAAAAGCTTGCCGACGAACTCGCGCGCCCTGGCGTCGTCATTGCCGGAATGTTCGAGCGCATAGGCATAGGCAGCGAGGTAGTTCCAGCGCGCGCCGCCCGACGTCTTCGGGTTCGGCGTGATGACTTCGACGCCCGGCTTCACCAGATCGTCCCAGTCCTTGACACCCTTCGGGTTGCCGTCGCGGACGAGGAAGACGATGGTCGAGGTATAGGGCGATGAGTTGTAAGGCAGCGCCTTCTGCCAGTCCTTCGGCAGCTTGCCCGTCGCGCCGGCGATCTCGTCTATGTCGCCGGCCAGTGCCAGCGTGACGACATCGGCCTCGAGGCCGTCGATCACCGCGCGGGCCTGCTTGCCCGAGCCGCCATGCGACTGCTCGATGGAAACGGTCTCGCCGGTTTTCTTCTTCCAATGCTGCACAAAGGCCGCGTTGAAATCGCGATAAAGCTCGCGCGTGGGGTCGTAGGACACATTGAGAAGCGTGGTTTCGGCCCGGACCTCGAAGGTCATGGCCAGCAGGAGAACAATGCCTGCCAAAAGAAGCGCGGAGCGTTTGGTCAGATCCGCCAGAGTCATCTCAGCCTCCATTATATATTGTCGATCAAATTAGTAGTGTTTCAGCTCAAATTTTTTTCAGCCTACGCGCCGATCGCCGCCCTCGCTTCGTGGGCACCGGCACCCAGCGCATCGGCGATGGTGGTCCCGTCCAGGATCGCCGCCGCCGCATCGCGCACCTCCCGCATCGTCCGGCGGACGGCGCAGGATTTTTCGTCCCGGCAGTCGGCACAACGCCGGTAGCCGGTAAGACTCGCACAGGGGATTGGCGCCAAAGGCCCGTCCATTATGCGAATAATCTGCCCGAATGTGATCGCATCTGCCGGTTTGGCCAAGGCATAGCCGCCGAACTTGCCGCGCTGGCTGCGGACGAGACCGTGCTTCCGGAGATCGAGCAGGATCAGCTCGAGAAATTTCCGGGGCACATTCTGCCGCTCCGCTATGTCCGCCGCCTGAAGCAAGTCACCCTCCTCCTGGGTTGCCAGTGCGATCATGGCTTTCAGCGCGTATTTGGCTTTTTGCGATAACATTTGTCTATCTGGTAGCTAGGGTATGATCGGGTGGGGTTACCCGTCAACAGATATTTTCACACGCATTTTAAAAACTTGGAGATAATAACATAAAAATAAAGTGTTATTAGCCCGGCGCGGATGGCGCCGGAAAGATTAAGCCGGATTCGCGCCGGGGAGGAAAGGGTTACGCGGCGCCGGTTGGCCGAGCCGGGTCTGAACGGTCTATTGCGGCAGCGCGTAGCGGTAGAGGTGCCAGGTCGCATGGCCGAAGACCGGCAAGACGACGAGCAGGCCGAGAAAGAGCGGCAGCGAGGCGGCAATCACCGAGACCGTCACGAAGACGCCCCATCCGAGCATCACCACCGGGCTTTGAAGCACGGCCTTCACCGATGTGATCATGGCGGTCACGATATCGACCTCGCGCTCCAGCATCATCGGAATTGAAAAGACGGTGATCGAGAACAGCACCAGCGCCAGCACCCCGCCGACGATATGACCGGCGGCAAGGAAGATCAGCCCTTGCTGCGTTGCAAACACGACCGTCAGGAATTGTTCGAAGGAGGCGAAGGAAACGAGGCCCAGGAAAAGCGCGATCAGCAACCGCACCTGATACATCCATATCCAGAACACGAAGAGCATCACAAAGGCCATCCACGACACCTCGCGGCGGCGCTGCGCCCAGACGAGCGAAAAGACATCGCCCCAGGCCGGACGCTCGCCGGCGGCAAGACGGCGGCTCACTTCATAAAGCCCGACAGCCGCGAACGGACCGACCAGCGGAAAGCCGATGGCAAAGGGATAGATCAGCCAGGGCAGCCCCCAGATCGTCAGCGACAGCACGATGACCGCACCGATGGCCGCGAAGAGCCCGCCAATGACAAGACCGAAAAGCGGCGCGCGGAGAAAGTCGCGGATGCCCAGCCTGAGCGCGTTCATGAGGTCGCGCAGGCCGACCGTTCGAATGACCTGCCCCGCAACACCCGGCGCGCGACGGCCGGAAGACATATCCGTCATCTCTCTCCTCCCCTGTGCGTCGAAACCCACAGGAGAAGTATGAACAGAAGCCGGCCCCCGCGCCTAGCGAATTTCAGGCGGCGGCGATCGTCTCCGCATGCGCAACGCCGCTGGCGAGATAGGCATTCCATGCAGCCACGAGCGCGGATGCCTCGCCCGTGCCGAAGACATAGCGGTCGGGACGGACGAGGACGGCGGGCCGGTCGCCGATGAGCGCCGCGAGACGGCCTGACGCGTCGGGCAGCGCACCGAGCCGGGCAACGAAGCCGCCGGAGCCCGCGAAGGCGCGGGACGCTTCGCTTTCCTCGCGGACGATCAGGAGGGCCGCATAACCCGCCGCATCGTCGAGGCGGCTCTTTTCATGAGCTGTGCCGAAGCCGGGGTCGGGCGCAATGGCACCGCCGCTTTCGAGGATGCCGGACTTGATGCCGTCGACCGAGAGCAAGGGGCTGATGCGCTTGTCTTCGGGCGCGGCCAGCATCTGCGCGTCGCGCTGGCGCGCGGCTTCGACGTCCTGCGTGCAGACGACCCGGCCCATCGAAACGGCCATTTCGGTGATCATGCGCACATGCGGTTCGCGCTCCACTTGATAGCTGTCGAGGAGTGCCTCGCCGGCGCGCCCGCGCAGCACGGCTTCGATCTTGAAGGCAAGGTTCGCCGCATCGCGCGTGCCCGAGCAGAGGCCCTGCCCCAGGAAGGGCGGCATCTGATGCGCGGCATCGCCCGCAAGAATGATGGGGCCCATGCGCCAGGTCTTCGCGATGAGCGCGTGAAAGCGGTAGACGGCGCGGCGCTCGACCTCGAGCGCGGAGGCGTCGGCATAAGGCGCGATCATGGCGGCGATCGCTTCGTCCGAGACGACGTCTTCCGGCTTCTCGCCGGGCAGCAGCATGATCTCGAAACGGTGCCGTCCCGGCGCCATCGGCATCGAGGTGACCGGGCGCGCGGGATCGCAATGCTGGAACCCGACGGTCGAAAGACGCGTCACGCCGTTTTTCAATACCGTATCGATGACGAGCCAGGGCTCGTCGAAACCCATATCGTCGAACTCGATGCCTGCCTTGCGGCGCACCGTGCTGTTGCCGCCGTCGCAGCCGACAATGAAACGCGCCGCGACCTCATAGGCGCCTTCGGGCCCTTCGATCTCGGCAACGACGCCCTCGCCTGCCGTTTCATAGGTCTTGAGCGCGTGACAGAGGCGCGTGGAGACGGTGGGCATTTCCGCCAGACGCGCCCGCAAGGCATGTTCGAGCGTCGGCTGATGGAACATGGAGGAATAAGGCCAGCCCGTCGGCGCGAGGTCGCCTGTCGGCTTGAAGCCCATGAGGAGTTCGCCCGCCGCATTGCGGAACTCGTAGGAGGAAAGCGGCTGGCTCGCCCGGGCAACGGCTTCCGCCCCGCCCGCGAGGTGGAGAAGACGCATCGTCTCGTGATCGAGATGCGCGGCGCGCGGCAAGGGATAGACGTCCTTGTCGCGTTCGATGGCGATGGCGCTCACGCCCATGCGTCCGAGATAGACGCCGAGCGCCGCTCCCACGGGCCCTAGCCCGACGATCAGGACTTCCGTTTCCTCGCGCTTCATTTCCCTCTTCCCCTTTGAGTCTCTTCCCACCCTCCCCTCGGGGAGGGTCAAAATTTGTGGAGCGGCAGCGAAACAAATTTCGGGGCGGGGGCAAGACGAGAGC
>NZ_JAUYUS010000092.1 GCF_030694575.1 Parvibaculum sp.
CGCCCCGTCGCCACCATGATGGACATGGGCGTGGCGAGGCCGAGCGCGCAGGGGCAGGCGATGATGAGGACGGAGACGGCGGCGACCAGCGCGTGAGCGAGCGCGGGCGCGGGGCCGAAGAGGCTCCATGCGGCGAAGGCGAGGATGGCGACGGCGATGACGGCGGGGACGAAGATGCCGGCGACCTTGTCGGCGAGGCCCTGAATGGGCGCGCGCGAACGGCCCGCTTCCGCGACGAGGGCGACGATGCGGGCGAGCATGGTTTCCTCGCCGACGCCTTCGGCGCGCATGAGGAAACTGCCGGAGCCGTTCAATGTGCCGGCGATGAGGCGGGCGCCCGGTTCCTTTTCGACGGGGAGCGACTCGCCGGTGATCATGGATTCGTCGACCGCGCTGCGGCCTTCGACCAGTTCGCCGTCGACGGGGACGCGCTCGCCGGGGCGGACGCGGAGCATGTCGCCTTTTGCGATGTCTTCGAGGGGGACTTCCTCGTCGGTCCCATTCACCTCTTTGTTTTTCGGCAGGCGGCGGGCGGTGCGGGGGGCGAGGTCGAGAAGGGCGCGGAGCGCGTCGCCCGTGCGCTCGCGGGCGCGGAGTTCCAGCACCTGGCCGAGCAGGACCAGAGCGGTGATGATTGCGGCGGCCTCGAAATAGAGCGGCACGGCGCCATGCGCATCGCGGAAGGCGGGCGGGAAAATGCCGGGGGCGAGGACGGCGGCGAGCGAATAGAGGTAGGCGGCGCCGGTGCCCATGGCGATCAGGGTGAACATGTTGAGGTTCATCGTGCGGAGCGAGGCCCAGCCACGGACGAAGAAGGGCCAGCCCGCCCAGAGGACGACGGGGGTCGCCAGCGCCAGTTGCAGCCAGCCGGAAGCTGTGGCGCTCAGGGGAATGTGGAGGCCGAGGAGGTGGGCGCCCATTTCCATCGCGAAGAGGGGGAGAGCGAGGACGGCGCCGACCCAGAACCGGCGCGTCATGTCCTTCAACTCTTCATTCTCGGGCTTTTCGCGCGAGACGGTCATGGGTTCCAGCGCCATGCCGCAGATGGGGCAGGAACCGGGGCCATCCGCCACGATCTCCGGGTGCATGGGGCAGGTGTATTTCGAGCCGGGGGCGGCGGCCTTCGGCGCGTGGCCGTGGGCGTGGCCGTGAGCATGGCAGCAGGAGGGGGCAGTATTTTCGGCGTTCATAAGGTCTCCGGAGCTTTCCAGCTTGTTGGCGCGTTGTCCGTGAGGCGAATATGGGGCTTCCAGTAACGGGAAGGTCAAGGCCCGCAAAGGCTTGACGCCCCCGCGCGGGGCTGGCACTTCGCTATTGGGGGACTCGAGAGGCCGACAAGGAGAGTATGTCCGGCATGGCGGCAGGAATGCGTGCGGGCGACCCGGCCGAGGAGCGCCCATGAGAGGCGCATCGCGGCGCGCGGTCCCGGTCCTCATCGCGCTGGCGCTGGCCGCCGGCTTCGAGGCACCGACGCGCGCGGCCGGGGCGGAGAGTTCCTATTCATGGGACCGGCCCAAGGCGGCGCTCGCCTTCACCACCGAGGTGAGGGGGCGGCGCATTCCCGACTACCTGCGGACGCTGCTGGAAGACGCACGCGAGCTGAGCCCGGACGCCGAGAACGGCGCGCCGCCGCCGACGACGCTGTCGCAATTGCGGCGGCGGGCGCAGGAGGACGCGAAGCGGCTCGACGAGGTGCTGCGCTCGGAAGCCTATTACAACGGCAGCGTGGCGGCTTCGGTGCGGCAGGCGGCGGGCGGCGATTTCGAGGTGATCTATTTCGTCATCCTGGGCCCGCGCACGATGATCCGCGACTTCAACATCGTCTATAGCGGCCATCCGCAGGGCGGAGAGGGGATGCCGATGACGGGGGCGGAACTCGGCCTCGAACCCGGCAAGGCGGCGCGGGCGGAGCGCGTGATCGAACTCACGAGCGCGGCGATCTCCCATCTGCACAATAACGGCTATCCGAACGCGGCGCTGGACCGGCGGCGCGTGATCGTGGACCTGTCGTCGGAGGCGGCGGATGTGACGCTCTACGTGTCGGCGGGGGACCGCTACCGCTTCGGGCCGGTGTTCGTTTCCCATGCGGAGGGAGCGGAGGGGCGGACCGACCCGGACTATGTGCGTTCGCTCACGACGTTCCGGGACGGCGACGTCTACGACCGCAGTGAAATCGACAAGACGACGGACGAGTTGCGCGAGACGGGGCTCTTCACCGGCATCTCGATTTCTTCCGGCGAGCCGGTGGACGGCACGCTGCCGCAGCGGATCGAACTCACGGAACGCAAGCCGCGCACAGTCCGGCTCGGCGCGAGCTGGTCGTCGAGCGAGGGCGCGGGCGTGCGCGGAAGCTGGGAGCACCGCAACCTCTTCCGCCGGGCGGAGCGGCTGACGCTCGGGCTTTCGATCGCGCAGATCGCGCAGGCGGCGACGGCGGATTTCCGCAAGCCCGATTTCCTGCGGCGCGACCAGAGCCTGCTGGCGAGTTTCGAAATCGCGCATGAGGACAGCGATGCCTACAAGGAAAGCCGGATCAAGACGGGCGTGTCGCTGGAGCGCGTTCTGAGCGAGCGGTGGAAGGGTACGGCCGGCGTCACCTTCCAGGTGACGGAGACGGAGGATTCCAACGGGCGCATCTCCTATCAGCTTTTCGGCGTGCCGGTGACGCTGCGCTACGACAGCGCGGACGACCTGCTCGATCCGACCGAGGGCATACGCGCGATGGCGGGAGCGACGCCCTATTTCGGCACCAGCGACGGGAAGCCGACAACATTCACGAAGCTCGAAGCGACGGGCGCGACCTATCTCTCGCCCGCCGACGAGATCACCTTCGCGTTTCGCGGGCGCTGGGGCATGATCGCGGCGGAGGAGACGGTGGACGTGCCGGGCTCGACGCGCTTCTTCGCGGGCGGCGGCGGCTCGGTGCGCGGCTATGGCTACCAGATGGCGGGGCCGCTCGACGCGCAGGGCGACCCGACGGGCGGACGCTCCGTACTCGAAGCAAATGTGGAAGCGCGCTACCGGGCGACCGAGACGATCGGCGTCGTCGCCTTCATCGATGGCGGGCAGGCCTATGAAAACGTGGTGCCGTCTCTGGGCGACGAGCTGCTGTGGGGAACGGGGCTGGGGCTGCGCTACTACACGCCCATCGGGCCGGTGCGCGCGGATGTGGCGATACCGCTCAACCGGCGGCACGGCGTGGACGACGCGTTCCAGATCTATGTGTCGCTGGGGCAGGCCTTCTGATGACGGAGCGGGAAACATACCGGGCGACGATGGGCCTGATACCGCGGATCGGACGCGGGCTCCTCGGGCTCGGCTTCGCGCTGGCGGGGCTTGCGCTCGCGGCGATCGTGCTCGCCGTCGCGGTTCTCAATATTCCGGCCGCGCGGCACGGGCTGCTCCACTTCACGCTCGCGACCGTCAACACGGGCGAGACGCAAATCCGGATCGGCGACATCGGCGGGACATGGCCGGGGCAGTTGCGGCTGCGCGACCTCGAAATCGCCGATGCGGACGGCACGTGGCTCACGCTCGCGAATGCCGATCTCGACTGGCGGCCGCTGGCGCTGTGGCGGGGCGAGGTGCATGTGACGCTGTTCGAGGTGGCGGGACTGGAGGTCGTGCGCGTGCCGGGTGGCGAGGACAGCGCGGAGAATGAAGGGTTCTCGCTGCCGGTTCTGCCGTTCGATATCAGGATCGATACTTTCGGGATAAAGGAGACGCGGCTCGGGCGCGATGTCATCGGCGAGGAGGTCCTGTTCGATGCGTCGGGCTCGGCGCAGGCCACACGCCGCGTGACGCAGCTCGAACTCAATGCGATGCGGCGGGACGACGTGCCTGGCGAGGCGGCGGTTTCGCTGCTCTATTGGGGCGGGCCGGAGCGCGGGCGGCTGCGGGCGCAGGTGACGGATGGCGGCGCGGGCAAGCCCGGCATCGCGGCTCGGCTTTTCGGCGGCGGCGATTTCGAACGGCTGACGCTGACGGCGACGGGCGAAAGCCTGGCCGGGCTGATGACCGGCGAAGTGAAGGCGGAAGCGGGTGACTTCGTGCAGGCGGATGTCGAGGCACATGGCGCCATCGGCGAGCGGATCAACCTCACCTTCAACGCAGAAGCATCGGGCAGGCTGGTGGCGCGCGAACTCGAGTTCATCGGCGCGCCCCGGCGGGTCGCCATCAGGGGCAAGCTGACGGAGACGGAACGCGATGTGTTCCTGCTCGATGCACTGAACGTCGAAGCGGGCGAACTTCACCTGACGGGCGCGGCGACCGCGCGGCAGCTTGCGGCGGGGCCATACAGCATCGAGGCGGAGGGATCCCTGACGGGGCTCGGCCGGATGCTCGACCTGGAGGAGGCGGACCTTCTCGAAACCGTCGGCTGGCGGATCAAGGGCGACGCCGACGACGCGCTGACGGCGGCGAGGATAGAGGAAGCGGCGGTGACGACCGGCGCGGGCGTGGCGCGCTTCCGGGGCATACTCGATTTCGGCGACGTCTTTGCGATGTCGGGCGATGGCGAGGCCGAGATAACCGATCTCGCACCCCTGGGCGAGATGCTCGGCCAGCCGATGCGCGGGACGGCGCAAGTGTCGCTTTCGGATTTCACGCTCGAAGGCGATGCGGGGCGCGGCGACATTGCGCTGGAGACGAGCGCCATCGCGACGGACGATCCGGCGCTCGACCGGCTGCTGGCGCAAGGCATGGCCGGCACCGCTGCATTCCGGCTGGAAGAGGACGGCGCGATCGCCCTGCCCGGCATTTCGATCAAGGCGGGAGAGGGCTTCAGCCTGGACGGGAATTTCGCGTTGAGCGCGGAAGAGGTGGCGACCGGCGAGGCGACGCTTCAGGTTGCCGAGATTGGCGCACTGCTGCCGGATGCGGATGCGACCGGGACATTGACGGCGACGGCGCGGATCGACGGACCGCTGAGGACGGCGAATGCGGCGCTCAAGGCGGAACTGAGCGGCGGGACGCTGGCCGGGTTCGACGCAAGGCGCGCGACGGTCGAGGCGAGCCTCGCGAATGGGCGGGGGCCCCTCGCCTTCCGGCTCGAGGGACGCGACGGACGGGCAACGCTCGACACGCAGGTGACGCTGCCCGAGGAAGGCGGCGCGCGGCTCGACGCGATCGAGGCGAATGTTTTCGGCGCGCAGGCCGCCGGCACGGTTTCGATTTCGCCTGAGGGGCTTGCGAGCGGACATATCGGCGGCGAGCGCGTGGCGCTGCAGCCACTCGGCAAGCTGGCGGGGATCGCGCTCGAAGGCCGCGCCGACATTGCGCTCGATCTTGCCGCGCGGGCGGAGAAGCAGGATGCGCTGCTGACGCTGACGTCGCGGCGGATCGACGTGCAACTTGCAGACAGCCTGACTCTGGAGCGGGTGGATGTGCGCGTGGCGCTCGCCGATCTCATGGGCGACGCCGTCGTCGACGCGCGGGCGGAAGCGGAGGGCGGCGCGTCGGGCAATACGCGCTTCACGACGCTCGCCCTGACGGCGGCGGGGCCGCTGGAGCGGCTGGAGATTGCCGCACATCTGGCGGGCGAGCGGCTGACGCTGAAGGCGGAGCCTGTGAGGCTCGACATCGAGGCGCTTTACGAGCCGGACGGAATAACCGTGCGGAGGTTCGACGGGGCCATCGGCGGCGAGACGGCGGCGCTGGCGCGGCCCTTCAAGCTGGAGATGGCGGAGGGGCTTATCCGGGCGCGGGCGATGGCGCTCGAGTTCAACGGCGCGGCGGGACCGGGCAGCCTGACGGGCGCGCTGACGCTGCGGGCGCGGGCGGCGCAGGTGACGCTCGATATCGACAAGCTGCCGCTCGAACTGCTTTCGCCGGTGGTGCCGACGGAGGTGACGGGGGGCACGGTGTCCGGCACGGTCGAGATGGATACGGGACGCGAGCAGGCGGAGGTCAGGCTCCGCATTGCCGATGTGCAACTGGTGGAAAGCGGGCTTGAAGAGCGGCCGAGTTTCAACGCCACCGCCGATGCGACATGGGCAGGGCGGCGGCTGACGCTGAATGCGCGCGCGCTCGGCGTTTCCGAGGAGCCTTTCATTCTCCGCGCATCGCTGCCGCTGGTGCGTGACAGAGAGGGCGCGTGGCCGATGCTGCCGACGCGCGGCGCGGTGGACGGGAGCCTGACATGGAACGGGCCGCTGGCTTCGCTGATGGCGCTGTTCGACCTGCCGGGGCAGCGGCTGACGGGCGATGCCGACATTTCGCTGACGGCGGAGGGCGATATTTCCGCGCCGCTCGTTTCCGGCCGGGCGCGCATTGCGAACGGCACGTTCGAGAATTTCGAAACCGGCACGGCGATGCGCGATCTCGACATCACCATTCGCGGCGAACGGAGCGAAGCGATGAGCTTCACGATGAGCGCGCGCGACAGCGATAACGGGCGGCTGACCGGCGAAGGCACGGTGTCGCTTGCCGCCGGTGCGGCGCCCGCCGTCGATATCCGCACGCGCTTTGCCAACATGCAGGTGGTGCGGCGGCAGGACCTCGTGCTGGCGGTGGATGGAGACCTAACTCTGACGGGCCCTGCCCTGCCGCCGAGCCTCGATGCGCCGCTGCTGCTGCAGGGCGTGCTGACGACGACCGATGCGCGCTTTCACGTGCCGGAGAAGCTGCCGGGCGGCGTCGCGCATATCGACGTCATCGTGGTGCAGGGACCGGGCGAGGCGGACAGCGTGGAAGAGCCGGTGGCGGCGCCGCCGCTGCCGCTGATGCTCGATGTGCGGCTGGCGATCGGCAATCCGCCGGCGCGGGTGACGGGACGCGGGATCGACTCGCTGTGGACCGGCTCCGTCACCGTGACAGGGCTCGCGGAAGACCCGACGGTGACAGGCAAGCTGAGCAGCATGCGCGGCACGCTCGACTTCGCGGGGAAAACCTTCACGCTCACACGGGGCAACGTGACCTTTGCCGGGGAGCGGCCGGTGGACCCGCTGCTCGACATCGCGCTCGACTATGAGCGGAGCGATTTCGAGGCGACGGTTTCGGTGACGGGACGCGGCTCCTCGCCGAAGATCGGGCTCAGCTCCAATCCATCGCTGCCGCGCGACGAAATCATCGCGCGCATCCTGTTCGAGAAGGGCGTGGGCGAGCTGACCGCGTTCGAGGCGGCGCAGCTTGCGAACACGGCGGCGGAGCTTTCCGGCGGCGGCTTCGGCGGGTTCGGGATATTGGGCGAGATACAGAACACGCTCGGGCTCGACGTGCTGCGCGTGGACCAGGGCACGTCGGGCGGGACCACGGTTTCGGCCGGCAAGTATCTCCGGAAGGGCGTCTATGTGGGCGTCGAGCAGGGCGCGCTGGCGAGCGACAGCAGCGTGAAGGTCGAAATCGACATCACCGACAATATCAGCGTGGACACGAAGCTCGGCAACGACGCCTCGAGCGATGTCGGCGTCAACTGGAAGTGGGACTACTGAGACTTCCGCCTAGCGGGCGACGCCGTCCGGCGTGATGCCCTGCCGCGTCGTGGAGCCGGCGCTGAAATCGTTGATCCGGTCGAGCTGCTTCTGCTTCTGGATCTTCTCCTCGCGCTGCCGGCGCTCATATTCTTCCGCATACATTTCGGCGTCGTGGAGTTCCGGCGTGTCGTACTCCTCGTCGATATCCGAGCGGTAGTTGACGGGCGGCGAGTCGACGGGGTCCGAGAGCTCGTAAAGCGCGCCGGAATCGGCGGGCGGCGTTTCCCCGGCTTCCTGAGCCTGCAGCGGAGCGGCGGCGAAGACGAGGGCGAAGGCCGCACCGGCCGCCCAGGCGCGCGTTCTCACCCCGGCGAGGGAAATTACTGTTCCGGTCATTCGACACCCTTCCTTCATCAACCGCCCCAGCCCCGGCAGGGACCGTCCGAACGGGAACTATACAGGAAAGCCGCCAAGCCGGCACTCGCGGATTTCAGCCGGAAAGTGGCCGCCGCCGCCCGATGACGGCAGCGGGGGCCGGACGATCTGCCGCAGCCGCAACGGGCCGGCGGACACTCTGTCGCGGGGGTCCGGGCAGGGAAAATAGGTACAGTTTTTATGTGGGTATTACCCCCCGGCAAGACCCCATGAAGGGGCGAGACGGAAACGATCCGAGACGGCGGGAGCGATGACGAAGGTTACTTATATCGAGTTCAACGGAACGGAACACAGCGTCGATGTCGCCGACGGCCTGTCGGTGATGGAGGGTGCGGTTCGCTACACCATTCCCGGCATCGAAGGCGATTGCGGCGGCGCCTGCGCCTGCGCGACCTGCCACGTCTATGTGGAGGGCGGCTGGTTCGACAAGCTTGCGCCAATGGATGAACTCGAACGCGACATGCTCGATTTCGCCTTCGACGTGAAAGAGAACAGCCGCCTTTCCTGCCAGATCAAGGTCGACCCGTCGCTCGACGGGCTCGTCGTGAAGACGCCCGCGCGCCAGTACTAGAGAGACATAGCGAGATCAGGAACCACCGGCCGCACAGAAGAGAAAACAAGCGGCCAAGTCAGGAGGAAGACCATGAGTGCCAATGCCAAGGTCGTCTCGAAGGGCGACTGGAAAGTTTCGATGACGCCGGACGACATCTATCGCAACCCGATGGATATCGCCTGGACGTTCAAATACATCTTTTCGGAAGACAAGGTCGAAGACCTCTACAAGCGGGCGAAGCAGAACCAGTGGGATTCCGACGACCTGCTGCCGTGGGACACGCAGGTGGACCCGTCGCGCCCGCTGATCGCGAACGACAGCGACATCTACCACAAGATGCCGTTCTTCAAGCGGCTGTCGAAATCGCAGCAGGAAACCTTCACCGCGCATTCGACGGCGCAACTGCTGTCGCAGTTCCTGCATGGCGAGCAGGGCGCGCTGATGACGGCGGCCTGCGTCACGCATTCCGTGCCGGACGCGGGTGCGAAACTCTATGCCGCCACGCAGACGATGGACGAGGCGCGGCATGTGGAGGTCTATGCCAAATATTGCGAGAAGATCGCGCTCGTCTACCCGATGTCGCCGTGGCTGAAGCAGCTGATCGACGTGACGCTGCAATCCGACCGCTACGAGAAGGTGATGATCGGCATGAACATGATCGTGGAGGGGCTCGCGCTCGGCGCCTTCAACAACATGTACCGCACGACGACCTGCCCGCTTCTGAAGCAGCTCACCTTCAACGTGATGCGCGATGAATCGCGGCATGTGTCGTTCGGCCACGTGTTTCTCGGGCCGGTGTTCAAGAAGATGCACAAGGACGACCTCGAGGAACTCGCCGAGTTCGCGTTCCAGGCGGTCAACATTCTCGTCAAGGCGCAGACGGCGGGGACGATCGCCAACAAGGTCGATCCCGGCTTCATGCAGGTGCTGGAGAACAGCGGCATCGACGCCGACGACTTCTTCAAGGGATTGAAGGAGGCCCAGGACGCGGGTATCGCCAGCGAGTTGCCGCCCGGCCAGGTGCATGCGCTGAAGGATCTGATGATGCCGGCGCTGGCACGCGTCGGGTTGCTGACGCCGACCGCGCGCAAGAAGTACGACGAAGCGGGCATTCCCGTGTTCGACGACATCCGCGTGCTGCAGGCGATGGAAGGCGGACATCCGACCGGCGAAGCCGCGGCGGAGTAGGACGAAGGGGAACCGAGGGCGTTCCGGCGGTTCGGGCCGCCGGGACGCCACCGGCTATTGTCGCGTGGAAGGAGAGACGAGATGGCGAAGGCAGGCAAGACGGACGGGCGCGACGAGGAGCAACCGGATTTCCACCGCACACTGGTGGAGGGCATACCGGAGGCGATCATCGTTTCGACGCCGGAGGGAGAGATCACCTATTTCAATCCCGCCTCCGAACGGCTGCTCGGCTACAAGGCGGGTGAGGTGACCGGCAAGAGCATCACCGTGCTCGTGCCGCAGCAACCGGGACGCCGCGCCGATCCCGTGAAGTGGCTGGCGCGCTGGGCGGCGGAGCCGGAACACGAACAATCGCGCTTTCTCGACCTGATCGGGCGGCACAAGGACGGGCACGAGATGCCGGTCGATGTGCGCGTGGTGGAGGCGAGCATCGGCGGCGCACCGCGCTTCCTCATCACGTTCCGCGACAACAGCGTGCGGCGGCAGGAGCAGATCGCCTACAAGGACCGCAACCTGCTGTTCTCGCGCATCCTGATGGTGGCGGAAGACGGGATCATCTCGGTCGATGCGGAGCAGAAGATTTCGTTCTTCAACCTGAAGGCGGAGAAGATGTTCGGCTACCGGGCGGAAGAAGTGCTGGGACAGCCGCTCGACATGCTGCTGCCCGAACGGTTCCGCAGGCCGCATACCGGACAGGTGAAGGCCTTCGGCACATCGAAGGACGCCTCACGCTGGATGAGCGAGCGCGGGCCGGTGACGGGGCGCCGCAAGGACGGCACGGAATTCCCGGTCGACGCGACCATCACCAAGGTCGAGAGCGGTGGCAAGATCACCTATACGGCGCATTTGCGCAGCAGCGCGGGCAAGACAACCCGCCTTGGTTAGGGTACCTCCGCGACCTTGACCACCAGCTTGCCGATATTGCCGCCGTCGAAGAGCTTGTTGACGGCGACGGGCGCGTTTTCGAGGCCGTCAACGATGGTTTCGCGGTGCTTGAGCTTGCCCTCGGCGACCCAGGTGGCGAGTTGCGTCGCGCCTTCGGCGAACTTCGCCATGAAGTCGATGACGATGAAGCCGCGCACCTCGATGCGGCGCATGAGGATGGGCGAGAAGTCGGCGCGCATGGCCGGATCGCCGGTGTTGTAGCCGGAAATCATGCCGCAGAGAGGCATGCGGCTGAACAGGTTCATTCGCGCCATGACGGCTTCCATGATCTCGCCGCCGACATTTTCAAAGTTGACGTCGATGCCGTCGGGCGTCGCGGCCTCAAGCTGTTCGCGCCAATCCTTCCGCTTGTAGTCCACCGCCGCGTCGAAGCCGAGATCCTCGACGATGTGGCGGCACTTGTCCGGCCCGCCCGCGATGCCGACGGCGCGGCAGCCCTTGATCTTCGCGATCTGGCCGACGATGGAGCCGACGGCGCCGGCGGCCGCAGAGACAAGGACGGTGTTGCCCGGTTCGGGGCGGCCAAGCTCCAGCAGACCGAAATAGGCGGTGAGGCCCGTCATGCCGCAGGCGCCGAGCATGGTGGGAAGGCCAACGGGCAGCCCCTTCGGCAGTACGCCCATCGCGCTCATGCCTTCATCGGCGATGCAGTAGTCCTGCCAGCCGGTGAGGCCGCTGACATGATCGCCTTCCTTGTAGCGCGACGAATTCGACTTCACGACGACGCCGATGCCGCCGCCGCGCATGACCGCGCCGATTTCGACGGGCGGCATGTATTGATCCATGTCGCTCATCCAGATGCGGTTGGTCGGATCGAGGCTGAGATAGAGGACGCGGATGAGCGCCTCGCCGGGGCCGGGCTCGGGGATCGGCTGCTCGACAAAATCGAAATTCGAGGTTTCGATGCGGCCGGTGGGGCGCGTCTTCAGGCGGAACTGGCGGTTGACGTCGTTCTTCATGTTTTTTCTCCAGGGGGCCTCACGGCATCACGATTTCGAACCAGAAGTCGAAGCGGTCGAGCATCGACAGGAGATCGGCAAAGGGCTCGCGCGCGCCTTCGATCGTCATCGATTTGTCGGCAAGCGCGGCGGCGAAGGCGCGTTCGCCGATGACGAGTTCGGCCAGCACGGCGCGGGTGAGAGAGACGGACGGCGCCCTGGGGTCTTTTCTTTTCGCGTAGTGGTGCAGCACCGCGTTTTCGAGCGTCACAAGGAAGTGCTCGTTCGTGTCGGTGAAGTGGATGTTGAGCGCGATTTCATGCGCGCCCGCCTTTTCGCCGTTGAGGCGGACGGAGAGCGAATCCAGCAACTGCTCCGCCGGGAGCGCGCGCATCTGGCCCGCCGCGCCCTGACGCGGCTCGGTGGCGGGCGGACGCGGATTGCGAAGCTCCATCGCGGCGGTGAGATAGAAGCCGCGCCACGGACCGGACTCCGCCTGATAGCCGAGCTGTTCCAGCGCATCGGCCTGCAGGTGGCGGGCGTCCGCATTGTCCGGGTCGGCGAAGACGAGGTGGTTCACGAGTTCGGCAACCCAGCGATAGTCGCCATGCTCGTAGGCGGCGCGGGCTTTTTTCAGCAGCGCGTCCGCGCCGCCCGCGAGATCGACGTAGCGCTTGCCGGCTTCGACGGGCGGATGCTTGTGGAGGTTGGCGGGGTTGCCGTCGAACCAGCCGAGATAGCGCTGGTAGACGGCCTTGGCGTTGTGATTGAGCGTGCCGTAATAGCCACGCGTGTACCATTCGGAAGCGAGGGTCGGCGGCAGGGCCAGTTCCTCGGCGATTTCCAGCGGCGTGAGGCCGTGGTTCGCCATGCGGAGCGTCTGGTCGTGGACATATTTATAGAGGTCGCGCTGCTTCTTCAGGAAGGCGACCGCCGTTTCGCTGCCCCAGCGCGGCCAGTGATGGCTGGCGAAGAGGACATCGGCTTCCTTGCCGAAGAGCTCGATCGCCTCGTCGATGTACCAGCTCCACGACTTCGCGTCGCGGACCTGCGCGCCGCGCGGCGTGTAGATGTTGTGGAGGTGGCAGGAGCAGTTCTCGGCCATGCAGAGCGCCTTGAACTGCGGGAAGTAGAAATTCATTTCGGCGGGCGCTTCGGTGTCGGGCGTGACCTGGAAGACGATCTCGACGCCGTCGACGACGATCTTCGTGCCCGTCTGCGAGATGCTCTCTGTCGGCGGCACGAGGCTCACCTGCCCCATCGACACGGTCTTGCCGAGACCGGCGTCGATATGGCCTTTCGCGTTTCGCGGCAGGAGCGCGCCATACATATAAGTGGCGCGACGGCCCATCGCGTTGCCCGCCAGCACGTTTTCGCTGACGGCTTCCTCGAGGAAGCCTTCGGGCGCGATGATGCGCAGCCCGTTCTTGATGTCCTCGTCGCTCAGCACGCCGCGCACGCCGCCGTAGTGGTCGACATGGCTGTGGGTGTAGATGACGGCGGTGACGGGCTTGTCGCCGCGGTGCTGGCGCATCAATGCGAGCGCGGCGGCGGCAGGCTCGGCGGAGATCAGCGGGTCGATGACAATGTAGCCGGTGTCGCCTTCGATGAAGGTGATGTTGGAGAGGTCGAAGTTGCGGACCTGATAGATGCCGGGCACGACCTCGAACAGGCCGTGGACGAGATTGAGCTTCGCCTGACGCCAGAGGCTGGGGTTCACCGTATCCGGGCAGCCGCAGCCATCGCCCTGAAAGGCGAAGGTGCTCATGTCCCAGACGGCATGGCCCGCTTCGTTGAGGATTTTCGCATCGGGGATCGTGCCCATGAAGCCGCGCGTGGCAAGGCCCATGTCCTCGTCCGTATCCGGCGGCAACTGCCGCGCGAGGGCGGCATGTGCGCGGCGCGTGGCTTCCGTGGCGTCTTTCGGCTGTTCCATCGTTCCCCCTGCTCCCTCTTTCGAGAGGGATTGTTTTTTCCGTTCCTGCCGGAAGGCACGGACCGAAGGGGGAGACTACATCGCCGAGGCGAGGGCACAAAGGGCGGCGTTGCCGGCTTTCCTATGCTTCGCCCGTCATCGAAAAATGAGTGACGAGATAGAGCATGTCGATCTCGGCGCCTGTCGTGCTCAAGGGGGCCATGATCATTTCGAAGCGGATGAAGCTCTTGTCCTGATGAAGGACCCGCCCGGTCGCGCGGAGCGGCGCGCCGATTTCGAGGAGGGCGGCGGCGGCACTGCGCCAGCGCTCCAGGATTTCAGGTGCGAGCACCGCGGGAAGCGGCTTGTTATGGATGGGGCCGAAGACTTCCTCGAACTTCGAGCCGGCGAGGCGCGGGAAAATCTCGAGACCGCCGGGGGCCTTTCGCAACTCGAACAGGCAGAGATGCGGCAGGAGGCGGACAATGTCTTCCGGCCTGATGTCGGAGCGGAGCGGCATGGGGCGCCCGGCGGCCTGCTTCTGCCAATAGGCAAGACCTTCGCGGACTTCCGGCGCGACGCATTCGAGCGCCGGGTCGAGATCGATCGGCGGCAGCGCGATCGATCTGTAGCTCAGGCTTTCGTTGGTCATCCGCATGTTCGGCACCTCCCCACCCGGCACTCCCAAGCCGACCGAAAGAGCCTAATACGGCCCTGAAAAAAGGCAAAACGCCGATTTTTCGAGAGGGAACCGGCCAGTTTGCGGCGGCGCCCGCGAGATGCGTCACAAAATCGCTGGCAGGAAGCAAAGTATGATATTGCGAGGCATTATTATTTGTGTTTGAACAGCGGCTGGAAGCGTATGCGGCTTGCGCCGATGCGCGCAATCAGTGGTGGCCGACAGGCGCACCGGTTCGCCGGGAAACGATCCGGGAACGGCCGGGCGTTGCCGGCATTGGTACCGTCGCCGGACTGTCGCGGCGCATGAGTGGATGGTGACGAGATGGCAAACGGCAAGATGCTTTCGGGACGCAGGATTTTTCTCCGCCTATCGCTCCCGACGATGCTGGCCGCTCTCCTGAGTGCGTTCGTTTTCGCCGTGCCGCTGCAAGCGCAGGAAGCGCCGGTTGCCGGGACCCCGGTTGCCGAAGAGATGACGCCGGCGGAGGGCTCCATCGGCGTTACCGAGGAAATGGCGGCGGGAGACGAAGTCCTGCTTGCGGGCGAAGGGGAACTGCTGCCGAACGATCTTTCGCCCTGGGGCATGTTCATGTCGGCGGACATCGTTGTGAAGGCGGTGATGATCGGGCTCGTCTTCGCGTCGATCGTGACATGGACGATCTGGCTCGCGAAGAAAACCGAGATCACGCGCGCGCGAGGACGGGCGCGGAGCGGCTTCGCGGCGCTTGCCTCGGCAACCTCGCTCGAGGAGGCGAACGACAAGCTGCGCATGGCGAAAGGTCCGGTGCCGCAGCTCGCGCAGGCCGCGATGCGCGAGGTTCAGCTTTCCGGCATGTCACCCGAAAAGGAGGGCGTGAAGGAACGCATCGCGTGGCGCTTCCAGCGCATCGAGGCGAACACGGCGCGCGAAATCGGCATCGGCACCGGCGTGCTCGCGACCATCGGCGCTACGGCACCTTTCGTCGGCCTGTTCGGCACGGTGTGGGGCATCATGAACAGCTTCATCGGCATCGCTCATACGCAGACGACCAACCTCGCGGTTGTGGCGCCCGGCATCGCCGAGGCGCTGCTCGCGACGGGGCTCGGCCTCGTGGCCGCCATTCCGGCGGTGGTCATCTACAATTCCTTCTCGCGCTCGATTGCCGGCTACCGCGCCATCGTCGCCGACAGTTCGGCGGAGCTGCTGCGTCTGGTCAGCCGCGATCTCGACCAGGGCCGCAGCCCGCGCCTTGCGAAGGCGGCGGACTGAGCCATGGCCGTCAGACTGGACCATGGCGACGACGATCTCGCCGAGACGCATGAAATCAACGTCACGCCGTTCATCGACGTGATCCTCGTGCTGCTCATCATCTTCATGATCGCCGCGCCGCTGGCGACGGTCGACATTCCGGTCGATCTGCCCGCCGCCAATGCCGCGCCGCAGCCGCGCCCGACCGAGCCCGTGTATCTGTCGGTGAAGTCGGACCTCAGCGTGGTGCTGGGCGAAGAGACGGTGCCGCCCGGCTTTCTCCGCAGCGCGCTCGACCAGCAGACGAAGGGCGACCGCGAGCAGCGCGTGTTCCTGCGCGCCGACAAGACGGTCGATTACGGCGACCTGATGCAGGTGATGAACGAGCTTCGCGCGGCCGGCTATCTCAAGATCGCACTTGTGGGGCTCGACGCTTCGGAAGCGCCATGAGCATTGCGGGCACAGCGGACGACATGAGCCTGACGGGCGCGAGGCCCGCGTGGCGGGGCGGCGCGATCTTCGCGGTTGCCGCCCATGCGACGCTTGCAGCCGCCATTCTTTTCTGGCCGTTCGGTCCCCGGACACCGCCGGAAGTCGCCGCGGCGATCAGCATCGATCTCGCGCCCGTCGTGACCGCGCCGCAGCAGCCGCCGACGGAAGCGCCGCCCGGGCCGCAGCGCGAGGAGGCGCCGCCGGAAGAGGTGGTGGAGCCCGAGCGCCTGCCCGAGCCGCCCCTGCCGCGCATCGAGCATGCGGAACTGCCGAAGCCGCCGGAAGAGAAGCCCCAGGAAAAGCCGGAACCGGAACGCGAGGTGCAGCTCGAGACGAGCGCGCCGCAGGCCGTGGCCGCGCCGCCGGCGGACATCGCAGCCGCGCCCGTCAACGCGCCGCCCAACGCCGCCGAGATGCGCGCCATGCCGAGCTATCAGCAATTGTTGCTGGCGCATCTCGAACGCCACAAGAAATATCCGCGGGACGCGCGGCGGCGGATGCAGGAAGGCACGGCGCAGCTTTACTTCAGGGTGGACCGCAAGGGCCATGTGCTCCAATACAGCCTTCAGGCGAGTTCCGGCTATGCCGCGCTCGACGAGGAGGTGTTGGCGATGGTGAAGCGCGCGGAGCCGCTGCCCGCGCTGCCGAAGGAAATCGCCGGCGAGACGAAGGACTTTCGCGTGCCGGTGGTCTTCGACCTGAAGTAGGTCATCAGGACAGGATCAGGCCGCCATCGACGATGATGGTCTGGCCGTAGATGTAGGACGAGAGCGGCGAGGCGAGGAAGAGCGCCGCGCCCGCCATGTCCTCCGGCGTGCCGAGGCGGCCGGCGGGAATGCCGCGGATCGCCATTTCGCGGCGCTTCGGATCTTCCGTCGTGACCTTGGTGAGCTTCGTGTCCACAAGTCCGGGCGCGATGCCGTTGACGCGAATGCCGTCGCCCGCCCATGCCTCGCCGAGCGTGCGCGTGAGGCCGACGGCGCCGGTCTTCGAGGCGTTGTAGGCGGGGTTGCCGCGCGTCGCATGGAAGCCGGCCGTGGAGCTTACCGTGATGAGGGAGCCCTTGGCGGCGGCGAGCATGTCGTGGAATTTTATCGCGCAGGCCATGAGGCTGTTGAGGTTGACGTCCATCACCTTCTGGAAGCCGTCCATTTTGAATTCGCCGCGCTTGTAGATGACGGTGCCCTGGCAGAGGACGAGGATGTCGAGCTTCGCGAAGGGCGGCCGGTACACCTCGATGGCGTCGAAGTCGGCGACGTCCATGTGCGCGTAGTGGAGGCCGGTGAGGTCGGAGCCTTCGGCGCCCTCGTAATCCTTCGCTGAAGGTCTTGTGCCCCAGACATGAACGTCGGCGCCGCGCGTGCGATAGGCCTGCGCGATGCCGTTGCCGATGCCGCTGGAGCCGCCGACGACGAGCGCGGTCTTGCCCGAGAAATCGAGGTCCTTCATGCCGATCACCCGGCGAAGTTCGGGCGGCGTTTTTCGAGATTGGCCATGATGGCTTCCTTCTGATGCGCACCGCCGATGAGCTTGTCCTGTTCGACGGATTCGGCCAGCAGGATCGCGGCGGCGTCATTGTCCGGCGCGTCGTTGAGGATGCGCTTGGCGGCGCGGATCGCGGAGGGGCTCTTGTCGGCGATCTCGCGCGCGACGGTCAGCGCCTCGGCGTAAGGATCGTTGCAGAGCCGCGTCGCAAAGCCGTAAGAGAGCGCATCGTCGGCCTCGAAAATGCGGCCGGTATAGGTGAGGTCGCGGATGATGTCCTCGCGCGCGAGGCCCTTCATCAGGAACATGCCGGCCATATCGGGCACGAGGCCCCATTTGATTTCCATGACAGAGAAGCGCGTGCCCGGCGCGACGAAACGCATGTCGGCACCGAGCGCTACCTGGAAGCCGCCGCCAAAGGCAACGCCGTGAACGGCCGCGATGACCGGCACCGGAATATCGCGCCAGACGAGCGCCGCATATTGCGCCCGGTTGGCGATGCCATGCGTGCGCGCCGCCAGCCGGCCGGTGATTTCCGATTTGTTCGCGTCGCGCTCGCCGCTCGCCATGCGGCCGAAATTGCTCATGTCGAGCCCGGCGCAAAAGGCGCGGCCCTCGCCGGAGATGACGACGGCGCGCACGGCGCTGTCGGACTTCAGCTTTTCGCCGGTTTCGAGCAGCGCCATAAACATGGCATCGTCGAGCGCGTTCATCTTGTCGCTGCGTACGAGGCGCACATCGGCGACGCCGTCCGTGATTGTCGTCCTGACGCGGTCTTCCATGAGCAGAGCCTCCCGATCATTTTTCGTATTCAGTTTCAAGAGTCATAGCGGCACGGCGGGCGAATACAAGACCGCGCCGCCGGGCCGCCTATTCCCCGACGTCACGGTAGAAGAAGGACGCCGTCACCACGCCGATGACGAGCGCGATGCCGAGAAAATCGAGCCAGACCCACTCGGCATCGAAGGGAAGCGGCACGCCGGCGAGGCGGAGCAGCGCCTCCGCCCCGACGACCAGCGACGCGCCCGCCGCGCATGTAAGGACATGCGCGGCGATGCGGCCGTGGGTGACATGCCAGGCCACGATGCCGGTCAGGCGGCCAGCAAGCCTTCGAGGCGTTTGCGGATGATCGTTTCCGCTTCCGACATCATGCGGTCGATCAGTTCCTTGCAGGTGGGAATGTCGTGGATCAACCCCGCGACCATGCCACAGCTCCAGGCGCCGGCATCCATGTCGCCTTCCTGCATGACGCGCGGATAGACGCCGCCCACCAGTTCGCGGATGTCCTCGATGCCGAGGCTCGCGCCTTTCTCGCGCTCGATCTGGACGATCTTCTCGACCGCCGGGTTGCTCAGCACGCGCTCGGTGTTGCGGAGCGGACGCATGATGAGGCGGGTGTCGAGTTCCGACGCGGCGATCAGCGCCTTCTTCACATTCTCATGCACCGGCGCTTCCTTCGTGGCGATGAAGCGCGTGCCCATGTTGATGCCGTCGGCACCGAGCGCCAGCGCGGCGACGAGCTGCGAGGCCGTGCCCATGCCGCCCGAAGCGACGAAGGGGATCTTCAGTTCTTCCGCCGCGCGGGGCAGCAGGATCATGTTCGGAATGTCGTCCTCGCCCGGATGGCCGCCGCACTCGAAACCGTCGACGCTGACGGCGTCGCAGCCGATGCGCTCTGCCTTCAGCGAGTGGCGGACGGAGGTGCATTTGTGGATGACCTTGATGCCCGCTTCCTTCATCGCCGGCATGTAGGCTTCGGGGCTGCGGCCCGCCGTTTCCACGATGCGGACGCCGCCATCGATGATCGCCTTGATGTATTCCGGGTAGGGCGGATTGGCGAAGCCGGGCAGGAAGGTGAGGTTCACGCCGAAGGGCTTGTCGGTCATCTTGTTGCACTTCGCGATTTCCTTCGCGAGCAGTTCCGGCGTCGGCTGGGTGAGGCCGGTGATGATGCCGAGGCCGCCAGCATTGGACACGGCCGCCGCCATCTCAGCGAGGCCGACGAAATGCATGCCGCCCTGGATGATCGGGTGCTTTATGCCGAAAAGCTCTGTGATGCGCGTCTTCATATAGATGTCTCCCGGGTGTCCCTGGCTTGCGTAACGATGCGCCGAAACGGGTTGGTTCCTGTTCAGGTGCGGACGATAGCCCTAACGGCGTGACGGCGAAACTCGTCTCTGGCCGGGCACCCGTTCAAAAGCGAACAACCGGCCGACAGACATGCAGCCTGCCGCAACGGCAGAACGAGCATTTCTGCCCTCTTGAGAAATGGCATGTTGAGTGTCAATATCATCGCAACGTTACATTCGGGCAAAGCAGGAGCCTGCGGCATGCAAGTTATCAATGAGGTCTTCCCGACCGATCCGGAGCACATCAAGCAGATGATGGAGCCGGGACCCGAAGGTCCGATCTTCATGGTGAACCTGCTCAAGTTCAAGGAGCGGGCGGAATACAAGGACGGACGGGCGAGCGACCTCAGCGGGCGCGACGCCTACATGATCTATGGCCGCGCGGTGAGCGAGCTGCTGCCGAAATTCGGCGGCGGGCCGGTCTTCGCGGGCGACGTCACCTTTCTCGCCCTCGGGCAGGCGGAAGAGCTTTGGGACGAAATCGCCATCGCGACCTATCCGAACCGGCGGGCGATGCTCGACATGTCGATGTCGCCGGAGTGGCGGGAGATCGCGGTGCATCGCGATGCGGGGCTCGCGGGCCAGCTCAATATCGAGACGGTGCTGCAGGAGGGCTTCGACTCGCCGCTTGCCGCAATGATGAAGGGCATCGCGAAGGGGGCGCGCTGAATGGACGTTCTGCGTACGCCGGACGAGCGCTTCGCCAAGCTCGAAGGTTACGATTTCGCGCCGCATTACTTCACCGTGACGGATGAGGACGGCACGCCGGTCCGCATCCATTATGTGGATGAGGGCCCGGCGGACGCGAAGCCGATCCTGCTGATGCACGGCAATCCGACATGGGCCTATCTCTACCGCAAGATGATCCGGCCGCTGGCAGCGGCGGGCCACCGCGTGATCGCGGTCGACCTCGTCGGCTGCGGGCGCTCCGACAAGCCGGCCAGGAAAGCCGACTACACGCTGGCGCGGCATTACGACTGGATGTCGAAATGGCTGACGGGGATGGACCTGAGCGGCATCACTCTCTTCTGCCAGGATTGGGGCGGCACGATCGGGCTCTATCTCACCGCGAAACATCCCGAGCGTTTCGACCGCGCGATCGCCTCCAATACGGGGTTGCCGACGGGCGACGGCGAGAGCGAGTTCATGAAGATGTGGGTTGGCATGATGCGGGACGCGACGACGTTTCCGCTCGACCAACTACTGCCGGGGGGCATGGTGCACAAGCCGACGGCGGGGGAGCTCGCGGCCTATAACGCGCCCTTCCCGTCCGACGACTACATGGCGGGGATCATTTCCTTTCCGCTGCTGATCGCCGTGCAACCGGACAATCCGGGCGTGCCGATTAACAAGGAAGCGTGGAAAAGCCTCGAGCGCTTCGACAAGCCGTTCCTGACGCTCTTCGGCGAACTCGATCCGGTGGCGAAGGGTGCCGACAAGGCGATGCAGGCGCGCATTCCGGGCGCCAGGGGACAGCCGCATCATACATTTCCCGACGCACATCATTTCATTCAGGAGGACGTGCCGGACGGACTTGTCGAACATATCCTGCGCTTTATCGCAACCGCCTGAGGCAGATCGAAATGGCGCATACGCCCAAGGCGGAAGACGGACGAAAACTTCGCAGCGAGGAAAGCAGACGCAGGATTGTCGAGGCGCTGTTCGAGATCACACGTTCCGGCACAATGGCGCCGAGCGCGGCGCAGGTCGCGGAGAAGGCCGGTGTCGGCGTGCGCACGGTTTTCCGTCATTTCGAGGAGATGGACAGTCTCTACAGCGAAATGTCGGAACAAACCGCCGCGCGCATCCTGCCGGTCGTGCGGGCGCCCTACACCGCCAGCACATGGCGCGGGCGGCTGGACGAACTGCTTGAGCGGCGTTTCGGCATCTATGAGGAAATATTGCCGATCAAGATGGCCGGCGACATCTACCGCTTTCGCTCGTCCTTCCTGATGCAGGATTATCAATATTATCTGCAGGTGGAGCGCGAGACGCTTTACGAGGTGCTGCCCGCGCGCATCGCGAAAAACAGGAAACTCGCGGAAACGCTGCTGCTGCTGGCGAGCTTCCAGACATGGCGCCAGTTGCGGCAGGACCAGGATTTGAGCGCCGAGGAGACGGGGGACACGGTCCGGGCGGCCATCGGAAGGCTGACCGAGTAACGCGCCCGGTCTTGACGGCTCCATGTTATGTCACTCATAGTGCCAATAATTCAACGATGAACAAAGCGGGGGTGGGGAAATGAACGGGCTCAAGAAGTGGCAGGCCTATGCGCTGGCGGGCGTCATTGTGCTCGTGGCGATTGCCGGGGCCGCCTATGCCTTCCGCAAGGACATGGTTCTCTATTTCGTGGCGACGCGGGCGCGGGACGCCACCATCATCGAGCCCAATCGCGAAATCGTCTGGGACCAGGGACCGGCGGTTGCGGCGGAGCCCGCAGGTAACCGTCCGCCCAATATCGTCGTCATCCTCGCCGACGATCTCGGCTTCAACGACATCAGCTATTTCGGTGGCGGCGTCGTGCCGACGCCCAATATCGATTCCATTGCCAAGGCCGGCGCGAACTTCACCTCCGCCTATTCCGGCACGGCGGCCTGTGCGCCGTCCCGCGCGATGATCATGACCGGCCGCTACGGCACGCGCACCGGCTTCGAGTTCACGCCGACACCGCCCGGCATGACGCGCATCGTCGACATGTTCTACAATGACGGCACGCGCTTCCATGAAATGCTCATCGACCGCGAGGCGGCGGCAAAGGCCCCGCCTTTCAGGGAACAGGGTCTGCCCGGCTCGGAGATCACGCTGGCGGAAGCACTGAAGCCCAGGGGCTATCACAACATCCATATCGGCAAGTGGCATCTCGGCAATGCGCCGGAGTTTCTGCCCAATGCGCAGGGCTTCGACGAAAGCGTAATGCTGGAGAGCGGCCTCTTCCTGCCGGAAGACAGCCCGGACGTCGTGAACGCCAAGCTGCCCTTCGATCCCATCGATCAGTTCCTTTGGGCGCGCATGCAGTATGCGACGTCCTACAACGGCAGCGCATGGTTCGAGCCGAAGGGCTATCTCACCGACTTCTATACGGACGAGGCGATCAAGGCGATCGAGGCAAACCGCAACCGGCCTTTCTTCCTCTATCTCGCGCATTGGGGCGTGCATACGCCGCTGCAGGCGTCGAAGGCGGATTACGATGCGCTGTCGCATATCAAGGACGAACGCCTGCGGGTCTATGCGGCGATGATCGTCGCGCTCGACCGCAGCGTCGGTCGCGTGCTGCAGACGCTGAAGGAGAACGGGCTTGAAGACAACACGCTGGTGATCTTTTCCAGCGACAACGGCGCGCCGGGCTATATCGGCCTGCCGGATGTCAACAAGCCCTATCGCGGCTGGAAGCTGACCTTCTTCGAAGGCGGCATCCGCGTGCCGTTCTTCGCGAAGTGGCCGGCGCGCATTCCGGCCGGGGCGGAGCGCACGACGCCGGTCGCGCATCTCGACATGTTCCCGACCATCGTGGCGGCGGCGGGAGGCGAGCTTCCGGCCGACCGCGTGATCGACGGCATCGACCTTCTGCCCTATGCCGCGAACGGCGAGGAGCCGGCGCCGCGTCCGATCTTCTGGCGCGACGGCCACTATCAGGCGGTACAGACCGGGGGCTGGAAGCTGCAGATGGCGGAGCGGCCCAACAAGATCTGGCTCTTCAACCTCAATGTCGATCCGACCGAGCAGAACAATGTCGCGGACGAGAATCCGGAAAAGGTCGCCGAGCTGAAGGCGCTGGCCGACGCACATAACGCCACGCAGCGGGCGCCGCTTTTCCCGGCTGTCGCCGAAATGCCGGTGACGATCGACAAGACGCTCGAAGAGCCGGTGACCGAGGACGACGAATATATCTACTGGCCGGGCTGAGGGAGCGCACATGTCATCGCTTCTGCCGGTCAGCACGAACGGAGCCTATGAGGGCAACCGCGCGGCACCGTGGTTCCTGACGCTGCTTGCGGCGGGAACCATCGTGCCGGGGCTCATCCACGTCTTTCTGCCGGATGGCGGCGCGGGCGTCATTGCGGGTCTCGATCTGACGCAGAACGGGCGGGTGATTATCGGCGTCTTCGCCTGGGCGGGCGCGACGCAGATCGTCTGGGGGCTGGCATTGCTTGCCGTGTCGCTGCGCTACCGAAGCCTTGTGCCGGCAATGTTCGCGCTTCTTCTGCTGGAGCGGGCGATCATCGCGCTCAATACATGGGTGCTGAAGCCGGGCGAAGGCGCACATCACCCGCCCGAAGCCTATGCGACACTTGCCGCCCTGCCCGTTCTCGCCGTGTTGCTCGCGCTGTCGCTGAGACGGCGCGGCTAGACGTTTTCGAGAAGGGCCACCGTGCCCTGCCCGCCATCGGCGCAGACCGAGACGATGGCGCGCGATCCCTTCGGCATGGCGGAAAGTTCCTTTACGGCCTGGCTGAGAATGCGCGCGCCGGTCGCGGCGAAGGGATGGCCGATAGCCGTCGAGCCGCCATTCGGATTGAAACGGTCCCACGGAAATTCACCGAGATCGACATCGACCTTCGCCTTCTCGCGGCGGTAGGCGGGATCGGATGCCATCTTGACGTTCGCGGCGGCCTGCGCGGCGAAGGCTTCGTGGATTTCCCAGAGCGCGATATCCGCGAACTTGAGTCCGTGACGGGCGAGGAGGCGCGGGATCGCGCGGGCGGGCGCCATGAGAATGCCTTCGTCGAGACGGAAATCCATCGCCGCGATTTCCCAGTCGACCAGCTTGGCCGCATAGGCGCCGCCGAGACGCGCAAGGCCTTCCTTGTCGGCCACCCAGAGCGAAGAGGCGCCATCCGTCAGTGGCGATGAATTGCCGGCGGTGAGCGAACCGTTCACGGGATCGAAAGCGGGCTTCAGGGCGGCGAGACGTTCCGCGCTGGTGTCGCGACGCGGGAAGGTGTCGTGGTCGATATCGCCGAAGGGCAATACGAGATCGGAGAAGAACCCCTCATCCTGGCCGGCGATCGCACGCTGGTGGCTCCAGAGGGCGATCCTGTCCTGCTCCTCGCGCGTGATGCCGAAGCGCTTGATCGTGTCTTCGGTGTGCTCGCCCATGGAGCGGCCGCTGATGCGGTTGGCCCAGCCGCGCGGCAGATTGTAGTCGTCGGGCGTCACGCTTGAGAGCGTCTTCAGCGCGGCTTCCGGGTCTTTCGGAAATTGCGCGAAGATCGTATCGGCGACGGAGGATTTCAGCGCGAGAGGCACGTGGCTCATCGTCTCCACGCCGCCCACCAGCGCGAGATGAGTGCCGCCTCGTCCGACCATGCCGGACGCCTGAATGGCCGCGCCGAAGCTGGTGGAACAGGCCATGACGGTGGAGAAGGCCGGGATTTCCGGATCGAGGCCCGCTTCGAAGACGAGTTCGCGGCCGATATTCGAGATCGCCGGATCGGGGATGACCTGGCCCCAGATCAGGAAATCGGGGCGTGCCTTCGCCGCCATCGCAGCGGCAACCGGGCGCGAGAGATCGAGAGCCGTGTATTTCGCGAAAGAACCACCCGCCTTCACGAAGGGGGTGCGTAAACCCGACGAAAGATAGACATCCGACATGGGAAACTCCTTTGCCTCTCGGCGCTCGAGCGGTGTTTCCATGAATGTAGGGAGACCGGCGCCCGGTTTCCTGCACGAAAACGGGCGGCTGCGGTCAGCCCGCGAACAGGCATCCCGGCCCGGTCTTCACCCAGGGGGAGGTCCAGCCGTTTTTTCGGAAAATTTCCGCGGTATTCCGGGTATTCCCGAAACAGCTACCGTCAGCGAGAAGAATGGTGCGCCCGGAACGATTCGAACGTCCGACCCTCAGATTCGTAGTCTGATGCTCTATCCAGCTGAGCTACGGGCGCGTGCGCTTCGCGGACCTGACGGCCGTGGGCGGACCTTGGTGTCCGCGCCTCATCGAAGGCGGGCCACTCTTAAAGCGTTGGGGCCTCGAAGGCAAGGGGGCTGAATGACGGAAAAAGTGGCCCTCTCCGCCGCTCAGGAGGCGCCGTGGCGGGCCCGCCAGGAGAGGGCGGCGCCGAGGCTTTCCGCCTCATAGACGCCTCGGGCCATGGCCCGGGCGACGCAATCGGCCGCAAGGGCACCGATCGCCATTACCGCCCGGTAGCGCATATCCGGTCCCAACGGATGGGTGCCGGTTGCGAGGACGAAGATCGTGTCGCCATCGACCGGGGTGTGGATGGGCCGGACGGCCCGGGCAAGGCCGTCCTGTGCCATGATGGCAACGCGGCGCGCCTCCACGGGGGTCAGATCGGCATTGGTTGCAACGACGCCGATCGAGGTGTTGGAGCCCGGCACGACGTCGGCCTTCGAGCCTGCCATCGGATCCAGCGCCGCGAATTCCGGCAGAGGCGACGGCCAGCCGAGGCCGCCGAACTCGCCTCCCATTTCATAAGGCGCGGCCCAGAAGCAGGCGCTGCCGGGCATGACGACGGACCCGAAAGGATTTGCCGCCATCAGCGCCGCGACGGCGAGGCCGCTTTCGGCAAGAGCGGAGGCGGAGCCTAGGCCGCCCTTGTATTGCCCGGCCGTCGCGCCGAGACCCGCGCCCGCATTGCCGAGCCTGAAATCCCTGGCCGCCGTTTCGCAAGCGGCACGGCCGAGCGCGCGGTAGGGCGGCTCCTCGCCCCAGTTCTTGTTTCCGCCATTGGCGAGGTCGAACAGGATCGCGCCCGGCACGACGGGCGACACGAGCGGGCTCGAGCCGACGAGAAAGCCCCGGCCGCGCGCACCGAGCCATGCGGCGACACCCGAAGCCGCGTCGAGCCCCCAGGACGAACCGCCGGACAGCACCACGGCGTCGATTTCGTCGACGAGACAGGCGGGATCGAGCGCGTCGGTTTCGCGCGTGCCCGGTCCTCCGCCGCGCACATCGACGCCCGCGACCGCGCGCGCCTCCGGCAGGACGACCGTGACGCCGGTACGGGCGCCCATGTCTTCCGCGTTGCCGACCAGAAGACCGCCGACATCGCAAAGATGGTTGCGGGGACCTTTGCGGATGGTGCCGGGGAACATGTCGTGACCTCTCGCGTGCCGGGGGCGAAATCTGAGCAATGCAGAATCCAGAACATGATTTGCACCGGAAAGTCTGCAACTTTCTGGTCGATGCTCTAGGATGACACGCGGCCGCGACCGGCCGGAGAAGCGGCTGCAAAGGGAGACAAAGGATGAAGCTGACGCGAATTCTGGCGGCGCTGGGCGTATTGACGGTCGTTCTGCTGCTTCTCTTCGCGGGCTTCGCTCAATGGTGGCAGGAGAAAGAACCCTCTCCCTTCATGGTGGCCGCGGCCAACCCCTATGCGACCGAGGCAGGCGCGGAAATCCTGCGGCAGGGCGGCAGCGCGGTCGATGCCGCCATCGCCGTGCAGGCAGTGCTGTCGCTGGTCGAGCCGGAATCCTCCGGCCTCGCGGGCGGCGCCTTCATGCTGCATTTCGACAAGGGAGAGGACCGGCTCGACGCCTATGACGGCCGCGAGACGGCGCCCAAGGGCGCGACGCCCGCGCTCTTTCTCGACGGGAACGGCGAGCCCCTCCCCTTTCTCGACGCGATGATAAGCGGACGCTCGGTCGGCACGCCCGGCGTCGTCAAGATGCTGTGGCTGGCGCATAGCGAACACGGCAAGCTCGAATGGGCAAAGCTCTTCCAGCCCGCCATAAAGCTCGCAGAGGAAGGGTTTCAGGTGGCGCCGAAACTGGCGCAGGCGATCGCGCGCGACCCGGTGCTGATGCAAATGCCGGTGGCGCAGGATTATTTCTACCGCAAGGACGACAAGGACGGCGGCGCGCGCGTGCCTTACGGCGAAGGCGAAACGCTGACGAACCCCGCTTACGCGGCGACGCTGAAACTCATCGCGGAGAAGGGCTGGCAGGGCTTCTACGAGGGGCCGGTCGCCGAGGAAATCGTGACGGCGGTGCAGAACGCGCCGGCGCGGCCCGGTACGCTGACGCTCGACGACCTCGCCGGCTACGAAGCGAAGAAGCGCGAGCCGCTTTGCGCGCCCTACCGCGCGTACCGCGTCTGCTCGATGCCGCCGCCGACATCGGGCGGGCTCACGGCGCTGCAGATTCTCGGCATCCTCGAAAATTACGACCTGCGCGGGATGGAACCGATGACGCTGACCTCGGTGCATTTCATTGCCGAGGCGGAGAAGCTCGCTTATGCCGACCGCGACAAATATATCGGCGACCCGGATTTCGTGGAGGTTCCCGTCGAGGCCATGCTCGACAAGGATTATCTAAAGTCCCGCGCCGATCAGATCGACGCCAGCCTCTCGATGGGCAAGGCCAAGGCCGGACGGCTGAAGGACGAACGCGCCTTCAACTGGGGTCTCAACCAGCCGGTCGACCGGCCCTCCACCAGTCATTTCAGCATCGTCGACAGCGACGGCAATGTGGTTTCCATGACCACCTCCGTCGAAGGCCCGTTCGGCGCGCATCTGATGGCGGGCGGCATGATCCTGAACAACCAGCTCACCGACTTCTCCTTCTCGCCGGAGGAAGACGGCCGGCCTGTGGCGAATGCGGTGGCGGCGGGCAAGCGGCCCCGTTCGTCCATGACGCCGGTCATCGTGTTCGACGAGGATGGCGCCTTCCGCGCCGTCATCGGCTCGCCCGGCGGCAGCCGCATCATCGGTTATGTGACGCAGACGCTGATCGCGCTGATCGACTGGGACATGAGCATGAAGGAGGCGATCGCCCTGCCGCGCTTTCTCGACCGGAACGGCGCGCTGGAAATCGAGGCCGGTACGGATCTGGAGGCGCTGGCGCCGCAGCTCGGACAGCTTGGCCACAAGGTGGAGATACGTCCGCAGATGAGCGGGCTGCACGGCATTCTCGTGACGCAGCACGGGCTTGAGGGAGCCGCCGATCCGCGGCGCGACGGTACGGTGATTTCGGAGCAGCCCTAAAGCGGGGCCTGCGCTGCGCGGGCAAGGCCGAGCAGCGCCGCATCCGTCCGCCCGATGACGAAGACGGGTATGTCCGCGAGATAGGCGTCGAAGCGGCCCTTCGCCTCGAAGCGCGCGCGGAACAGCGTCTCGTCGAAAAGGCCCGGTCCGGCGGCAAGCCAGCCGGGCACAATGCCGCCGCCGATATAAATGCCACCGCG
This sequence comes from Parvibaculum sp., assembly GCF_030694575.1. Taxonomy (GTDB): domain Bacteria; phylum Pseudomonadota; class Alphaproteobacteria; order Parvibaculales; family Parvibaculaceae; genus Parvibaculum. Next base: position 28,547 of record NZ_JAUYUS010000092.1, read on the forward strand.
CGCACCGACAGTGAGCGCAAGATCGCCGGCCACGGCGCCGAGCCAGCCGCAGAACAGCCGCACGGCCTCCACCGACAGGGGGCAGGTGCCTGCCCGCGCGCGCGCCGCGATTTCGGCGGGGGAGGGAGAAGGCCCGGCCGCCGCGCCGGAAAGCGCGGCAAGAGCGCCATAAAGCGTGACAAGGCCCGGACCCGACAACACGCGCTCGACCGAGACGTGGCCATAGATCCCCTGGAGGTGCTGGAGCACCAGCGCCTCGCGCGCATCGGATGGGGCGAGATCGACATGGCCGCCCTCGCCCGCCACCACGATGTCGCGGCCGCCATCGAAGACGAGCGTGGAGACGCCGAGGCCCGTACCCGCGCCGAGAATGCCGACCGGCGCGCCCGCGACGCCCTTGCGCAAGGGGCCGACGGAATGGAGGTCGCGTTCCGTGAGCGCGGGGATGGAGAGCGCCAGCGCCGCGAAGTCGTTCATCAGGCGAGGTTTCGCCATGCCCGTCACGCTCGTCAACGTTGCGGCCGTCACATCCCAAGGGCAATTCGTCATGGCGATATGCGCGGCCCCGCCCTCGCCCTGCACCGGCCCGGCGGCACAGGCAGCGACACCGGCCAGCGCCGGACGGCCCGCCTCGTCGAGGAAGCGGGTGAGCGCCAGGTCGAGGCGGGCATAATCCGCGGTCTGGAAAATGGTGGGCTGAGAAAGTTCGATGACGCCGTCCCGCGCCACGGCCAGGGCGAAGCGCGCATTGGTGCCGCCTATATCGGCGACGAGCAGCGATGCCTCCCCCGGCAAAATCACGATACGGCCGAGATCGTCCGTCGTCGCGTTACGGTCGCGAGCGTCGACATGAAGTCGTCGCGCCAATGGGCGACATCCTCGGCCTTCAGTCTTTTCATCAGCGCCTCGAAGCGTTCCCGGCGTTCCTGCAGGCTCATATAGCGCGCAATCTGCAGGGCATCCGCCACTCCCTTTGTGTCGTAGGGGTTCACGATAACCGCTTCGGGCATCTGATAGGAAGCCCCGGCGAAGCGCGAAAGGATGAGAACGCCCGGATTCTCCGGGTCTTGCGCCGCGACATATTCCTTGGCGACGAGGTTCATGCCGTCGCGGAGCGGGGTCACGAGGCCGATCTTGCTGGCGCGGTAGAGGCCGGCAAGCGCGCGGCGCGGCATGGGCTTGTTCAGATAGCGCAACGGCGTCCAGTCGAATTCGCCGAAGGTGCCGTTGACATGGCCCGAAAGTCCATCCAGTTCCTCGCGCATCTGGCGGTATTCCAGCACCTCGCCGCGCGAGGTGGCCGCAATCTGGAGGTAGGAGACCTCGCGCCGCGTCTCGGGATATTCGCGCAGCAGGCGCTCATAGGCGTGGAAGCGCTCGGCGATGCCTTTCGTATAGTCGAGACGGTCGACGCCGACGATCTGCGTGCGGTCGCCCAGCCCTTTGGTCACCTTGTCGTATTGGCGGCGGGCTTCCTTGTCCTGCGCGGCGATATTGGCGAAGCCTTCCGTATCGATGCCGATGGGGAAAGCGCGGACAGTGACCGTGCGGCCGAAACAATGGAGCTTGTCGCCATTCGCGATGCCGTTGGCCTCGCGGACCACATAATCGCGGAAACGCTCGACATCCTGCTCGGTCTGGAAACCCAGCACGTCATAGGCAAAGAGGCCGCGCACCATGGCGTCGTGATGCGGCAGCGCCGCCAGCACCTCGCGGGCCGGAAAAGGGATGTGAAGGAAAAAGCCGATCGGCTGCTCCGCGCCCATCTGCCGGAGTTCATTGCCGAAGGCGAGGAAGTGATAATCGTGGACCCAGATCGTGTCGTCCGCGCGCAGCAGCGGATAGAGCACGCGGGCGAATTTGGCGTTCACCCGCCGGTAGCCTTCGTAAAAGCGGCGGTCGAAGGCCGTGAGGTCGATCCGGTAGTGGAAGAGCGGCCAGAGGCAGCGGTTGGCGAAGCCGTTATAGTAGTCCTCATATTCGTCGGGGGTGAGATCGACAGTGGCAAGTTCGAGGCTCCCGGCATCCTCGATCGAGGCGTAGTCGACCGCGCGCCTGTCCGTCTTGCCGCTCCAGCCGTACCAGAGCCCGCCGCGCGCCCGCAGCGCATCCACCAGCGCGACGGCGAGACCGCCCGCGCGCGCTGCATCCTTGACCGGTCCGACACGATTGGAAACGACGACTAGCCGGCTCATACCTGTTCTTCCCACTTGCGGCTCAAACGCATCGCCGCGTTGATGATGCCGACAAGCGAGTAGGTTTGCGGAAAATTCCCCCAAAGTTCGCCGGTGGCCGGATCGATGTCTTCGGAGAGCAGACCCAAACTATTGCGGCATGCGAGAATGGATTCGAAAATCTCTCGGGCTTCATCCGTCCTGCCGACACGGGCGAGGGCGTCTATGTACCAGAACGTGCAAATGTTGAATGCGTTCCCGGGCAACCCGAAATCGTCCGCCGTCGCGTAACGGAACATGTGCCGGCCGCGGCGGAGAGCCTTCTCGACCGCGAGAAGCGTGGACTGGAAACGCGGGTCCGAGGGGCGGATGAAATTGACTTCCGCCATCAGCAAAAGACCTGCGTCGAATTGTTCGCCCTCAAAGCTTTCCGTAAACGCGCCGAGCTTTTCGCTCCATGCCCGCTCGCAGATGATCGCGTGGACCTCGTCGGCGAGCCGGCGCCAGTGGCGCGAGCGCTCGGTGAGGCCGAGATGTTCCGCGATGCGCGCGAGCCGGTCGCAGGCGGCCCAGCACATGACGCTGGACGAGGTGTGAACGCGGGCGCGGGTGCGCAGTTCCCACATGCCGGCATCCGGCTGGTCGTGCATCGCATAGGCCCGCTCGCCGACCTTCTCGTAGCGCTCGAAATCGGCCATGGTCGCCCGTTGCAGCAGCCTTTCGTCGAAGAAGGACTGCGATGCGGCAAGTATTACATTGCCGTAGACGTCGTGCTGGAAATGCTCATAGGCCTGGTTGCCGCGGCGGACGGGGCCCATGCCGCGATAACCCGGCAGCGTGTCGACGATGTCTTCGTTGAGACGGGTTTCGAGGCCGATGCCGTAAACCGGCTGGAGATGGCCGTCCGGTGCGGAACCGACGATGTTGTTGAGATAGCGGAGATAATTTTCCATCGTCTCGACCTCGGCCAGCGAGTTGAGCGCCCGGATCACGAAAAAAGCATCGCGCAGCCAACAGAAGCGGTAGTCCCAGTTGCGTTCCGTATCCGCCATTTCGGGAATGCTGGTCGTCAGCGCCGCGACGATCGCGCCCGTCTCCTCATAGCAGCAGAGTTTCAGCGTGATGGCGGCGCGAATGACGGCCTGCTGCCATTCGAGCGGCAGGGCAAGGCGGCGCACCCAACGCTTCCAGTAATCCTCCGTCCGTTCCTCGAACTCGCGCGCGGTTTCCTCGACACCGCCGGTCAGCGTCTCGTCGGGGCCCATGATGAAGCTGATTGCGTTAGTCAGATTGAAGACCGTCTCGTCGAGCAGGTAGGTGAGGGGCGCATTGGTCGAGAGGCGGAGCGCCAAACCGCTGTGAAAAAACCGCACATGATGGCTGCCGCGCGTGACGCTGGGCTCCTGGGCGCCGTAGTTGAAGCCGGGGCGGAGCCTTATGCGGATGCGCGGCGAACCGGCGAGCGGCCGCACGCGGCGCACCAGCGTCATGGGCTGGAAGATGCGTTCGCGCCGTGTGAAGCGCGGAGCGAAGTCGCAGATTTCGACGGCATTGCCGTCGCGGTCGGTGAGTTCGGTGACGAGGACCGCTGTGTTCTCGCGGTAGAATTGCCGCGACGAGGCGGCATTTTCGATCTCGATGGACCAGAAGCCCCGCTCGGGGCGGTCCGCTTCGGGCTGCGAAGCAGCTTCCGGGCGGCCGTTGAGAAGATCGTAGAAGACCGGATCGCCATCCAGACGGGGCAGGCAGCACCAGACGATGCGTGCCCATTTGTCGATCAGGGCACCGAAGGTGCCGTTTCCGATAACTCCAAGATCAAGCGATGACAAAACCAGTTCCTGTCTGCTGTCTCCGATACATCAGCCGGTGTCCGAAAGCACCGACGCCACCTCTTTCAGCCAGTCTATGAACGCCTCGACGGAGGCCACGCGGTATTCGGCGCGGGAGGCTCCCGGCCCGATTTTTATCGTAACGCCTTTCAGCGCCCTGACGACCTCAAAGCCGTCCTCATCGGTGCGATCGTCGCCCGCGAAAACGGGAAGGCGGCCCGCGAAAGGTGGAACTTTCAGCAGGCTCTCGATGGCGAAGCCCTTGTTCACATGGTCGGGCTTCACCTCCAGCACCATTTTTCCGTCGATGAGGTTGAGGCCGGAAGTGGCGGCGAAAGCGGCTTCCATCGCCGCACGGCATTCCATCTCGCGCTCCGGCGCCCGGCGATAATGAAGTGCGAGGGCGCCGGGTTTTGTTTCCAGAATGAGGCGTGGATCGCCCGCGACGAGCGGTGCGAGGGCGCGTTCGATCAGGGCGATGTCTTCCTCCTCCACCGGCGGATGGACATCCGCATCCGGGCGCTCGCGCAATTCAAGCCCATGCACACCGGCGCCCGGCAGCACGACGCCGAGAAGACGGTCGAGCTCGGCGAGCGGGCGGCCGGAGACGACCGCGACGGCGCCACCGAGGCCGTCGAGCAGGCCGGCGAGAACCCGCGGCATGGCCGCGTCCACCACCACCGCGTCCGGCGAGGGCGCCAGCTCTGTCAACGTACCGTCGAAATCGAGAAACAGCGCCCAGTCGCGTTGTGGGGCGGGCGGGGGAAGCCCGTCGTCTTTCATCAAATCCATTTCCACTTCTATCCCCGCGCCGCGGATGCGGCGGCAAGACTTTCGGCCTCGGCGCATTCGTAAAGCGTACCGGCGCCGTCCGGTATGCAGATGCGGAAGGTCGTTCCCGAGGCATCGCTTTTCAAGAGTTCGATATGGCCGCCATGAATGCGCGTGAGTTCGGCCGCGATGGCGAGGCCGAGGCCGGTACCGTCGGCGCGGGTGCCGCCGGAGAAGGCTTCGAAGAGATGTTCGCGCGCCTTGGCGGGAAGGCCGGGCCCTGTGTCCGACAGGTCGATATGGACGTGATCCTGCGCGCGCCAGGCGGCAATGCGAACCTCGCCGCCCTTCTGCCGGTCGGCCGGGCCATCGGTCAGCGCCTGCGCGGCATTGCGCATGAGATTGAGCAGGATACGGAACAACTGGTCGGGGTCCGCCTCCACTTCCAGATCCGCCGGCACGTCGTTCACCCAATGGACAAGTTCGCGCTCCGGCCAGGCGGCCTCGGCCACCTCGTCGGCGAAGGATGCGAGCGGGACGCGGCGGCGGCGCGGCGCGGTCTCCTCCGCGCGGCCGAATTTCAGGGAATTGGTGCAGAGCTCGATTGCGCGGTCGATGGAAGCGAAGAGGCGCGGCGCGAGATGCTGCACGGTCGGATCGTCGATGGCGCCGATGCGGTCGGAGATGAGCTGCGCGCTGGCGAGAATGTTGCGGAGATCGTGATTGATCTTGCTCACCGCGATACCTAGCGAGGCGAGATGCGCCTTCTGGCTCAGGGTCGCCCTGATTTCCTTCTGCATCAGCGACAACTCACGCTCGGCGACGCCGATCTCGTCCGCCCGCGCGGAAGGCGCCATGACGCGGCGCGCGTCTTCCGGATTGTCGCGGAAGGCGACCATGTTGCCGGTGATGCGGCGCATCGGCCGGACAAGCACGAAATGAAGCACGACGAAGACGAGGCTTGCAGTGATGATCGAGATGACGAGCGAAAGCAGAAAGATGTTCTTGCCGTAGCGCAGCATCGCGTGGCGGAGCGGCGTCTCGTTGAAGACGATCTCGATCGACTCGCCGGCGCCGAAGCGTGGGCTGCCTGTCACCAGGACAATCCGGCCATCGCCCGCGAAGACGGTTTCGAAAGCATCCATGATGAGGCGCATGGCCATGGCGTCGCGAAGGTCGAAACTCGTGTCGACCATGGGCGGCATGTCCTCGCTCAGCACCAGACGGCGGGCATCGTCGCGGCGGAGCGCAACGGCATAGACCTGCGCATTCTTCAGCAATTCCTCGCGGAGCGCGGGCGACACCATATTATCGGGCCGCGCCTCGAGCGCGAGCGAGGCGATCTGCGCGGCGGCGAGGCGCTGCTCCAGCCAGTTCAGCCTGAAGTTCGCGACCGACGGCACGAAGATCAGCACTTCCGCCAGCATCACGAAGAGGATCGTGAGCACCAGGAGGCGGCGGGACAGCGAGCCGCGTAGCGGACGCGCGAGGCGCGGCCACCAGCCTTCCCTGATCCTGCAAGTATCGTCCGCCGTCGCTCTCATCGTTCGGGTTTTCTCCGAAACCTGACGCTGCGGACGATCTTAACCGAAGAGACCGAGAAAACGCACCAGCATCCGCGTCTTCGGGCTGAAGAGCGTGGGCGTGTAATAGCTGCCGGCGACGCGCTTGCTGATTTCCGACAGCGTCGGATAGGGCGCGATGACGCTTGCCATGGCGCTCAGTTTCAGCGCCTGCGACTTCGCCAGCACCCAGGGCAGGATCAGCTCGCCCGCATGAGGCCCGACGATCGTCGCGCCGAGCACGCGCGCATGCGTGTCGGTGACGACCTTGATGACGCCTTCCGTCTGCCGCTCGGCCTGGGCGCGGTCGTTCTCGGCGAGATGCCATCTGAGCACGTTGATCTTCATGTTGCGGTCGCGCGCGGAGACCTCCGTCTCGCCGACATGGGCAAGTTCCGGGTCGGTGAAGGTGACCCACGGCACCGCGCTGTGATCGGCGCGGGCGGGAACGCGGAAGAGCGCATTGCGGATGACGATGCCCGCGTGATAACCGGCGACATGCGTGAACTGGAGGCCGCCAGCAACGTCGCCGACGCCGAAGACATGCTTGTTCGTCGTGCGCAGGCGGTCGTCGACCTTCAATCCGCGGTCGCTGTATTCGATGCCGGCCTTTTCGAGATCGAGACCTTCGACATTGGCGCGGCGGCCGGTCGCGATCAGGATGTGCGAGCCCTCGACGGTGCGCTTCTCGCCCTTGTCGTCGATCTCGACGGAAATCCTTCCGGCCTCACCGGAGACGCTTGCGACCTTCACGCCTTCGAGAATCTCGATACCCTCGCGGCGAAGCCGGTCGATGACGATGGCCGAGAGCTCGGGGTCGTCGCGGTTGAAGGCGCGCAGTCCCTCCAGCACCGTCACGCGGGCGCCCAGGCGGCGATGCGCCTGCGCCATTTCCATGCCGATGGGGCCGCCGCCGACGATGATGAGATGGCGCGGACACTCCCTGTTCTCGAACAGGTTTTCATTCGTGTAGAACGGCACCTTGTCGAGGCCGGGGATCGGCGGCACGGCCGCGCGCGAACCGGTGGCGACGACGAAGCGGCGCGCCGAGATTTCCGCGTTGCCGGCGATCACGGTGCCGCCGTCGCGGAAGCGGGCGTGGTCCTTGATAACGGTGACGCCGAGCGCCTCGAAGCGCGCCACGGAATCGTTCGGCGCGATGGCGGCGATGACGCCGTGCACGTGATCCTGCACCTTGGCGAAATCCACTTTCGCCTTTGCGGGCGCGATGCCGAAGGGTTCGCCCTCACCCATGCCGTAGGCCTGTTTCGCCGCGGCGAGCAGCGCCTTCGACGGCACGCAGCCTGTGTTGAGGCAGTCGCCGCCCATCGCGTCCCGCTCGATCAGCACTGTGCGTGCGCCCATTTGCACTGCGCCCGCCGCGACCGACAGGCCGCCCGATCCCGCGCCGATGACACAGATGTCAGCCTTGATCCGTTTGGCCATGAGCCCTCTCGAGAATGTCCCGCCGCCCTTCGCGGGAGGATGATTTATTCGGCCGCGCCTGTCCGGCCTTTGCCGGCGAAGCGGCGATAGACGACGGGCACCAGCGCCAGCAGCGCGAGAGCGAGGATAGGCCCTATCACCTGCGGCTGGAAAATGAGGCCGAGATCGGGGTCGCGCCCCGCCTCGAAGATGGCGCCGAGGCCGTTGCCGAGGCTCGCATAGACGAAGGTCCCCGGCAGGATGCCGAGAAAGGTCGCCGCAACATAGGTGCGGAGCGGCACGCCGAGAAAGGCGGGCGCGAGATTGACCAGAAAGAAGGGAAAGAGCGGCACGAGGCGCAGCACCAGCATGTAGCTGAAGGCGTTCTCGCCGAAGCCTTCCTCCAGCTTGCGCAGCTTCGGCCCCGCCTTCGCCCGCAGCATGTCGCCGAGCGCGGTGCGGGCGGCGAGAAAGAGCAGCGTCGCGCCGATGGTGGCGCCGATGACCGTGAGGAGGCCGCCGAAGACCGTGCCGAACAGGAAGCCGCCCGTCAGCGTTGCGACGAGCGCGGCCGGGAGCGAGAAGGCGACGATCGCGATATAGGCGCCGACATAGGCAAGCGCCGCGAGCAGCCAGTGGTCGGCAACCCAGCCGGCCAGCGCCTGCCGGTTGTCGCGCAGCGTATCGAGCGTCAGGTAGCGGTGCAGGCCGAGCGCGAAAAAGGCGGCAAGGCCCGCCGCCAGAACGATCAGCGGCAGAAGGCGGCGCAGCGACAGGCGGCTGGCGGCGGGAGTGGGCTCGGTCATTTTTCGTCCCCGGGGCGGGCGGCATCGTTGAGCGACCAGTCGTAGCGATAAGACGACACGGCGGTGATGTTTTCCAGCCCGGCGCGGAGCTCCGCACCGGCATATTTCCGGAGTTCCGCCAGCACGCCCGCTTCGGTGCCGCCGAAATCCTTTCGGTACCAGTCGAAAATGCTCGAGGCGGTGAGCTTGCCGTCCCCGATTTCGGCGCCGCGCGGGCTGTTGATATAGGCGCGGGCCGCCTCGTCCAGCATGGCGTCGAGCGCCGCACCCGTATAAGGCTCCGGCGCGAGGTCCGGGCAGCCCCGGGCGGCGCAGTTGACCGCGTAATGGACGCGGCTGTCCTTGAATTCCGGCCGCAGGATGCCGTGCTCGATGTCGTCAAGCGACAGCTCCCTGCCCGCCACGGTGACAAGCTTCCTGCCCCACGGTCCCCTGGAGAAAAAGCCCGGCGAGATGCGTATGTCGCGGATCGAGGCGACGGGGTAATGGTCCGTCACGACGTCGACGGTCAGGGCATTGTAGAGATTGACCCAGTAGGCGAAGCGCTCGTCGCGGGAGAGGCTTTCCGGCGCCACCTCTTCCAGCGCGGCGATATAGGCCTTCAGCGCCGCATGATCGGCCGCATTGGCCTTCAGCGCGCCGTAGCCGACCCGGTTGGGCTCGCCGCTCTCGCCTTCGGTCAGATAGACCGACAGCAATCGGGCCCACTCGCCATGATCCGGCATTTTCGCTTCTTCCGCCTTCGAGGGCAGGATGGAGCCGAGTACAAGGAACAAAGCAAGTACAACCCGGACCAGGCGGTCGCCCGGGAGGCCGTCATTTACCGTATTGTGGCTCGTTTGCACGCGGTCCGGCCTGTTTTACCTGTCCGGCCGCGACATTACGCATAAGCGGCGGAAGCGACAGGGGGTATCACTCATTTGTGAGACAAGTTCAGGGCCGGTGATAAGTCGGGCGATGTGGCGGCAAATGCCCCGCCGCCGTTGACTTCCGCGGGCCTTATCGCTTATACACCCCGCCAGACAGCCGTCGGGTGGCAACGCCTGCGGCTCTTGTTTTTATTGGCATGCACGAGGCGGCCTGCAGACCGCCCTGAGCCCGACCGGCCAGCGGACTGGCAGGCGCCGGGCTCGGCCCAGACCGCCGGAGAAGAGACGTGAAACGGACCTATCAACCGAGCAAACTCGTCCGCAAGCGCCGCCACGGCTTCCGTGCGCGCACCCAGACCGTCGGCGGCCGCAAGGTTCTCGCCGCGCGCCGGGCCAAGGGACGCAAGCGGCTTTCCGCCTGACATCCAACGTCGTGGCATTTCCAGCGGGCGCGCATCGGAGCTTGGCCGCGATGAGCCAGATCGAGCGCCTACGCAAACGCCGCGACTTTCTCGCCGCCGCCCGCGGGCGCAAGCGGGCGGAACACGGCCTCGTGCTGCAGGCCCGGGAGCGCGGCGACACCGCCCCTCCCCGCGTCGGCTTCACCGTTACCCGCAAAGTCGGATCTTCCGTCATTCGCAACCGGGCGAAGCGGCGCTTGCGCGCTGCGGCCGCTGAAATCCTTCCACTCGCCGCAAAAGACGGTTACGACTACGTCCTGATCGGGCGGCAGGCCACTCTCACGCGGCGCTGGCCCGATCTTCTCGACGACCTGCGCCTCGCGCTCCGTACCGTTCACGCCAACAGCACCGGCACCGCGCGCGCTTCCTCCGCCGCTTCAGAGCCTGCATCTCCGAAAGACGATCCCCATGGGTGACAACCGCAACTTCATCATCGCCATCTTCCTGTCGGTCCTCGTCTTTATCGGGTGGCAGTATTTCTTCATCGAACCGCAGATGCAGGCGGAACGTGCGCGGCAGCAGGCGGCCACGGAAGAGACAGGCACGGCCGAACCCGCGCCCGGCACGGCAGCCCCCGGCGACGCCCGGCTGCCCAGCGTCGAAGCACCGGCGCAGCGCGCGCCCGGCGTGGCGGCCGCGGGCGCAGTGGCGCGCGACCAGGCTCTGGCGCAGAGCCCGCGCGTCGTCATCAGTTCGCATGAGCTCGACGGATCGATTTCGCTGCGCGGCGCGCGCTTCGACGATCTGAGGCTGCGCCAGTACCGCGCGACGGTCGATCCGCAGAGCCCGGAAGTCGTGCTCTTCTCGCCGGCGAAAACGGAGACGCCCTATTTCTCCGAGTTCGGCTTCATCGCCGCCCCCGGCGCCAACGTCAACCTGCCGACCTCCGCCACCGAGTGGGAACTGGAAGCCGGCGACCGGCTAACGCCGCAGACGCCGGTGACCCTGCGCTGGGACAACGGCCAGGGCCTTGTCTTCCACCGCGAGATTACGCTCGACGACCATTTCCTCTTCACCGTCACCGACCGGATCGAAAACCGTTCGGCGAACGAAGTGACGCTTTACCCCTACGGCCTCATCTCGCGCACGGGCAAGCCTGCCGGCAGTTCCTTCTTCATCCTGCATGAGGGCTTCATCGGTGAATTCCCGAGCGTCGGCGAGAAGGCGATCAAATACGACGACGCCTCGGAGGACGGTCCGGTACAGGTCAGCGACAACGAAGGCTGGCTCGGCATTACCGACAAATACTGGGCGGCCGCGCTGGTGCCGCAGACGGGCGAAAGCTTCGTCGCGAATTTCAGCGAACATCCGGACGCCGCGATCGAAAACTATCAGGCGGATTTCCGCTATGGCGCGCAGAGCGTCCAGCCCGGCGAAAGCCTCGAACTCCGCAACCGGTTGTTCGCCGGCGCGAAGGTCAGCAAGGTCATCGATGGCTACCGCGATGCGGGCATCTACAAGTTCAACCTGCTGATCGACTGGGGCTGGTTCTGGTTCCTGACGCAGCCGATGTTCGATGCGCTGCATTTCGTTGCACTGCATGTCGGCAATTTCGGCATCGCCATTCTCGTCGTCACCGTGCTCATCAAGCTCGTCTTCTATCCGCTCGCCAACAAATCCTACGTGGCCATGAGCAAGATGAAGAAGCTGCAGCCGGAGATGGAAAAGCTGCGCGAGCGCTACAAAGAAGACAAGATGAAGCAGCAGCAGGAGATCATGGAGCTCTACAAGAAGGAGAAGGTGAACCCGCTTGCCGGCTGCCTTCCCGTCCTGATCCAGATCCCCGTCTTCTTCGCGCTCTACAAGGTGCTGTTCGTCACCATCGAAATGCGCCACGCGCCGTTCTTCGGCTGGATCAACGATCTCTCCGCGCCGGACCCGACCTCGCTCTTCAACCTGTTCGGCCTCATTCCCTGGGATCCGCCCTCGATGCTGATGATCGGCATCTGGCCGCTCATCATGGGCTTCACCATGTTCGTGCAGCAGCGCATGAACCCGCTGCCCGCCGATCCGATCCAGGCGCAGATTTTCACCTGGATGCCCGTCATCTTCACCTTCATGCTGGCGAGCTTCCCGGCGGGTCTCGTGATCTACTGGGCGTGGAACAACACGCTTTCGGTGATCCAGCAGGGCGTCATCATGAAGCGGCAGGGCGTGAAGATCGAAATCTTCTCCAATCTCGGGCTTGAAAAGCTGGCCGGTGTCTTCACCGGCGGCGACAAGCCGAAATCCTGAGCCGATGGCCGATGAGGCACCCGACGGCAGCGGTCCCGATACCGACGCGCTGAATATCGAAGCGGGCCGCTGGCTCTTCGCGCAGGCCTGCGACTTCGTGCGCGGCGTCGTGGCGATGGACGGCCTGCCCGATACCACCGTCACGGAAGTGGCCTTTGCAGGCCGCTCCAATGTCGGCAAGTCGAGCCTCATCAACGCGCTGACCGGCCGCAAGACGCTGGCGCGCACCTCGAACACGCCGGGCCGCACCAAGGAGCTCAACTTCTTCACGCTGGGCGCGGGCGGCCATCCGGCGATCATGCTCGTCGACCTGCCGGGCTACGGCTATGCGCGCGAGACGAAGACGCGGGTCGATCAGTGGACGGACCTCGTCATGTCCTATCTGCGCGGCCGGGTGCCGCTCCGGCGCGTCCTCATGCTGATCGACGCGCGGCACGGCCTCAAGGACAACGACCACGAGGTGATGAAGCTGCTCGACGAGGCGGCCGTCTCCTACCAGATCGTCCTCACCAAGACCGACAAGCTCAAGGCGGGCGAGCTCGAAACCCGGCTCGACGAAGTCCGGGCCGGCATCCGCCGCCACGTCGCGGCCCATCCCCGGATCGTCGCGACCTCCAGCGAGAAAGGCACCGGCATCGCCGAGTTGCGCGCCGAGATCGCCTCACTGGCCGATCCCGCGGCGCTGGGGTATAAGCGGGCGGACTAGAATTCAGCGGCTGGCGGAAAGCAGGAGGCGATCGAAAAGCTCATGCCGGATACCGATAAGGGCGCGAAGGCCCAGGACGACGCGAGGCTCGAACGGGCGCGGATACTCTCCGAGGCGCTGCCCTTCATGCAGCGCTACGACAAGCGCACCGTCGTCGTGAAATATGGCGGCCATGCGATGGGCGACGAGGAACTCGGCGCCGAATTCGCGCGCGACATCGTGCTGCTGAAGCAGGCCGGGCTCAATCCCATCGTCGTTCATGGCGGCGGGCCGCAGATCGGCGCGATGCTGAACCGGCTCGGCATCAAGAGCGAATTTTCCGGCGGGCTCCGCATCACCGACAAGGCGACTGTCGAAATCGTCGAGATGGTGCTCGCGGGTTCCATCAACAAGCAGATCGTCGCGCAGCTCAACCAGGCGGGCGGACGCGCCGTCGGTCTTTGCGGCAAGGACGGCAACCTCGTCGTCGCGCGCAAGGTGCATCAGAAAGTTCACGACCCGGAATCGAATATCGAGAAACTCCTCGATCTCGGCTTCGTCGGCGAGCCGGAAAAGATCAATCCGGAAATCCTCGACGTCATCCAGAAGTCCGACATCATCCCGGTCATCGCTCCCGTCGGTATCTCGCGCGACGGGCATACCTACAACATCAATGCCGACACGGTGGCGGGCGCCATCGCCGCCGCGATGGGCGCGGCGCGTCTTCTCCTCCTCACCGATGTGACGGGCGTTCTCGGCAAGGACGGCAAGCTCATCGAGGCGCTCACCGTCGCGGAGGCGAAAGCGCTGATGAAGGATGGCACGATTTCGGGCGGCATGATCCCGAAGCTCGAAACCTGCATCGAATCCGTCGAGGGCGGCGTCGAAGCGGTGGTCATTCTCGATGGCCGCGTGCGTCATGCCGTGCTGCTCGAACTTTTCACGGAGCACGGTGCCGGCACGCTGATCCAGAAGTAGCGCAACCGCGATTTCAAAGGTTTTTTCGCGCGGCACCCCGGGCTATGGTTCCCTTGGCCGGATCAGGGGGCGGCCGAGCGCATGAAAAAGAGCCTGCAGATCGCCGCTGCCGCCCTTTTCGCATGGCTGATGCTGCCCGCCCTGGCTCATGCCGATTATCGGTTCTGCAACAAGACGAGCTATGTGCTCGACGGTGCGATTGCCGTCGAGGAGGGTGGCGCATGGACAAGCCGGGGCTGGCTTCGCATACCGCCCGGCGATTGCGGCACGATGCTCGAGGGTCCTATCGGCGACCGCGGCTATTATGTCTTCGCGCGGTCCATCGACGCGCATGAAGGCAGCGTCAAATATTTCTCCGGCAATGAGCGCTTCTGCATCGTCGAGCGGGACTTCACCATCGAAGGCCGCGAGCAATGCGCGATGCGCGGCTACGATTCCGCCGACTTCCTGAAGGTGGACACGAAGCCCGGCGCCGACTGGGCGACGACCTTCTCGGAGGCGAGCGACTACGTCATGGAACAGGCCCGCATCGCGGGTGCGCAGCGGCTCCTCAAGGATATCGGTTTTTCGATCACCCGGATCGACGGCGTCGCGGCGCGCAACACGCTGCGCGCCGTGGAGGCCTTTCAGCGTTCGGCGAACATCTCCGTCACAGGAAAGATCGACGAGGCGCTGATCGGGCAACTGACCGCGCGGGCGCTTGAGGAGCACGAGACGATCGGGCTCAACTTCTGCAACAGGACGGAAGAGCTCGTATGGGCCGCCGTCGGCTACCGCAATGGCGACAGCGATATGTCGAGCGGCTGGATACGCATCGAGCCGGGCACCTGTCGCAAGTCGATCAAGGGCAAGCTCTCGGGCGGTCCCTATTTCGCCTATGCCGAAGCCGTGGACGATGCCGGTTCGGTCGAGCGGCGGAACGGCGAGCCGATGATCTGGGGCGGCACGGAAAACTTCTGCACCAAGGCGACGCGCTTTCAGATCAGGGGACGCGACCGCTGCGCCGCGCGCGGCTTCGACCAGCGGGGTTTCATGCGCGTCGAGACCGGCGGCAAGCCCTATTGGTCGGTCGATTTCGACTAGCTCGTCTTGCGGCGTGCCGCGTCGATGCCGAAATACTGCAGGTGCCAGCGCATTTCGGATTCATCCAGCGGGTAGTCGATACCGTCTCGCGGCAGCACCACGCTTTCCCGCGGCACATGCGCGATATAGGTCTGGATGGCGAGCGCGGTGCGCATCGCGAGGCCTGCGGTCCAGCACAGCGCGGTGATGCCGCCGCCGCTCTGGGCGGCGATAACGGCCTCGACGCTGGCAGGCGGCACGCCCGAAAGCAGCGAGAGCGCCTGCACGACCGAGGGTCTTTGCGACATGGTGGCGGCCTCGACCACCTGCTCGTCGCCGAGCCGGCCTGCGTCATATGCCTCGCGGATCGCGTCGCGTGCGACCTGCGGTTCCGCGCCTTCGGTGTCCTTCTCGATCGCGGCCTTGGCGCGGAGCTTCAGCCAGTTCGATATCTCCTCGTCGAGCGCATGGCGGCGCGCCAGCTCGTCGATCAGCGAGCGGGACACGAAAGTCGCGATGCGGCGAACGGCGCGGAGCGACAGGTCCGTGCGCATGACCAGCGGGCGGTGCCAGGCTTCGATGCCGGCGGCGCGCGAGATCACGCTGTCCAGTGTTTCTTCGCGAATATCCGCGCTCGGATTGGCGAGCAGTTGTGCGACGGCGGGTATATCGAGCGTCGCCACCACGGCGTCCGAGACGCGCATGCTCAGGTTTTCGCGTTGCGCGATCGCCTCCACCGCGCCTTCGACGCGGCTCGTCGCGATGATTTCGATCAGGTCTTCGTCGGAGAGCAGGGGGGAGTATTTCAGCATCGGCCCGCAGACCGTGAACTCGACGTCGTCCGCAAGCCGTCGCGCGAGCCTGCGGGATATGGTGGGGCAATGCGCCAGTTCATACGAGATGATCGCGCGCACGCGCGGCAATTCGTCCTCGGCGAGCCTGTCGAGAAGCGCCACCGTGCGCTGCTGCAGGGCGCTGCGCTCCGTCGCCGGCATGTCCGGCATCAGGCGCGCGATCTTCCGCGCCAGTTCCTCGCGCACTTCGACGTCGGCATCGGTGCGCAGCAGCTCGTTCGCCTGGGCGGGCGCGGAGGGGTTCGCGGCGACGAGGCTGCGGACGCGGGTGTCGTCGTCGCAGGCGAGATAATAAAGCGCCTCGGGCGGGGCGTCGGTGCGGACCGCCAGTTCCCGCTTCATTTCGCTCTGATGGCTTTCGAGCACCTGGCGCGCGTCCTCGTAGCGAAGCTCCGGGGGGAGCTTTCGCCGGCCGAATAATCTGGACAGAAGGCCGGAGGCCATGGCCGCTCCTGAAGACGCAACGCGGAGAGATGCAACGGCCAGTTTCCAAGCCAGGCGATTAACGTCTGCTTAACCCGGCGGGCCCTGGAGCGAAAATCGGCGGCCGCCGCCTTGTCAGAGGCACGAATGCAGGGCACATATGGCAAATGCAGACGCCGACCCCTCTTCCCGCCGCGACCGCCGGTGCACCCGCCCGGGGTATCGCGCCACGGGGCTTTGCCCATGTCGACAGCTGGATTTTCGACCTGGACAACACGCTCTACCCGCCCGCCTGCGATCTCTTCGCGCAGGTCGATGAGCGGATGACGGCCTTCATCGCGCGCTATCTCGGCGTCGATCCGGTCGAGGCGCGGCGCATCCAGAAGGATTTCTACATCGAGCACGGCACGACGCTGTCCGGCCTGATGGCGGTTCACGGCCTCGAACCGAAGGAATTTCTCGACTTCGTCCACGACATCGACGTCTCCGCCGTGATGGCGGATGCGGCGCTCGGCGAGGCGATCGCGCGGCTGCCGGGGCGGAAGATCGTCTTCACCAACGGCTCCGTCGCGCATGCGGAAAATGTGGTGCGCCAGCTCGGCATCGATCATGTCTTCGACGGCATATTCGACATCGTGACGGCGCAATACGAGCCGAAGCCGCGCCGCCGCGCCTATGAATGCCTGATCGAGGCGACCGGCATAGAGCCCGCGCGCGCCGCCATGTTCGAGGACATCGCGCGCAATCTCGAGGCGCCCCACGCGCTCGGCATGACGACGGTCTGGGTCAGGCCCGGCCTGCCGGGGCCGGAGCGGCATCAGCAATTGTCGCATGAGGGCGCGGACGGCCCGCATGTCCATCACGTGACCGACAATCTTTCGGATTTCCTGAGAGGGATATTGCCGTCAGCGCCGGCCGAATAGGCGTTCGATATCGGCGAGCTTCAGTTCGACATAGGTCGGGCGGCCGTGATTGCACTGGCCGGAATGGGGCGTCGCCTCCATCTCGCGCAGCAGCGCGTTCATCTCCTCCGCCGTCAGCCGCCGTCCCGCGCGCACCGAGCCGTGACAGGCGATGGTGCCGCAGACCTCTTCCAGCTTTTCCTTCAGCGACAGGGCTTCGTCGAGTTCGGTGAGATCGTCGGCGAGGTCGCGCACCAGCGCCTGCACGTCGAGCTTGCCGAAGATCGCCGGCACCTCGCGCACGACTACCGCGCCCGGCCCGAAAGCTTCGAGCACGAAGCCGAGTTCGGCGAGTTCGCCCGCGCGCGCCGCGAGGCGCTCGGCCTCCGCCTCGTCGAGATCGACGACTTCAGGAATGAGCAGGATCTGCCGGGCGACGCCCTGCGCCGCCATCGCCTTCTTCATGCGCTCATAGACGAGGCGTTCATGCGCCGCGTGCTGGTCGACGATGACGATGCCGTCCGCCGTCTGCGCAATCACGTAGGTTTCGTGCAACTGCCCGCGCGCCACGCCAAGCGCGAAGCCCGCCGCGGTCTCCGTCTCGTCTTGCGGCAGCGGTTCGACGCGGGCCGATTGCGCGGCGAGACCCGTGAAGGCGCCCTGCCATGCGCCGCGCTCTTCCGCGAAGCCTGGCCGCGGTTCGGGCCGCCAGGTGCCCGTATAGGCAGGCGTCGTCGTTTCAGGCCGCAACGCGCCGAGCGTCGCGCCCGCAACCGTCGTCGAGGCGCGGTGGCCCGCCTCCGACAGCGCGCGCTTCAACGCACCGACGATCAGCCCGCGCACGAGCCCCGCATCCCGGAAGCGCACTTCCGCCTTGGCCGGATGCACGTTCACGTCGACATCGCGCGGATCGATGGTGACGAAGAGCGCCACCGCCGGGTGCCGGTCGCGGGCGAGGAAATCCGCATAGGCGCCGCGCACCGCACCGACGATCAGCTTGTCGCGCACGGGCCTGCCATTGACGAAGAGATACTGCATCTGCGCCGTGCCGCGATTATAGGTCGGCAGGCCTGCGAAGCCGGCAAGGCCGATTTCCTCGCGCATGGCGTCGATGGCGATGGCGTTCTCCGCGAAGTCGCGCCCCATGATCGCGCCGAGCCGCATCAGCCGCCCGGCCTCGCCCGGCAGCTCCGGTTCGAGCCGGAGCAGGTTCCGCTCCGTGCTTGTCAGCGTGAAGCCGACTTCCGGATGCGCCATGGCGAGGCGCTTCACGACGTCGGAGACCGCCAGCGTTTCGGCGCGTTCGCTTTTCATGAATTTCAGGCGCGCGGGCGTTGCGTAGAAGAGGTCGCGCACCTCGATCTGCGTGCCCGTCCGGCCGGAAGCGGGCTCGACGCCCGTCACCCGGCCGCCCTCCACCGAAATCCGGTGCGCGCTGTCGGCGTCGCGCGTGCGGCTGACGATGGAAAGCCTCGCTACCGCGCCGATCGAGGGCAGCGCCTCGCCGCGAAAGCCGAGCGTCGCGATGTCGTGCAGATCCTCCTGCCCGCCCGCATCGACGCGGAGTTTCGAGGTCGCATGGCGTTCGACCGCGAGCGCCAGTTCCTCCGCGCTCATGCCGATGCCGTCGTCGCTCACGCGGATGAGGTCGCGGCCGCCGCCGTCGATCGCGATGTCGATATGGCGCGCGCCCGCGTCGAGCGCGTTCTCGACGAGCTCCTTCACCGCGCTCGCGGGGCGTTCCACCACTTCGCCGGCGGCGATGCGGTTGATCGTCCCTTCGCTCAGGCGCCGGATACGGCTCATGTCAGGGTCAGGCTTTCATTTCCGCCAGATACTTCTTCGCCAGTATCTTACCCTCTTCCACGGCCGGCTGGTCAAAGGGATCGACGCCGAGAATTCGGCCCGCGATGATGGTTTCGAGCATGAAATGCATGAAGAGCGCGCCAAGCGTCTTCTCGTTCAGTTCCTTCAGCGAAAAAACCCTTACCGGGCGGCCGTTTTTCACCAGCGTATCGGCGGTCGCGCGCTGCTCCGCATCGACGAGATCGCCCACCTTGCGGCCGCCGAGAAAGGCGAATTCGCTCGCGCCCGCAATGCTTTCCAGCGCCTCGGGGCCCTTGCCTTTCGTTTCCGTCATGAAGACCGTGTAGAGCTTGTCGCGCGGGCCCGCGAGCCAGAGCTGGAGCTGGCTGTGCTGATCGACGGGGCCGAGCGCCTTCACCGGCGTCGTGCCCTGCCCGTCCTTGCCGAGGCTTTCGGCCCAGAGCTGGCAATGCCAGGCGAGAAAGCGTTCCAGCCGGTCGGCATAGGCGAGGAACACCGACATCGCCGTGCCCTTCTCCCGCGCCATCGCAACCGAAAGCGCCGCGCCCGCCGCCGGGGCCACGTCCTTGGCCGCCGCGCCTTTCAGCACCGGCTTCAGCGCCGCCGCCGCGCCCGCCCGCACCGCCGCGATGTCGAGGCCGAGCAGATAGGCCGGCAGCAGGCCGACATTGGTCAGCACCGCATAGCGCCCGCCCACGCCCGGATCGTGCTCCAGCGTCGGAAAGCCATGCGCTTCGGCCAGCGCCCGCATCGGGTTCGGCTTGCCGTTCTTCGCCGGTTCGGTCAGCACCGCGAAATGCTGCTTCATGTATTTTCCGCCGCCCGCCTTTTCGAGCGCGCTCATGGCGGAGAGCGTCTGGATCGCGGGCTCCACGGTGCCGCCCGATTTGGAGACGACGAGAAAGCGCGTCGTCCGCAGGTCGGCATTGGCAAACACCGCGTCCATCGTCACCGGATCGAGATTGTCCGGAATATGGATGCGTACCCCCTTCTGGATGTTCGCCTGCGTGCCCCAGCCTGTGAGCTGCGCCAGCGCCTGCGCGCCGAGCGCCGAGCCGCCGATGCCGAAAATGAAAATATCGGTCGTGTTGTCGAGGAGCCCTTCGGCCACTTCCTCGATGCGGGCGATGTCGTCCGTCCGCTCCGGCACGCGCAGCAGCGGCAGTTCGCCGCTCTCATAGGCGCCGCGCAGCCAGTCCAGCGCCTTGTCCGCTTCGCCGAGCGCGGCGTCGTAAGCCTTTTTCGTCAGGCCGCCCTCGCCGATCGCGTCGGCGAAGCAATTGTCGAGCGACTGGCTGTAGGGCAGAGCGAGATCGGCCATGTGCGAAAATCCACCATTGAGGAAAGCCCCGCCCGAAGAATCGCGGGCCCGCGGTAAACCGTAACAAGAACGAAAACGCGCGGCCAGCCGTCGCGGTTCCCCCTCGTCCGATGGCTATTGAGGGCCTTCGGCGGGATGAGTCGAGGGCTTCGGCGCCATGTCGTCCGTCGGGGGCAGGCCTTCGGCTTTCGGCGAAAGGTTCGGCTTGCCGACCACGGATACGAGCAGGTTCTCCGGCCGCAGAAGGCGTTGCGCCACGCGCTCGATATCTTCCCGTGTTACGGCTTCGATCAGGCCGTTGCGGCGGTCGATATAATCTATCCCGAGGTCTTCAAGCTGGATGCCGAGAAGCTGGCCCGCAATGGAGGCATTGGAGGTGAAACGCAGCGGATAGGAGCCGGTCAGATAGGTCTTGGCGTCGTTCAGTTCTTCTTCCGTCACGCCCTTGTCGCGCATCCGTTTCATTTCATCGCGGACGATCGCGAGCGTCTCGCCGACGCGCTCGTTCTTCGTGCCGACCTGGCCCATCAGCATGGCCGCCTGCTTCATCGGATTGAGATAGGTGCCGACCGAATAGGCGAGGCCGCGCTTCTCGCGCACCTCTTCCATGAGACGGGAGGAAAAGCTGCCGCCGCCCAGAATGTGGTTCATCACGAAAGCGGGAATGAAATCCGGGTCGTCGCGGGCAAGACCTTGCGTCCCGAAGAGCACGACGCTTTGCGGAAAATTGCGCACCGTGACGATCACCTGCCCCTCCGGCGCCACGGTCGCGTCGGGGATATCCGGCAGCGATGCCTCGGCGGGAAGCGATCCGAACGTCCGGTCGAGTAGCGAGCCGAGTTCATTCGCCGATATCGGTCCCACGACGGCGATCTTCAGGTTGTCGCGCGCAAGCGTCTTCTTCGTATAGCCGAGAAGATCGTCGCGGGTGATCTTCGCGATCGTTTCCGGCGTGCCGTCGCTTTCCAGCGCGTAAGGATGGTTGCCCAGCGCCGCCTTGTACCAGGCGTCGCTCGCGATCCAGTCCGGCGACTCGCGGTTGCGCGCGACGATGGAGCCGATCTGGGCGCGAATGCGCTCCACCGCCTCCACGTCGAAACGCGGCGAGGAAATCGCCAGCGCGAAAAGACCGAACGCCTCTTCCTTCCGGTCCGCCAGCGTCTTCAGCGTGCCGTTGAAATAGTCGCTGTCGGCGGAGAAGGAAATCCGCGCCGCCGTCTCGTCGAGGCGCCTCTGGAACTGTTCGGAGGAAAGGTCGCCGGCACCTTCGTCGAGCAGACCCGAAACCATGTTGGCGACGCCCGCCTTGCCGGCTTCGTCCGTCGCCGTGCCGCCGCGCCAGGCCACGTTCATGACGATAACGGGCACCTCGTCTTCCTGCACGAGCCAGGCCTCGATGCCGCCCGGGCTCACCACCCGTTCGATATCCATCGCTGCGGCGGGAAGCGCGGCGAACAGAAGAAGACAGAGCGCGAACGGAACGCAGCGCAATGCGACGGGGCGCATGAAGACGGCGCGGATCATGACCGGCCCTCCGGCAGCAGTTCGCCGGTCACGGACGAGGTGCCGGAGAAAATGATCCTCGCCGCCTCGACGACATCCTTCTTCGTCACCTCGCGAACGCGCTCCGGCCATTCGTGAATCTCTTCGGCGCTCAGACCCGTCATCAGACCTTCGCCATAGCTGTAGGCCATGCTCCGCTGGCTGTCGCGCGCATAGACAGTGCTGGCGAGGATCACGGTCTTCGCCCGTTCAAGCTCCTCGTCGGTCACGCCCTTTTCGAGCAGCAGCGCCACTTCGGCTTCCACCGCCCGTTCGAGGTCGGGAAGATCGCCGCCGACGCGCGGCAGCGCATAGAGACCGAACTTGCCGGCATCGAGGCGGCTGCCCTCGTACCAGCTCTGTGCGCCCGTCGCGAGGCCCTGCCGCACGACGACCGAGCGGTAGAGACGGCTCGTCGTGCCGCCACCGAGAATTTCCGCCAGCACGTCGAAGGCGGCCGTCACGCGCCCTTCCGCCGCCGAATAGCTCGGTGCGGGAAACACGCGGATCCATGTCGGCTCGCGGACGCGCTCGTCGCGCCGGACGATGCGCTTGTCCTCCTCGGGCCAGACGACGGCGGGGCGGTTGCGGTGGAACACCGGCGCGCGCTCCGCGATGACGCCGTAATATTGCTCGGCGAGCGGCCTCAACTCGTCTTCCGTGATGTCGCCGGCCACGATCAGCGTCGCGTTGGCGGGCGTGTAGAAGCGCCGGTAGAACTCCAGCGCGTCTTCCGTGTCGAGTGCCGCGATTTCGTCCTTGTAGCCGATGATGTCGCGGCCGAACGGATGCTCGCCGTAAAGCGCGGCGTTCATTTCGGACTGAAGTTCCGCCATCGGATTGTTCTCGATCCTCATGCGCAGTTCTTCCAGCACCACGTCGCGCTCGGGCAGCACTTCCGCGTCGGTCAACTGTAGGTTGACCATGCGGTCGGCCTCCATCTCCATGACGAGCGGCAGGCGGTCTTTCGCGATCACCTGGAAATAGGCGGTGAAGTCGTAGCTGGTGAAGGCGTTGTCCTGTCCGCCATTGCGTGCCACGATGCGCGAGAACTGGCCGGGCTGGATTTCCTTCGTGCCCTTGAACATCAGGTGTTCGAGGAAATGCGCGATGCCGGTCTTGCCCGGCGTCTCGTCGGCCGCGCCGACCTTGTACCAGACCATGTGGGTGACGACGGGGGCGCGGTGATCGGGGATCACCAGCACGTTCATGCCGTTGGAAAGCGTGAAACTGGCCGGTGCGGGATCCGAAGCGTTGCCGCCGCGCGCGAACAGCAGACCGAGGCCGACGGCGAGGATCAGGGCGGCAAAAGGCAGGGCGGCGAAAGTACGGGAACGGAACAAATCTTCCCTCCGGGGAAAGGCGGGCCGGCGGGAAGGCCGGTGCCGGCGGCCCGCAAAATGAAGCCGGCGGGGTTACCCGCCGGCCATCATGTCCAGCTTGTCCCGGCTCAGAAAATGCCGGAGAACCAGCCTTTTTTCTTGGGCTTCACGGTGGGCGTCTCGCCCTCGGTCACGGACTTGCCCTCGGCTTCGTTCTGCTGGATGCGCTGCGTCTCTTCCTTCGGATTGACGAGGCGCTCGTCGGCGGGCACGCCCGGCTGCTTCCAGAAGACGACGTTGTCCACAAATGACTTGTCCTGGTCGACCAGCGAGCGCGTCTCCGCGTTCACGACCTGCCGGATGCGCGGGTCGGCATTGGCGGCGCCGCTCTGGTCCAGCAGTGCCTGCTCGCCGGCGGACGGCGCGGCGCTGCCGCCGGCGGCGACGGCCGCGTCGCCCATCAGCGCGCGCTGCGCACCGACGCTCGGCTGAAGCTCCATCTCCTGCGGGCGCGGTGCGCCGGGCTGCGGCGGACGCAGCGAATAGTCGGGCGGAATGACGAGCGGCGCCTTTGTGACGATGGCGAATTCGTCGGGAGCGGATTTGCCATAACCGAGCGCATCGCCAAGGCTCCCGCCGCCGCAGGCGGCCAGCGAAACCGAAAGAGCCGCGAACAGCGCCGTTTTGACGCCCCAGCCTGCCTTCCGGGAGATAGTCGCTTCGATATTCACGTCCGCAGTCTCCTTAACGATGACCGATGATCGAGAGGCTTCTGCCGTTCAGGCCGGCGTACCGCCCGTCTCGCTATCCGGGCCATCTTTCTTTTTGCCGGCGCCGACAAGGCCCGGCCACACCGATTCAAGGATGATGAGCGCAACGCCCAAGGCTATCCACACATCGGCAATGTTGAAGATATACCAGTAAAAACCGAAGGCGTGAAAACTAAAAAAGTCGGCCACGGCGCCATAGGCGATGCGGTCGTAAACATTGCCGAGCGCGCCCCCCAGGATGAGGCCGATGGCGAGCGCGGTCGCCTTGTGTTCCACCCGGGCGAGCCAGAGCCCGAGGCCGCAAATGACCAGCAGGGCGAACCCGGCCAAAATGGCGACGCCGAGCGCCGTTTCGGCCTGGAAGAGGCCGTAGCTGACGCCGTTGTTCCAGGCCATCACGAGGTCGAAAAAGGAGGTGATCTCCACCCGGCCGCGCGCGGCGATGCCATAGACGTCGAGCATCCACCATTTGTGCAGCCGGTCGAGGGCGAAGCCCGCCAGCGCGATCAGAGCGCCGAAAAGCGAAAACGGTCCCCAGAAGGTCTCTCGCGTCGGACGGTCCATCTTTCCTCCGTTGCGCTTGGGTTCAGCCCCGCGCGTCATATTCCCGCACCGCCGCCGCATCGCGCAGCGACAGGTCGGGATAGTCGGGATCGGTGCCCACTTCCGGAAGGATACGCCATGAGCGCGCGCATTTGCGCCCCTCCGCCAGCTTCGCCACCACGGCGACGCCCGGCACGTCGTCGAGGCGGAAAGCGTCCGCCGGGCCTTCGCCCTCGATCAGGACCGCCTGGCTCGCAATCGCAAGCTCCGCCAGATCGACGCCCTTCAGCGCGGCGACATAATCGGGCTTCGAGACATAGACATCCGGCGCCGCCTCGAGGCTCGCGCCGATGCGCTTCTCGCGGCGTTCGACTTCGAGCGCGCCGGTGACGACGCGGCGAAGCTCGCGCACCTTGCGCCATTTCTCGGCCAGCGCCTCGTTCCGCCATTCGCCCGGCGTTTCGGGGAAGGTGCGCAGATGCACCGAGGCATCGTCGCCGGGGAAGCGCGTCAGCCAGACCTCTTCCACCGTGAAGCAGAGCACGGGCGCGAGCCACGCCGTGAGGCGCGAAAAGAGTTCATCCAGCACCGTGCGGCAGGCGCGGCGGCGTGAGGATGACGGCGCGTCGCAATAAAGCGTGTCTTTGCGGATGTCGAAATAGAAGGCCGAGAGATCGACATTCATGAAGTTCGACAGCGTATGCGTCACGCGCTTGAAGTCGTAATCGAGATAGGCCTTCCTCACCAACTCGTCGAGTTCGGCAAGGCGGTGCAGGATCGCGCGTTCGAGTTCCGGCATGTCGGCGACCGCGACGCGCTCCGCCTCGTCGAAGCCCGCGAGATTGCCGAGCAGGTAGCGGAACGTGTTGCGGAGCTTGCGGTAGGCTTCGACGTTCGACTTGATGATCTCGTTGCCGATATTGTGGTCTTCCCAATAATCGGTCGAGGCGACCCAGAGGCGCAGGATGTCCGCGCCGTTCTGCTCCACGATTTTCTGCGGCGCGATGACGTTGCCGAGCGACTTCGACATCTTGCGGCCCTTCTCGTCCATGGTGAAGCCATGGGTGAGGACCTGCTTGTAGGGCGCGCGGCCGCGCGTGCCGCAGCTTTCCAGGAGCGACGACTGGAACCAGCCGCGATGCTGGTCGGAGCCTTCGAGATAGAGGTCGGCGGGCGACGGGATGCCGCGCGCTTCGAGCACGAAAGCGTGCGTGGACCCGCTATCGAACCAGACGTCCAGAATGTCCGTCACGCGCTCGTAATCGTCCGCGTTATACTCATTGCCGAGGAATTCGGCTGCCGGCCGTTCGAACCAGGCATCCGCGCCTTCCTTCGCCACGGCCTCGACGATGCGCGCGTTCACCTTCTCGTCGCGCAACAGCGTACCGTCATCCTTCCGTACAAAGAGCGTCAGCGGCACGCCCCAGGCGCGCTGGCGCGACAGCACCCAGTCGGGCCGCGTCTCGACCATGGAATAGATGCGGTTGCGGTTGCGCGCGGGCACCCAGCGCACCTTCTCGATCTCTTCCAGCGCCACCTGCCGGAACGGCTTGCCGGCCGCCGCTTCCACCTTCGCGTCCATCGCCACGAACCATTGCGGCGTGTTGCGGAAGATCAGCGGCGCCTTGGAGCGCCATGAATGCGGATAGGAGTGGGTCACCTTGCCGTTGGCGAGCAGCTTCCCCGCCTTCTGCAATTCCTCGATCACGGCGGCATTGGCGTTGCCTTCCTTGCCCTGCCGCGTCAGCACGAACTTCCCCGCGAAAAGCGGCACGTGATCGTAATAGACGCCTTCCTCGTTCACCGTTTCCGGGATGTCCTTCGAGCCGAAATTTTCCACCCAGATGATGTAGTCGTCCTGGCCATGGCCCGGCGCGGTATGCACGAAGCCCGTGCCGGCTTCCTCCGTCACATGATCGCCTGCCAGCAGCGGCACGTCGAAATCGTAGCCCTGGCCGGCGAAGGGATGCGCGCAGACGGTGTTTTTGAGCTCATCCGTCGTCACATCGCGAAGCCGCGTCCATGCCTCGACCTTCGCGTCCTTCCTCACCTGTTCGGCGAGCGCGTCGGCCAGCACGAGCTTTTCGCCCGCGACTTCATAAAGGCCGTAGGCGATTTTCGGCGAATAGGAGATCGCGCGGTTCGCGGGGATGGTCCATGGCGTCGTCGTCCAGATGACGATCGCCGCGCCGTCGAGCGCGCCTTTCACCACCGGAAACTTCACCCAGATCGTGTGGCTGACATGGTCGTGATACTCGACCTCCGCTTCCGCCAGCGCCGTCTTTTCCACCACCGACCACATCACGGGCTTCGAGCCGCGATAGAGCGAGCCGTTCATCAGGAACTTCTGGAATTCCCGGACGATGCCCGCTTCCGCGTCGAAGGACATGGTGAGGTAGGGATTGTCCCACTCGCCGCTGACGCCGAGGCGCTTGAACTCTTCCTTCTGGACGTCGACCCAGCCTTGCGCGAATTCGCGGCATTCGCGGCGGAATTCGAGCGGCGGCACCTCGTCCTTGTTCTTGCCCTGCTTGCGGTACTTCTCCTCGATCTGCCATTCGATCGGCAGCCCGTGGCAATCCCAGCCGGGCACGTAAGCCGCGTCCTTGCCCATCATCTGCTGCGAGCGGACGACGACGTCCTTCAGAATCTTGTTCAGCGCATGGCCGATATGGATGTTGCCGTTCGCATAGGGCGGGCCGTCATGAAGGATGAAGGTTTCGCGGCCCTTCGCCTCCTTGCGGAGCCGTTCATAGAGGCCGAGCTTCTGCCAGCGCGCCAGCCATTCGGGCTCGCGGGCGGGAAGCCCCGCCTTCATCGGAAAATCGGTCGTGGGCAGGAAAAGCGTGTCGCGATAGTCGCGGCCGGTGGGGTTTTCTTCGGTGGACATGAATGGTCCCGGATATTGGGGTTGCGCGATCTTCGAACAGAAACACCCGGCTCGTGCCGCGCGGAACCTTTGCGGTCCCTCAGCGGCCGGCCGGGCCTGTAATTCGCGCTGTGATGCGGGGGCGGACCCCGTGAAAATCGGGCGTGCTCATGGGACGCGTTTCTAGCAGCCGGCCCCTTAACAGTCCAGTAAAGGCCCCCGCCTTTCCCGCCGCTTTCGGGGGGCGTCCGGGGGCCTTATAGTCCCCGCCATGCACCATTTCCGCCGCCTCATCCCCGCCCTCGTCCTCCTCCTGCTGCTGCCGCTCGCCCAGGCCAGCGCCCGGTGGGAGGGAAGCCCGACCCTCAACCGCATCGCCGCGCGGGGCGAGGTCCGGGTCGGCCTCACCGGCGACTACAAGCCGTTCTCGTGGGAGGCCCCGCAAGGCCATTTCGAGGGTCTCGATGTCGACCTGGCCGAGGCGCTGGCGGCCGATCTCGATGCGCGGCTCGTCATCGTCAGGACGAGCTGGCCGACGCTGATGGACGACCTTGCGGCCGGAAAATTCGACATCGCGATGGGCGGCATTTCGATCACCGAGGCACGAAAGGAGACGGCCTTCTTTACCGATCCGCTGCTGAGCGACGGCAAGGCGCCGATCGCGCGCTGCGAAGACGCGGAGCGGTTTCAGACGCTGGACGGGATCGACCGCGAAGGCGTCACCGTGATCGTCAATCCGGGCGGCACCAACGAACAATTTGCCCGCGCGAATATCGCGACGGCGCGGATCCTGCTCCACACCGACAACGCCACCATCTTCGAGGAGATCGTCGAAGGCCGCGCCGATGTGATGATGACCGACGCCATCGAAACGCGGATCATGGCGCGCGAGCATCCCGAGCTTTGCGCGATCAATCCCGACAAACCTTTCACACGCGCCGAGAAAGCCTATCTGCTGCCACAGGACGAAGTGTTCAAGACGCGGGTCGACGACTGGCTCGGCCGCCTCGAAGCCATCGGGGCGTTGCAGCAGATCATCGGGAAATGGGTGAAGTAGCTTTCAGTAGAGGCCAAAAACAAACATGTCACCCCGGCTTTCGCCGGGGTGACATTGTTTATTTTAAACCGAGAATATTCCTCACCCCGCGATAATCCGCTCCACCGCCCGCGCCTTCAGCGCCAGCTTGCCGTCGCCATTCGTGAACACCGCTTCCACATAGGCCTGCGTCCTCGACACATTCAGCACATGCCCCTCGCAGGCGAGGATGCCCTCCGTCACCGGACGGAAGAAATGCATCTGCAAATCCACCGTCGTGAAATTCTGGTCGTCTTTCAGCATGGTCATCAGCGCGAAGGAGCAGGTCTGGTCGGCGAGCGTCGCCAGATAGCCGCCGAAGACGGCAACCGGA